>DASSGH010000001.1:0-36743 GCA_035693615.1 Xanthobacteraceae bacterium
CATCGCCTCACTCGGCAACGCTGAAAACGAAAGTTATGGCATCGAATATGGCTACGCCTACGAGCAGTCTCCGGTTGTCTGTGCAGAGCGCGGGGCCAACATCCCGCGCGATCCGTTACGCTACATACCCACCACCTTTCCCGGCGTGCGGATGCCGAGTGTGGTGCTTAAAGATCATACGCCGATCTATGACCGGCTAGGTCTCTGGTTCACCTTAGTCTGCGTCGGTACATTTCGGAGCGCAGTTCTTGTCGAGGCCGCGGCGCGGCGTGGTGTTCCGCTCGACGTATTACATCTAAATGAGCCGGACATCATTGCGGTCTACGGACGCCGGTTGATGCTCGTGCGACCGGACCAGCACATAGCCTGGCGCGGTGTGGCGTGTGATGATCATCTCGAGGCGGAGGCCATCATAGCGCGAGCGCTCGGTTTTAACGGTGCCCTCACTGCGTGATCTGGCAGGCCAACCTTCGCCGATTATGTGTTGCGGGGCATTAGTCTCCTTTTTGGCAACATCCACGACATAACAAGATCGCGGATAAAATTCCGCTTTCGGGGGGATTGTGTTGCAAAACTCTTCGCTGCGCCGCGAAGGAGCAATTATCGAATCCGGCTGAACGCTGTTTTGAATCGATGTTGCGCGCCTGTGCTAGTCCTTGAATCAATATTGCTTAATTTGGTCGCGAAAATAGTTTTGCAACACAATCGGTCCTAAGCGGACCTCACGCCATCCTTGGTCCGCTTTGCCCCCAAAAATCGGACCTCGGAACATCAAACGTCGCACCCCAGCGCGCGCTGCCGTGCGCACATCGTGGATGCGGATGGATCAAATCCGCTCGCAGAATCCTATCCGTGATCAGTCCGCCAGGTTTGCCATTGGCCGAAATAACCGTTACGGGTCAAGGGGGTCGGGAGAAGGGGTTTGCCGGCGTAGCACTTGATCATATTTAAGTGGCGGTTCTCTCGGGACCGCCAAGATTTCTGAACGCGGATGGGATGCAAGGCGCAGCCGGCACGCCCGCGACACACCGAGCCCGATCCCCGCATGCGAGGATGACCATGTCGGATAGTACTGAATCGAATGAAGAGCGGCCGTGCCTGCACTGCCTCATCGGCGACGTGATCGACGACTTCTACGCGGAGTACGGCTCCACGAGCGGCGATCGAGAGGCCATCGACGTCGATGAGGTCATCACCGCGCTCGCCAAGACCATCGCAGAGCTGACATACGGCTCGGACGCCGCGCTGCGCCAGCGCATCGTCGATACCTTGATGCGGGAAATTTCCGAGTTCGAATCCGAATTTGCCAACACGCCGGCGAGCGATATGCGGCACTAAGCCGGGACGCACGCGCGCCGACCGGATCGCGTCTCGCCCTCACTCCACTTTGCTCAGGACGCCTTCGACGACCTCCGGTTTCTGGGCGCCGCCAATCGGTCCGCCTCGGTCCCCGATATAACTCGCCGCCCGGCTGACCAGCCGCAGCCGCAGTCCTCCCCGCGTCAACGCATAGTCGTACTGGTGGGAGCTGAAGCGCTGGTCCAGATATCCCCCACTCGCCCGCTCGAAACGGAAGTGGAGCACGTATGAGAGCCCGCCTGGGCGCTTGGCGACTGACTCTACGGTCACTGTCCTTACGCCGCCGCCCGGCGGCACGAATTGGACCTGCCCCGGAGCAGACAGCTCGACAGTCCGCACCACGCCTTTGTTGTTCTTGTACTCATAGAGGGCGTAGCCATCCTCACTAAAGGCCACCGTGAACTCGATCGTCTGACCCTCCCCGGTGAGAGTCCCTTGCCAGGTTCCAGTCAGTTCTTCTGCGCGTGCTGGCGAGACCGAGAGAACGACGAACGCGAGCGCGGCCGCGGCGGCGCTCCAACCTGAAACGGTGCGCATGGCTCTTCTCCCTTCCTCAAGACGATGCGCTGGCTTACGAATGATGCGCTCGTTGAGCGATGGCGTCTGTAAACCGTCTCACACAGTAGCGGTCATTGCCGCCAATCGCGGAACGGAACGTTATGGAATATCTGCCGTGCCCGCTCCTACTCCGCCTTGATGTTGGCCGCCCGGATCACTTTGCCCCATTTCTCGGTTTCGCTGGCAATCAGCTTGCCGAAGTCGGCAGGAGAGCCTGGAAGTGCGGCGACGCCCAACTCGGTAAGCCGCGTCTTCATCTTGGGATCGGCGAGGGCCGCGTTGATCTCCGTGTTGAGCTTGTCAACAATCTCAGACGGCGTGTTTTTCGGCGCGCCGATGCCGGTCCAAAAGCTCGCCTCGTAGCCCGGCACGAACTCGCTCATCATCGGGATGTCCGGCATCACCGGCGAGCGCATCGCGGTTGTCACCGCCAGCGCACGAAGTCTACCGGCTCTGATATATTCGATTGATGAGGGCATGCTAGCAAACATGACCTGCACCTGCCCGCCGAGCAGATCGACAAGCGCGGGGCCCGCGCCGCGATAAGGCACATGAACGAGGTGGACGCCGGACATCATCTGGAACAGTTCACCGAAAATGTGATTTCCGGACCCGATGCCGCCCGACGCCATGGTGAGCCTCCCGGGATGGGCTTTGGCGTAGGCAATGAACTCGGGAACTGTCTTGATTGGTAATGAGGGATTCACCTCTATGGCAAAGGGATCGCGACTAATGCCTGCAACCGGCATGATGTCGCGGACAAAATTGAATTTGAGGTGTTCGTAAAGTGTCGCGTTACTCGCGTTCGGAAGACTAGCCAGCAGAAGCGTATAGCCGTCAGGGGGCGCATGCACGACCGCCTCGGTGGCTACGTTAGTGCCGGCACCTGGCCGGTTCTCGATGACGAATTGCTGCCCGAGCCGCTCCGACAACCATGGTCCTATCAGGCGCGCCATGATGTCGTTGCCGCCACCGGGGGCAAATCCAACGATTATGCGCACCGGCCGCGTCGGATACGCTTGTGCCCATGCGAAACGTGAGACGGCCGGCAGCGCGGCAGCGCCGGCGGCCAGTTGCAGAAAATTTCGGCGGGAAAGTTTCATTTGAACCTCCCTCTCGCTTCGCATCGCTCGATCACCTCGTCGGCGCGGGCGGCCAGCGTCGGCGGCACTTCCAGGCCCAGCCCTTGGCAGTCTTTAGGTTGATGACCATCTCGAACTTCGTTGGTCCTTGCACTGGAAGTCGGCGGGCCTCTCACCTCTGAGAATTCTATCTACTCGGGATGTGCTACGCCGAATCAGGTCAACCGCCCGCGTCGCCAGAGGCCATGCGGCCGCCGCGCCGCGGAGCGTGGCTAACAATTTCCGCCGTCCGATGGAGCTTGCCATGTGACCCTCCGGTGGGGGGTCATTCATGCAACGCGGGGATGATACCACGCTTCCATTGCGCGGTCATCGATACGGGATAGGCTCAGCCATTCGCCGACGTCTGCTCAATGTCCCGATTAGCAGCCGCGTTTCGCGGCCCACCGGCCGGGTTCAACGCGGCGGCATGCCGGTAAATTTCGGGATTGAGGCGAGGTCGTTGACCCATCCCTGCTGGGAGCGAACAAATATTTGCCGCCGTGGCGCCAATTCATTTCGTTGGCGCACCGATCCAAGCCGCACATTGTAGGCTTTTGGGTCATCATCAATCGACGTTGCATAGAGCGCCGTCCCGCATTGGGGGCAAAAACCTTGCACACGGACGTTTCCGCTGTCGGCGGTCTTTCGATATTCTGTCGGTTTGCCGGATAGGAGCACGAACGTGCCTGGACGGGCGACAATAACCGCTCGCAATGGAGCGCCGCTCATGATTTGGCAGTCTGTACAGTTGCAAACGGTCACGTTTTCGGGATCGGCTTCGGCCTTGAAGGTCACGTAGCCGCAGTGGCAGCGTCCATCAAGTTTCATGGATCACCTCCCGGGAATTGCGCAAATAGCGATCATCCGCGTACGCCGCGCTGCGCCAGCGCATCGTCGATACCTTGATGCGGGAAATTTCCGAGTTCGAATCCGAATTTGCCAATACGCCGGCGAGCGATATGCGGCACTAAGCCGGACACGCCTGACGGCGTGCTCGATCGAAAGAAATAACGAGAGTTGGTCGAAAATATCCGCCCCCGTCGGCAGCAGGCCGACGGGGCAGGGTCAACGCGATCTCTGCGCCGGCTTATTAGACCGCCATCTTCAAGTGCTTGGCCGGGCGGAACGCGACCTTCTTGCTCGCCTTGATCTTGATGGCTTCGCCGGTCGCCGGATTTCGGCCCATGCGGGCTGCGCGCGTCCTCACCTGCAGGATGCCAAAGCCTGCAATCCGGATGCGTTCGCCTTTCTTGAGATGTTTGGTGATCAGGGTCACGAGGTCGCCCAGGATCGCCTCACCTTGGCGCTTCGACATTTCGTGATCGGCCGCCAATCTTGCCGCCAAATGCTTGAGCGTAACGGGACGATTGGCTTTCGCACTCGTCATCGCTTTGCCCGCCATGATGGATAGCCCTCCTCCGAGGCGCGAAATGCGCACTCTTGGCGCAAGAGATATGATTCGAGACCGGAAGGAAAGCCTCTTTCCACTGGAATATCCGAAACTTGTGCGGTCCGGCGGCGCCTCGCACGCCAGGCGTTAGCGCGCGGCCGCGCCCTTTGCGGCACATTTCGGAATCGATCCGGGAACGAAGCGGAATCGCAACGGGAACGTCGTTCTCTTCTGTGGGCGCGCGCCGGCTCAAGCGTGCTGCGGCGTCGTCAGCAACGGCTGCTGTGACGCGTCGACATTGACCAACCCGACGTCGGCGATCGGTCCGCGGCGCGCTCATCAGGCACGAATGGCGTTCTTGATGCTAGTTTCTTCTAACCCAAAAGTTGGCGAGCCTTCGACGCATCAAGCGTTCCCAGATGGCTGACTATTTGTCTGCAATGGCTCCTATTTCAGTAGATGCACTATCATGGCTCGCAGAGTCGGGTTATGCCCTTGCGAAGTATCGAGCTTTTTTAAAGCACGTGAGAAAACCCTCTTTGCATGATCAACGGTCACCTGAGCATGGTGTTCGGCCGACCTGCGGACCAAACTGCGCAGCGTATATCGCTCGCAATTTTCCAGGAACGTTAGGGCTCGTTTGTAGGACTCTCCGTCTCCGACTCCATAGGAACAGTGCAAAGCCCGAATCTCTGCCGCGAGAAACTGATACAGGAGTATACGGTTCCTTCTATTGCCCACGGCCATGGTTAGCCCCCTGAGCAGTCTTCCAAAGTTTTCATTGGTCATTTCCAACATTCGGTTCCTCCTGGAACCGCGCGGCGTGGCGGGACACCGGCATGCCTGCGAGCTACTAAGCGTGTCGGCGCAGCCTAGGCTGAGATGCGGATCGATAGAGACGCACTTGTCCTAATTTGCCGAGAAGGTTGTCCTAATTGGGACGGATACCCGCGGCGGGGTGCTGGCTAGGTTTAGCCCCTTGGGCCGATTTTTTCCACGTTAGAGAAGTTATTATTTATTGATTTTTATTGTTTGACGCACGCCTCGCCGATGGTGCGCAGGGTGCCGCCGTCTTTGTTGGGAGCGGACGGCCTCGGGCGGCCCGCGTTAACGGAGCGCTTACGACGTCGGGGACATGCTCGCGCGCGAACGCCGAAAATATCGGGCGCCGGGCACGCACGTACCTCGCCGCCACGGGTTGCCATGCCACGTCAACCATCGCAACGGAACACGGGAGCGAGGCTGGAGACCTCGCTCTACGTCCCGGTGAAACGGTTCCTCGAGACCCTCGGCTTCGACGTCAAGGGCGAAGTCTGCGGTTGCGATCTCGTTGCGATCCGCGGCGAGGGGCCGCCGCTCGTCGTCGTCGGGGAGTTGAAGCTCGGCTTCAACCTCGAGCTCGTGTTGCAAGGGATCGATCGCAGCGCGGCGTGCGACGAGGTCTGGCTTGCCGTGCGCAGCTCGGGCCGCCGCGGGCGCGAGCGCGATGCGCGCGTGCGCAAACTTTGCCGACTATTGGGTTTCGGCCTACTCGGCGTGTCGACCAGCGGCCGCGTCGAGCTCTTGGTCGAGCCGGTCCCGTGGCGTCCTCGCCGCGACGCGAAGCGCCGATCGCGCCTCGTCGATGAGCATCGGCGGCGTCTCGGCGATCCCGTGCTCGGCGGCGGCTGCAAGGCGCCGATCATGACCGCGTACCGCCAGCAGGCGCTCGCCTGCGCGGCGTCGCTGTCGCAGGGGCCGCGACGCACGACCGAAATCAAAGCTGCCATCCCGGATGCGCCGAAGATTTTGCTGCGCAACGTCTACGGCTGGTTCTTGCGCGTCGAGCGCGGCACCTACGCGCTCACCGCGCAGGGGACGGCGGCGCTGGCGCGTTGGCCGCAGCCGCAAGGCACGCCGCTCGAGCGATGATTGTTTGATTGCGCGCGCGGCGGACCGGTCGCGCGCGCTGCTTCTCGCGCCAAGAAAAAAGCCCCGACAAGCGGGGCTCAAGTGAAGGAGGAAACGCCCATGATTAGGCGAGACCAACGTTATCTGATTTGCGCGCGTCGCCAATGGGAGAATCCGGTCGCGACGCTGCATTTGCAACGCGTGTGACCTTTTCGTCACAGTACGGCGTGCAAAGCCACAATGCGGCCTCCGTTCAGGCGCGCATCAGCCGCAGGTCCTGCGCGTTGTTCTGCAACGTCGCCTGGATCGCCTCGCGCAGGGTCGCAAATTCGCGCTTGTCCCAGCGCGCCACATCGATGTCGGCGAGCAGTCGCGCCGCCCTGCCGAGGACGATGATTCGATCGCCGACGCCGATCGCCTCCTCAAGCTGATGCGTGATCAGGATGGCGGTGCTGCCGCATTCGCGCGCAAGGCTTAGAAACGTCTCCCGCAATTCGGCTGCCGTGACCTCGTCGAGATGACCGAATGCCTCGTCGGCGAGCAGGATGTTGGGCTGCACCACGAAAGCCCGCGCGATGGCGACGCGCTGGCGCATGCCGCCGGACAGTTCATGCGGGTATGCGCGTGCGAAGTTTGCGAGCCCCAGCCGCTCGAGCCACAACAGCGAACGCTTGTGCTGCTCGTCATCGCTCAGCCGGATCAGCTCGAGCGGCAGCTTCACGTTGTCCAGCGCGGAACGCCACGGCAGCAGCCGATCCTGCTGGAACACGGTGGCGATTTGGCCGCGGAAATGATCGAAGTCGCCGTAAGGCGTCCTCCCGCCGATGAAGATCGAGCCGGCGGTGGGGCGCTCGAGCCCGATCATCAGGTCGAACAAGGTGGATTTTCCACATCCGGTCTGGCCGACGATCGCGACCACTTCGCGCGGGGCGATATCGAGATCGAGCCGTTCGATGGCGACCACCGGCTCCCCGGAGGCAGTTTGCCGGAACACCTTGCGCAGCTGCCGCACCTCGATCGGCGGCGGTGCGATCATGCCCGCCATCGCAACACGCGCCGTTCCACCCGTGCGACCACTGCTTCCAGCAGAAACAGCAGCGCGACCAGCACCAGCGTCCATGCGAACACGTCGGCCACCGAGAACAATTCCTGGGCGACGGCCAACTGATGGCCGATGCCGGTGACCGCGCCGACGAGTTCCGCAATCGTGACGACGCGGATCGCAAGGCTCAGGTTTATTTTCCAACTGGTAATGAGGTTTGGCACGATTGCGGGAAACATCAGCTTGCCGAAGTATTGCAACGCGGTCGGCCGAAACGAGCGCACCATGCGACGCAATTCACGCGGAACGTTGCGCATGGCGTCGAACGCGTCGATCAGGAAAACCGGCCCGCAGACCGCGATCAGCACGAAGGCAATGCGGAATTCGACGCCGCGAAACCACAGCACCGCGAACAAAATCCACGATACCACCGGAACCGCCATGAACAGGCGGATCATCGGCCGCAGATAGCTTTCGAGCCGTTGCGACCGATACATCAAGACGGCGAGCGCGACGCCGAGCACGAACGAGGCAATCAGCGCGCCGATGACCCGCGCCAGCGTGACGACGACGTCGATCGGCGTGATGGTCAGCAGGCTCCGCCCGATCCGGGCAAGACTGGGAATGGCGAAAGCGGGAATTCCAAGCGCCGGCGCAAGATACGACAGCGCTTCCCATAACGCCGCAAAGATCAGAACCGAGACGACGGCCTGCCGCGAGAATTTTCCGTCGAGGCCGGCCTCTCGGTATTCTTCAGGGTGCATAGATGATCTTGTCGTCCGGCATGTTCTGGTAGAAGCCGGCTTTGACCGCGCGCTGCATCATGTCGGTGATCGATTGGCGCACCGCGCCCTCCCACGCCGGCTGCACGATCATGCGCAGACGGCCGCTGTCGACCGCGGCCTTGAGAATGCCGGGCGGCAGCTTGGTGGTATCGACGGCGATCTTGTCGGCCGCATCGGTTTCCTTCTGGAGGACGTCGGCCACATCCTGCAGCGACGCCAGCAGCATCTTGGGAGCTTGCGGTACCCGCGCGATCGTCTCCGCGCGTAGCGCTGGCACGATCTCCCAGCCGTCCTGCCCGGTGATCTCCTTCCACCCTTGCGCGCCGTTGAAGACGATGTTCCAGGTCGGGTTCTGCCGCAGCGTAATGCTGGCCAGCGGCTCGATCACCAGCGCCGCATCGACGCGGTCGGCCTCGAGCTGCGCGCGCGCAACGGCGAAGTTTGCATTGACCACGGTGATGTCCTTGCCGAGCTCGATGCCCTTGGCATTGGTGTAAATCTTGATCACCTGGAATTGCGACCCGCCCATGTCGGCGGCAAGCTGCTTGCCCTTGAGATCGGCGAGCGATTTGATGTTGGGGTCCTTGGCGAAGACGACGAGATCGGCAAGGGTGAACCCGGTGCCGAAAATCCGCAACGGAACGCCTTCCTGGTAAAGTTTCTGCAAGATGGTCGGGCCGCCGATCACGACTTCGGTCTCGCCGGTGGAGAAGGCGGCATAGAAGGCGGAGATCGAGGGATAGGGCCTGATGTCGAGCTCGAAGCCGTGCTTGGCGTCGAGGCCGCGTGCCTTCATGATGTTCCACACGAGCGGGTTGAATACCGGAAGCGTCAGGCTCGAAACAGTGATCTTCGGTCGTTGCTGCGCAGGCGAGGGGCTCGTTCCGAGCAGCGCAAGGAGACAAGCGGCCACCAGCGTTGCAAGGCCGCGACCGAAAAATATCGTCATGGAGTTTCCTTCCTGCGGTTCAGGGCGTGGGGTCCTCGCAGTCTTTACAATCGTCACGAGGCGAAAAGGTCTTGGCAAGATATCGAATTGACGCGGATCAGTCAGCGGCCATAACGGCCGATAAGCCGGCCTGATCCCCATGAGCGACATCAATCGCGGGCGCAATCTCGGGTTTTTCTTCGACCACTCCGTCGCGCGCGCGCCGGACAAGGTTGCGATCATCGATCTGTTCGGCGGCAAGGAGCGCCGCGCGACCTATCGGCAGCTCGATGCGCGGATGAACGGCGTTGCCAGCATGCTCGCTCGGCTCGGTGTGGCACCCGGCGAGCGCGTCGCCATGCTGATCGGAAACCGCACCGAATTCATCGAATTTTTCTTCGGCGCGATGCGCGTCGGCGCGATCCCGCTGCCGCTCAACATACGCGCGGCGGCGGCAACCCTCGCCCACATCATCGCCGAGGCGCACTGCGCGCTAGCGGTGGTGGATCCCTCCAGCCACCGCGAGGCGCTGGCGATCGTGCGCCATTCGCCGCTGCGCCAACGGCTCGTTCTCGACGAGCGCGCTCAGGGCTTTCTCTCCTTCGAGGAGGAGATGGCCAAGTCGGCCGCACCGGTCGATCCGCCTGTCATCGCTGACGGCGCGCAGGCGTTCCAGCCCTATACGTCGGGATCGACCGGCCGCCCCAAAGGGGCGATCATGACGCATCACGGCATGCTGTGGTACGTCGCTTACAACCAGCGCTATTGGCCGTGCGCGGAGAGCGACCGCGGGCTCGTTGCGCTCCCGCTGTTCCACAAGAACGCGCTGCGCGGCACGGTCAAGCCAATGCTCTACGCCGGCGGTTCCTTCGTGCTGATGCCGGCCTACGAGCCGCGCACCTATCTCGATGCCTTGGCGAAGTATCGATGCACCTATTCGCGCGGCGTGGCGGCGGTGTTCACGATGTTTCTCGAGCACCGCGATTATCTGCGCACGCTCGACCTCAGCGCGCTGCGCGAGCTCACGATCGGTTCGGCGGTGGTGACGCCCGAGTTGATGGAGGCGGTTGAAGCCGCGCTTCCCCACGTCAAGGTCTCGGAAAGCTACGGATTGACCGAGGGCGGAAGTCCGCTGCGGCCGCCGATCGACGGCCGCCCGGTCCCGCGCGGCAGCCCTGGCGTCCCCGCGCCCGAGATCGAACTCAGGCTGGTCGATGCGGACGGCAACGACGCCGCGGAAGGCGAGCTCTGGATCCGATCCCCCTATGTGTGCCGCGGCTATTATAACGAGCCGGAAATTACGCGCGCCAAGATCACCGACGGATGGCTGCACACCGGCGATGTTCTCTGCAAGGACAAGGAGGGCTTCTTCTATTTCCGCAGCCGCGTCGACGACATGTTCAGTTGCGGCGGAGAGAACATCTATCCGAAGGAGGTTGAGAACGTGCTGTTCGGCCATCCCGAGGTGGTCAATGCCGTGGTGGCGCCGGTGCCGCACCCGGTCAAGGGCTTCGTGCCGGCGGCGATGGTGATCGCGCGCGCGGGCTCGAAAATCACGGCCGACGATCTCAAGGCCTATTGCCTGAGCAAGGGAGCGGCCTATTCGCATCCGCGCTTTATCGACATCGTCCCGGCGCTGCCGCTCAACGGGGCCGGCAAGATCGATCGCGGCGCGGTCGCGGCAAAGCTCAACGCTGCCTACGCGGCAAGAGGGGGTGAGTGAGGACGGGGAGAGGGAGCGCAGCGAAATCGTAGCGCTGTCATCGACACTCAATATGAAACTTCCCTAGACTGCTGATCATCATCATCCGAGGAAGCTCAACAATGCTGTCCAAGGCCGATCGCAAGAAAGCCGCCGATATTCTCGTAAGCGCGCAGAAGGAGCGCAAGCAGGCGGTCCAGCTCTCCAAAACCTGGCCCGACCTCACCATCGAGGACGCCTATGCCATCTCCACCGAGGTGGCCAAGCGCAAGCTCGCGACCGGCGCGAAGCTCATCGGCCACAAGGTCGGCCTGACCTCGAAGGCCATGCAGCGCTCCTCCCAGATCGACGAGCCGGATTATGGGCATCTGTTCGACGACATGATGATCGCGGACGGCGCGAAAATTCCGCACGAGAACTATTGCCGGCCGCGGGTCGAGATCGAGCTCGCCTTTATCATGGGCAGGCCGCTCAAGGGGCCGGGCGTCGGGCTCGCTGAGGTGCTGCGCGCGACCGAATACGTCGTCCCCGCGATTGAGATCGTCGACGCGCGGCTGCAGGATCCGCGGCGGATTTTCGACACGGTGGCGGACAACGGCGCCGCCGCGGGCATCGTCGTCGGCGGCCGGCCGGTGAAGCCGCTCGACGTCGACCTGCGCTGGGTCGGCGGCATCATGTACAAGAATTCCGAGATCGAGGAGACCGGCGTTGCCGCCGGCGTGCTCGGCCATCCCGCGCTCGGAGTGGCGTGGCTCGCCAACAAGCTCGCCGCCCACGGCGTTGCGCTCGAGGCGGGGCATCTCGTGCTGGCGGGCTCGTTTACGCGCGTGGTGTTCGCGCACAAGGGCGACACGCTGCACGCCGACTTCGGCGCGCTCGGCGGCATCGCCGTGCAGTTCGTCTAGCGGGCGGGAGGATCGATGCTGCCGCGAACGCCGGTCCTCTGCGTCGCCCTCACGTTACTCGCGTGCGGCGCGTCCGCCGTCGCGGCGATGGACTATCCGACGCGGCCGGTGACGCTGGTCGTTGCCTACACGCCGGGCGGGGCGAGCGATGTGCTCGCGCGCATTCTCTCCCGCAAGCTCGAGCAAATCCTCGGCCAGCCTATCGTGATCGACAACCGGCCGGGCGCCGGCGGCAACGTGGCGGCCGAAGCGGTCGCCCACGCGGCGCCCGACGGCTACACGCTCTTCAACGGCAACAATGCGATCCTCGCCACCAATGCGGCGCTCTACAAAAAGATCAATTTCAACCCGGAAACGGATTTCGCGCCGATCGGCCTGATCGGGTCGCAGGCCAATATCCTGGTGGTGAACCCGGCGCTGCCGGCAAAATCGATGGACGAGCTGATCGCGCTTGCCAAGGCCAATCCGGGCAAGCTCAATTTCGCCTCCTCCGGTCATGGCCTCGCCGCACATCTTGCCGGCGAGCTGTTCAAGGCCGAAGCCAAGATCGACATCGTGCACGTGCCGTACAAGGGCGCGGCGCCGGCGCTGCAGGACGTGATCGCCGGACACGTGCAGATGATGTTCGCCACCGCCTCCTCTGTGGTGCCGCATATCAGGGACGGCCAAGTGCGCGCGCTCGCGGTCGCCAGTCTCAAGCGCACCGCGGTCCTGCCCGACCTCCCCACCATCGACGAGCTCGGGATCAAGAATTTCGACGCCACCACCTGGCACGGGCTGGTCGCGCCCGCGCACACGCCGGAGGAGGTGATCGCGACGCTCAATCGCGCGCTCGCCGGCGGGCTCGCCGATCCTGCGGTCAAAACCTCGCTTGCTGATCTCGGCGTCGATATCATCGGCGGCACGCCGGAAGACTTCGCCGCTTACATCAGGTCGGAAATTCCCAAATGGACCGCCATCATCAAGGCCTCGGGCGCAAAGCTGGAGTGAGGCATCGCCCTGCCGCCAGTAGGGTGGGCATTGCGCGTTTGTAGCTCTGCGGTTTACGCACACTCTGACGCGCAATGCCCACGCGATCGAGCCGCGTGGGCAAAATCGCGCGCCCGCCAAACGAAATTCTGCTTGCGCAGAAGCGATTTTGCCCACCCTACCGGGCCCGCCTCTGCCGCGCACATGGGAGTTCTTCATATGCATACCGTTGACCGGCCAACCAAGAGCCTCGCCCGCCACGTCCGCCGCCTCGGCCATCTCGATCTTCCCGGCGGCGGGCAGGTCACGGTCTCCGGCGCTTACGCTTACGTCGGCCACATTCCCAATCCCGATCATCTCGGCACGTCCATCATCGACATCGCCGATCCGGGCAAGCCGCGCGTGGTCGCCACGATCAAGCTCGACGATCACGAGTCCCACAGTCACAAAGTGCGCGTCGCGGGCGATATCATGGTCGTCAATCACGAGCGCAACATGAGCAAGATCGGCCGCCGCGCCGACGAACTGCCGGCGGCGCGCCGTGCGCTCACGCAAGCGCTCGGCCGCGAGCCGACGCGCAAGGAAGTCGCCGCCAAGATGGCCGTGAGCGAGGATGACCTGGCGATGCTCGAAGCATTCGAGCGGCGCGGATATGGCAACGGCGGATTCAAGATCTACGACGTCGCCAACCCGGCGCAGCCGAAGCTGATCACGTATCAGAAGACCGGCGGGATCGGGGTGCACCGCTTCGACATGGACGAGCGTCACGCCTACATCTCGACCGAGATGCCGGGGTATGTCGGCAACATTCTCGTGATCTACGACCTGCGCGATCCGCGCAATCCGCAGGAAATCTCGCGCTGGTGGATGCCGGGGCAGCACGTCGCCGCCGGCGAGACGCCGACCTGGTCGGGCCGCCGGCACCGGCTGCATCATGCGCTGCGCTTCGGCGACGAGATGTGGGCAAGCTGCTGGCATGCGGGGTTCTGGGTCGTCGACGTCTCCGATCTGGCGCGCCCGAAAGGCGTGGGCAGCTACAACTATCACCCGCTGTTTCCTGAGCCGACGCACACGGTGCTGCCGCTGCCGGGCCGCATCGGCGGCCGCCGCATCGCCGTCGCCATCGACGAGGAAGACCAGGCGTTGAGCGCGAGCGAGGAGGAGGCGCGGCGCGGGCGCGCGCATGCCTGTCTGTTGACCTTCGATGTCAGCGACCTAGGCGCGATCAGGCCGATCGGGCAGTTCCAGGTCAGCGAAGTCGATTCACCTTTCAGCCGCACGCCCGGCGCTCGCTTCGGCGCGCATCAGTTCTGCGAGCGCATGACCGGCAGCATCGTCCATGCCGTCTGGTTCGGCGGCGGCTTGCGGATCATCGATCTGGCCGATCCGCTGAGCCCGCGCGAGATCGGCCATTTCATTCCCGAGCCCGTGGCGGGCAAGCCGGCGCCGCAGAGCAACGACGTCGCCCTCGACGACCGCGGTCTGATCTACGTGATCGATCGCCACGTGGGATTCGATATCTTGGAGTATGAAGGGCCGCGTTGAGGCCTCTGAGGCGACATTAAAGTATTTTCTACTTGCCTTGCCTCGATCCTGGATTCGTCATTGCCGGGCATAGCGCGTCAAAGACGCGCGTAAACGCGCTTATGCCCGGCAATCCATCTTATTCGGGAAACCGTTCTTGCGAAGAAAGATGGACCCGCGGGTCAAGCCCGCGGGTGACACGGGTGGGTACGCGTTAAGTCAAACGAGCCAGAAAATGCTCTAGCATCAACGCAGATTTCAGCGCCGCACATCACTGCGTCGATTGATAGAACGCCTTGGCGTCCGAGCTGAAAGCCTTGCGGGATTCCGCGTTGGTATAGAACATGTGCCCGCCGCGATAGAGCAGGAGTTGGGCGCGCGAAGGATCGCCCAGCGGCGGCAGATGGTCGAGCACGTAGCGGCTGGCCGCGTACGGCGTCACCATGTCGGCATAGCCGTGCGCGATTAGGAGCCGGAATGAGGGAATGAACGCGAGCAACTCCCGCAATTCGTCGCTGGCGCTGGCGGAGCCGCGTCCGGAGCCTTCGCCCCAATCCCATTTGCCGGCGATGTCGTTCGCCAGCAGGATGAAGCTCATCTCGGTCTTGAATCCGAGCTCGTCGCGGGCATAAGCCGCATAGGCCGCGCCATACGCGCGCGTGAGGCTGTCGAGCACCGGGTCGCCGCCGCGCGCGCTCTCCTGTTCCGGGAACGGATCGGGCACCGCGAAGGTGACGTCGTAGTGGCTGACGACCTTGCCCTCGCCGGAGCGCAGATGCTTGACGTAGGCGTCGCGGATGAAGCCGCGCGAGCGGGAGACGACGTCTTCGGGAAGACCGGTGATTTTGGCGACGCGGGCATAAAACTCGCGCGCGGCTTCGCCCTGCGGCCGCGCACCGGCCAGCCCGGTCAGATACTCGGTGAGCGCGAAGCGTTCGGCCTCCCCCTGCGCCTCCTTGCTGAACGCGCCTTTGCGCTCGAGCTCGGCCGCGGCGAGCGACGGCAATTGCAAAGCGGCGCTGAGAGCGGAACGACTGGTGCCGAAGGTCAAAGCGCCCTCGATGACCGGCGACAGCAAGATGACGCCCGACATCATGATGCCCTGCTCGCGCTGCAAAAGATGCGCCACCTTGGCGGCGCGGTAGCCGCCGTAGCTTTCGCCGACCAGATATTTGGGCGAACCGGTGCGGCCGTTCTTGGCGAGGTAGAGCGAGATGACCTTGGCCATCGCCTGCGCGTCTGATCGCACCCCGTAGAAAGCCTTGCCGCCGTCGGGCTTGGCCGGCCTACTCCAGCCGGCGCCGACCGGATCGATCAGGACGAGATCGGTGAAGGCGAGCCAAGTCGCGGGGTTGTCCTGCATGCGCGCCGCGGCTGGGTTATTGCCGGGAAACTCGAGAATGCGCGGGCCAAGGACACCCAAGTTCAAATAGGCCGATGCCGCGCCCGGTCCGCCGTTGAAGGCGAACGTGATGGGACGGTTCGCCGCCTCGGCATTTTTGGCAACATAGGCGGTGTAATAGACCGCCGCCGAGCGCTCGCCCGATTGGTCGAACAGCGCGAACGTTCCGGCGGTCGCGGTATAACGGAGCTCGCCGCCGGGAATTGCGACCGAGTGCTCGGTAACGGAGTCGCCCGGCAGCAGCCGCAGCACGCTCTCGCGCGTCTGTTCGCCTTGCCGCGGTTCGCTCGCGTGCTGTTCGCTCGCCTGTTGTGGCGGGCGGCGCGGGTGCTCCTGCGCGTTCGTTGCCGTCGCTGCGGCAATGATAAGGAGTGCCGCCAGCGGCCGCACGAGCTGGGCGAGGGAGGGGATCAGCGCAAAGCTAGTCATCACGGGCGTCAACCGATGCTGCAGAGCCCCCCGCCGGAACATAGCGATCAAGCCCTGCCGGCTCAAATCCCCTCCTCGGTGGACAATAGCCGACAGATCGGGGAATGTCGGCGTTCCCGGCGCCCGCCGGCAGAGACATGCACCCCAAGCGACCTGGCGAGTGCCAAGAACATGCCGTTTCCCAGGGCTTCACGCGCGCTCGAACGCTTTACCGTCCTCGACCTGACCCGCGTGCGCGCGGGCCCAACCTGCGTGCGCCAGCTCGCCGACTGGGGCGCAAACGTGATCAAGATCGAGTTACCGCCCGAGCCTGGCGCCGGCGATCCGCTCGGCGGCCCGCGCGAAGGGTCGGACTTTCAAAATCTGCACCGCAACAAGCGCAGCATCACCCTCAACCTCAAGGCGCCCGAGGCGCTGGCGGCGTTCAAGCGCATGGTGAAGAAAGCCGACGTGGTGGTCGAGAACTTTCGCCCCGACGTGAAGCGCCGGCTCGGCATCGACTACGCGCAATTGCGAAAGATCAATCCCAAGCTCATCTACGCCAGCATTTCCGGGTTCGGTCAGACCGGGCCTTACGCTGCGCGGCCGGGCTTCGATCAGATCGCCCAGGGCATGGGCGGGCTGATGTCGATCACGGGCCTGCCGGGGCAAGGGCCGGTGCGCGTCGGCATTCCGGTCGCCGATCTCACCGCCGGGCTCTTCTGCGCGCTCGGCATTCTGGTCGCACTGCTCGAGCGCGAGAAGTCGAAGCAGGGCCAGTACGTCGCGACCTCGCTGCTCGAAGCGCAGATTTTCATGCTCGACTTCCAGGGCGCGCGCTGGCTCATCGGCGGCGAGGTGCCGGGGCAGGCGGGCAACAATCATCCCACCAGCATTCCGACCGGCGTGTTCAAGACCTCGGACGGCTACATCAACATCGCCTCGACCGGCTCGAAGATATGGGCGCGGTTCTGCAACGCCGCCGATGCGACCGAGTTGATGCAGCGTCCCGAGTATGAGACCGCGGCCGCGCGCTCGAAGCACCGCGACGCGCTCAATGCCGACATGGAGAAATATACGGTCAAGCGCACCAGCGCCGAGTGGATCGAGCTGCTCAACAAGGCGGGCGTCCCCTGTGGGCCGATCTATACCATCGACCAGGTCTACGCCGACCCGCAGGTCAAACATCTCGGCCTTGCGCAGCCGGTGAAGACCAAGACCAAATCGACCTTGCGCATGGCGCGTCAGCCGGTATCGCTCTCGCGCACCCCGAGCCGGTTCGCGGCGCCGCCGCCGGAGCTCGGCGAGCACACCGACGCGGTGCTCAAGGAGTTTGGCTTCAAGGCGAAGGAGATCGCCGCCTTGCGCAGGGCGAACGCGATTTGACGAGAAAGCTTCGATTGCGCGCGCAGCGCGGAGGACCAGCAATGGACGACGTGACCAAGACCGACAAGATGCTCGCGCGCAAGGACGGGCACGTGGGCTACGTGATCTTCAACAACCCGGAGCGGCATAACGCGGTGTCGCTCGACATGTGGGAGGCGACGAGCCGCATCCTCGACGGCTTCGTCGACGATGACGATGTGCGCGTGGTGGTGCTCACGGGTGCGGGCGGCAAGGCTTTCGTCTCCGGCGCCGATGTCTCGAAGTTCGAGAGCGAGCGCGGCACGCTCGAGGCCACCAGGCACTACGGTGCGATGGTCGAGCAGGCCTATGCCGGCGTACAGCAGTTTCCCAAGCCGACCATCGCCATGATCCGCGGTTATTGCATCGGCGGCGGCGTGGGACTGGCGGTGTGCTGCGATCTGCGCATCTGCTCCGATAATTCGCGCTTCGCGGTGCCAGCAGCAAAGCTCGGGCTCGGCTATTCCTATGCCGGACTGCGCCGGCTCATCGACGTCGTCGGGCCGGCGTTTGCGCGCGAGATCTTCTTCACCGCGCGCCAATTCGACGCCGAGGAGGCCCGCCACATGGGCCTGATCAACCGGGTCGTGCCCGAGTCGGAGCTTGAGGCCTACGTCAAGACCTACGCCGAGACGATTGCCGCGAACGCACCGCTCACGGTCAAGGCCGTCAAGTACAGTGTCGGCGAAGTCATGAAGGACGAATCCGCGCGCGACCTGGCGCGGTGTGCCGAGCTGGTGGAGGAATGTTTCGCCAGCAAAGACTTCATCGAAGGCCGCCGCGCGTTCATGGAGAAGCGCAAGCCGGCATTTACCGGCAGATGAGGCGGTGGCGGCAAGCTGTCGCGGATGCCAATCGGCGGTTTGGTGTTTGAATAGTCGGACGATCCGGTGAAACGGCGGGCCGTCGAGGAGGACTGGTGTGGCGTCGGTTGAACTGCGAGCCCTGACTAAGCGCTACGGGGAGGTCCCGGTTGTCGACGACGTCTCGCTCACCATCGAGCACGGACGGCTGGTGTGCCTGCTCGGTCCCTCGGGCTGCGGGAAAACCACGACGCTGCGCCTGATCGCCGGATTCGTGGAGCCGTCGGCGGGCGAGGTTCGGGTCGGCGGCAAGCTGGTGTCGTCCCCGGCACGGACGCTGCCGCCGGAACGGCGCAACATGTCGATGATCTTCCAGAGCTATGCGCTGTGGCCGCACATGACCGTGGCCGAGAACGTCGCCTACGGCCTGAAACTGCGCAAAGTCGACCGCGCCACCCTCGAGCGCAAGCTCGCCGCGATCCTGGATACCACCCATCTGCGGCCGCTCGCCGATCGCTATCCCGGCGAGCTCTCGGGCGGACAGCAGCAGCGCGTGGCGCTCGCGCGCGCGCTCATCGTCGAGCCGGAGACGCTGTTGCTCGACGAGCCTTTGTCCAATCTCGATGCCAACCTGCGGGAAGAGATGCGCTTCGAGGTGCGCCGCCTGCACGACGAATACCGCTACACCACGATCTACGTCACCCACGACCAGTCGGAGGCGATGACCACCGCCGACGTCATCGCGGTCATGAATGCGGGCAGGATCGAACAGGCGGGCTCGCCCGAGGATATCTACGATCGGCCGCGCTCGGAGTTCGTCGCGCGCTTCATCGGCTCCAGCAATGTGATCAAGGGCCGCGTGCTCGATGACAGCCATCTTTGCTCGTCGGGCGCGACGCTGCGCTGCAGCGGCGGCAAATTCGCCGCCGACGGCGAGGGCGCCGCCGCCATCCGCCAGCATTCGGTGGGGCTGTCGGCAAACAAGCCCGACGCTATTGAAAATGTGTTGCCGGGAACCGTCGTGCGGCAGGTGTTCCTCGGGGCCAGCCGCGACTATCTGGTGGAGTTGGGTGACGGCACCCAGCTGCGCGTCGTGGCGCCGGCGGGGGAGAACATACCCCAGGGCGCCTCGGTATGGCTGCATCTGCCCCCGGAGCGCTGCCGCGTCTTGAGCGGATGAGCAAGGATCATGAGGAGACGAGAATGATTTCCCGGCGAGATGTGCTCAAGGCCTCGACCGCCATCGCGGCATCGGGCGCGTTCGCCTCGGTCACCTCGGCGGCGCCGCCGGCGAGCGCGGTAACGCCGGAGCTGATCGCAGCGGCGAAGAAAGAAGGCAAGGTCGTCTATTACACCTCCATCGATCTGCCGGTCGCCGAGCGCCTCGCCAAAGCGTTCGAGGCGACATATCCCGGCATCGCCGTGCGCGTGGAGCGCACCGGCGCCGAGCGCGTGTTCCAACGCATCGGCCAGGAATATGCGAGCCGCATTCATTCGGTCGACGTCGTCAATTCGTCCGACGCCGCGCACTTCGTGGTGTGGAAACGGGAAGGAATGCTCGAGCCTTATGTGCCCGAGGACGTGGCCAAGTACTATCCGGCCGAGCACAAGGACCCCGACGGGACCTTCGCCAGCTTCCGTGTCTGGCTCTGCGTCATCGGCTACAACACAACTATGGTCAAAGCCGAGGAGGCGCCCACGAGCTACGCCGACCTGCTCGATCCGAAATGGACGAGCAAAATCGTCAAGGCGCACCCGAGCTACAGCGGCACGATCATGACCGCGACCTATCAGATGGTGCGCGACCTCGGCTGGGAGTATTTCGAGAAGCTCGCCAAGCAGAAGGTGATGCAGGTGCAGTCGTCCGCCGATCCGCCCAAGAAGCTCGCGCTCGGCGAACGCGCGGTGATGGCGGACGGCAACGAGTACAACATGTTCATCGAGAAGGAGAGGGGCACCCCGGTCGAGATCGTCTATGCGAGCGAGGGCTCGCCGCTCATCGTCGGCCCCAACGGGCTGTTCAAGAACGCGCCCAATCCCAATGCCGGCCGGCTGTTCCAGAGCTTTTGCTTCTCGCCGCAGGCGCAGCAGCTTTCCATCGACGCCGGCGGGTTGCGCTCGCTGCATCCGCAGACCAAGGAGAAGCCCGGACGCAAGCCATTCGGCGAGATCAAGAAGATGAAAGACGATCCGGCGGAGGTCGAACGGACGAGCGCGGACCTCAAGGCGCATTACAGCAGGCTGTTCGGGGTGTAAGGCAGGTCGCGAGCACCGCTCGAGGCGGAGCGGGAGGACGCAAGAGGAGGAAATGGGCGCACTCTCCAGGCGCGACGTGCTCAAGGCGTCGGCCGCGGCGGCCGGCGCTTTGTTTGCGTCTCCCTCGCGCGCGGCGGCGCCTGAACCGACCGCCATCACGCCGAGCCTCATCGACGCGGCGAGGAAAGAGGGAAAGCTCTTCTACTACACCTCGGTGGACCTGCCGCTCGCCGAGAAGATCGCGAAATCCTTCGAAGCCGCCTATCCCGGCATCGCCGTGCGCGTGGAGCGCAGCGGCGCTGAGCGGGTGTTCCAGCGCATCGGCCAGGAATACGCGAGCCCAATTTACGGCGTGGACGTGGTCAATTCATCGGACGCGGCCCACTTCATCGTATGGAAACGCGACGGCATTCTCGCTCCCTTCGTGCCGGCGGATGTCGCCATGTACTATCCCGCCGACCACAAGGATGCGGACGGCATGTTCGCGAGCTTCCGCGTGAGCTTGAGCCCGATCGCCTACAACACCGATCTCGTCAAGCGCGAGGAGGCGCCGAAAAGCTTCGCCGACCTGCTCGATCCCAAATGGACGGGCAAGATCGTCAAGGCGCATCCGAGTTACAGCGGGACCATCCTCACCGCCACGTTCCAGATCGTGCGCGAGCTCGGCTGGGGATATTTCGAGAAGCTCGCCAAACAGAAGGTGATGCAAGTGCAGTCGGCGACCGATCCGCCGAAGAAGCTTGCGCTGGGCGAGCGCGCGGTGATGGCCGACGGCGGCGAGTACAACGTGCTGCAGAGCAAGGAGAGCGGCGGGCCGCTCGAGGTCGTCTATCCGACGGAAGGCACGCCGCTCGTCGTCGGTCCGAACGGCGTCTTCAAAAACGCGCCCAACCCGAATGCGGCGCGGCTGTTTCAGTGCTATTGCTTCACGCCGGAATGCCAGCAACTGATCGTCGAGTTCGGCGGGTTGCGCTCGATGCACCCCCTGGTCAAGGACAAGCCAGGCCGCACGGCGTTCCGCGACATCAAAACCATGAAGGAGGACCCCGCCGGCGTGGAAAGGACGAGCGAGGAAATCAAGGCGCGCTATAGCAAGCTGTTCGGCGTGTAAAACCTCGCCTGCTCACAACGGAGAGGAAGACTTTGCCCAAGGTTCGATGGTCCAGGCGGCAAGTGCTGCGCGCCGCGACGGCCGTTATCGGCGTGCTTGCCGCGGGCAAGTCGGCGCGGTCCGCGCGTGCGCAAGCCCGCGCCGTGGCGGCCGAGCCGATCACGCCGGCGCTGATCGAGGCGGCCAAAAAGGAAGGCAAGCTCGCCTTCTACACCGCCATGGATCTGCCGGTGGCGGAGAAATTCGCCAAGACCTTCGAGGCGCGATTCCCGGGCATCGCCGTTCGCGTGGAACGCTCCGGCGCCGAGCGCGTGTTTCAGCGCATCGGCCAGGAGATGGGGAGCCGCATCCACGCGGTCGACGTGGTCAACAGTGCCGACGGCGCGCACTTCATCGCGTGGAAGCGCAGCAACTGGCTTGCGCCGTATCTGCCGGAGGAGGTCGCGCGCCACTATCCGCCGCAATATTACGATCCGGACGGACTCTGGTTGACGACGCGGGTGTGGCTCTCCTCGCTCGGCTACAACACCAACTTGGTCAAGCCGGAGGAAGCGCCGAAAAGCTTCGCCGATTTGCTCGATCCGAAATGGATGGGCAAGATGGTGAAGGCGCATCCCGCCTACAGCGGCACGATCATGACGGCCACGTTCCAGATCGTGCGTGAATTCGGCTGGCAATACCTCGAAAAACTGGCCAAGCAGAAGGTCATGCAGGTGCAGTCGTCGACCGATCCGCCGAAGAAGCTTGCGCTCGGCGAGCGCGCGGTGATGGCCGACGGCAACGATTACAATCTGGTCCAGCTCAAGGAAGCGGATCAGCCGGTCGAGGTCGTTTATCCGGCCGAAGGTACGCCGCTCGTCACCGGACCGAGCGCGGTGTTCGCGTCGGCGCCCAATCCGAACGCGGCGCGGCTGTTCCAGAACTGGCTGCACTCGCTCGAGGCGCAGCAATTGTTGGTCGATTTTGCCCGCCAACACTCCGTCCATCCGCTGACGAAGGAGAAGCCGGGCGCGCACCGGCTCGACGAGATCAAGTTGTGGAAGGACGATCCCGCCGGTGTCGAGCAGATGAGCGAAGAGATCAAGTCGCGCTATGCGCACATCTTCAAGGTGTGACGTGAGCATCGCATTGCCGGCGCTGGGCGCCCCCCGCACGCACCCGATCGACCTCTCCTGGCCGATCATGATTCTCTTTGCGGCGTTGTTGTGCGGGCTGATTCTCCTGCCGATGTCGTGGCTGATTTATTTCAGCCTGGTCGACCGCAATGGCGCCTTCACCCTCGACAACTTCAAGACGCTGTTCACCGACTCCAGTTTCCTCGATCCGCTGACGACCACCCTCATCCTGGCGACCAGCTCGAGCATCATATGCTGCGCCTTCGCCGCGCCGATGGGTTGGCTGGTGGCGCGCACGGATATGCCGCTGCGCCGCACCGTGCGTGCGCTGGTCACGGCTTCCTTCGTGACGCCGCCCTTTCTCGGCGCGATCGCCTGGGAGTTGCTGGCGGCGCCGAATAGCGGGCTGCTCAACAAGATCTACCGGGGGGCGACCGGCGCTCCCGCGGACGAGCACCTGTTCAACATCTATTCGCTCGCGGGCGTGATCTTCGTCATCTCCGCCTATACGTTCCCTTACGTTTTCGTGCTGATCGCGAACGCGCTCGACCGCATTCCCGGCGACCTCGAAGACGCATCCGCCATTCTCGGCGGGAGCACCTGGACCACGGCGCGGCGCATTACCATCCCGCTCGCTTTGCCGGCGCTGCTTGCCGGCGCAATCGTCGCCTTCCTGCAGGCGATGACGCTGTTCGGCTCGCCGGCGATCCTGGCGATCCCCGCCGGCTTCCACACCATGACCACCAAAATCTGGAGCCTGTTCAACTATCCGCCCAAACCGGAACTGGCGGCGGCGGCTTCGGTGCCGCTGCTCGTGCTCACGGTCGCGCTGCTTCGCGCCGAGAACCTCATCCTCGGCCGGCGCGGCTATTCGGTGGTCGGCGGGAAGCAGGGCAATCCGCGGCTGGTCCCGCTCGGCGCGCTCAAATGGGCCGCGCTCGCTTTCGTGTTCCTCGTTCTCATGTGCCCGGTCTTTCTACCCTACGGCGCGCTGCTCAATGCCACGTTCTCGCGCGTCGCCACCTCGTTCGTGACGTTCGACAACTTCACCTTGCACAACATCCATTTCGTGTTCTTCGAACTCTCGGCGACGCAGCTCGCGGTGAAGAACACCTTCGTCTTGGGCGTGGCATCGGCCACCATCGGCACGATCATGGCGGTGGTGATTGCCTACCTCACCACGCGCCGCGCCATCAGAGGCTATCGCGCGCTGGGCTTTCTCGCGACGGCGCCGGTGGCGATCCCCGGGATCGTGCTGGGAGTGGGCCTGTTCTTGAGCTACGCGCGGCCGCCGTTCGTGCTTTATGGCACGCTCTGGATCCTGCTGCTCGCGTTCGTGACCATCGCGCTCCCTGCCGCCTACCAGCAGCTGCAGTCGGCATTCCGCTCGGTGCACACCGATCTCGAGGATGCGAGCCGCATCCTCGGCTCGACGCGCCTGCGCACCTTGCGCGACATCACCGCGCCGTTGCTGCGGACGAGCGTCATCGCCACCTGGTGCTTCATTTTCGTCGGCGTGATCCGTGAATTGTCAGCCGCCATCATGCTGTTCACCTCGGAGACCAAGGTGATCTCGGTGCTCATCTTCGACCTCAACGAGTCGGGCGATCTCGGCGCGATCTCCGTGCTCGGCCTGATCATGCTCGCCATCACCTTCGCTGTCGTCATCGCAGTGAACCGCATTCCCGGCTTCGGCGAGGCCCGCCTGCGCAACGTTTGATCATGGACGCGCCGCTTGCCAAATCCTCCGTCGCCGACATCCTGGCGCACAAGATCGCGGCGCTCGAACCGGCGCAGCTGCCGCCGGCGGTGCGCGGCAAATGCGAAGATCTGCTCATCGACGTCATCGGCCTCTGCCTGACCGCGCGCAACGCCGATTACGTCAAGGCAGCGCTGGCCGGCTGGGACGAAGACGGCTCCTGCACCGCGATCGGTCATGCGCGCGGCATGAGCGCGGCCGGCGCCGCCTTCGTCAACGGCACCGCGGCGCATGGCGAGGACTTCGATGACACCTTCGAAGGCGGTCCGGTGCATGCCGGCGCCGTCATCGTGCCGGCGGTGCTCGCGGCGTGCGAGCGCTACCAGGCCGATGGCCCCGCGGCGCTGCTCGGGATCGCGGTGGGCGTCGAGGTGATCTGCCGGCTGAGCCTCGTCGCACCCAAGGCGGTGCACAAGGCGGGCTTTCATCCAACCGCCGTGTTCGGGGCCATGGCGGCGGCGGCCGCCGTCGGCGCGGCGCTCAAGCTCACCGCGCGTCAACTTGTCGACGCGCTCGGCATCGCCGGCTCCATGGCCGGCGGCATCATCGAGTATCTTGCCGAAGGCGCCTGGACCAAGCGGCTGCATCCGGGCTGGGCGGCGCAGTCCGGCCTGCACGCGGCGCGGCTCGCGCACGCGGGCTTTTTCGGTCCGCGCACCGTGTTCGAAGGCGCGCACGGCCTGTTCCACGGTTTCGCCCGCACCACGGCGGGCGACTACGACGCGCTGACCGGCGATTTCGGCGCGCGCTGGGTGACGCCGACCTTGGCATTCAAGCCTTATCCCTGCGGGACCATGACGCATCCTTATATCGACTGCGCGCGTCGGCTTGCCGGCAAAGGAATCAAGGCCGAGGACATCAAGGAACTCGTCTGCGAGGTCGGCGAGGGCACCGTGCATCGGCTGTGGGAGCCGCTCGCGGCCAAGCAGCGCCCGGCCAACGGCTATGCCGGGAAATTCTCCACGCCTTACTGCATCGCCGCCGGTTTCGTGCGCGGCAATGTCGGGCTCGACGCCTTCATCGACGCGGCGGTGAAGGAGGCGCGCGTGCTCGCGCTTGCCGCCAAGGTGCGCTACGAGATCGATCCGCACAATCCTTATCCCAAGAGCTTCACCGGCCACATCCGCGCGGTGCTCGCCGACGGCGGCGTGGTCGAGGAGCGCCAGCCGCATCTGCGCGGCGGCGCGCACGAGCCGCTCTCGCGCAACGACATCGAGGAGAAGTTCGAGCTCAACGCGCGCCACGGCGGATGGGATGCGGCGCGCACGCGCGCGGCGCTCGCGCGCATGCGCGCCTTCTTTGATGGGAAGATCGACCTTTCGTCCTTGCGCGGGTGAGCGCGTCCCGGTTCAGCTCGTCCCGCCCCGCACCGATTGAGGATCAAATGACTCAGGAGCTGTCAGGCCGCGTCGCGATCGTCACCGGCGCCGGGCGCAATATCGGTCGCGCCATCGCGCTCGCGCTGGCCGATGGCGGCGCGGCGGTCGTGGTCAACGCGCGCTCGAACGTGCAGGAGGCGAAGGCCGTCGCCGGCGAGATCGAGCGCGCCGGCGGCAAGGCCTCCGCCGCCGTCGCCGATGTCGCCGACGCCGACGCGGTCGCGAGCATGGTGGAGCAGGCGGCCGCGCGCTTTGGCCGCATCGACATTCTCGTCAACAATGCGGCGGTGCGCGCGGAACAGGCGTTCGAAACCATGACGCTCGCCGACTGGCGCGCCGTCACCGCCGTCATCCTCGACGGCGCGTTCAACTGCGTCAAAGCCTCACTGCCTCATCTCAAGCGCAGCGGCGCCGGCGTGATCGTCAACATCGGCGGGCTTTCCGCCCATACCGGCGCCGCGCGCCGCCCGCACGTGGTGACCGCCAAGGCCGGACTCGTCGGGTTCACCCGCGCGCTGGCGCATGAGCTCGCGGCGGACAACATCCGGGTCAACACGGTGACGCCCGGCCTGATGGCGACGCCGCGTCCGGCCGGGCAACCCGAGCCGCAGCATCACGCCCTCGTGCGCTCGCTCGTCGGCCGGCGCGGGGAGCCTTCCGACATCGCCGCGGCGGTGCGTTTCCTCTGCGGCCCGGGCGCAGGCTTCGTCACCGGGCAGAACATCCAGGTCAACGGCGGGACGTTTTTGAGCTGATGCTGTAAGTCCTGCATTGAGGTCCGGTTGATGTCCGGAGCGCGCGAATCTCGAGATCATGCCGACGGGCATCCAATTTGCTTTCTGCCAAGCACATTCCGCACAGCGGTTCGTGCTGCACTGCAGGCGCGAAATGCCGATGGCGACGCGGTAGCAGACCGAATTCAGCCAGCTGCGAAAGTTGATTCAGATCAAGAACCGCATCGTCGAGCAGCCCCATTATTCTCATAGCGGTCCGCTTTCCGCTCAGGTCTGACATAGGAACCATTTGAGATGTCGCCTGCTCTAACGACTTTGGTCAGCTTCAGCTCCAGCAACGGTGCCGGCCCGTTCGGGAGCCTGATCGCTGACGCCAACGGCGACCTGTTCGGCACGACGCGGTTTGGCGGGGCGTTCAACGCCGGCACGGTGTTCGAGATCGTGAAGACCGGTGCCGGCTACTCCAGCACCCCCATCACCCTGGTCAACTTCGACAACTCCAACGGTGCCAACCCGTTCGACAGCCTGATCGCCGACGCCAACGGCAACCTGTTCGGCACGACAAGCGGAGGCGGCACGAACGGTGCCGGCACGGTGTTCGAGATCGTGAAGGCCGGCGCCGGCTACTCCAGCACCCCCACCACCCTGGTCAACTTCGACACCACCAACGGTCTCAACCCGCAAGGCAGCCTGATCGCCGACGCCAACGGCAACCTGTTCGGCACGACAGCGGGGCAAAATTCGATCCCCACTTACAGCACGGTGTTCGAGATTGTGAAGACCGGCAACACCTACGCCAGCAGCCCCATCACCCTGGTCAATTTCGACGATGCCAACGGTGCCAACGGTGCCGGCCCGACCGGCAGCCTGATCGCCGACGCCGACGGCAACCTATTCGGCACGACACAGTACGGCGGGGCGGGGCGTGGTGGCACGGTGTTCGAGATCGTGAAGACGGGAGCCGGCTATTCCAGCACCCCCCTTACGCTAGTTAACTTCGACTTGCCCAGCGGTGACGATCCGCTCGGCAGCCTGATCGCCGACGCCAACGGCAATCTGTTCGGCACGACGCTTTTGGGCGGCTTTTACGGGCTCACCGGCACGGTGTTCGAGATCGCGAAGACCGGCGCCGGCTACTCCAGCACCCCCATCACCCTGGTCAACTTCAACACAACTAACGGGTTCTCTCCGACCGGCAGTCTGATCGCCGATGCCAACGGCAACCTGTTCGGCACGGCGTATCTCGGCGGAACGAACAATGCCGGCACCGTGTTCGAGATCGTGAAGACCGCCGCCGGCTACTCCAGCACCCCGATCACCCTGGTCAAATTCAACAACGCCAACGGTGCCAACCCGTACGGCGACCTGCTCGCCGATGCCAACGGCAACCTGTTCGGCACGACAAGCGGAGGCGGCACGAACGGTGTCGGCACGGTCTTCGAGATCACCGGCAGCGGCTTCGGATTGCAAGCGCCTCCGCCTGTCACCCCGGCCCCGCCCGCAGGTACGAGCGCCGACATGATCTTGCGGCATAGCTCCGGCCAATATGCAATTTACAATATCGGCACCAACGCGCGACTAGCGACCTACCTGTTGGTCTCGGCCGGGACCGAATGGCAGTTTGCCGGCCTCGGCGGTTTTCAAGCCGGCGATACATCCGACATGATGTTGCGCAACGGCGGCACGGGCGCATTTCAAGTCTACAATATCAGCAACAATAATATCGCCAATTCAGCCTTGCTCGGAACGGTTGGACTGAACTGGGATATTGCGGGCTTCGGCAACTTCAGCAGCCGCGGCGAAACAGACATGATATTGCGAGACGGAAATACCGGCGCCTTCCTTCTCTACGATATCAGCAACAATCAAATTACCTCGACCGCTCCCTTGGGCACAGTGGGTTTGGAGTGGCACGTTTCAGGCATCAACAACCACGGCACTCAATCCGACATGATTTTGCGCAACGGCAATACCGGCGCGCTACTCCTCTACGCGATCAGCAACAACCAGATCACGGGGGCCTTCTCGCTGGGAGCGGTTGGATTGAACTGGCAGGTCGCGGGGTTTGGCAATTTCAGCAGCGTGCCTGGCGAAGGCGACATGCTGATGCGAAGCATGGATACCGGATCTTTCCTGGTTTACGACATTAGCAACAATCAGGTGACCGGAGTGTTCGGCTTGGGTGCGGTTGGGCTCGATTGGCAGGTCGCTGGTTTCGGCCCGATCAGCAGAGCCGGTGCGTCCGACATGGTGCTGCGCAATGCCAATACTGGCGACTTCGAGATCTACAATATCGCCAATAACCAGATCACTAGGACTGTCTCAATGTGGCCGATCGGCCTCGACTGGCAGGTTGAGGGCTTCGCCGCCGATCCGCCGGCCGGCGCCGTGGGCCGTTCCGACAATTCAACCGCTCAGCTCGTGCAGGCAATGGCCGGCTTCGGCGGCGGCAGCGGCGCGGCCGACGGACTGAATGCGGGCTTCGGCAATGCCGACACGTCGCAGCAAACATTTTTGACGATGCCGCAACATGCGTGAGTCGGCGGGCGCCCTACTTATCAGCGCGCATTACTTGTCGGAATCTGGCCCACCTTGACGAGGTCCTTGGCATTGCAGGGATGCTGAAAGGGCGGCGAGCATAGGCGCTGGCACGCCGTGCAGTCGCCCGACGGGGTGAATCCCGTCGCGAAAGGTGCTAATCCCTTCGCTGACAATATCGCGGCAAGCAGCAGAACAACGAGGACGCCATGTATACCGATCTCGCGCTCTATATCGATGGAAAGTGGGCCAACGGCGGCGGCCGCAAGGGCGAGGACGTGCTCAATCCGGCGACGGGGAAGCCGCTGGCGCATCTGCCCCATGCCAGCAAGGCCGATCTCGACCAGGCGTTGGAGGCGGCGAAACGCGGCTTCGCGCTGTGGCGGGCAACCTCGGCCTATGACCGCGCGAAGATCATGCGCAAGGCCGCCGACCTCATGCGCGAGCGCCACGACGCGATCTCGAAAGTGCTAGTGCAGGAACAGGGCAAGGTCTACGCCGAGGCGCGCGCCGAGGTCATCACGTCCGCCGACATCATCGACTGGTACGCGGAGGAAGGCCGGCGCAGCTACGGCCGCATCGTGCCGGGCCGCGTCAAGGGCACGCGGCAACTCGTGGTGTCGGAGCCGGTCGGCATCGTTGCCGCCTTCACGCCGTGGAACTTCCCCGTGCTCACGCCCGCGCGCAAGATCGGTGGCGCGCTGGCGGCGGGCTGCTCGCTCATTCTCAAGGCCTCGGAGGAGACGCCGGGCGCCTGCGTCGAATTGGTGCGCTGCTTCGTCGATGCGGGGCTGCCTGCGGGCGTGCTCAACCTGGTGTTCGGCGTGCCGGCCGAAGTGTCCGAGCATCTCTTGGCAAAGGACGCGGTGCGAAAGATATCCTTCACCGGCTCGATTCCGGTCGGCAAGCATCTCGCCGCGCTCGCCGCCAAAGGGATGAAGCGCACCACCATGGAGCTCGGCGGTCACTCGCCGGTGGTGGTGTTCGCCGATGCCGACCCCGAAAAGGCCGCCGACACCATCGCCGCGTTCAAATACCGCAACGCCGGCCAGGTCTGCATCTCGCCGACGCGCTTCTACGTGCAGGAAGACGCCTACAAGAAATTCCTCGCCCGCTTTTCCGATTATGCCAAAGGCATCAAGATGGGTGACGGCCTCGAAAAGGGCGTGACCATGGGGCCGATGGCGAACGCGCGCCGCATCGACGCCATGGAGAGCTTTGTGGCGGACGCGCGCAGCCGCGGCGGCAACGTCGTCACCGGCGGCAAGCGGCACGGCAACCAGGGCTTCTTCTACGAGCCCACGATCGTCACCGACGTGCCTGATGACTCCAAGGTGATGACCGAGGAGCCGTTCGGGCCGATCGCGCCGATCGTCACGTTCAAGACTTTCGACGAGGTGGTGGAGCGCGCGAACTCGCTGCCCTTCGGACTTGCCGCTTATGCCTTCACCAGCTCGAACACGACCGCGGCGGCAATCGGCGAGGCGATGGAGTCGGGCATGGTCGGGGTCAATTCGGTCGCCGTCTCCACGCCGGAGACGCCGTTCGGCGGCGTCAAGGAGTCCGGCCACGGCAGCGAAGGCGGCATCGAGGGGCTCGGCGCCTACCTCAACACCAAGTTCATCTCGCAGGGTTAGCTGCCATCGCGCTCCGGCGTCATGCGCGGGCTTAGGACCCGCGCATCCATCTTCTTCGCAAGAATGATGGATCGCAGCGGAACTCGGGCTCGCCCGAGTTTGCCAGCAGTAAGCGCCACAAATCGGGTAAACCCGACTTGTGGTGTCAAGCCCGGCGATGACGACGACGATCTATCTTACTTCTGCTGGGCCTCCCGGCACGCTTGCCAGATCTTCTCCGGTGTCGCCGGCATGTCGAGGTGCGCGCCGGCGCCGCCGGGAATGGCATCGGCGACGGCGTTCATCACCGCCGCGATCGCGGCGGTGGTGCCGGCTTCGCCCGCGCCCTTCACGCCGAGCGGGTTGGTCTTCGCCGGAACTGCGTGGATTGCGTCCTTGAACAGCGGCAGGTCGTCGGCGCGCGGCATGGCGTAGTCCATGAACGAGCCGGTGACGAGCTGGCCGCCCGAGGTGTCGAACAGGGCCTGCTCCATCATCGCCTGGCCGAGCCCCTGCGCGATCGCGCCATGGGTCTGGCCTTCGATGATCATGGGGTTGAGCGGCCTGCCGCAATCGTCGACCGCGGTATAGCCGACGAGCGCAAGCGCGCCGGTTGCCGGGTCGATCTCCACCTCGGCGATGTGACAGCCGTTGGGAAAGGTGAGCGGCGTCTCCGCGGTCTGCTTGGTGTCGAGATCCTCGGCAATCTCTCCGCGCTGCTTCATCTCCTTGGCGCGGGACGCCAGATCGAACAACGAAACGGCGCGGTCGGTTCCGACCACGCTGAAACGCCCGTCGCGGTATTCGATGTCGGATTCCGCGGCTTCCAGCACGGTCGCGGCGATGGCCTTCCCTTTCGCCAGCATCGCCTCGACAGTCTTGATCATCGCGTGGCTCACGGTCATGGCGGAGCGCGAGCCGACCGAGGCGTAGCCCGCGACTTCCATCGCCGAGTCGCCGTGGCGATGCGCGATTTGCTCGCTCTTGATGCCGAGCCGTTCCGCCAACAGCGGGATGAACACGGTGGCGTGGCCTTGTCCGGTCGATTGCACGTTGAGCCCGAGCACGAGCTTGTCCCCGCCGGGAAAGCTCAGTGAGGTGCCTTCCAGCGGCACGCCGCCGGCATGCTCCAGCATGCAGGAAATGCCGATGCCGCGATATTTGCCGCCCTTGGCCGCCGCCCGCCGGCGCTGCTTGAAGCCGTCGTAATCGGCGAGCGCCAGCGCCTTGTCGAGCACGCTCGCGAATTCGCCGCTGTCGATGGTGGTGCCCACCGCCGTCTTGTACGGCATCGCCGAGGGCTTGAGGAAGTTGCGCCGGCGCAGCTTCACCGGATCGATCGCGGTGACGCGCGCGGCCTCGTCGATGGCGCGCTCGAGCATGAAGTTCGCCTCCGGCCGTCCGGCTCCGCGGTAGGGCGCAGTGGGCGTCGTGTTGGTGAACACACAACGCACGCTGATGTCGATGTGCGGAATGTCGTACATGCCGGGCAGACAGCGTGTGAGGTTCACGGTCTGGATGTTGGCGCCCACGGCGCCGATATAGGCGCCCATATTGCCAAGGTGGCGCACGCGCAGCGCCAGGAATTTGCCCCGCTCGTCGAGCGCGAGCTCGACCTCGCTGAACGCGTCGCGCGCGTGATTGTCGCTGAGGAAGGCCTCCGCGCGGTTCGACATCCAATGCACGGGCCGGCCGAGCTTGCGCGCGGCGGCGAGGATCGCGAGGTATTCCGGATAGGGGCCCGTCTTCAACCCGAACGCGCCGCCGACGTCTTCGGTGACGACGCGTAGCCGCTGGGCGGGAACGCCGAGGATCGGCGCAAGCCCGTCGCGCAGCGCGCGCGCGCTTTGCGAGCAGCAGCGCAGGAAGTAGCTGTCGTTCGCCGCATCGTAGCTAGCGCTCGCCCCGCGCGGCTCCATCGATTGCACCATGATCCGCTGATGCACCACAGCAACGCGCGCCACGTGCGCGGCGGATGCGATGATGCGATCGACCTCTTTCGCATTGGCCTCGGGATCCGCCGCCGGGCCGGGCCAGTCGACCGCGATGTTGCCGGGAGCCTCCGGCCAAACTTGCGGTGACCCTTCGCGAACGGCTTCGCGCAAATCGACCGCGGGGGTGCGCTCCGCATAATCCACGGTGACGAACTCGGCCGCGTCCTGCGCGGCGGCGAGCGTCTCGGCAATCACCACGGCAACGGGCTCGCCCACATGCCGCACGGTCGGGCCGGCAAGCGCCGGGCGGTGCGGAACGATGAGCTTCTGACCGCCGCGGCCGGCAAGCGGCGGGTGCTGCGACACGTTGCCGATGCTTTCCATGTCGGCGGCTGTGAGCACGCCGACGACGCCGGGCGCGGCCTTGGCCGCGGCAGTGTCGATCGAGCGGATCTCGGCGAAGGCGTGCGGGGAGCGCACGAAATAGGCTTGGGTCTGGCCCGGCAGCGGCACGTCCGCCGCGTAACGGCCGAGTCCCCGGACCAACGGATCATCCTCCAAGCGCGGCCGGTAGCGCGCGCTGCCTTCAACGGTCTTTGCTTCCATCTTGGGTTCCGACATTCGCGACGGGTTGCGCGGGGAGGACGTTTATAGCGGAAAGCGCAGGTGGCGCGAGTCCGTTTCGCGGGCGCCATGCCCGCATGCCGCCGCCGCGCAGCCCGCGGCTACCATTTAGAGTCGATCCGCCAATGCAGCAGCCGTCTCCTTGCCGGATATGACCGGAACGATCTCGAAGTCGATCAGGTCCGACCATTCGGCAACCCATTGCTGAAAGCGAGCGACGTCGTTGCATTCCATCAATTGGAAACAACGACTGAGGTCGGCGGTGACCCAGCTGTTTACGAATTCCACGCCGTCGGGCATCAGCCGGCCCTCTTTGTGGAAGCGTCGGTAAACAGATTTGGCGTCGTGGTTACGGAATTCTTCGATCACCATGAACAGCATGACGAGGTCTCGTTCGCTACGAACGCACGCTATGCCGCCGCGCGTTCTTCGCCGGGCTCGAGCGGAAGCTTCACCGGCTGCTTGCGCTTGGCCGAGAGGTCGAGCGCCTTCGTCAGCATCAGCCGGTTGTGCGCCTCGGCGGCGGTGGCGGCCTGCGTCGGCAGGCCGAGCGCGACCCGGTTGAGCCACGAGTCGGTTTCCTCCCGCATCGGCCCGCGCAGCTCGCCCAGCGCCATGTCGCCGGGCGGATAGCTGCCCATGAAATCGACGAGCCGGCGCTCGTCGGGCGCATAGCCTTCGTTCTGCGGCGCCGAGACCGCGAGCACCATGTCGCGATGGGTGTCGTCTATGGTGAGCACGCCGTCGGTGCCGTTGATGCCGATCTCGAGGCTGTAGACCGCGCCCGGCCACGTCACCGGCAGCGCCCAGGAGATATTAAGGTGATAGACGCTGCCGTCGGAGAACATGATCATGCCGGCGGTCGCGTCGATGCCCTGATAGAGCGGCCCCAGCACCTTGTCGACCGAGCGCGCGTAGCACTCGACCGGCGTCTTCGCTTCCATGTACCACATCACGATGTCGAGCGCGTGGGTGCCGGAGATCACCATCGGCGAGATCGTCTTCGGGTCGTCGGTGCGCTTGTAGTTGTCGATGGCGACCAGCCGGTTCATGAAGGCGCGCGAGCTTACCAGCGTGACGTCGCCGAGCGCGCCGCTGCGCACCTTCTCCTTGGCGCCGAGCCATTTGCGGCGGAAGCGCTGGGTGTAACCCACCACCGCGTCGAGCTTGGCCTCGGTGATCGCCTCGAGCACGCGCGCGGATTGCGCGAGATCGGTCGCGAGCGGCTTCTCGATCAGCATCGGCACGCCGCGCTCGACCGCCGCCAGGATCGGCTCGACGTGGAGATGCTCGTCGGTGGCGATGATGGCGCAGGTCACCTCGGGCCGCTTGAGGAGCTCGCGGTGATCCTGGGTGACGAAGTCGGCGCCGATCTTCGCCGCGACGTCGAGGCCGCGGTTGTGGTTCTTCTCGGCGATGCCGATCCATTGCACCGCGGGGTGGCGCGCCGCGACCTCGCCGCGGAACAAGCCGACCCGTCCGGCGCCGACGATGGCGAGACCGATCCCTTTGGCTTGCCGCCTCATCGCTTGCCTCCCGCCATTTCCGCGACGGCCGAGAGCGCGGCATTCGACAGCGGCAGATCGACGGGCTCGTTGCGCTCGGCGGAGAGATCGGCGGCGGTGTAGGTTTCCATCACGATGCGCGCGCTCTCCGGTGTCACCATCACCGGCCGGTCCATGATGCAGGACTCGAGGAAGTGGATCGTTTCCGGTCCCATCTGGCCGGCGAACACATGGTCCACCCGCTCGCCCGGCATGGTCGACATCGGAAAGCGGGTGCCTTCCGCCACCGTGTTGAGCCAAACGTCGCGGTGGGTGTCGTCGAGCACGAGCGCGCCTTCGGTGCCGGTGATCTCGATCCAGGTGGAGCAGAAGTTGGGATAGCTCGGCGGCAGGTTCCAGCCGCCGCCGATCGTTACCATCGTTCCGTCATCCATGGTCACGAGCGAGCACATGACGTCGTAGGAGCCGTTGATCGGCTGCATGTAGCCGTAGGCGCCTTGCGAGTAGACGCGCACGGGCTTGGCCGGCTCGAGCAGCCAGAACACGAAGTCGAGATCGTGGGTCGATTCCATCACCACCGGCGACAGCTTCACCCGTTTGGCGATCTTTGTGCCCAGCCCGCGGTTCAAATGTCGGCTGACCAGCACCGAGACGACCTTGCCCAGCGTGCCGTCGGTGATCTGCTTCTTGGCGTAGGCGAACTTCGGATTGAAACGCTGCGAATAGCCAATGGTGAATTTGAGCCGGCCGCGCTTGGCGAGCGTGATCAGCTCGTCCGCCTCCCACAGCTCGAGCGCGATCGGTTTCTCTAAGAGCACGTGCTTGCCGGCTTTGAGGCAGTCGCGCGTGATCGGGTAATGATTCTGCTCCGGCGTCGTGCAGACATAGACGACGGAAATGTCCGGATTATTGAGGATGTCGCGGTAGTCGAGCGTCGCGCTCGCGGGCCGCGTCAGCGCCTTGACCTCGGCCAGCCGGTCGGGGCGGATTTCACAGATATGCAGCTTGTCGACCAGCGCCGAGCGCGCGAGCGTCTCGGCGCGAATGCCGCCGCACCAGCCGGTGCCAATCACTGCCACTTCGACTTGTCGCACGCGAGTTTCCTTCTATCGTCGACCCGGCGAGCGATAAAGCACAGCGCCGATTGGACATCAAACGCTTTGCGGCACCCCGAACACCCGCGCGGCGAATTGCGGATAGACCTCGATGAGCTGCGGCGCGACCGCGGTGCGCAGGAGACGCAGCGTCTCGGGTGAGGGCGCCGGTGTCACCGGGACCTGCGGGGGCCGGTCGAAATCAAAGCCGGTGTGCTCCACGACCTCGGCGACGCTGTGGCCCGGATGCACGCTCGCCAGCGCAAAGCGCCGCCGCCCTCGATCGAAGGCGAACAGGCAACGCTGGGTGACGAGCGCGACGGGGCCGCCTGGGCGATAGATGTTGTCGGCGCTCGTCCCCGGCGCGCTGACGAAGTCGACCCGCTCGACCAGCGTGCGGCGGCTGTGCTCGAGCCGAAACAGGATCACCTTGGGGACGACGTAGTAGAGGTAAGCCGAGCCGAACGAGCCGGGGAAGCGCACGGTCGGATGCCCATGGTCGCCGATGCCGATGAGGTTGATGTTGCCAGCCCCGTCGATCTGTCCGCCGGAGAGGAAGAAGGCGTCGATGCGGCCCTGTCCTGCGCAGTCGAACAGCTCGCGCCCGCCGTCGGTGAAAAAGCTTTGCCGACGGCTGCCCAATAGCGAGACGTAGGGCCGGCCGTTTCCGCGCTCGCGCGCCAGCAACGCGGCGGCAGCCGGAATCGGCGAGGACGCGCCGATCGCCACGTGGCGCGCATCGCCGATCAGGGCGGCGATGACGTCGGCGAGCAGCTCCTCGTCGCGGTAAGCCTTATTGCGCAAGCGAGCCCCTGTCTATTGTGTCATTGCCGGGCTTGACCCGGCAATCCATCCAGCTTTGCAAAATGTCTTACGAAGAAGATG
>DASSGH010000002.1:0-77819 GCA_035693615.1 Xanthobacteraceae bacterium
GATAACAGCGCCAACGGAACGTCAGCCATGTCTCGTGTCGGAAAGAAGCCCGTTGCAATTCCCTCCGGCGTCACCGCCAGCGTGGAGGGCCAAACGGTCAAGGTGAAGGGCCCGAAGGGCGCGCTTTCGGTCGCGCTGCACGGCGACGTCGCGGCCAAGGTCGAGGGCAACGAAGTCAAGGTGGATCCGCGCGGTGATACCAAACGCGCCCGCGCGATGTGGGGAACGTACCGTTCGCTGCTCGCCAATGCGATGACCGGCGTCACCAAGGGCTTCGAGCGCCGGCTTGAGATCACCGGCGTCGGGTATCGCGCCGCCCTGCAGGGCAAGAACCTGCAGGTTCAGCTCGGCTATAGCCACGATATCGTTTACCCGATCCCGGAAGGCATCACGATCGCAGTGCCGAAACCGACCGAGATCGTCGTCACCGGCATCGACGGGCAGAAGGTCGGCCACGTCGCCGCGGAAATCCGCGCATTCCGCAAACCCGAGCCGTACAAGGGCAAGGGCGTCAAGTATGCGGGCGAGTACATCTTCCGCAAGGAAGGCAAGAAGAAGTGATGAGGGCGCACGATGGCGACAGTCACTGATCGGACCGTGCGGCGAACGGCGAAGGTGCGGCGCAATGTGCGCCGCGCCGCCGGCAACCGTGCGCGGCTTTCCGTCTTCCGCTCTTCGAAACACATCTACGCGCAGGTGATCGACGATGCGAATGGCCTAACCGTCGCGTCCGCTTCCTCGCTGGAGAAGGACATGCGCGGCAGCCTCAAGACCGGCGCCAATATCGAGGCGGCTAAAGCGGTCGGCAAACGCCTGGCCGAACGCGCCGCCGCGAAAGGTATCAAAGAGGTCGTGTTCGATCGCGGCGGGTACCTTTACCACGGCCGCGTCAAGGCGCTGGCGGATGCCGCGCGCGAAGGCGGGCTTAGTTTCTGAGAGAGACGCACGGAGCGGCATGTCAAGGTTGAACGCACAGGTTGGCTCTCAGGCGCCGGCCGCAGAGAATAACGAGTTGGGACAATATCATGGCACGTGAACCGCGCGATCGCCGCGACCGGGAAGACCGCGAAAGCGAATTCACCGACAAGCTCGTCCACATCAACCGCGTCGCCAAGGTGGTGAAAGGCGGGCGCCGCTTCGGCTTTGCCGCGCTCGTGGTGGTGGGCGACGAAAAAGGGCGGGTCGGCTTCGGCCACGGCAAGGCGCGCGAAGTCCCGGAGGCGATTCGCAAAGCGACCGACGCCGCCAAACGCGGCCTCATCCGCGTGCCGCTGCGCGAAGGCCGCACGCTCCACCACGATGTGGCCGGCCGCCATGGGGCAGGCCGCGTATACCTGCGGGCGGCCCCGCCGGGGACCGGCATCATCGCCGGCGGCCCGATGCGCGCCGTGTTCGAAACGTTGGGCATGCAGGACGTGGTGGCGAAATCGCTCGGCTCGTCGAACCCGTACAACATGGTGCGGGCAACCTTCGACGCGCTCAAGCGCCAGGACTCCCCGCGCTCGGTCGCCGCGCGGCGCAATATCAAAGTGTCGACCCTGCAGGCGCGGCGACGCGATCTCGGCGAAGGTGAGCAGGCCGCCGACTGACAGGTCGAACGCGCCGGGAGGCCGAGATGAACAACACCGCAAAGCTTCTCAAGATCGAGCAGATCGGCAGTGCGATCCGCCGTCACCACAGCCAACGCGAGACCTTGATCGGGCTCGGTCTCAACCGTATCGGACGCGTGGTGCAAGTGCCGGACACGCCGCAGACCCGCGGCATGATCGCCAAGGTTAAGCACTTGGTCCGGGTGGTCGAGGCAGAGGGAGAGCAGCGATGAAGCTTCACGAACTCGCCGACCGTCCCGGGGCGCGCAAGAAACGCGTGCGCATCGGCCGCGGCATCGGCTCGGGTATAGGAAAAACGGGCGGCCGCGGCGGCAAAGGCCAGACCGCGCGCTCGGGCGTGCGGATCAAGGGTTTCGAAGGTGGACAGATGCCGCTCCACCGTCGGCTGCCGAAGCGCGGATTCCGCAACACCTCCTTCGCGCGCAGGCTCAACGAGGTCAATCTCGGGAAAATTCAGGCGGCGATCGACGCCGGCAAGCTCGACCCCGGCGCGACGGTCGACGCCGCAGCCTTGGTGAAAGCGGGGGTGCTCAGACGAGCCAAAGACGGCGTTCGGTTGCTTGGCTCCGGCGAGATCAAGGCGAGCGTCGCCTTCTCGGTTTGGGGCGCCTCAAAATCGGCGACGCAGGCGGTGGAGAAGGCGGGCGGTTCGGTTACCCTCTTGGCGCCAGCGCGGGAGACAGGCGAACAGACCGCCTAATGCTTATATAGGACACGGCGCGCCGCTTGAGAGCGCGCCAATCTCTTTGGGGGCGAAACGGGAAAGCCCATGGTCTCTGCAGCGGAACAACTCGCCGCCAATCTGAATTTCTCGGCGCTCGCCAAGGCGGAGGAGCTCAAGAAACGCATTTGGTTCACGCTCGGCGCGCTCCTGGTCTACCGCTTCGGCACCTACATACCGCTGCCCGGCATCGACCCTTCGGCCTGGGACCAGATCTTCCGTTCGCAGGCGGGCGGTATCCTCGGCATGTTCAACATGTTTTCCGGCGGCGGCATCCACCGGATGGCGATCTTCGCGCTCAACATCATGCCGTACATCTCCGCCTCGATCATCATTCAGTTGATGACCACGGTGTCGCCAACGCTCGAGCAGCTCAAGAAGGAGGGCGAGCAGGGGCGCAAGGTGATGAACCAGTACACGCGCTACCTGACGGTGCTGCTGGCGGCGTTCCAGTCTTACGGGATTGCCGTCGGCCTCGAAGGGGCCGGCAACGTGGTCACCGATCCCGGATGGTTCTTCCGCATTGCCACCGTCATCACGCTCACCGGTGGGACCATGTTTCTGATGTGGCTCGGCGAGCAGGTCACCTCACGCGGCATCGGCAACGGCATCTCGCTGATCATCCTTTCGGGCATCGTCGCGGAACTGCCGTCGGCGATCGCCGGAACGCTCGAGCTCGGCCGCCAAGGCGCGCTATCGACCGGGCTGATCCTGGTGGTGCTGGTGATGGTGGTCGCGGTGATCGCTTTCATCGTGTTCATGGAGCGCGCGCAGCGCCGGCTGCTGATCCAATATCCCAAACGTCAAGTCGGCAATCGCATGTTCGAGGGCCAGTCCTCGCATCTGCCGCTCAAGCTCAACACCTCCGGCGTCATTCCGCCGATCTTCGCCTCCTCGCTCCTGCTGTTGCCGACCACCGTCGCCAACTTCAACGCCGGCCAGGGACCGGATTGGTTCGTCGCCATTACCACTCAGCTCGGTCACGGGCGGCCGCTGTTTCTGGTCCTCTACATCGCTCTCATCATCTTCTTCGCGTTCTTCTATACCGCGATTGTTTTCAACCCGACGGAAACCGCGGAAAATCTGAAAAAACACGGCGGCTTCATTCCCGGCATCCGGCCGGGCGAGCGCACGGCGGAATACATCGATTATGTGCTCTCGCGCATCACCGTCATCGGCGCGGGGTATCTGGCACTGGTCTGCCTGTTGCCGGAAATCCTGATCTCCTACGCGGCCGTACCGTTCTATTTCGGCGGCACCTCGCTGTTGATCGTGGTCAGCGTCACCATGGACACGGTTGCGCAAATTCAAGGATACTTGTTGGCGCACCAATACGAAGGTCTCATCAAACGGTCGAAGCTGCGGGGGCGGCGTAGATGAGGTTGGTATTGCTCGGCCCACCGGGGGCCGGCAAAGGCACGCAGGCGCAGCGACTGGTGGCCAAGCATGGCCTGGTTCAGCTCTCGACTGGCGAGATGCTGCGTGCGGCGGTCGACGCGGGTACGCCCGTCGGGCTGCGCGCCAAGGAGATGATGGCGCGCGGCGAGCTCGTGCCGGACGATGTTGTCGTCGCAATCGTCTCCGAGCGCATCGACGAGCCCGACGCGCGCAACGGCTTTATCCTCGACGGCTTTCCGCGCACGGTGCCGCAGGCGCACGCGCTCGATCGCATCCTCAAGGAGAAGGGCCTTACGCTGGACGCGGTGATCGAGCTCAAGGTCGACGAAGGCGTCCTGCTCAAGCGGATCAAGAAGCGGATCGCCGAGATGACGGCGCGGCGCGAGGCGTTGCGCGAAGACGACGATCCCGAGGTGTTGCGACGCCGGCTCTTGGCCTACCGCGACCAAACGACGCCGCTCGTGGCGTACTACCAGCTCCAGAGCGTGCTGCGCTCGGTGGACGGCATGGTCGCGATTCCGGAGGTGTCGAACGCGATCGACCAGGCGCTGCGGCAAGCCGTGAACAAGAAACCGCGAGCGAAGATGTCGCGACCCGCCACCCGCAAGCCGAAAACGGGGGCGGTCAAACCTGCCAAGTCCATGAAAGCTAAAGCGAAAACCGCCAAGCGCGGCCGCGGCGCGGGGGCTCCTCGCACGTCGGCCCGGCGCAAAAGCAGCCCGGGGCGGAGGTTGACGAAACGACGTTGAATCCATTAATAACCCGCATCCAAGTCGAGAGGTCGAACGATACCGGGCCCTGCGGGACGGGGAGGGTGTCGCGTTATCGTTTGCGAACCGCCCTCGTGATGGCTGGCCGCCGTCAACCGGCCGGCAAAAGGAGTGATTGACTGTGGCCCGCATCGCCGGCGTCAACATACCGACCAACAAACGGGTCATTATTGCGTTGCAATATATCCATGGCATCGGGCCGAAAAAGGCCAATGAAATCATGGAGAAAGTCGGAATCCCCGACGCCCGCCGGGTGTCGCAGCTGACCGATCAGGAAGTGCTGCAGATCCGCGAGGTCATCGACCGCGACTATATGGTTGAGGGTGACCTGCGACGCGAAGTCGCCATGAACATCAAGCGGCTGATGGACCTCGGCTGCTACCGCGGGTTGCGGCATCGTCGAGGACTACCAGTCCGCGGCCAGCGCACCCATACCAATGCCCGCACCCGCAAGGGACCGGCCAAGCCGATCGCCGGGAAGAAGAAGTAAAGGCCCGGAGTGGCGTTTGAATTCACGCAGCCTGTGCAACGGAGGCTGCGCGCGCAAAGCACCAGCAATCGGCCCGGCGATCGCAGCGCCGAGCTGCGAGAGGATCGAGAATGGGCAAAGAAGCCACCCGCGTCCGACGACGCGAACGCAAGAACATCGCTTCCGGAGTCGCGCATGTGAACGCGACCTTCAATAACACCATGATCACGATTACCGACGCACAAGGAAACACCATCGCCTGGTCGTCCGCTGGCACCATGGGCTTCAAAGGTTCGAGAAAATCGACGCCCTACGCCGCGCAGGTGGCGGCCGAGGACGCCGCCAAGAAGGCCCAGGAGCACGGCATGCGCACCCTCGAAGTCGAGGTCGCGGGTCCGGGCTCCGGCCGCGAGTCGGCGTTGCGCTCGCTGCAGTCGGCTGGGTTCACCATCACCTCAATTCGCGACGTGACGCCGATTCCACACAACGGCTGCCGTCCACGCAAGAGGCGCCGAGTATGACCGACGATGTGCTGATCCGGCGGACTCCCGAGGAGCCCGCCGCCGCAGAAAATTCCCCCGGGGCGGAGTGGGGTGCGCGGCCCACCGCTGCGGCGCTCAAAGGCATGGGTGCGAACGTGACGATCCAAAAGAATTGGCAGGAACTGATTCGACCGAACAAGCTGCAGGTGACGCCAGGCGGCGATCCCAAGCGCGAGGCAATCGTCATCGCCGAGCCGCTCGAGCGCGGCTTCGGGGTGACGCTGGGCAATGCGCTGCGGCGCATACTGCTCTCCTCGCTGCAAGGCGCCGCCGTGCAGTCGGTCCACATCGATGGCGTGCTGCACGAGTTTTCGTCGATCCCCGGCGTACGCGAGGACGTGACCGATATCGTGCTCAACATCAAGGACATCGCCATCAAGATGCAGGGCGACGGCCCCAAGCGCATGGTGGTCAAGAAGCAGGGCCCGGGCACGGTCACCGCCGGCGACATTCAGACGGTCGGCGATATCGTCGTGCTCAACCCCGAACTCGTGCTGTGCACGCTCGACGAGGGCGCCGAGATCCGCATGGAGTTCACGGTCAATACCGGCAAAGGCTACGTTCCCACCGAGCGCAATCGCCCGGAGGACGCGCCGATCGGCCTCATCCCGGTCGACAGCCTTTATTCGCCGGTCCGCAAGGTCTCCTACAAAGTCGAGAACACCCGCGAAGGTCAGATCCTCGATTACGACAAGCTGACGATGCAAATCGAGACCAATGGCGCGGTGAGCCCCGATGACGCAGTCGCTTACGCCGCGCGCATCCTGCAGGATCAGCTCAACGTCTTCGTCAACTTCGAAGAGCCGCGCAAGGAGATCGTGACCGAGGCCATTCCCGACCTCGCCTTCAATCCGGCATTCCTCAAGAAGGTGGACGAGCTCGAGCTCTCGGTGCGCTCGGCCAACTGTCTCAAGAACGACAACATCGTCTATATCGGCGATCTCGTTCAGAAGACCGAGGCTGAGATGCTGCGTACGCCCAACTTCGGGCGCAAGTCGCTCAACGAGATCAAGGAGGTACTGGCCCAGATGGGTCTCCATCTCGGCATGGAAGTGCCGGGCTGGCCCCCGGACAACATCGACGAGTTGGCCAAGCGCTTCGAGGACCATTATTGACAGGCAGCAGCGCTCAGGCGTCGGTGATCGGGCCCTGATCTGACCGCTGACGTCTGGTGACTGTGCCGAGTGCGGAGCACACGCATGCGTCACGGGATCGCCCATCGCAAGCTCAATCGCACCCACGAGCACCGCCGCGCCATGTTCGCCAACATGGCGGCGGCCCTGATCAAGCACGAACAGATCGTGACGACGCTGCCGAAGGCCAAGGACTTGCGGCCGATCGTCGAGAAACTGATTACGCTCGCCAAGCGCGGCGACCTGCATGCGCGCCGCCAGGCGATCGCGCAGATGCGCGACGTCGGCATGGTCAAGAAACTGTTCGAGGTGTTGGGCCCGCGCTACAAGGAGCGCGACGGCGGCTATACCAGAGTGCTCAAGGCGGGCTTCCGCTACGGCGATTCCGCGCCTGTCGCGGTGATCGAGTTTGTCGATCGCGATGTCGCGGCGAAGGGGCAAGACTCCGGACCCGTGCAAGAGAAGGCGGAGCCGGAGGCCGAAGCGCCGGCGCCGGCCTGATCGGAGACAGCAGCAAGTATCATGAGGGCAGCGCCTGCGCGCTGCCCTTTTTTGATGCGAGAAACCTAACAACGAAGGAGGGCAAGGCATGACTCGTGGCGCGGTTTTGGGGTTCCTCGCCGTGCTTGCGGTCGCGACCGCGCAGGCGCCGGCAAGAGCGCAGACATCGCCCGAGCGCGGGCGCTATCTCGTGGACACCGTGATGACCTGCCACAACTGCCACACCCCGAAGGGACCGAACGGCCCGCAGTTCGACAAGGCTCTGTCCGGCGGACTGCGCTTCGACGAGCCCGCGTTCGACGTCACAGCGTCCAACATCACGCCTGACCGCGACACCGGCATCGGCAGCTGGAGCGACGCCGAGATCAGGGCCGCCTTGCTGGAGGGCACGCGCCCCGCGGGTCACCACATCGCCCCGGTAATGCCGAGCGGCTACTACAAAATTCTCACCCCGGGCGACCTCGACGGCATCGTCGCTTACCTGCGCTCGGTACCGCCAGTCGCGAACAAGGTGCCTGGCCCGGTTTATAAGCTTGCGGTCTCTCACCAGGTGTTCCCGGGCGCCGAGAAGCCGATGTCCGCCTCCGATCTCGGCGACAAGAGCAAACGCGGCTTCTATCTGGTCACCATCGCCCATTGCATGGAGTGCCATACGACCCCCGCCTCGTCCGGAACGGGCCTCGACTTTCAAAATTCGCTGGGCAAGGGCGGCCGCCAATTTCCCGGACCATGGGGCGTTTCGATCGCGCGCAACATCACCTCGAGCAAGAGTGCGGGCATCGGCGATTGGAGCGACGACGAGATCAAGCGCGCCATCACCCAAGGCGTGCGCAAGGACGGCAGCAAGCTCAAGCCGCCGATGGGTTACCCCTTTTACGCCAAGATGACCGACGGCGACCTCGATGCGATCGTCGCCTATCTGCGGACGGTCCCGGCGAAGGAGTGACCGGTCGAGGCGCCGATTGATGGGCTACTTCTTCCGGCGTAGATCCCTGCCCATTACGTCGTAGACGTCGGCCGGGGCGAAATCGTCGGTGATGACATCGCCGCCCGCGGTTTGCGACTGCGACTTGTCCATCCGCCATCGCAACATGTCCGGCAAAGAAAAACGAAATCCGTGCTGTTTCTGCAGCACGGCAGCCCTGCGTTCCAAGGTCTGCGCCTCGGCCGGCGCGGCGGTGGCGACCGCGATCACTTCGCCGCGCCCGGTCGGATAAAGGTCGAGCGCGGCAAAGACCTCGCCGAGGGTCTTGATGGTCGAGGCATAAAGTTTGCTGCCATCGTGCACGTTGAAGGCGGCAGCGCCCCCGGGCGCGAGGCGCAGCTTGACCAAGCCATAGAACTCGCGGGTCAAGAGATGGAACGGCACGTAGCCGCCGCGATAGGCATCGACGAGGATCAGATCGTAGCGTTCGCTGTCGCGGTTGAGGAAGACGCGGCCGTCCCCTGCGCGATAGCGCATGCGCTCGCTCTCGCGCAGTCCAAAATAGGTCTTGGCCGCGGTGATCACTCCGGGATCGATCTCCACCGTGGTGATCGCGGCCTCGGGCATGAAGCGTCCGAGATAGGTCGAGATCGAACCGCCGCCCAGGCCGAGCATCAGGATTCTGCGCGGTGCCTCGGGATAAATCGTCGCGATGGTCATCACCTGCGCGTAGCGCAGTGGCAGGTCGTCGGGGTCGAGAAGATTGCTGACGGATTCGGTGTAGTCCCAGCCCTTGATCTGGAACGACATCACCAGCTGGTGTCCGCGTTTGGTGATGAAGACGTCGTTGTACTCGGTTTCGACATGGGCGACGCGCCCATCGGCGCGGGCGAGCAGTCCGGCGCGAACGGCGTCGTCGATCAAGCTGTCGGCCCGGGCGACGGGCACGCTCGGCGCGGCGAGCGCGATGACGACGAGAGCCGCGGCGGCGCGGCGGCGCGCCAGCACCAGCAGTCCCAAGCCGGCAAGCAGGCCGAGCGTTCCCAGCGCGAGCGTGATCGCGCGCGATCCGATGGCCGGAATGAGGACGAACGTCGTCCCCAGCGTGCCAACGATGGCGCCCGCGGTCGAGATGCCATAGACGGCGCCCGACACGCGGCCGGAGCGTTGCGCCGAGCGTAGCAGCAGCCGAATGGCAAACGGCGAATACATGCCGAGGAACGTCACTGGGAAGAACATCAGCGCGAGGGCGGACATCAAGCTGCCGAGTCGGATATCATCGATTGCGGCGAGCACCGCCTCGAGAACGGCCGGAGCAAAGCTCGGCAGCGCCAGGAGATAGACTGATCCGATGACCACCGTGAGCGCCAGCAGCGCCGGGGAGACCGTTCGGTCGGCGAGCGCTCCGCCGAGAAAATACCCCGCCGTCAGCGCGATCAGCACCGTGGAGATCAGCGCCGCCCAGGTATAGATGCCGCTGCCGAAATAAGGGTTGAGGTAGCGCGATCCGAGCATCTCGAAGCTCATGACAATCGCGCCGGTGACGAAGGCGACGGCGTAGATCGCGGCGCTGGCGGCGGCATCCGGGGAGCCTGAGGTCGGTTCGATCGGGGGGGTCTGCACGAGGCCCTCGGAGGGGAGTAGCAAAGGGGGCCAGTTTAGGCGCCGGGATCCGGCTTGTTCCATAGTCCCGGGCTAACCGCCCCGCGCCCTTCATTTGCCGCGACCCTGGGCTTATATCTGGCCGACTTTCGCACGAACCCGGTGCTGCCCATGCCCCTGCGATTGAACGGCTTCTTGCCTCTGAGGCGGTTTGCGACGGCCGTCCTCATCCTCGGCGCCGCCGCGCCGCTCGGCCTGAGCGCCCAAGAGCAGAGCCCCGCTCGCCGCGTTCCTTCCTCGGCGAACGAGCTGCGGCTCTCCTACGCGCCGGTCGTGCACCGCGCCGCACCGGCCGTCGTCAATGTCTATGCCGCCAAGACGGTCACCGTCCGCGGCAATCCGCTCTTTGACGATCCCATTTTCCGCCGCTTCTTCGGCGTGCCCGGTGCGCCTGGGGGTTCAGGGGACCAAATCCAGCGCTCGCTTGGCTCGGGGGTGCTCGTCGACCCCGCCGGGCTCGTGGTGACCAATAACCATGTCATCGAGGGCGCCGACCAAGTCAGGGTCTCACTCGCCGACAAACGCGAGTTCGAGGCCGAAATGGTCCTCAAGGATTCGCGCTCCGACCTCGCGGTGCTGCGTATCAAAGCGGAGAAGGAACGCTTTCCCGCGGTTGAATTTGCCGATTCGGACGCACTCGAGGTCGGCGACGTGGTCCTCGCCATCGGCAATCCTTTCGCCGTGGGCCAGACCGTGACCCACGGCATCGTCTCCGCGGTGGCGCGCACCCAGGTCGGCATCACCGACTATCAGTTCTTCATCCAGACCGATGCCGCAATCAATCCTGGCAATTCGGGGGGCGCGCTCGTCGATCTCAGCGGGCGCCTCGTCGGCATCAATACCGCGATCTTCTCGCGTTCAGGCGGCTCGCAGGGTATAGGGTTCGCCATCCCCGCGAACATGGCGAAGGTCGTGGTCGCTTCGGCTAAGAGCGGCGGCTCCACGGTGAAGCGCCCCTGGCTGGGCGCGCGGTTGCAGGCAGTCACCGCCGAGATTGCCGACGGTCTCGGGCTCAAGCGTCCCTCCGGCGCGCTGATCGCGAGCGTGACACCGACCAGTCCTGCGGCGCGCGCCGGACTAAAGTCCAGCGACCTGATCATCGCCATCGATGGACAGCCGGTCGAGGATGCCAACGCGTTCGACTATCGCTTCGCTACCAAGCCGATCGGCGGCAGCGCGCGGCTCGGGATCGTCCGCGGTGGCAAAGAGTTGGCGCTCAACGTGGCGCTGGAGGCCGCGCCGGACACGCCGCATGAGGAGCTCGTCATCGAGGCGCGCTCGCCGTTTCAGGGCGCCAAGGTGTCCAACCTCTCGCCCGCGCTTGCGGACAGCCTGCGGCTCGACCCGTCCTCCGAGGGCGTGGTGATCGTCGACATCGTCAACGGCTCGTCGGCGCACAGCCTCGGCTTCCAGCGTGGCGACCTCGTGCTGTCGGTCAATGACGCAAAAATCGCGAGAACCCGCGATCTCGAGCGCGTCGCCGGCCAGCAGACGCGGCGCTGGAGCATCACCATCATGCGCGCGGGCCAGCAGCTCTCCGTGGAGCTGCGTGGATGACGAGCCGCGCCAAGCGCCAAGGGGCGCCGCTGTTTGCCGCGGCGGGGCTCGAGCGCGCGGCGCCGCGTCCGCTTGCCGACAAGCTGCGGCCGACCCGGCTCGACGAGGTCGTCGGCCAGGACCATCTGCTCGGCCCGGACGGCGCGCTTACGCGCTTGCTCGACACGCGAACGCTGGGATCGCTGGTGTTTTGGGGGCCGCCCGGCACCGGCAAGACCACGGTTGCGCGCCTGTTGGCGCAAGCGACCGATCTGCATTTCGAGCAAATCTCCGCGATTTTCTCCGGCGTCGCTGACCTCAAGAAGGTCTTCGACGCAGCCCGCGCGCGCCGTGAGAGCGGGCATGGGACGCTTCTCTTCGTCGACGAGATCCATCGCTTCAACCGGGCGCAGCAGGATTCCTTTCTGCCGGTCATGGAAGACGGCACCATCGTGCTGGTCGGCGCCACCACGGAGAATCCATCCTTCGAGCTGATCGCGCCGCTTCTCTCTCGCGCGCGGGTCCTGGTATTCAAGCCGCTCGACGCCGATGCCGTCGAGAAGCTCCTCGCCCGCGCCGAGGCGATTGAAGGCAGGAAACTGCCACTCGATGCCGAGGCGCGCCAATCCCTCATCCGCATGGCGGATGGCGACGGCCGCGCCGCGCTCACCCTCGCCGAGGAGGTTTGGCGCGCCGCACGCAAGGACGAGACGTTCGGCGCGGCGAAACTGCAGGAGGTCGTGCAGCGCCGCGCGCCGATTTACGACAAGCAGCAGGACAGCCATTACAACCTGATCAGCGCCTTGCACAAATCGGTGCGAGGCTCCGATCCCGATGCCGCGCTCTACTATCTCTGCCGCATGCTGGACGCGGGCGAGGACCCGCTCTACATCGCACGGCGCGTGGTGCGCATGGCGGTCGAGGACATCGGGCTCGCCGACCCACAGGCGCTGGTCGTCGCCAACGCGGCGAAGGAGGCATATGACTTTCTGGGCTCGCCGGAAGGCGAATTGGCCATCGCCGAGGCCGTGATCTACCTGGCGACCGCGCCGAAATCGAACGCCGCCTACACCGCCTATGGCGCCGCCATGCGCGCCGCCAAGGAGGCGGGCTCGCTCGTCCCGCCGATGCACATCCTCAACGCGCCGACCAAGCTGATGCGCTCGCAGGGCTACGGCGAAGGCTACGACTACGACCACGACGCGCCCGAGGCTTTCTCCGGTCAGGACTATTTCCCCGAACAGCTCGGGCGGCAGCAATTCTACGATCCCCCCGAGCGCGGGTTCGAGCGCGAGATCAGGAAGCGCCTGGAGTACTGGGCGAAGCTGAGAAAGGCGCGGAGCGAGCCGTGACCAGCGGCGTACAGACCGCCAAGGTGAGCGCCGACGAAGCTGGCATGCGCGTCGATCGCTTCGTCGAGGCGCGCTTTCCCGGCCTCGCGTTCTCCCATATCCAGCGCATCATTCGAAAGGGCGAGCTGCGCGTGAACGGCAAGCGCGCGCAGCCCAAGCAGAGACTCGAGGCCGGGCAGGCCGTGCGCATCCCGCCGCTGCGGTTGGAGCCGCGGCCGCAGCCGCGCGAGACCAAGGCATCCGGCAACGCGACGCGGGAGTTCCTGAAATCGATCACGCTCTACGAGGATGCCGATGTGCTGGTGTTCGACAAGCCAATCGGACTCGCGGTGCAGGGCGGTTCAGGGATGAGCCGCCATCTCGATGGAATGCTCGAGACGCTGCGTGATGCCCACGGCCAGCGGCCGCGGCTGGTGCACCGCCTCGACAAGGATACCGCCGGCTGTCTGCTCGTCGCCAAGACGCGGTTCGCGGCCGCGGCGCTGGCCAAGACCTTTCGCTCGCGCGCGGCCCGAAAAATCTATTGGGCGCTGGTCGCCGGCGTGCCGAAGCCCGCCCAGGGACGCATCTCGACGTTCCTCGCCAAGGAGACGCGGGCGGACGATTCGTTCATGCGCGTTGCGCGCCACGGCGAGGAGGGCGCCAGCCACGCGGTGACCTATTACGCCGTGGTCGAGACCGCCGCGCGCCAGCTCGCCTGGGTCTCGCTCAAGCCGGTGACCGGCCGCACCCACCAATTACGGGCGCATTTGGCGCATATCGGCCATCCCATCGTCGGCGACCCGAAGTATTTTTCCAAGGAGAACTGGCAGCTGCCCGGCGGCATGCAGAACCGTCTGCACCTCTTGGCCCGTCGCATCGTCGTGCCGCACCCGCGCGGGGGAGTGATCGATATCACCGCGCCGCTGCCGCCGCACATGCGGCAGTCGTGGAATCTGATCGGCCTCGATGCCAAGCGCTACGATCCCATCGTTGAGGCGCCGGAAGAGTAGTTAGGCAGGGGCGAATTACTTCCAGTTGGCGCGCTGCTTGATAGATTGGCTTGCGGCGGACGCCTCGTCCATCAGCTTGCCGACGTCGATCGCGGTCAGCTTGCCATTGCGCTTGAGGATGCGGCCGTCGACCAGAACGGTGTCGACGTTCGACGCCTGTGCCGAATCAACGAGCATGTAGGCCGGTTCGGTGAACGGTCCGATGTTCACCTCACGGGTGTTCACCATAATGACGTCGGCGCGCTTGCCTTTCTTGAGCGAGCCGGTGCGCTCGGCGAGACCCAGCGCCTTGGCGCCCTGGATCGTCGCAAGCTCGACGACCTTGCGCGCCGGCAGCTTGAATTCGCTCTCGCTGCGCCCGTTCTCGAGATTCTGGGCCAGCTTCATGATCCCGAACATGTCGGCATTGCCGGTGAGCGGGGTGGTGTCGACGGACAGCGCGAGGTTGACCTTGTGGTCGAGATATTCGGCGATCTTGGGCAGGCCGAAGCCGATGCGCATCTCGGAGGCGGGCGAGATGCTGACCGAGGCGCCGGCGGCAGCGAGGATGTCCATTTCCTCCGGCGAGGTGTTGATGGCGTGGATGACCTGCAGGCCGTCGAACACGTAGCCGAGCTTATGCAGCGCGATGATGTGGCTGTTGTCGAATTTCGTGGAATTGAGATGCACCGAGACGGGCAGTCCGAGCCGGCGCGCGGCCTCGTACTCGACGCGGTACATGTCCGGCGACAGCGGCCGGAGCTCCATCTTGCCTTCGGCGTTCGGCAGCGCGGCCTGCACGCCGCGCCAGGCAATTCCGAGCGTCAGCAGGCCTTCGTTCGACAGGCTCGCCCAGTCCCCATGCATGCGCTCGAGGTCGGCGACGCTAAACGGCTGGGTGAGCGGCGTTGAACGCGCCGGGCCATAGGAGAAGCGGCCGCGCAGTCCGGTCTCCTGCATCGCCCGCAGGTCCTCGACCGCGTGCTCGTAGCTCATGACGTTGTGGCACCAATTGTGCACCGTTGTGATGCCGGAGTGCAGCGCTTCCGCCGAGGAGAGCAGCGTGCCGTGATACATGTCGCGCGGCGTGTAAACCTTGCCGAGCGCGGTGGTCATCGGGAAATAGCCGTGCGCGCGGTCATCGCCCGACATGTTGCGCAAGAGTGTCGTCCACATGTGCCAGTGGGTGTCGATGAGGCCGGGCATGACGATGAACCCGCGGCCGTCAATGACCTGCGCGCCCGGCGCGGCGAGGCCGGTGCCGACGTCGACGATTAGTCCATTGTCAACGTGCAGGTCGCCGTTCGGCAGGTCCGGCTGGCCGGGCTCCATCGTCATCACATAGGCATTGCGGATGACGACATTGCTGCGCGCCGGAAGATTGCCGACCGATGGCGAGACCGCCGCGTGCGCAGGCATACGCAAGCCGCTCATTGCGCCGAGTGCCGCAACGCCACCGAGAAATGCGCGCCGATGCATGCTCATGTCGCCGGCCATGTTGTCCTCCCTTCGATTGCATCCCATCTTTGGCGTCCGCCCCGGCTTAAACCGGGGTGCTCTGCCGACCATAAGATTTCCGCTTTGGCGTCGAAACTGGACATGTCGACGCTATTGAATACCGCCGTGAGCAGCGCGTCACGCGCTACGGTCGGCGCATGGCCGGCACAAGCCGGGCTACGGGTCACGCTTCTGCAGTCACTCCACACGTTGTGGTTGGTATTTTCATTGTAAATAACAATCCCAAAACAATGGCCCTTCTTTTTTTGCAACCGACGGTTTGCATAGGATCGCTATCATCGGGGCAGCAAAAAACCCGGCGCAGTCGTCCGGGCGGGCAGGTCGCATACCTTCGGTGAATAGGCTCTTTTGGAAGATTCTCGTTACATGAGTCAAGAGGGTTCGGGGTGCGACGTGGTGGACCGCGAAAAAGTCTGACAGTTCCGTGGTTTACGGAGTGCGCACGAGGCGAAACCACGCTCTCACCTTCTGAGCAAACAAATCGAGCGTACCGACCGGTATTTTGCGCCGGCGGCGACGTTCAGGTTGCGTGCCGAACCTTTCATCGAGGATCAACGGCCCGATCTTTTCTATAGAATTGAGAGTGCGCGCACGTCTGCGCGTACACGAGGGAGCCGGACCATGAATTGCGCTAACATTCTTCGCTTCGCCACAATGACGGCATTGGGAATCGCATCGATGACCAGCGCTACGGTCGGACAACCGGGAAAAAGCGACAAAGAGCGCTTTATCGGAACATGGACGCTTATCTCGTTGACCTCCGGCGAGGGGGCAAACCAGACCCTGCCTTACGGTCCCAACCCAAGGGGCACGATGATGGTCGATGCCAATGGTCGATTCTCGATCATGGTCATGCGTTCGGATCTATCGAAATTTGCCTCGAACAATCGCATGAGCGGGACGCCGGACGAGAACAAGGCGGTCGTGCAGGGGAGCATCGCTTATTTCGGCACCTACTCCATCGATGAAGCGACCCACGTGCTCACGGTCAACATCGAGGGAAGCACGTTCCCAAATTTCATAGGCGGCACGCAAACGCGCATTCTCTCCTTCAACGGTGACGAGGTGACGTATTTCAATCCCACGCCGTCGATGGGCGGGAGCGCCAAGGTGACGTACCGGCGCGCGAAGTAGGGGAGGCGTGAAGGCGTGATGCGCTTCGCTTATGTGCGCTGGGCCGTGAGCGGCCGCCTGACCTAGCGCAAACCGGCGTTGATCTTCTCGAGCATCGCCGAGCCCGGGCATAGATCCGCCTCCGCCAGGGCGTTGAGGGGTCCCCCGACGGTGTTGAAGTTGCGGTGCAGGTCTTCGGGCTCCGGATCGACGTACAACAGCCCGGTGACGACCTGGCCCGCAGCGGCGTGCCGCTGCAGGAAGTTCACCGCGCCCAAGCGGTCGTGCGGGTCGTAATCGGCCGCCACCTTCTTGAGCACGAGTTTCGAGCCGTCGTGCTGCTCGACCACCTCGACGGCGCCGGGTTCGTACGCGACCGTGATCGGCGCGCGGCCGGTTATGAAGTCGAGCCGGTTCACCGCCTCGTTGTGCTCACGCACGTAATCGAAACTCTTGGTGGACCCCAGGTGATTGTTGAAGGCGACACAGGGGGAAATGATGTCGATGAAAGCCGCGCCTTCATGCTCGATAGCCGCCTTGATCAGCGGCACCATCTGCTCCTTGTCTCCGGAGAACGAGCGGGCGACGAACGTGGCGCCGAGCTGCAGAGCCATGGCGACGAGATCGATGGAATTGTCGGTATTGGCTATGCCGCGCTTGGATTTCGATCCGCGGTCGGCGGTGGCGGAGAACTGGCCTTTGGTGAGGCCGTAAACCCCGTTGTTCTCGACGACGTAAACCATATTGACGCCGCGGCGGAGTGCATGCGCGAACTGGCCAAGTCCGATGGAGGCGGAGTCGCCGTCGCCGGACACGCCGAGATAGATGAGGTCGCGGTTGGCCAGATTCGCGCCCGTGAGCACGGACGGCATTCGCCCGTGCACCGAATTGAAGCCGTGGGAGTTCCCGAGGAAATAAGTCGGCGTCTTCGAGGAGCAGCCGATACCGGAAAGCTTGGCCACCCGGTGCGGCTCGATGTCGAGCTGAAAGCACGCGTCGATGATGGCCGCCGAAATCGAGTCGTGGCCGCAGCCCGCGCACAGAGTCGATACCGAGCCCTCATAGTCGCGGTGGGTGTAGCCGAGCGCGTTCTTCGGCAGCGCCGGGTGATGGAATTTGGGTTTGGTAATATAGGTCATGGACGAGCCATTCTCTCCGCAGTTCTGCCGGCGGACGCGGTCATGACACCACCTTGCGCAACGGAGTGACTTTCAGCGCGTCGAGATGATCGGCTATCGCCCGGCTTATGAAACGGGCGGTGATCGGCGTGCCGTCGTAGTGCAGGATCGGCACCAGGCGTACGGGATCGATGCTGCATTCGTTGACGATAAGCGAACGCAGCTGGCCGTCGCGGTTCTGCTCGACGACGAAGACGAAGTCGTGGTCGGCGACGAAGTTGGTCACGCTCGAATGGAAGGGGAAGGCGCGCACGCGCAGCCGATTGAGCGAATGGCCGCGCGCCTCGATCATATGGATCGCCTCGTCCATCGCCGGCGAGGTCGAGCCGTAATAGATGACGCCGTATTTCGTCGGTTTCGCCGCGTTGGCCTGCAGCGGGCGCGGAACCAGATCCTTGGCGGTCTCGAACTTGCGTAGTAGCCGCTGCATGTTGTCGGCGTAGGGCGCGCCCTCTTCGGTATAGCGCGCATAGCGGTCGCGCGACGTGCCGCGGGTGAAGAACGAGCCCTTGCTCGGATGCGTGCCCGGATAGGTGCGGTATGGAATCCCGTCGCCGTCGACGTCGAGGTAGCGGCCAAAATCCTTGCCGGCCTCGAGATCCGCCGCGGTCATCACCTTGCCGCGATCGTATTTGCGGCGGTCGTCCCAGGTCAGTGCGCGGCACAGGCGATGGTTCATGCCGATGTCGAGATCGAGCATGACGAAGATGGGCGTCTGCAGGCGGTCGGCGAGATCAAAGGCGTCGGCAGCGAAATCGAAGGCCTCGGCCGGATCTTCCGGGAACAACAGCACGTGCTTGGTGTCGCCGTGCGAGGCATAGGCGCAGGAGATGAGATCGCATTGTTGGGTGCGCGTTGGCATCCCGGTCGAAGGCCCGGCGCGCTGGACGTCGAATATCACCGCGGGAATTTCGGCGAAGTACGCCAAGCCGAGAAACTCCTGCATGAGCGAGATGCCGGGACCGGAGGTGGCCGTGAACGCGCGGGCGCCGTTCCACGCCGCGCCGATTACCATGCCGATCGACGCAAGCTCATCCTCCGCCTGCACGATCGCAAACTTGTTCCTTTTGCTTGCGCCGTCGATCCGCAGCCGCCGGCAATGTCCGGCGAAGGCATCCGCGAGCGAGGAAGAGGGCGTGATCGGATACCACGCGCACACGGTCGCCCCGCCATAAACGGCGCCCAGCGCCGCCGCCGAGTTGCCTTCAAGGAAGATGCGGTCGCCGACCGCCTTGGCGTGACGCACACGCAAGCCGATCGGGCACTGCAGGTTCTGCAGCGCCCAGTCGCGGCCGAGATGCAGCGCGTGCAGGTTGGCGTCGATCAGCTTTTCCTTCGACTTGAACTGTTCCCTGACCAGCTGCTCGATGACTACCACGTCCATGTCCAAAAGCGCGCAGAGCGCGCCGAGATACATGATGTTCTTGAACAGCTGCCGCTGGCGCGGATCACTGTATTCGCGGTTGCAGATCGAGGTCAGCGGCACGCCGATCACCGTGATATCCTCGCGGAATCTCGACTTCGGCATCGGCTTAGTGGAATCGTAGAACAGGTAGCCGCCGGGTTCGATGCCGGCCACGTCCTTCTCCCAGGTCTGCGGGTTCATCGCGACCATGAGATCGGTGCCGCCGCGCGCGCCGAGGTGGCCAGCCTCCGAGATGCGCACCTCGTACCAGGTGGGCAAGCCTTGGATGTTGGACGGGAAAATGTTGCGCGGCGCCACCGGCACGCCCATGCGCAGTACCGAGCGCGCGAATAGCTCGTTGGCGCTGGCGGAGCCGGAGCCGTTGACGTTGGCGAACCGGACGACGAAGTCGTTTACGCTGCTGATCGGGCTGCTACTCGGCATTGGTCATTCGCGTGCGTCATGTCGATGAGATATTTTTTCATGTCCCAGGCGCCGGTCGGACAGCGCTCTGCGCATAAGCCGCAGTGCAGGCAGACGTCCTCGTCCTTTACCATGACGCGGCCGGTCTTGAGATCGTTGGCGACATAGAGATCCTGGGTGACGTTCTTTGCGGGCGCCTTGAGCCGCGTGCGCAGATCGGCTTCTTCGCCGTTGGCGGTGAAGGTGATGCAGTCCATCGGACAGATGTCGACGCAGGCGTCGCATTCGATGCACAGCGAGGAGGTGAACACGGTCTGCACGTCGCAATTGAGGCAGCGGTGCGCCTCCTTGAGGGCAAGGTCGGGGTCGTAGCCAAGCTCGACCTCGGTCTTGATGTCGCGCAGCGCCACCACCTTGTCGCGCAGCGGCACCCGATAACGCCGGTCTGGCGCGATGTCGTTGTCGTAGCTCCACTCGTGGATGCCCATTTTCTGGCTGACGATCTCGACCATGGGCGCCGGACGGTCGTTGATGTCGGAGCCGGAGCACACCTTATCGATCGAGAGCGCGGCGTCGTGGCCATGAGCAACCGCCCAAATGATGTTCTTGGGGCCGAAGGCGGCGTCGCCGCCGAAGACGACGCGCGGATGGCTCGACGCCATCGTCTTCGGATCGACCTTGGGCATGTCCCACTTGTCGAACTCGATGCCGATATCGCGCTCGATCCAAGGAAACGCGTTTTCCTGGCCGACCGCGACCAGCACGTCGTCGCAAGCGAAGTGCTGATCGGGCTCGCCGGTCGGAACGAGATTGCGACGGCCCTTGGCGTCGTGTTCGGCCTTGACCTTCTCGAACACTACGCCGGTGAGGCGTCCGTTCTCGTGGGTGAACTCTTTCGGCACGAGGAAATTCAGGATCGGGATGTCCTCGTGCATCGCGTCCTCCTTCTCCCAGGGGGACGCCTTCATCTCCTGAAAGCCGGAGCGGACGATCACCTTGACGTCCTCGCCGCCGAGCCGGCGCGATGAGCGGCAGCAGTCCATGGCGGTGTTGCCGCCGCCGAGCACGATGACGCGCTTTCCGATCTTGTTGATGTGGCCAAAGGAGACCGAGGAGAGCCAGTCGATGCCGATATGGATGTTGGCGGCCGCTTCCTTGCGGCCGGGAATGTCTAGATCGCGACCGCGCGGTGCGCCGCACCCCACGAACACCGCGTCCCAACCCTCGGCCAGCAGCGCCTTGAGGCTATCGATTCGTTGGCCGCCGCGGAACTCGATGCCGAGATTGAGGATGTAATCGCATTCCTCGTCGATGATTGACTCGGGCAGGCGAAAGCGCGGGATCTGTGTGCGGATCATGCCGCCCGGCTTCGGATCCTGGTCGAACACGACGCAGTGATAGCCGAGCGGCGCGAGATCCCGCGCGACCGTCAGGGAGGCGGGGCCGCCGCCCACGAGCGCAATGCGCTTGCCGTTCTTGACCGCCGCCGGCTTGGGCAAGCGCCCGCGGATATCGTCCTTGAAGTCGGCGGCGACCCGTTTCAGGCGACAGATCGCGACCGGCTCGTTCTCCACGCGCACGCGCCGGCAGGCGGGCTCGCACGGCCGGTCGCAGGTGCGGCCGAGAATTCCGGGAAACACGTTGGATTTCCAGTTGACCATGTAAGCGTCGCTGTAACGGCCAGCGGCGATCAACCGGATGTATTCGGGAACGGGCGTGTGTGCCGGACAGGCCCACTGACAATCCACGACCTTGTGGAAGTAGTCCGGCATCGAAATGTCGGTAGGTTTCATTTACGCCTCTGCACGCACGCTTGTCCGCGCCCACTCTAAGAACCATGCGCGAACAAACGTCGGCCGGTCTGTCCCCCCGGTTCGGCTTGTGGTCCGCCGAATCCGGCGAGGATAGTAGTGGAGCCCCCCTCGAAATTCCACCGATACGTTCGTCATAACAGGCCTTTACGGGATAACGAAGGCGCCCCGCGCCGGTTCGCGGCACATGACTCAAGCTAGCGGCCAACCTCGTAAAAAGGCCGTTACTCCGTTCCCGCTCCTAATAAGTCATTGAAGTTGTTTGCCTGTTTCGATCAGTGCCGATGGTGCACTGCGAGAGGCTTTATCTGCAACTTTCCGCGACGCGAAAGCGGTCGCATTTCGTAGTCGCTTTCCCCTGTCGTTCGGGGCGTGCCGCGGGCGCCAATGAGTGTTCGCAGCAGCGACGCGTTGCCGCGTCACGCGCTGCTCAGCGCCGGCATCACCTCCCGCGCGAAAAGGTCGACCGTACGCAGCACCTCGCCGAGCGTCAGATCGCCGAAGGCGAACTGCGCGACGAAGTAGTTGGTACCGGCCTCCTGCATCTGCGCCTTGATCATGCGCACCACAGTCGCCGGCGAGCCGGCGATGCCGCGGCCGCCATCCTTGATCTGATCGAAATGCGGCGGCCGATCCCCGCCGGCGGGGCTGGTGCCGTGCATGCGAAACAGATGATGGAAGTGGCGATGCCAAAGCGGGTAGGCGCGGCGCGCGATGGTCAACGCCTCGGCGTCGGTCTCGGCCATGATGACGAATCGAGCGAGGCCCAGCAGGGGAGTGTGCGTGGCCTTAAACGCCGCGCGGTAGCGGTCGGTCATCGCGCGTATTTCCGCGGTCAGGGCATTGGCGACCAGATTGAAGCCGTTGCGGCCCGCGGCCTCGGCGCCGTCCGGCGTCCCGGCGCCGGCCCAGAACGGAGGGTGCGGCTTTTGCGCCGGCTCGAGCTCCATCGGCACGTCGGCATAGCGATAGAACTCGCCGTGAAACGTGAGCGTGCGCTGGGTGAGCGCTTGGCGCAGGACCTGCAGCGCTTCGAGATACATTTTTTGTCGGTGATCGGGATTGATCCCGTAATAGGCGGTCTCGATCGGCGAGATGCCGCGGCCGACGCCCAGCTCGAAGCGGCCCCGGCTGAGCTGGTCGAGCATGCAGACCTCCTCGACCAGGCGCAGCGGATGATGGAGCGGAAGCGTGTAGACGAGGGGACCGAAGCGCAGGCGCTGCGTGCGCTGCGCGACTGCGGCCAGAAAAACACTGGGCGAAGCGGCGAGGCCGAGCGGCGTCGCATGATGCTCGGCGGTGTGATAGGCGTAGAAGCCGCCGCGATCGTAGGCTTCGACAAGCCTCAGCCGCTCCTCATAGAACGCGTGGAGGGGACGCTCGTTGCGGTCGAGGTGGTCGAAAATGCCGACCTTCATTGTGCTTCCCGGATTTCGATCCCAACGGGATCATCCGCGAAAGCATCCGATCTAACAAGATCGGCGAGCTGCACGCGTTGAATGATTGGCCGCCGCAGCCCATGTTGAGGCGTATGCGCGATCTGTTCGAAGGCATCTTCGATGAGGAGCCGCTTGACCCGACGCAGGCAGCGCGGCGCGCGATGCGGCCGCAGCTGCGGCGGCGCTTCTATGAGCGCGTCGAGCTCGAGGACGCCGAGGAGGAATTCCGCATCGTTCTCGACGGGCGCCCGGTGAAGACTCCGGCGCGGCGCACGCTGGCGGCGCCGAGCCGGGCGCTGGCGCAGCACCTCGCGGCGGAATGGGAAAGCCAGCGCGAGGCCATCGATCCGGCGAGAATGCCGCTCACGCGTCTCGCCAATACCATCATCGACGGCGTCGTCGACGCTCCGGGGCCGGTTGCCGCCGAGGTGGAACGCTATTTGGCCTGCGATCTCGTGTTCTATCGCGCTCCCGCTCCCGCCGGTCTCGTCTTGCGGCAGGCTAAAGCCTGGGACCCGGTGCTCGCCTGGGCGCGCGAGGCCATGGGTGCACGATTCGTGCTGGCGGAAGGAATCGCTTTCGTCGCGCAGCCCGCGCAGGCGCTCGCGGCGGCGGGCTCTGCCATCCCGCGTCACCCATGGCGACTGGGCGCGGTGCACGCGATCACGACCCTCACCGGCTCGGCATTGACTGCGATTGCCTTGGCGCGCTCCGCGGTGTCGGTCGATACTGCCTGGACGGCCGCCCATGTTGATGAGGACTGGAATATGGAGTTTTGGGGTCGCGACGCGATCGCACTCGAACGGCGCGCCGCCCGCTTCGCCGAAATGAAAGCGGCGGCGACGGTGTTGGAAGCGATCACGTAAAGTTCTCTGCCAAGTCGCAACCGCTAGCCATTAGCGCGGCTTTGCCGGCTAGCTCGCTGCAGAGCGCTTGAGCTCTATTTCTTCTTGAGCGTCCCGTAGGCGACGACGGTCGTGCCTTGAACGCTGCCGAACCACCCGAGCGCGAGGTCGTTGCCCTGGCGCGCTAACGTCACGGTGCCGTCGGGGCAGCGACCGCCCTTGTCGACCTGGCCCTTGGTGATGGCCTCGACATAGAACGTGTAGGATTTGGACGAGCCGACGCGAGTTAGTTTTCCGGTGCAGTCGAGATCGGGATACTTCGTCTCCGCTCCCCTGGCGTTGATCGCGAGCTCGAACTTGTAAGGCGTTTGGCTGCCGACCTGAGTGAGCTCGCCGCTCCAGTTGCCGTTGAGACTGGTGCTGACCGTGGCGGCGCCCTTCTTGCCCTTCGCCGCCGCGGGCTGATCTTCGGGCGCCGGCGGAAATTGCGCGGTCGCGGGCGCCACGACTGCCGCCGTGGCGAGAAGCAGCGCAGCGCCGGAATAGCACAAGGCCTTGTAGCGAGATCCTTTTGGCATGTTTTGCTCCCCTCCAATACGCTCACCGAGCGAAAAGTTTACCTTCAAATGCCCGTACATGCTATGGATTTTCGGTCGGAGCGGCGAGACGCGGCCATGAAGGACATCCTCGAAAAGCTCGAAGAGCGTCGCGCCCGGGCACGCGCCGGCGGTGGTGAGGCGCGCATCGAAGCGCAGCACAAGCGCGGCAAGCTCACCGCCCGCGAGCGGCTCGAACTCTTGATGGATAAAGGCTCGTTCGAGGAGTTCGACATGTTCGTCGAGCATCGCTCGGCCGAGTTCGGCATGGAGAAGAGCCGGATCCCCGGCGACGGCGTCGTCACCGGCTGGGGTACCGTCAACGGTAGAACGGTATTCGCCTTCGCCAAGGATTTTACCGTTTTCGGCGGCTCGCTGTCCGAGGCTCACGCGCAGAAAATCGTCAAGATCCAGGACATGGCGATGAAGGCGCGGGCGCCGATCATCGGACTGTTCGATGCCGGCGGCGCGCGCATCCAGGAAGGCGTCGCCGCACTGGGCGGCTACGGCGAAGTGTTCAAGCGCAACGTGATCGCCTCCGGCGTCATTCCGCAGATTTCGGTGATCATGGGCCCATGCGCCGGCGGCGACGTCTATTCTCCGGCGATGACCGATTTCGTGTTCATGGTGCGCGAGACCAGCTACATGTTCGTCACTGGGCCCGACGTGGTGAAGACCGTGACCAACGAGGTGGTCACCGCCGAGGAGCTTGGCGGCGCATCCGTACACACGACGAAGTCCGGCATTGCCGACGGGTCGTACGAGAACGACCTCGAGTGCCTGTTGCAGATGCGCCGGCTGCTCGACTTTCTGCCCGCCAACACCGAGGCCGGAGTGCCGGAGTGGCCCTCGCACGACGATGTTGGACGCGAGGAGAAATCGCTCGACACCCTCGTCCCGGACAATCCCAACAAGCCGTACGACATTAAGGAACTCGTCCTCAAGGTTGTCGACGAGGGCGATTTCTTCGAGCTGCAAGAGGCGTTCGCGAAAAACATTGTGACCGGCTTTGGCCGCATCGCCGGGCGAAGCGTTGGCTTCGTCGCGAACCAGCCCATGGTGCTCGCGGGTGTGCTTGACATTGATGCCTCGCGCAAGGCAGCGCGCTTCGTGCGCTTCTGCAACGCATTCGGCATTCCGATCGTGACATTCGTCGACGTGCCGGGGTTTCTGCCGGGCACGAACCAGGAATACGGCGCGCTGATCGCGCACGGCGCGAAGCTGCTCTTTGCCTATTCGCAAGCAACCGTGCCGCTCGTCACCGTGATCACGCGCAAGGCATTCGGCGGCGCCTACGACGTGATGGCGTCGAAGCACATCGGCGGCGACGTCAACTATGCCTGGCCGACCGCGCAAATCGCGGTGATGGGTGCGAAAGGCGCGGTCGAGATCATCTTCCGCGCCGACATCGGCGATGCCAACAAGATCGCCGCCCGCACCAAGGAATACGAGGACCGCTTCCTATCACCGTTCGTCGCCGCCGAGCGCGGCTACATTGACGACGTGATCATGCCGCGCGCGACGCGCGCGCGCATCGCCAAGGCGCTCGCGATGCTGCGCTGCAAGCGGGTGGAGATGCCGCAAAGAAAGCACGACAACCTGCCGCTATGATCGGCAGTGTACTCGGCGTGCCGTTCGTGCGCGGCCGTCGCGTGACGACGAGATGATTACCGGCTCTCGGAGCCGACGCGCGGATTGCGCGTATCCGTTTCGCTGCCGCCGCGCGTCGCACGCTCGGCGAGCCGCAGCCACGATTGCGCGAGCGTGAGCCAGAAAGGCCTGTCGCCGTCGTTCACCGCGGTTTGTGCCATTCGCAAGCAGTCTTCCGCGTTGTTGCGGTAGATGTTGTTGCTACTCATGCTTGACGCTCCCCGACTGCGCGACTTGGGTACGCGACGTGGGCGCGAGCGAAGCATCGAACCTGGGCAAACTCGTGGCCCACTTCACGCCTATGTCCGCCAGACGACTCTGAACTTTCAGGCCAGCGAGCCGCCCACGCCGCGCTTGCTGCCGCGGCACTTAGATTCCGCGAGCATCGTCGCCGCGCCTCGCGACAAAACGGGAGCACCCCGGCCCAGCGAGCCGGGGTGCCGCAAAACGAAAGATTCTCGCTGCTATTGTCCGCCTTGCCCGGTTGTCGCCGGGGGCGGTCCGGGAGGAACCGCGGCGGTGGGTGGGGCGGTCTTCGGCGCCATGCCGGTCGTGGCGGGCGGATTCGCGTCCTCGCGCGCGGTGCGGGTGCCTTCGCGCCCGCTGAACACGAGCGCCAGAATGACGATGACGAACATAGCGGCGGCGATCCACCCCCACGGGGTAGACGTGCCGGTTGTGTGCTCCATTTCGGCATGCCGCTCCATATCCATTCTACGATCGAAGTCTCTGGGGTCGGTCATGGGTGGGCCTCCATGTAATATGCGTGGTGAAACAACCCGGGAGCCGTCCGCTGCGTTCCCGTCAATGGAACTTTCCGCTGCAGTGCAGCCTTGCGCCGTGAGGGGCAATGCCGCCGAGGCGGCCGGCCACGAGGCTTCATTTACCTTTTTTCGTCGTCGTCGCCGAAGATCAATTGCGTCTGCGTCACGATCGCGGCGAGCTTGCCGTCGCCGCGGGTGATGCGCGTTTCCAGCACGATGGTGGTGCGGCCGCGATGCAGCGGCATGCAGACCGCATGCGCGGTGTCTCCCTTTTGCACGGCGGCGAAGAAATTGGTCTTACTCTCGATCGTCGCCGTTCGGCCGCCGTCGGGTAGACTGATGCTCGCTGTCATCCCGCCGAGCGTGTCGCCCAAAGCCATTACCGCGCCGCCATGGAGCACGCCATGGCGGTTGCACAGCTCCGCGCGCACGGGAAGTTCGGCTTCGCTGCGTTCGGGCGAGCGATGCAGCACGTTCACGCCAAGCAGCCTGATGAACGCGGGAAGGTCGGCGACGGGCATTGTTATTCCTCCGTTGCGGTCGGCGTGCTCATAGCACGGCGTGCACGAGGTGCCAGCATCGAGGTGGTTGGTTTTGATAATGTGCGTCGTGCCGGCGTCTCGGTGCGGGCTCGCTTGACAGCAGATCATGGTCTGGCGCTTGGTGGTCGCGCCAAGCACAAGTGGAAATCAAACGCTTGCTCCGATAGTAAAGCCGCGGCGCTCGTAGCTCAGCTGGATAGAGCACCAGACTTCGAATCTGGGGGTCGGGGGTTCGAATCCCTCCGAGCGCGCCAACACTTAAGTAAAATTGGGCGCTCGCCTTGAACCGTCGTGAACTCATAGGAAGATCAGCCACTCTTGCGACCGCCTTCGTCGCCGGCCGCTATTTCGCGCGTGCGGCCGAGGGGTATCCGTTCACGCTGGGCGTCGCGTCCGGGGAGCCGACGCACGATGGCGTCGTGCTGTGGACGCGCTTGGCGCCCACACCCCTCGCGTTGGATGGATTGGGCGGCCTGTCGAAGCCGGTTTCTGTGACATGGGATGTCGCTACCGACGACGCCATGCGCAACGTGGTTCGCACCGGACTAGTCGAAGCGGATCGCCGGTTTGCGCATTCGGTGCATGTGGAGGTGGGTGGCCTCGAGCCGGGGCGTCCCTATTGGTATCGCTTCACGGCATTGGGTCAGCAAAGCCCGATAGGCCGCACCAAGACCGCTCCAGCGCCGAGCGCAGAGCCGGAGCGTATGCGGCTCGCCTTCGCCTCTTGTTCGAATTGGGAGATGGGATACTTCAGCGCTTACCGGCACATGACCGAGGAGAATCCCGATCTCGTGATTTTCCTCGGGGATTACATCTACGAGGGGACGTTTCCCGACGCTCAGGCGGATCGGATCGTGCGCAAACATGACGGTCCAACCGCCACCGACCTCGCCAGCTATCGCAATCGCTACGCGCTTTATCGCACCGACGCGGATCTGCAGGCCCTGCATGCGGCGTCCCCGTGCTTGATGACGTGGGACGATCACGAGGTTGAGAACGATTATGCCAACGGGTGGTCGGAGTGGATGGAGACGAACCCCCAAGATTTCCTGCGCCGGCGAGCCGCCGCGTACCAGGCCTACTACGAGCACATGCCGCTACGCGCGCGATCGATACCGCAAGGCAGCGCAATGCGCCTTTATGAGCGCTTTCGATTTGGCCGCCTTGCGTCCTTCTCGGTTTTGGATGGCCGTCAGTACAGAAGCAAACAGCCCTGCCAAGTGCCGCCACTGCGCAGAGGCCACGTGGCGCCGGACAGTTGTGCGGAGCGCGCGGATCGCAATCGAACGTTGCTCGGCGCTGAGCAGGAGCAATGGCTGTTTGATGGCTTCAAGCAATCCAGCGTTTCCTGGAACATCATCGCCCAAGAACAGCTTGTCGCCCAGTTGCGTCAGAAAGATCGCGAAGGGGAAGTGGGACACTGGACCGACGCCTGGGACGGCTATCCCGCCGCGCGACAGCGCATGCTCGACACCATTTCTGCCACCCAGCCATCCAACCCGGTTTTCTTCGGCGGCGACATTCATTCATTCTGGGTTACCGATCTCAAAGCCGATTTCAGCAATCCGTCCTCAGTCTCGGTCGCGACCGAGTTCGTGGGCACATCTGTCACATCCGATCCGCCGCCGTATGAGTTGATCAAGGGGGTGCTCCCGGAGAATCCTCATGTGCGGTATTTCGAGAGCCGATACCGCGGCTACGTGGCCGTCGATCTTTTCCGCGAACGGATGGAGACGCGGCTGCAGGTCATATCCGATCGACGTGACCCGAAGGCTACGGTGTCGACGCTCAAGCGCTTTGTCGTCGAGAGCGGCAAACCGGGAGCCATTCCGGCTTGAATTTGGCCGATGCCTTGCGATGTAGCCGAGCACGAATGCCGCAATTCACGGCCGAGCCAATCTTGCTGACCTCAACGCCTGGGACCCACCTTTTCGCCAGCGCAGAAGGTAGGATACTTGATGCCGGCTGCACCGGGTGTTTGTGTATGGTTCAGCCAGCAAGCACGCCTCAACCAGGGAGTGCCTGAATGTCATCTTCGAGCGACTGGGAGATGCCGCAATCCTTCCAGCCGAAGCCGGAAAACTATGCTTACGACCTCGAGGCAGCGCTGACCTCGATCGTGGGGCTGCGCGCCATCATTCCCGCCGACGCGTTCACCGCAGAGACGCTCGGCACCGAGCGCACCGGCAACGGCGTGCTGATCCGCGACGGGGTGGTGCTCACGATCGGCTATCTCGTTACCGAGGCGGAGACGATCTGGCTGCATCTGCCAGACGGTCGCGCGGTTCCCGGCCACGTGTTGGCCTATGACCAGGAGACCGGGTTTGGCCTCGTCCAGGCGCTGGCGCGGCTCAATCTGCCGGCGCTGCCGATCGGGCAATCCAAGGCGGCGAAGGTGGGCGATCCGGTCGTGGTCGCGGGAGCCGGTGGACGTAAGCATTCGGTCGTGGCGCGCATTGCCGCTAAGCAGGAATTCGCCGGCAACTGGGAATATGTCCTCGACGAGGCGATCTTCACTGCGCCGGCGCATCCGTTCTGGGGCGGCACGGCGATGATCGGACGCACGGGCGAAGTCTTGGGCATCGGCTCGCTGCAAGTCCAGCAGGTGCGCGAAAGCGGCACGCCCGAGCCGTTGAACATGATCGTACCGATCGATCTTCTGAAGCCGATCCTCGAAGATCTCCTCACCATGGGCCGGCCGAACCATCCTCCGCGGCCATGGCTTGGCCTCAACGCCACCGAAGTTGACGACAAGGTAGTCGTGGCGCGGGTGTCCGCTGGCGGCCCGGCCCGTCGGGCCAATCTGCGCACCGGCGACGTGGTGTTGGCGGTCGCCGGCCAAGAGGTGAAGGATCTCGCCGGTTTGTTTCGCAAAGTCTGGTCGCTGGGCCGAGCCGGCGTGGAAGTACCGCTGACGGTTTATCGCGACGGCCGCACGTTCGAGGTCCGCGTCACCTCCGGCGACCGCAATCGCTTTCTCAAGGGCCCGAGCCTGCACTGAGCGCAGCGGGGCGCAAGTCCCTGCAGAGCAGGCTTTTCGCCGCCCTCGCCTCGACGGGCCGGCGCCATTCCTGAGCGGCCGCAATCCTCCTGATGGATTGAACCCGAGCCGCCAAGTTACGCCGTTGTCAGAGTCTCCTTTCGCGCAAGTCTCCCATGCCGCGGACATCTCCGGCGTTGTCAGCCGCGGTCACACGCGCGACATGCCATGCATCTATCCAGGAGACAGCCGAGGAGGGTCATGGGAATCATCATGATCAACTGTCCCGCGACGGGCCGTGGCGTTTCCACGGGCATCGAGACCATTGGCATCGAAGATCTTCCTGCCGTGACGGCCAAGATGGTGTGTTCCGCTTGTGGCCGCGTACACGATTGGACCAAAGCAGACGCTTGGCTCGATAACACCGGCGAGCAGTACCGATTAGGGCCGCTGCCGGCAGGCAGAGCGTCGCCGCTGCGCGCCCCGGGAGCCTGAGCTCCGCGTCGAATCGTGAAGGGCGCGGCAGCGCCGCGCCCTTCGCTCAATGCCGTCTGCCGGCCTCAGGTCCTCGGCTGCGGCACGATGCGGATATACGGCTTGGGCGCTTTCCAGCCTTGCGGATATTGCTTCTTGGCGTCCTCGTCGCTGACCGAGCCCGCGATGATCACGTCCTCGCCCTGCTTCCAATTCACCGGCGTCGCCACCTTGTGCTTGGCGGTGAGCTGCAGTGAATCGATCACGCGCAATACCTCGTCGAAGTTGCGGCCGGTGGTCATCGGGTAGACCAGAACGAGTTTGACCTTCTTGTCCGGGCCGATGACGAAAACGTTGCGTACGGTCTGGTTGTCCGCCGGCGTGCGTTTCGCCGGATCGCCGGACGTGGCAGCCGGGAGCATGCCGTAGAGCTTCGACACCTTGAAGTCGCTGTCGGCGATCATCGGGTAATTTGGGGCGAAGCCTTGGGTCTCCTTGATGTCGTTCACCCAGCTTTGATGGCTTGCCAGCGGATCGACCGAGAGTCCGATGATTTTGACGCCGCGCTTGTCGAACTCGGGTTTGATCTTCGCCATGTAGCCGAGCTCGGTGGTGCATACCGGGGTGAAGTCCTTGGGATGCGAGAACAGCACCACCCATTTGTCGCCGATCCACTCGTGGAAGCGGATTTTTCCCTCGGTCGTTTCTGCCTCGAAGTCCGGTGCAATATCGTTGATAGCCAAAGTCATGAGTTACCTCCGTCGCCTGCCCCAGTCGGTCGGGTAATATAGTGAGTTGGAACCCGCGCGCCAGAGTTCGCTGTGATAGCAAGAAACTATGAACGGCTGCCTCTTTGGCACGTGCCACATCTTCCTTCGGTGCGTCGCGGCTGGAGAAGGAATGGATCGCATCTCTGGCGCAGGACAGTATTTACATTGCCGCGCCGATACAGCGACGGTTTGCCGCGCCGACGGAGCGACGGAAACGGGCGCTACCGCCTCGGCGGGCTCGTCGCCGGCAGTTTTGATCGCGTTGCGCGCTTGACATAGCTCGACAAAGTTAACCGGGACAGCATGCGACGTTCTGGGTACGACGGATCATCGCTACACGAGCTCATCACAAATTCCTGATCGTGCCGCACTGCACACCTTTCGCCGGTATCGCCTTATGTGGCGAGCGCGGTGGAGGGCGGTAACTCCACCGGAATTCGGCCGTTTCCAGATTGTTGCCGCAAGTTCGCCATCCCGCCGCCATCAGCCTGGCGTGCCCGCAGCGCCGGGCTGCATCGAACCCCAGTCGCGCGTCGCGCGACTAAATCATGAAGGGTGAGGAACCCCTGCCGTCCGACCGAGTTGAAATCAGGGTCCCCCTCATCGAGAAGCCCTGGCAAGGGACAAAGCACCATGAGCACGGGCGCGCGTTTATATGCGCTGCTTGCAGCGATCCGCCGGTCCCCCATCGTACTGAGGGTGGGCGAGCGGCTGCTGCTCGCCCGCGCGTGGGCAAGCGTGCGCAAGTCGCCGGACGTTGATGCCTATGTCCTCGCCTGGATTGCGAGCCATGTGCGGGGCCCGCGCCGGCCGCCGCATACGTTCATGTGAATCTCCGCATTACGGCTTCCCTGATCTGACCACCACGGCATCTGCGGGGCATCTGATCCGGTGGTGCCTCGAACGGTTCGGCTTGATGTCGGACCCTGGCGCGGCTGCGCCTCGGTTTTTCGCGCCTTGCGCCGTGTTGACATTTACGCTGCTGCGCAGCAAAGCCTAAAAATCGGGTTCGCGGGGTGGCCATCGCCGCATGTTCAAGCGCATCCTGATCGCCAATCGCGGCGAGATCGCCTGCAGGATCATCAAGACTGCCCGCCGCTTGGGTATTGCCACCGTCGCGGTCTATTCCGAGGCCGATCGGGACGCACTTCACGTCGAAATGGCCGACGAGGCTGTGCCGATCGGACCCCCGCCGGCCGCCGAAAGCTATCTCGACATCGCGAAAATCGTTGCCGCCTGCCAGCGAACCGGCGCCGAGGCAGTGCATCCGGGCTACGGCTTTCTGGCCGAGCGCGAGGCTTTTGCCGCCGCGCTGGCGCGCGCTGGCATCGTCTTCATCGGACCCAATGCCAAGGCGATTGCCGCCATGGGCGACAAGATCGAGAGCAAGAAGACGGCGGCGAAAGCCAAGGTCTCGACCGTTCCGGGGCATCTCGGGGTGATCGCCGATGCCAAGCATGCGCTCAAGATCGCCGACGAGATCGGCTATCCCGTCATGATCAAGGCATCGGCGGGCGGCGGCGGCAAGGGTATGCGTGTTGCCAAGTCCAAGGATGAAGTTGCCGAGGGCTTTGCCCGCGCGCGTTCGGAGGCGAAATCCTCCTTCGGCGACGACCGGGTATTCATCGAGAAATATATCGTCGATCCGCGCCACATCGAGATTCAGGTGCTGGGCGACAAGCATGGCAATGTCATTCATCTCGGCGAGCGCGAATGCTCGATCCAGCGCCGCAATCAGAAGGTCGTGGAGGAGGCGCCGAGCCCGCTGATCGATCCGGCGACGCGCAAAAAAATGGGCGAGCAGGCAGTCGCGCTCGCCACGGCCGTTGCCTACGACTCTGCCGGGACCGTCGAGTTCGTCGTCGGGCAGGACAAGAGCTTTTATTTTCTCGAAATGAACACGCGGCTGCAGGTCGAGCACCCTGTCACCGAACTCGTGACCGGCATCGATTTGGTCGAGCAGATGATCCGGGTTGCGGCGGGCGAGAGGCTTAAGCTCGCGCAACGCGACATCGAGCTCTCGGGTTGGGCGATTGAGACCCGCATCTATGCCGAGGATCCACTGCGCAACTTCCTGCCGTCGGTCGGTCGGCTGGTGCGCTACCGCCCGCCGGCGGAGCGCAGTGCCGGCGGCGTGACCGTGCGCGTCGACACCGGCGTCTACGAGGGTGGCGAGATTTCGCTCTACTACGATCCCATCATCGCCAAGCTGATAACCCACGCGCCGACGCGCAAGGAAGCGATCGCCGCGCAGGCCGACGCGCTCGATGCGTTCGCCATCGAGGGCTTCCGGAACAATCTTTCGTTCCTGGCGGCGTTGATGCAGCACCCGCGATGGCAGTCCGGAAAGCTCTCCACTGCTTTTCTTCCCGAGGAATACCCGGACGGGTTTCACTCCATCGTTCCCGATGCAGCCGCCGCGCGCGTGCTTGCGGCGGTGGCCGCGGCAATGGATCATGTGCTCGGCGAACGCAAGCGCCGCATCTCCGGCCAGCGGGCGGGGGCCGCGGTCACGCGCGAGCGGCGGCGCGTGGTGCGGCTGGGCGCGCAGGAGATCACGCTCGACATTGCGCGTGAGGGCGATGCGCTCGCGGTGCGCTTCGAAGGCGCTGGCAAGTCGCGCCGAGCGCCGCACGCCTTGCGATCCGCGTGGAAACCGGGCGATCCGATCTGGTCGGGGAGGATCGACGAGCAGTCGATCTCGGTGCAAGTGCGCGCGGTGCTGAACGGATTCGATCTCGCCCATCGCGGCGTCGAGACCCGCGCCTACGTCTACACCGAGCACGAAGCGGCGGCGGTGCGGCTGATGCCGGAGAAGAAAGTCGCGGACTCCGGCAAGGCGGTGCGCTGTCCGATGCCCGGCCTCGTCGTCTCGATTTCAGTCAGCGAGGGGCAGGAGGTAAAGGCCGGCGAGGCGCTTGCGGTCGTGGAGGCGATGAAGATGGAGAATGTCTTGCGCGCGGAGCGCGACGGCGTGGTGAAGGCGATCCGCGCCAAGCCAGGCGACAGCCTCGCGGTCGACGCGGTGATCATGGAGTTCGCGTGATCTGAGCCGATGAATCGGATTTCCGATGACGCTGCATTTCGCCTATGGATCGAACATGAGTCGCGTGCTCATGCGTGCGCGCTGCCCGCGCGCCGAGGCGATCGGCACCGCGACGTTGTCGGGTTGGCGCTTCGTCATCGTTCCCGAGGGCTTCGGCTCGATCGCTCCGCAGCCGGGCGGACGCGTGCATGGCGTGCTGTGGCGGCTCAGCGCGCGCGACGTTGCTGCCGTCAATGCCTACGAAAGCATCCACTCCGGGCTTTATATGCGCCGCCGCTTGCCGGTGCGGTGCGGCGCGACGCAGGCGATGGCGCTGGTCTATATAGCGCGCCGGCAAGGGGAGGGGCTGCCGCGGCCGGGTTATATCCCGCTCGTCGTCGAAGCGGCGCGCGAGTGGCAATTGCCTGACGCCTATATCTACTCGCTTGCACGCTGGGCGCCGTCGCGCTGGCGCGGCGCGCGGGCGAAGGACACGGGGGAGGTGGGATGACCATCGCCCGCCATCTCGTCATACGCGGCCGCGTTCAGGGAGTTGGCTACCGCGCCTTTGTGGAGGATGCCGCGCTCGATCACGGACTTGGCGGCTGGGTCCGCAACCGGCGCAACGGCGCGGTCGAGGCGGTGTTCGCGGGAGCGCCCGCGGCGGTCAACGCGGTCACGCATGCTTGTCGCCGCGGGCCACCAGGGGCGCACGTCGACGGCATCGACGAGCGCGAGGCGACGGCGGAGGAACTTGCGCTGGGGGGCGGCGTGCGGTTTGCCGTATTGCCCACACTCTAGCTGGTGGCCTTCAAACCGGGGGCATGCTGCGGAATGCGGCCGCCAAGGTGCGCAACGCTGCGCGCGCATACGCCTCCGAGACGCGTGAGTGCAGCACAACCTTCGAGCGGCCGAGCGGCGGCAGCGCCAAGGCGGGACCCACGTCGGACGCACCGGGCGGTGCAACGCGCCGCGCGAGCGGCGCTATCGCCAGGCCGCAGGTCACCGCCGCGACCACCGCGGTGACGCCGCCGCCGGTGAAGGCCTCGACCCAACTCACCCTGGCCTTGTCGAGCACGCGAATCGCGTGCGCGCGCACGCCGCAAGGCGAAGCGAGCATGGCCAGGCGCAGCCTCTCTCCTCGCTTGTGACGGAACGTCGGAGCGGCGAACCAGCCCAATTTGTCTTCCAGCAGATGTTCACCGCCACGCCGGTTTCGCTCTCGCCGCGAAATCACCGCATCGAGCTCTCCGCGGTCGAACTTTTCGAGCAATGCGTGGGAGAAGTCGATGCGCACATCGAGCCGTAGCGAGGGATCGAAGGCGTTCACGCGCGTGATCAGGTTCGCGAGGCCGGGACCAGCCACGTGATCGCTGATGCCAATCGTGAGCCGCCGCTCGATGGGCTGTAGAGGGGCCAGCGCGCGATCGTGCGCAGCAAGAAGCTCGCGCGCACGCTCGAGAAAGCTCATTCCGGCAGCGGTCAGGCGTACCGATCGGGGCGTTCGTTCGACGAGCGTCATTGTCAGCCGGCCTTCCAACCGCTTGAGCTTCAAGCTGACGGCCGATTGCGTGGCGCCGAGCACCTGCGCCGCGCGGGTAAAGCTCTGAAGTTCGGCGACAAGCGCGAAAGCGCGCACGGCGTCGAGGTCAAGCGGGCGGGTGGCATCATTTCGAGCCATTATCATTGATATCATTATAGATGAGATTTCACAATGATGGAGGCCGCCTAGATTTGTACCGTTCAACAAGGGAGATCATCATGCCCATGATTACCGTCCAATATTCCACCAGCCGATCGGAGCGTGGCCTCAAAGCCGCGGTCGCACAGGCCGCGAGCGATCTGGCCGCCCAGATTCTGCGCAAGGATCCGGACGTTACGGCCGTGTTGGTGCAGGCGGTCGATCCGACCGAGTGGTTCTGCGCGGGTCAGCCGCTTGCGCAATCCGGCCTTGCCGCCTTCTGGCTCGAAATCAGGATCACCGAAGGAACCAATACCAAGGATGAGAAGGCGTCCTTCATCGCGGCCGTGTTCGAGCGCATGGGCGAGCTCCTTGGCCGCTTGCACGTGGAGAGCTACGTGTATGCGCACGACGCCGCGGCGGACGGCTACGGCTTCGGCGGGGTGACGCAGGAACGCCGCTATGTCGCGGGAAAGCTTGGGACCAAGCTGTCGGCCGCGGCTTGAGCGCGAGCGAGTGGTCCGAACAGGGCCTCGAACTCACGTTGCAGAACCCCGTCGATCTCGGCCATCGTCACGGCGCGGCCGAGATCGGCGAGGCTGGTCACGCCGTAGCGCGGCTCGGAAACTCCGCAGGGCACGATACCGGCGTAGTGCGACAGATCGCAGTCGACGTTGAGCGCGACTCCGTGCAGCGTCACCCAGTGCTTGATCCTGATGCCGATGGCCGCGATCTTGTCTTCGTGCAGGGCGCCCTTCGCCGGCCGCCGCACCCAAACGCCGATCCGGTCGTCGCGCCGCTCGCCGGCAACGTCGAAATGCGCCAAGGTGCGGATGATCCATTCTTCCAACGTCGCAACGAACCGGCGCACGTCGGGACCGCGCCGCTTGAGATCGAGCATCAGATAGACGACGCGTTGGCCCGGGCCATGATAGGTCAGCTGCCCGCCGCGGCCGGCCGAATGGACCGGAAAGCGCGGGGCGATCAGCCCCTCGGTTTTTGCGCTGGTGCCGGCGGTGTAGAGCGGCGGATGCTCAAGCAGCCAGACGAGCTCCGGCGCTGCACCCTCGGCGATCGCGGCGGCGCGCGCGCTCATGGCTGTAAGCGCCGCCTCGTAGGGCACTAGGCCTTCGCTGATCCGCCATTCCACCGGGCTCGACGCGCGATCAAGCCCGACTCTCACCAGGTTGCGTACAGTGAGCATCTCGGCTTTCGCTCCAGCCGCCCAGCGCCAGGAACATCCGCCGTTGCGCCGGAGTCAAGCGCATTGCGCCGGCTTGCGGGGCGACGGGCGGCAAGAACGCAATAGGTCGGAGAGCCACGGGCCTTGTTCCTGTGGGGTCGATTTGTTACATCGAGGCCCGTCGCTCAATGCGCGCGGCCATGCGGTCCGCGCCGATTCCATCTGCGGTCGTGGCGGAATTGGTAGACGCACTAGCTTGAGGTGCTAGCGGGGCAACCCGTGGAGGTTCGAGTCCTCTCGACCGCACCACTCTCAAAATTGCTGTTTGATTTCATTGCGCTTTTGATTTTGCGGGAAGAATTTCGAGGGGATTTCGCAACGCCGGCCCCTCGTGTCGTGCGATGTAAGCTCAAGTGTGGTTGGGCGTCGTCAGCAACGGCTGCTGCGATGTGTCGGAACCGAGCGGCGCGGTATTCAAGCCCTCTGCTGCGCCGCCGCTGCTGCTAAAACCCGCCATCGCTTGGACGAGCTGAGCAACCTGGTTTGAGTTGCCCATGGATGCGTTCGATGCGGTCGGGGAATTGGCGGCGAAGCCGCCGAGCTGCCAGTCCAACCCAACCTGTCCCAGGGTGGCGGGTCCGGCCAGCTGATTGTTGGCGATGTCATAGACTTCGAAGGCGCCGGTATTGACATTGCGCAACACGAGATCGGACGCGCCGGGTGCGTGAGTGGGCGCGATACCCGCGAACTGCCAATCCAGCCCGACCGTGCCGATGGAAGCGGCGTTGATGATCGCATTGTTGGCGATGTCGTACACCTCCAAGGCACCGGTATCGACGTTGCGCAACAGGAGATCGGTTTCGCCGGGCAAGCTGCTGAAATTGCCGACGCCCGAAAATTGCCACTCCAGCCCGACCGTGCCGATGGAAGACCTCCAATCCGCCGGTATTGGCGTTGCGCAGCAGCATGTCGCCTTCACCGGCGCCGCTGAAATTGCCGACGCCCGAGAACTGCCACTCCAGCCCGACCGTGCCGATGGAGACGGCGTTGGTGATCTGATTGTTGCTGATGTCGTAGACCTCCAATCCGGCGGTGTTGACGTTGCGCAGGATCATATCGGTCTCGCCGCGACTGGAAAAATTGCCGAAGCCCAGGACCTGCCAATCGAGTCCGACCGCACCCAAGAACGCGGAGTTGATGATGTTGTTGTTGGCGATGTCGTAGACCTCGAAGCCGCCGCTTGCGGAGTCCCGCAACAGCATGTCGGTCGTATCGGTGCCGTTGAAGCCGCCGAGCGTGACAAACGCCCAGTTCGTTGCGATCTGACCGAGAAAGTAGCCCGCCAGCATCACGTTGTTGCCGATGTCGTAGATCTCGTACTGGCCCATCGCAGCCGGGGACGCGTTTGCGCCACGCAGGATCAGGTCGGCGGTCGTGCCGGCGGGGGGCGGCGGGTTCGGCGTGGTGACTTCAAGGAAGCCCTGAGTGACGCTGCCGATGTTGTAGAATCCCACAATCTGGCCCGAGTTGTTGATGCCGTAAGCACCGTCGCCGTTGATGCTGTCTACAAGGGGATCGTCGATGGTGGTGTAGGCGCCCCCGCTGTAAAGGAAACCGTGGAATTTGCCGCTTGCGTCGCTGTAAGTGCCGACGATCTGGCCCGCATCATTGATGCCGCCAACAAAGGTGTTGTTGGTCCCCAAGGGACCGTCAATGGTGGTGTAGACGCCATTGCTATAGAGGAAGCCGTGGAATGTGCCGCCTACGAGGTAATACCCAACGGCCTGACCCGCCGCGTTGATTCCCTCTGCGAACGTGCCGGCGGTGGCAAACGGATCGTTGAGGGGGGTATAATGGCCGTCAGTCAAGAGAAAGCCGTGGGCGCCGGCGGCATTGTTATAGTGGCCGACGATCTGACCTGAGGCGTTGATGCCTCGGGCAACGGTGGCAGTGATGGCCAACGGATCGTCGAGGGTCGTATAAGTGCCGTTGCTATAGAGGAATCCGTGGGAGCCGTCGGCGGTCGTGTAATCTCCGACGATCAGACCCGACGCGTTGATGCCCGATGCGCGGGTCTTCCCGGTGGCCCCGGGAGCGTCGAGGGTCGCGTAGGTGCCGCCGCTGTAGAGAAAGCCGTGGTTTCCGGCAAGGTCGACATATGTCCCGACGATCGTGCCGGCGTCGTTGATAGCGGTCGGGTCGGTGCGAAAGTTGGCGCGGGGGTCATCGAGTGTCGTGTAGGTATACACCGGCATGCTACGGCTCCTGCGTGATCCTTCGCCTTCCGTTCGGCCGGCGTGAGTCGAATTTGCGATGATCCCGCAAGGAACCCAAATACCGATATCTCATCAGTTCGATGCGCGGCGGTTATCGGGGGTGGAGGCGGACATGGAGATGCACGAGATCAAGTATTTTCTCGCGGCGTGAACTTTCATCAGCGCGGCTGAGCTCAGTCACGGATCGCAGCCGGCCCTCATTCCCGCCGCCCGCACCACATCATCAGGTGCAGAAACGGATGTTCCGTTCTCGTTCGCGAGCTTACGCATGCATTTCGGATGAAGATTTTTGAGGGATTCGGAACCCCCTCCCGTCGCGCGGCGCAAGCTTAGGCGTGGTGCGGCATCGTCAGCAACGTCTGCTGCGACGCGTCGGCAGCGAGTGCGGCGGTATTCAAGCCCTCGCCTGCGCCGCTGCCGCCGCCGAAGCCCGCCATCGCTTGCACGAGTTGTGCGGGCTGACTTGAGCCGTCCATTGATCCCGCCGATGCGGTCGGAGCATTGGCGGCGAAGCCGCCGAGCTGCCAACCCAAGCCGACTTGACCTAAGTGCGCGGTGCCCGTGATTTGAGGAAGCCGTGGCCGCTGTAAGTCCCGACGATCTGGCCCGACGCGTTGATGCCCTGTGCCGAGGTGCTGCCGACACCTAATGGATCGTCGAGGGTGGTGTAGGTGCCGCCACTTAAGAGGAAGCCGTGGTTGGTGGCGTCGAAGTATGTCCCGACGATCTGGCCGTTGTCGTTGATGCCGCCGCCGATGAGGTCGGTGGTGACGAGGGGGCCTTCGATGGTGGTGTAGGTGTACACTGGCATGTTACGGCTCCCTGCGTGATCCTTCGCCTTCCGTTCGGCCGGCGTGAGTCGAATTTGCGATGATCCCGCAAGGAACCCAAATACCGATATCTCATCAATTCGATGCGCGGCGGTTATCGGGGGTGGAGGCGAACATGGAGATGCACGAGATCAAGTATTTTCTCGCAGCGTGCCGAACCCTGAATTTCCACCGCGCTGCAGAGCTCAGTCACGTGTCGCAGCCGGCCCTCACCCGCGCCGTCCAGAAGCTCGAGGCCGAGCTCGGCGCGCACCTATTCCACCGCGAGCGCAGTCAAATTCGAGTGACCGATTTCGGACGCCTGATGCGTTCGCATCTGGAGCAGGTGCTGCGAGAGACAGATACGGCCAAGGTGGCCGCGCGGAGCTTTCTCAAACTCGAAGCAGCACCGCTCGCCCTAGGGGTGATGTGCACAATCGGGCCGCTGCGCTTTGTCGGGTTCCTGAACGATTTCCGCGAGCAGCATCCTGGCATCGAGGTCAGCGTGATCGAGAATGTGCCCGGACGCCTTTCCGAGCTGCTTCTGGGCGGCACGCTCGACATTGCCCTGATGGCTCAACCAACCCCGTTCGATGCGAGGCTCAATGTGGCGCCAATCTTCCGGGAGCGTTTCGGCTTGGCCTTCCCGGTTGGTCATCGCTTTGAGCAACGCAATACGCTGCACGTGACCGACGTTCGCGGCGAGAACTACTTGTCACGCATTAACTGCGAATACCGAGACTATCTGGGTGAGCTTTGCTCTCGGCACGGGGTGGAGATCCGGCGCGCCTATCGCAGCGAGCGGGAGGATTGGATCATGGCTATGGTCGCCGCCGGAATGGGGATCTGCTTCCTGCCCGAATTCTCGGCGGTTCACCCAGGCGTTCGACATCGACCGGTCGCGGAGCCCGAGGTGGTTCGGGAGGTTTCGCTCGTCTCCGTCGCGGGCCGCACATTCTCCCCCGCCGTTTCGGCATTCGTCAAAGCGGTCCGTGAACATGATTGGGCCGCCGGCGCCGCCGCGGCGGGCGGTCTCGCGAGATAAAACCTCGGCTTGGCGCAAGCATCGAGACGTTGCGACAACTCTCGACCGCAACGCGATTTCACCCGCGCCCGCGCGAGCAACCCGCGTCGGCGTTCAAACCCAGAAGCCGGTTTATTAATTCCGATCGACCCGCTAAGGTCGGCTGGTGAGTGACCAAGGAGGACGCAATGCGTTCAATCGTGATCGGAGCTATTGTTGCAGGCGCGTTTTCGCTCGTGACCGCGGTACCGACCGTATCGGCGCCGGCGAACGTGGCCGCCATCGGTCAAGCCGCGGCCGATATGGGAACGGTGACCCAGGCGCGGTGCTGGTGCACGTGGCGCGGGTGGCGCGGTTATTGCCGGCGCTGGCGCTGTTGGTAAGGGGCCCTCTATCGACCTAAGCGCGCACGCGGTCCTCGCGTGCAGCGCCCAGGGTCAGACGACAACGCGCCGGAGAGATCCGGCGCGCTTGTTTTGAGAGCTCCTGCGGGACGAAGATCGCGGCTCAGTTCAGCGCGTTTGCGGCGCGGCCAAGTTGATCGGCGGGCGCACCACCGTGAGCTGATGGCCGACGGGACGCGAACTCCTATTCGAACCAGGCCAGCCGCCATATGCCGGCCCACGCGGCCGCGCCGTGCGTGCGGGCGACTTCTTGGCCGCAACCTTCGGCTTCTCCGCCTCGCCCAACCGGAACACGCGCATGTATCGGAAATTGTGCGCGCCCGCGATGGGCAAGAGATGAGCTCCCGACGGCACGGCATAATCGGCCGGGTTCGGCCACGCCGGCGCCTCGGGCTGTCGGTCGAAGCTTTGCGCCATGGCAACCTTTATCGTCCGACCGACAGATTCGACGCCGAAGCTCGCAGGGCTGGGTGCGGCGAGCAGCGATCGGGGACTCTCTACGCCAACAGCCAAGGTGCGCGGCCAGAACTTCGGCTCGGGCGCGTGGCGCGCGGCCCACAGCTCCGGCTCGGTCACGGTCTTCGGCCGATCAGGCGTGGCCGGGACCACGTGCACGATCTTGTAGCCGCGTGTCTTGAGCTCCTGGAGAATCTCCGGAAGCGCGAGCGCGGTGCGGGCTTGGATGTCGTGCAGCAGCAATATACCTTTGCCGCGCGCCTCGAGCCGGCTGATGGCGCGGCGCGCGACGTCGCGGTTGTTGATGTGCGTCCAGTCGTCGGCGGCGAGGTCCACGCTCCAGGTCATGTCGCCGTGGTCGGCGAGGTATTGCTCGACCGCGGTCTGCCGCAACAGGCCGGGGAAGCGGAAGAACGGAGCGACCGCCTTCGGGTCGCCGAGCGCGGTGCGCAACGAGGAAAAGCCGCCCTCGATTTCGCGCGAAGCCTGGTCCACCGACATCTTGTGGAAGGTGAAGGGGTGGGTCTGGCTGTGGTTGGCGATCGTATGGCCCTCGTTGTAGACGCGCCGCACGGCGGCGGGATAAGCCTGCACCATGCGGCCGACCATGAAGAACGTGGCCTTCACGCATTCGGCGGCGAGCAGATCGAGGACGCGATCGGTATAGGGCGGCAGCGGACCGTCGTCGAAGGTCAGCACCACCTCGTGGTCATTGAGCGGCAACGATTCCCCATACTGCCAGCTGCCAACGCGCGGGTGCTCGTTCACGTCGACCACGAGCGTGCGGCTGACCCCGAGCGCGTCGGCGGGGCATTCGGCGGCGCCCGCGGTCCCGATGCCGAGCAACGAGGCGAGCAGAATGGATGCGGCAACGGTGCGGCGCATGGCCCCGCTATTACTCCGGTTGGACCAATCCGGAAAGGACGCCTGGCCCCGATCGTGAGTCTCGCCCCTTAACTTTACCGAAACAGTAGGGGGAGGCAATTTAATGACCCCTTAATGGCGGGGATTGGGGACGATTTGAGGCAGCTGTGACGGCCACGCCACGGGTGTGGAACTCGCGCCCTGCCGTCGGGGAGCGGCGCGATGCCTTCATCAGGGCAATCGCTTCCCCGCGCGAATCAGAGTCGCTGGAAGCATCCGTCCCCCCCATTCGCCTTGGCGATAGCCATTGGCGAGGTAGAAGGCTAGCGAGGTCGGATGGGCATTGAAGATGATCTCGGTTTTGCCGAGCCGGCGTGCAGCGTCTTGCGCAAGCCTGAGCAGGACGCGGCCGTGCCCTTGCCGCTGGAGATCGCTCCGGATACCCACCAGGCGGGCCTGCTCGGCTTGGCCCAATGAGATCGATGCGCACCACGCCTACGATTTCCCCGTCGTGCAGCAGCACGTGCGGAAAGTTGCCAGGCGCGACCTCGTCGGGGTCGGTTTCGTCGTAGGCTTGGCCGGGCAGGAGGGCAGCCGAAAATGGCCTGCCGACGGATCGCATGATAGGCCGCCCATTCTTGCGGTGATCGCAAGGGCCCGAGCGCATAGCGTTTGGGACCGGCGGTCATTTGCGCGTGCGGTCGTTCGCGATTGCCAGTTTAAGACACCGAGCGTAGAAGCCCAACGCGTTCCTTTGCGCCGGGGCACGACATGCTCGAGGAAAAAGATGCGGCCGCGCCTCCGTCCGTGGACGCGATGCGCGACGAAGAGGGCGCGTTGCGCGCGGAATTTGTCGAGCACGTCGCGCAAGCGATCACTGATGATGATCCCGCGGCGCTGCACGGATTGGTGGGCGATCTGCACGCGGCCGACCTCGGCGATGTGATCGAGGGGTTAGAGCCGGAGCTGCGACCGCGTTTGGTGAAGCTGCTGGGGCGCGACTTCGATTTCTTGGTGCTGACTGAGGTCGATGCGACCGTTCGCCAGGCCATTGTCGAAGAGCTAGGCGCCGCGACCGTGGCCGAGGGCGTGCGCGAGCTCGAGTCGGACGATGCGGTGGCGATCCTCGCCGATCTGCCGCAGGACGAGCAGACCGAGATTCTCGAGCAGCTTCCCGCGCGCGAGCGCGTCACGCTGGCGCGCATCCTGCTCTATCCCGAAAATTCTGCCGGCCGGCGCATGCAGACGGAGTTCATTGCCGTGCCGCCGGCATGGACGGTGGGGCGAACCATCGATCACTTGCGCGAAACCCCCGACGTGCCCGATCGGTTTTGGGAGCTCTATTGCGTCGATGGCGCGGATCGGCTGCAGGGGACGGTGGCGCTCGATCGGCTGCTGCGGACTAAGCGGCCGGTGCCGATCGGCGAATTGATCGACGAGGAAACGCACTCGGTCCGGGTCAGCGATGACCAGGAGGACGTGGCGCGATTGTTTGAGCATTACGACCTCGTTTCTGCGCCCGTGGTCGATGCGAGCGATCGGTTGGTCGGCGTAATCACGTTCGACGACATCGTCGACGTCATCGAAGAGGAGGCCGAAGAAGACATCCGGGCGCTGGGCGGCGTCGGGCGCGAGGAGGAGCTCTCGGATCCTGTCTTGTACGTGGCGCGTGGACGGTTCAATTGGCTGCTGGTTAATCTTGCCACCGCGTTTCTGGCTTCATCGGTGCTAGGCTTGTTCGAGGGTGAGCTGGAAAAGATGGTGGCACTGGCGATTTTGGCGCCGATCGTCGCGAGCCAGGGCGGAAATGCGGCAACGCAGACCATGACGGTGGCGGTGCGCGCGCTGGCGACGCGCGAGTTGTCAAGCGTCAACGCTGCGCGTCTTATTCTGCGCGAAGTGCTCGTGGGCCTCGTCAACGGCTTGGCGTTTGCCGTGATCACCGGCGTCGCCGCGGCGGCTTGGTTCAGATTGCCCGATCTCGGGCTGGTGATCGGGCTGGCGATGATCTGCAACCTCGTGGCAGGGGCGCTGGGTGGGATCTTGGTGCCGCTCGTCCTGCACCGTTTCCGCGCCGACCCGGCGATCTCGTCGGGGGTATTCGTCACGACGGTGACCGATGTCGTCGGTTTCTTTTCGTTTCTCGGGATTGCCACCCTGTGGTTCGGGCTCAAATGAGGGCGACGTTTCCCGACGCGAGGACGCCCGCTTTATTGCCGAACTCGGTCATTGGCCCAGCATGCAATGGCCTAGTAGGCCGCAAGCTTATCCACGAACGCCCTCGAGCCGCGCCTAAGCGCTTGGCCGATCAGAGGGAATCACGTAGGCCTGTGGCCGCATGCTGCGGGTCAGACTGAAAGCCGACGGCCGGATCGTCGAGATACTTGCGGACGGAAGCGAGCGGGCGCTTCCAAGCCCGCTTGCGGAAATTGCGGAGCAAATGCGCTATGGCCGGCCGGGGGGCGGCTGGGTTGCGGCGGCGCGGGCGGCGCGAGGGGGAGCCGCGGATGCCGCCTATGCACGCGGCGTGCGCGCGCGTACCAAGCTCACCCAGGCGCAGTTCGCCGCACGCATCGGAGTGCCGATTGAGACGGTGCGCAACTGGGAACAAGGCAAGCGCTCGCCACGCGGGCCTGCGCGCGCGCTGCTCAAGGTGATCGACGCGGCTCCCGACGTTGCATTCGCGGTTCTCAGCACGAGCAAGCCGCCGCAGTGAGCCGGCCTTATTGATCGTCCATCGGGCCTGTGCCGCGTAACTGCGCTATGCCGCGCGGGCATGCGCCGTGCGCGCGGGCGTCGCGAGCCGTGTGAGCGCCGTCATGGCCGCAAGCGTCGCGAGGTATGTGATGAGCTGCAGCTCGGTAGGCCGATCAGTATAGCCGATCAGCGCGTGCAGCACGCGGCCGACGATGCCGTCCTGCGGCAGCCACGGCGAGCTGTCCCACAATTGGCCGCTCAGCACGTTGATGACTCCCGCGGCGTCGAGATACTGCGCCGCCTGCGCGGCCATGCCTGCCGCCAGTAGCGCGATGAGTACGGTCGTGACGGTAAAAATGTGCCGTGTGGGAATGCTGACCAGCCCGTAATAGGTCAGGGCCGTAAACGCCGCCCCGACGGCCACCCCCAACGCGCCGCCGAGGAACAGCGATCCGCTCGAGGTACCGGCGGCGAGAATGCCGTAAAGGAACAGCACGACTTCGGCGCCCTCGCGCAGCACGGCAAGCGCCACGACGATGGCGAGCGCCGTCATCGGCCGCTTGCCCGCGATGACCGCGGCGCCGACTGTAGCCAGCTCCACCGCCATCTCGCGGCCATGGCGCGACATCCAGGCGGCGTGCCACATCAGCATCGCGACGGCGACGCCGAGCACGCCGGCATTGAACAGCTCCTGCCCGGCACCTTTGAACGCATTGGCGATCGCTTCCGCAAACAGGGCGACGATGCCGGCGCCGAGAACGCCCGCGAATACCCCGGCCGAGACCCAACGGCCGCGCCCGCTCACGCCGCGCGTCGCGGCGAGCACGATGCCGATGATCAGCCCGGCCTCGATCACTTCGCGGAAGACGATGATGAGCGCGCCGAACATTCGTTATTCCGCGATGACCACGCCCTTGGCGGTGTTCGGATGGAACTCGCCGAAGAACTCGTAACGGCCGGGCGCAAGCGGTCCCACGCGCACCAGCCCTTTCGATTTGCCCGGAATGACCTTCTCGACCTTGAGCGCGGGGCTCTCAAATTCCTCGGCGCTCGCATCCTCATTGCTGACATAGATCGAGACGCGTTTACCCGCAGGCACCCGGATTTCCTGCGGCTCGAAGGCGTTATTGCGGATGACGATGTTGAACTCCTGGGCCTGCGCGCTGGCCACGCTCAGTGCCGCCACCACCACGGCCAATATCAATCCGCGCATCATGCAAGTGCCATCCCACCAAAACGCACGGACGATATGAAAGAGTTCGCGGGCCGCCGCGCAAGTGCTGTATTATTGAATCGTTCTAATCTTCTGTGCTCCGATGCTAAATTCCGCTTACGGAATAGCGAGCGGCAAGCACCCCGCGCGGCGGCGTTGCGCAGCAGCCGCGCGGTTTGCAGTGAGGAGTCGATAACGATGTCCGTTACAGCCCACGTCGTCGAAGCGCCCGGCGCGCGCATCCCTTTGATCGGCCTCGGCACCTGGGAACTGCGCGGGCGCACCTGCACGCGCGTCGTCGAGCAGGCGCTGCAGCTCGGCTACCGGCATGTCGACACCGCCGAGCTTTACGATAACGAAGGCGAGGTGGGGGAGGGATTGCGCGCCGCAGCCATCGCGCGCGAGGACGTCTTTGTCACCACGAAGGTATGGCCGTCGCACTTTGCCCCGCGCGATCTCGAGCGCTCGGCGCAAGCAAGTTTGGAGCGATTGCGGCTCTCGCACATCGACTTGCTTCTGTTGCATTGGCCCAATCCGCAGATCCCGCTGCGCGACACGCTCGGCGCCCTGTGCAAGGTCAAGCGGGCGGGACTTGCCCGCCACATCGGCGTATCGAACTTCACCGTCGCGCTGATCGAACAGGCCGTGAAACTTGCGAACGAGCCGCTGGTCTGCAATCAGATCGAGGTGCATCCGTTCATCGATCAGTCGAAGGTGATCGCGGCCTGCCGCCGGCACGGGATGGCGACCGTGGCCTACAGTCCCGTAGCGCGCGGCGGCGTGAGCAGGCATCCACTGCTCGCGCGCATCGCGCAGGCGCATGGGAAAACCCCTGCGCAAGTAAGTCTGCGCTTCCTGGTGCAGCGGGGCATCGCGGTCATTCCGCGCACCAGTCGTCGCGAACGGCTGTCGGAGAACCTCGCGATCTTCGACTTCGAGCTTTCCGAGGCAGAGATGGCGGAGATCGCGCGCCTCGCGCGCCGCGATGGTCGTATCGTCGACTACGCCTATTCCGGATCGCCGCAATGGGATTGACGTCGATGCGTCCTCGGCGCGTGACATGGCTGGCGACGCTTGCGGCCGCCTCGCTCGCGCTGCCCATGGGACTTTGCGCGGCGATGAGTTCGGCGCAGGCCGAGCCAACGCGCGCCGCCGGTTCGCGGCCTTCGGCGCCGGCGCAGTTTCCCCTGCCGCGCCCGCGGTTGGACTCCGAGCCCGCCCCGCAAAACGAAAGCGGCGACCTCGCGCATGCGATCGAACTTCCGGAGAACTTTCCCGCGCTCGCGAGAGAACCCGGCGAGCCGCAGATTCCGGGGCTCACCATCGTCTACCTGCATCCGCTCGGGCTGCCGGTCGATGCGGTCAAGTGGCGAAACATTATCGTGCACCAGACCGAAGGGCCGGCCGGCTCGGCCAGGAGCATGGCGCTCGGACAGGCAAAAAATCCGACCAAACGCGGCGTCACCGTGTGGGTCGAGACCGACGGTACGGTCTATTGGTCCACCGCCGAGAACGTGATCCCGACCCATGGCGACGGCGCCAATCGAAACGACAACAAATATATCGACAACTCCAAAACCTATCGCAACGTGATTAAGACCAATTCGATCGGGGTGGAATTCGTCGGCAACTATCCCGACGTCGCCAAGCCGGCGACGCGCGAGCAGAGGGAAGCCTGGCTGATATTGGTGCGCTTCTTGCAGGAGCGCTACGACATTTCGGCCGAGAACATCTATGCGCACAATTGGATCGACTTCAAAGATCGCCGCTATTGCGAGGGCTGCGAGCTGGCGACGCTTGCGCGCAAGCTCGGCTACGCGCCGGGGCGGCGAGCGAGCAGCGGCGAGCGGCGAATGTGAGAACGGAGAGCGCGTGGCGAGTTCGAGGGATTATGCGCTGCCCACCATTCGCTGTTTGCCCGTGTGATCGGTCGTGAGCTCAATCGATCCCGAGGCTGCGCTCGTACTGTTTTCCGGCGGGCAGGATTCGACGGTGTGCTTGGCGTGGGCGCTCGAACGCTTCGCTCGCGTCGAGACGCTGGGCTTCGACTACACGCAACGCCATCGCGTCGAGCTCGAGGCGCGCAAGCGCGTGCGTGAACGCATCACGGCGCTCGACCCGGCCTGGGCCGAAAAGCTCGGCGAGGATCACCTGCTTCAGCTCGGGGCGCTGGCGGCCATTTCCGATACCGCGCTCACGCGCGAGGTCGCCATCGAGGTGGGCGCGAGCGGGCTGCCGACGACGTTCGTTCCCGCCCGCAATCTCGTTTTCTTCGCTTTCGCCGGCGCGCTCGGATATCGGCGCGGCGTCAAACATCTCGTCGCTGGCATGTGCGAGACCGATTTCTCCGGTTATCCCGATTGTCGCGACGACACCATCAAAAGCATGCAGCTTGCCCTCAACCTCGGGATGGACCGCCGTTTCGTGATCCATACGCCGTTGATGTGGATCGACAAGGCCGCGACCTTCGCGCTGGCGCACGAGCTCGGCGGCGACGCATTGGTCGACCTGCTGGTCGAGGACACCCACACCTGCTATCTCGGCGACCGCTCATGGCGTCACGATTGGGGTTACGGCTGCGGCACCTGCCCGGCCTGCCGATTGCGCGCCGAAGGCTTCGCCAAGTGGATGTCGATGCGATGACCACGATCGAGACGAGACGGCGGCAGGAGGGCCTAGTGTTCCTCGCGCTATTCGCGCTCACCATTCCGGCGGCAAACTGGTTGATCGGGCACGTCGGCACGGTGTGTCAGCCGGCGGGCACTTGCCTCATTCCGGTCGCGCCGGGACTGATGGCGCCCTCGGGCGTGATCATGGCAGGTGCCGCGCTCGTGTTGCGCGACCTCGTGCAGCGCCGCCTCGGCGTGGCGGCATCCTCGCTTGCCATCCTCGTCGGCGCCGTGCTTTCGGCGCTGCTCGCGCCGCCTGCGCTTGTCATCGCCTCGGCCGCCGCGTTTCTGCTCTCGGAATTCGCGGATCTCGCGGTCTACACTCCGCTCGCGCGGCGCGGACTGATTATTGCCGTCGTGGCCTCGGGCGTGGTCGGTCTCGTCGTGGACTCGGTCGTGTTTCTGTGGCTCGCCTTCGGCTCGCTCGAATTCCTGCTCGGCCAGATCGTCGGCAAGGCGTGGATGGTGCTCTTCTCGATTCCGTGCGTGGGCTGGTTGCGCCGGCGCGACGCGCGGCTCGGCATCGCGACGGTTTGAGGTCGGCTGCCGAGGTCTTCACAAGGGGTGTGCGCATGAGTGCGGCTCTTTACGACACACTGCGAGCGATCACCACCGCGACCATCACCACCATCCTGTTGAAGAAGGGCATCCGGCGCTGTTGGATGAACGGTCCGCGGCCGCTCGTCTCCGGCGGCGGACGCATGGCGGGTCCTGCTTTCACGCTGCGCTTCGTGCCGGTGCGCGAGGATCTCGCGACGCCGGAAAGCTGGGCCAAGCCGATTTCCACCCGCGGCGCGATCGAAGAAATGCCGGCAGGTTGCATCGCGGTCGCCGACGCGATGGGCGTCACCTCGGCCGGCATCTTCGGCGATATCCTCACCCTGCGCATGATGAAGCGCAACGTCGCGGCGCTCGTGACCGACGGCGTGGTGCGCGACAAGGAAGGCGTGCTTGCCTCCAAGCTGCCGGTGTGGTGTGCCGGCACCGCCGCGCCGGCCTCCGTCAATGGCCTTACCTTCGTCGGCTGGCAGGAGCCGATCGGTTGCGGCGGATGCGCGATCTTCCCCGGCGACGTCATCGTCTGCGACGACGACGGAGCCGTAGTAATCCCGCAGGACCTTCTCGCCTTCGTCGCCGAAGAGGGCGCCGAGCACGAGCGCATGGAGGGCTTTATCGTCTCCGAGGTCGAGCGTGGGGCGAAGCTTCCCGGCCTCTATCCCATGAACGAGGAGACCAAAGCGCGCTACGCCGCGTGGAAGAAGAGGTGATCCGGTCGTTGCGCGCGAGGGCGATCGTGCAGCAGCACAAAAGCCGGGCCTGCCGTCAGCTCGATGTGGTGTAACGCGCTCGCCGCGATGTTCTTCCCCCTCTCAAAGATCCTCGGCTTCTTCGCCATTCCTTCGGACCTGGTGATTTCCATCGGCCTTCTCGGGCTCTTGCTGTTGCCGACGCGCTTCGCTCGCGCCGGGCGGGCGCTCGCCTTCGCCAGCCTGATCGTGCTCGCGATCCTCGGCCTCTCGCCCGTGGGTAATGCATTGATGATTCCACTCGAGGACCGTTTTCCCCGCTGGGACGCGGCTCGCGGGGCTCCCGACGGCATCATCGTGTTGGGCGGCGCGATTTCGCCCGACGTGTCCGCCGCGCGCGACGAGGTGGCGCTCAACGAGGCCGCCGAACGGCTCACCGTGGCAGCCGAGTTGGCGCGGCGCTATCCGGCCGCCCGCATCGTATTTTCGGGTGGCAGTGGCGCTCTGATCTACGACGAGGGGGCGGAGGCGCCGTTCGCGCTGCGTTTGCTGGAAGACCTCGGCATCCCTCGCGCACGGATCCTGGTGGAAGACCGCTCTCGCAATACGGTGGAGAATGCGATTTTCTCCAAGGCCCTCATTCAGCCCAAGCCCGGCGAGCGCTGGCTGCTGGTGACGTCGGCCCATCATCTGCCGCGAGCGATCGGCGTTTTTCGCAAGATGGGGTTTGCGGTTGAACCCTACCCGGTCGATTGGCGCACGCGTGGAGCTGCCGACGCGCTGCATCCGTTTGCGACCTTGGGCGATGGGCTGCGACGAAGCGACACCGCGGTGCGCGAATGGGTCGGGCTTGCGGTCTACTGGCTGACCGGGCGCAGTTCGGCGTTGTTTCCCGGCCCGACACCAGCGGGCCGATGAGATTAGCTGACGCGTCGGCCCGCGACCCGTTTACGCCCCGTTCACCGGTTCGCGGCCAAGATGCGCGCGTGGCCCGACACGACGTTGTTACTGCGTCTTGCGCAACCGCTTCCGCTGGCCACCGGTTTGAGTCGCGAGCTGTTTGAGCCGTGGCGCGGATTTTTCCGCGCCGAAAGGCCTGGGTTAGGAGTATCGACGATGCGCATCGAGCCAGCAATTCCCTGGACTTTTCCGCGCGCGGCCCCGCGTGACCGGGCGCTGCGGTGGTTTGCCGCCGCCGCGACACTCATCGTGGCGACGGCCGCCGTTCTGGGCGCGGCCATGACCGCTGTGATGCTGGGGATCACCTGATCCCCCGTCTGCCGTAACAAGAGCGGGTGCTGGGGTCGCCGGACGGCACCTCCCTTTTGCCGGTGGGGATCGCCTGCGCGCGGGCGCCGCAGAGGCGATGACCAATTCGTGCTGCCGGCCGGGGCTACCGCCCGTGCGGTCGGCGCGGCGTGCTGCCGCTTGACCGCCGCGGCCGGCTCCCCCCACCATCGGCCCGATGCCGCAAAAAACGGCGCGAGGCCCGCGCATGGCGCTGAAGCTCATTATCGGCAACAAGAATTATTCCTCCTGGTCGTTTCGACCATGGATCGCCATGAAGGTCGCGGGGATTCCCTTCGAGGAAGAGGTGATCTCGCTCGAGGCCGCGGATTTCAAGGCGCGGGTGAGTAAAGTTTCGGGCACCGGCAAGGTGCCGGCGCTCACCGACGCAAACGTGCGACTCTGGGAGTCCTTGGCGATCCTCGAATATCTCGCCGAGAAATATCCCCATGCGCGCCTCTGGCCCGCCGATCCAGCGGCGCGCGCGCTTGCCCGCGCGATCGCGGCGGAAATGCACGCGGGGTTTGTTTCCCTGCGCCGCCATTTGCCCATGAACATGTGGCGGCCGGTCATGCCGCGGCAACTTACCCCGGAGGTCGAAGCGAACGTCCGCCGCGTCGAGGCGATATGGACCGATTGCCGCACGCGCTATGGCGCCGAGGGCGCGTTTCTGTTCGGCGGCTTCGGCGCCGCGGACGCGATGTACGCGCCCATCGTCTCCCGCTTCCACACCTATGCCGTGCAGGTCGGCGGCGCGGCGCGCGGGTATATGGATTCGGTGATGGCGCTGCCGGCATGGGGCGAATGGCGCGCTGCCGCGCTCGCGGAAACCTGGGTGCTGCCGGAAGACGAGGTGGACTGGCCGAAGGTCGTCCGGGTATGACTGGCGGTCCTTGCGCCTGCGACATCGCGCCAAAAAAATGTCGAGGAAACGTATTGATTCCGGGGCGGGGACGAAAGACAACCACGCCGATCCTGTAGCACCGGCCTCCCTCGGTGCCGCCCGGAGAGGTCATCTCAACAGCGGGACGACCTGCCTCACCGCCTGGAGTTGCGATCATGCGATATCGTCTTATCGCTCTATTTTCGGCTGTGCTTTCGGCCGCTTTCTGCACGGCAGTCATGGCCGAAGAAGCCAAGAGCGACGTCAAAGGGATTTTCCTTCTCACCGACTACCCTGCCATCACGCTGCGGCCGGGGACGACGTCCTCTGTCAATCTCAAGCTGCAGAACTACGGCTTGGCGCCCGAGCGGCTGGCGCTTTCGGTTGCCGGCGTGCCGTCGGGATGGACGGCAACGCTGATCGGCGGCGGCCAGCCCGTGGCGGCGGCGCTCGCCGCGACCAATTCCAACGTGCCGCTCGAGCTGCGCCTCGACGTCCCCAAGGACGCTCCCGTGGGCACCACCAACCTGACGGTGAGCGCGCGCGGCGCGACTAACAACGCCAGCTTGCCCATCGAGGTGAAGCTTGCGACCGATCTACCAGCGAAACTCACCCTCAACCCGCAGCTCCCCGAACTGCGCGGTACCTCGAAATCGAGCTTCGAGTTCCAGCTCGCGATCAAGAACGACAGCCCCAAGAAAGTGCTGGTGAGCTTGTCCGCACAGGCGCCGCAGAACTTCGACGCCACCTTCACCGAGCAATACGGCAGCCAGGAGCTCAATGCGCTTCCGCTCGATCCCGGTCAGTCGAAGGACGTAAAGCTCAAGGTGCGCCCGCCGAACACGGTCGCGGCCGGCAAATACAAGGTGGCGGCGAAAGTATCGGCGGATGACGCGACCGCCACGTCCGACCTCGTGCTCGACATTACCGGTCAGCCGAAGATCGATATCGCCGGCCGCGAAGGCGTGCTCAGCGCCAAGGCCTCCGCCGGCCAGGAAGCGTCGATCCCGGTGATCCTGACCAATTCCGGGACGGCTGCGGCCGAACAGATCGAGCTATCCGGCAGCGCTCCGAGCGGCTGGAAGGTGAGCTTCGAGCCGAAGACAGTCGATCGCATCGCCCCCAACGAAACCAAGGAGGTCCAGGCGCTCGTCACGCCGGCCACGAAGGCGGTGGCCGGCGACTATGTCACCACCGTGCGCGCAAATGCGCGCGGTGAATCGGCCGCGCAAACCTTCCGCATTGCGGTCACGACCTCCACGATTTGGGGCATCGTCGGGATTGCGCTCATCGGCGGGGCGTTGCTGGTCATGATCGGCGCCGTGGTGTGGTTCGGACGGCGATGAACGGCAACGTCATCGAGGTAAAGAACCTCACCAAGCGCTACAACGGAGTGGCCGCCGTCAACGGCATTTCGTTTTCGGTGGCGCGCGGTGAGATCTTCGGGCTGCTCGGTCCCAACGGCGCCGGCAAGACCACCACGATCTTGATGTTGCTCGGCCTGAGCGACATCTCCGACGGGCAGGCGCGCGTGCTCGATCACGATCCCGCGCGCGAGCCCTTGGCAGTGAAACGCCAGGTGGGCTACTTGCCCGACCAGGTGGGCTTCTACGACAATCTCACTGCGGCGGAAAATCTCCGCTACACCGCGCGCCTGATGGGGCTCGAACGGGGCGAGCGCGAGCAGAGGATCATATCCTCGCTTGGCCATGTCGGACTCGCGGACGTGGCCGACAACCGGGTCGCCACCTTCTCGCGCGGCATGCGCCAGCGGCTTGGGCTTGCCGAAATCCTGATGAAAGAGGCGCAGATCGCCATCCTCGACGAGCCGACCTCCGGCCTCGATCCACAGGCGACCGCCGACTTGCTCAACATCATCCGCGATCTCAAGAACCGCGGTGTGAGCGTGTTGTTGTCCTCGCACCTGCTCGAGCGGGTGCAAAGCGTGTGCGATCGCGTCGCCCTGTTCAGTCAGGGCAACATCGCCCTCATCGGCACGGTGGCGGAGTTGGGCCGGCAGGTGCTGGGCGGCGGCTTCCGCGTGGAGGTCGAAGCCGAAGGGCAGGGGCTGGCGGAGCGGATCGCCGCGATCCCGGGCGTGCAGCGGGTCGAGCGTGGCGGCGCCAATCGGCTTCTGCTGTCGGCCGACCATGATGTGCGCCCGGAGGCCGCGGTGGCGGTGGTGTCAGCCGGCGGGCGGCTGCTGCGGCTCTCGGTCGACGAGCCGAGCCTCGAAGCGATCTATACGCGTTACTTCCAGACCCACGAAGGAGAACTCCATGCGGCGTGAAGGATCGGCCTTGCACGGCTTCGGGGTCGTGACGCTGAAGGAGATCGCCGATCGTTTCACCAGCATCCTGGTCGTGGTGCTGATCGTGCTGGTGGTGGCGACCGCGATCGCCGTCGTGCGTGGCGGCATCGACCAGATCAAGGAGATCACGGCCGAAGACCCCTACCTCTTCCTGCGGCTTTTCACCCGCAGCAGCCCGCTCCCCCTCGTTGCTTTGCTGTCCTTCCTGGTGCCGCTGATCGCGATCGGCCTCGGCTTTGATGCCGTCAACGGCGAGCACAACCGGCGCACGCTGTCGCGCATCCTGGCGCAACCGATCTATCGCGACGCGCTCCTGTTCGGGAAATTCGCCGCCGGACTATTCACCCTCGCGGTGTGTCTCATCGTGCTCTGGCTGCTGGTTATCGGGCTCGGCCTGCTTGGGCTCGGCGTTCCGCCGAATGCTGAGGAGATGGCGCGGGCGCTGGTCTTGCTGGCGGTGACTATCGTCTATGCGGGCTTCTGGTTCGCGCTCGCGCTGCTGTGCTCGGTGCTCTTCCGCTCAGCAGCGACCGCGGCCCTGGTGGCGCTGGGGCTGTGGCTGTTCGTGACCATTCTCTGGCCGCTCTTTTCGCCGGCTCTGGCCGACGCAGTCACGACCGCAGGAGATATTCTGGGCGTGCTCGATACGCGTCAGGCCTTCGCGCGACTCTCCCCGAGCGTGCTTTTCAACGAGATCGTCGCGGTCGTGCTCGATCCCTCAGTCCGCTCGACCCAGCAATCGATGCTGGCCGCGCTCGGATTGGCTTTGATCGAGCGCGGCGCCGTTCCCGATGCGCCTATCCCGCTGTTGCAAAGCGTGCTGATCGTGTGGCCGCAGATCGTCGGGCTGGTGGCCGGCACGATCCTGCTGTTTGTGATCGCTTACATCGTCTTCCAGCGGCAGGAAGTGCGGGCCTGAGGCGCTCTCGGCGAGATGCGAAGGCGCACCTCGGATAGATCGGTGCGGCGCTGGCAGCGGCGTCGGTCAAGCGGCGCCTGGCTCAGCCGACGATTTTTTTCCAACCTTCGCGAGCACGGGTCGTAACGCTATCGAGATTTTTCGCCACCACGTCCCAGTTGACCATGGCCGGCTTGGCGGCAGCGGCCGAAACCCGATCGGCCACATAGGCGCCGCCGATAGTGAGCACGCAACCGATGATGATGCCCAGGATGAAGCGCATGTGAGCCCCCTGCGCGGCTTCGCGAGGGCTAGGGTAGGAAGGCGGCGCCATTGTGTTTGGTCGCGCGTGTGCCACGCTCCTTGCTCAGGGAATGCGCCACCAGCAACCGGAGCGTATGGCGTTTCCTCTCCTGGGGTTGAGCTCCGAGGGGATTCTCCTCCTGGCGCTCAATCTTGCTGCCCTGCGGCAGCATGCCCGTTATGACAGCCGAGCCGGCCCTGCGAATCGTATTTAACTACGTTTAGCAACCGGCTGATATTATTTATGTTCTTGATGTCACTATGGACGAAGGCGATCCCGGCCAAATAACGGAATTTTTGAGGCAATCGACAATTTCGCTGCTATATTGGCAGCGATCGGGGGAACACCGCTCCAACAGAGCAAGTCCGTGTCGTTCGAGGTTAGGAGAACTGCGTTGCAAGAACACAAGTTTCAGATCGGCCAGACCGTCTACTTCACGTCGCGTCCGATTGGCCACATGGCCGCCAACAGCACCTATCAGGTCGTACGGCTGCTTCCCTCCGACGGCGCCGATTACCAGTACCGCATCAAGAACCCGAATGAGGCGTTCGAGCGCGTGGCGAGGGAAAGTCAGCTCGAATTCTCTCGCTGAACTGGCTCGGCGTCCTTAAGCGGACGCATTCAGCACAAAAACTCTTTTGCGGCACGCTGTCAGGCGTGCCCGCCGGTAGGCTTTGTTTCTCTGCGGTTCGCGCCCCGGCGTGTGCAAACGCGCCGGGGCGCCATCGCGAGGGCTGCCGGGCGGGGTGGCACGCGCTATTGCGGTGCGCCATACTGTCCCTGAATCGGTAGCTTCATGCTCGATCGAATCGCGCATTGGGCCTCAGCCCTCGACTTGACCGGCGTTGTGGCACTGCCGGTCTGGGCAGTTGCCGCGGCTTTCACCGTTGCCATCGTCGTTGCGGTGCGCGCACTCCTGCGCACCGGAGCCGACGGTCGCAGCCTGCCCGCGGCCCTCCTCGTGCTGATCGCCATCGTGGGCGCATGCTGGTGGGTGGGGGACTATCTTGCCGGCCGCGATCGTGCCGCCGATGAGCGTGCGCTCAACGCGCGGGTATTCGAACTCGCGACCCGCGCCTTCATGCCCGGCTCGACGCTCGGATGTCTCGATCCGATCGTCGACGAGACGATGGAGGCCGCGTGCGAAAAGGCGATTTTCGCCAGCCCGGAAGCAACCGCGGCGGCCATCTCCTATGTTGCCGCGCAGCTTGCGGTGTTGGCTTCCGCCCGCGAAGTCGGGGAAGGCGCGGCAAAGCCCGGCATTCTCGCGCTGCGCCGCGCGCTCGAGGCCGACCGCTTCGGCCTCGTGGCGCATGTTCTCGCAGCGCGCGACGGCTGTACGGCGGATGAGTGCAGCGCTTTCGCCTGGTTGGGAGACACCAGTCGGATCAAGGTCCATCTCGCGGAACGGCCGTTCGAGTCTCGTCTCAAGACCTATTCGGGAAACTGGCCCTCGATGGGCAGCCGCGCTGTGGCGACCAGCGCGCCACCTTCCACGCCCGCGACGGCGGCGCGAGTGCCGAACAATCTCTACTTCCCGTCGGCGTCCTCAATTCCGCCGGTGAATATCATGACTGCCGAACCGCCCGGCGCGCAGCGCCAACCCCAGGACACAACCGGTGCCGCCGCAACCGCCCCGCCGACGCCACCGCGCCGGCCGCCGCAAGCGGACGCACCGCAACGGCAGTCGCCGAGTTCCGGTCCCGCCCGCTCGGCTCCCATGGCGGTTAACCCCGCGCAGTGAATTCGGCCCGCCTGCGTGCTGCATGGGATCGGAACGCGGCCGTGCGCGAGTTCCCCTGAATCGACCCCCGTGGCAAGGGACCCAGAGATCATCCATCTTCTGAGGATAAGCTCGGCCCGCGCGTGGCAAGGCATGCCCGGCTCGCTATGATCTCGTCACACTTGGTTTCGACGATAATCCGCCGTGGCCCTTCATCTCATAAAGCTTTGCGTCGGTTGCGACTCCGTCAAGGATCTCGAGGACTGGATCCGCGAGAAGCTCACGGCGCGCAAGCGGCGCGGCCTTTCGGGCGAACACATGCATAGAACGCGCATGGTGCCCAAGCGCGCCGACGAGTTGTGCGACGGCGGCTCCCTCTTCTGGGTAATCCGCGGTGAGATCATGTGCCGCCAGCGCATCCGCGACGTGCGTCCGTTCGTCGATAAGGAGGGCGTGGGCCGCTGCCATCTCGTGCTGGAGCCGAAGCTCGTGCTGGTAGAGCCGCGCCCTTGGCGCGCGTTCCAGGGCTGGCGCTATCTTGCCGCCAAGGACGCGCCCGGCGACCTCGACCGTGTCGCGCCGGGCGCCAAACGTATGCCGGAGGCGCTGCGGCGCGAGCTGCGAGAGCTCGGTCTGCTCTGAGAGAGCCTTGCCTGCTCTGAGCGCCGCGGGAGGGCCGTCGTCGCTCGGGCAACCCTGTGCTAGACAACGACGCACACAACAAGCCTCACAGGCGGGAGGGAAAACATGCAACGCGGGCTCATCACCATCGCGGCTGCCGCCGCGCTCACGCTCGTCGCCGGATCTGCGCCGGCGCAAGATGTGGTCAAAATCGGCATGAGCTTTGCCATGACCGGGGCCGGCTTCGCTGCGGCGGGCCGGCAGGCCTGGGCCGGCGCACGGCTCTACATGCAGCACAATGGCAACATGGTCGCCGGCAAGAAGATCGAAGTCATCATGCGCGACGATGGCGGGGTGGCCGACAACGCCCGCCGGCTCGTCCAGGAGATGATCGTCAACGACAAGGTCCACATCATCGGCGGCGGGATCACGCCGACCGTGCTTGCGTACGGCCAGCTCGTCACCCAGGCGAAGATCGCGACCGTCGTGATGATCTCCGGCGCCTCCGTCACGACCAACGGGTCGCCTTATTTCGTGCGCACCAGCTTCATTCTCACCCAATCCTCTTGGATCATGGGCGAGTGGGCGGCCAAGAACGGGAGCAAACGCGTCGTTACGCTGGTCAACGAATGGGCGCCCGGTACCGAGGCGGAGACCGCTTTCAAGCAGCGGTTCACCGAGCTTGGCGGCCAGATCGTCGAGTCCATCCGCATCCCGCTCGCCAATCCGGACTTTGCGCCGTTTCTGCAACGCATCCGCGACATCAATCCCGACACGGCTTTCATCTATTTTCCGGGCACGCAAGCCGGCATCTTCGCCAAGCAATTCGCCGAACGGGGTCTCGCCAGTTCCGGGATCAGGATCATCGGGCCAGGCGACCTCACCGACGATGACGAGCTAAACACCATGGGCGATCAAATGCTGGGCATGGTGACCGCCCATGATTATTCCGCCTCGCACGACTCCGCGCTCAACAAGAAATACGTCGAGGACTTCAAGAAAGCGAACAGCTTCCGTCCGAACTTCGTGTCCGTCGGCGGCTATGACGGCATGCACCTCATCTACGAGGCGCTGAAGAAGACCGGTGGCAAGACCGACGGCGACAGTCTGCTCGCCGCGATGAAAGGGATGCGATGGGAGAGCCCGCGCGGAATGATGGCGATCGATCCGGATACGCGCGACATCGTGCAGCCGATCTACATTCGCAAGGTCGAGAAAATCAACGGCGAGCTGTGGAACACGGAGTTCGCCAAATTCGACGACGTCAAAGATCCGCTGAAGGTGAAGAAGTAGGCGCGTCGGGACGCTTCGATCGTCGCATAGCGAACGGTGACTTCGGCGCGGGGGGAGGGCGATCCGCGGCAATGTCCGTTAGAACGACGAGATGTTGGGCGCGCGACCGGTGAGCCTGTCCTCCCGTGACGCGTGCTGCTTCAGAAGAATTGATAGGCTGCCCGCACGAGGATTGAAATGCTGACCAGCAACAGGAGATAGCGCAGCAGACGAATGATCGTTTGCCTTGGCACGTCCTGCGTCACCTGGTGCGTGCAGAGCATTCCGAACAGCTGGGAAGGAAGCGCAACACAAATAAGCGCAACCAGCTGCGCATTGGCATAGATGCCATCGTAGAAAAAGATCATCGCGCGCGTCGCCGCCGCCATGCCGATCAGCGTGCCGAGCGAGTAGGATAGTTTTTCGGCGTCGAGCCGGCTGCTCATGTAAAGCGCGTACACGGGGCCTCCGATGCCGAAGGCTCCGCTCAATACGCCCCCGCCGAAGCCCGCGGCTATGGCGAGCAACCAGGAGGGTCTTGGCTTGGTCTTCGCCCGCAAACTGCGCAGGGTGGTCGTAAAGACGAAAATGCCGAAAGCCAACAAGACATACCGAGACGGCAGAGTGTTCAGAACGACTGTGCCGACGTAAGTTCCAACGATCATAGTCGGGATCAGGATCTTGAGAACTTGAAAATCCACCCTCGCTTTCAGCTCGGCACGGCCACCGCGCGCCAAGAGATTCGCCAGATTTATTGTCGCGCCGACGAGGTCCAGCACTGCGAGCAGCGGCACCACCATGCGCACGGGGAGGCGCAGGACAAGGAAGGGGGTGGCTAGCGGACCGCCGCCGAACCCGATGAGCGCGAACGCCGCATAGGAACATGCGACGGTCACGCCGACGATAGCGGCGGTGATCCAATCGGCCTGGATTTCGTTCCACAAGACTTGAACCGCGACCATTGGAGCGAAATCCGATTTCCCGCAGAAAGCGGCATCCGCGTCGGTTCATGCCGCGCCAGGCGCAGCAAGCAGTCACACCTGAGCGGTGAAGGTTATTTCGGCGAGACTCGCAAACCTAACTTGTCGATGATTGCGCGGTAGGTCTCGTCCTGCCTCGCAAGATAGGTCTTGGCTTCGGTGCCGCGCAAAAATGAGATGCCGGCACCGGCATTGTCCATCCCGGCGTGAAGCTCCTTGGACTCCATCGTCTTGGCAAGTGCATCGGCGAGTTTGTCGATCACCGCCTGCGGGGTTCCCTTGGGGACATAGACGCCGTGAAAGGCGCCGATCACCAAATCGACGCCGTTCTCTTTGAAGGTGGGGAGGTTTCCGTAGAGCGGCGAGCGGGCACTGTCGGCCACCGCCAGCATCCGCACCTTCTTTGCCGCCTCGAGGGTCTTATAGGACACCGGTACCGCCACGTGAATGTCGATGTGGCCGCCGGCCAAGGCGATGGCGCCATCGGAATCGCCCTTGAAAGGCACCTGGATCGTCTCGATACCCGCCGCATTCTCGAGACCGGCGGCAAAAATCTGCGCCGATGCACCGGGAATCATTCCGAGCCGCAGCTTTCCCGGCTGCTTACGCGCGTCCTCGACCAGATCCTTCAGCGCCTTCCAAGGCGCGCCATATTGGACGGCCACCGCTGCCGGATCGGTGTTGACGATGGCGACCAGTTTGAAATCGGACAGAGGGATCGGCGTCGGTACGGTGTACTGCGCCGTCACCGCCGAGGTCGAAAAGAAACCAAGCGTGTAGCCGTCCGGCGGAGATTCGGCCACTTCGCGAGCGCCGAGCACGCTGCTCGCGCCGGGCTTGTTGACGACCGCTACTGGGCGGCCGATATGCTTGGTCAATTCCTGCGCGACAATGCGGCCGACGAGATCGGTTCTGCCGCCCGCCGGGAAAGGGACGATCGTCGTCAGCGGCTTGTTCGGGTAGTCCGCTTGCGAGGCGGCTGGCAACTGTGCCGCGAGCGAGGCGAGGGTGCCCAGAACACCTGCGAAGACGTGAACTGCCTTCATCCCCTTTCTCCGTGTGGACTTTGACGAAGCTTCATCGTGTTTTGTCGCCACCTCACATGATCGAATTGGCGCGGCGCATGCTGGCGATCATCGACGACTTCATGACCACCTCTTTGGCGAGAGCAGGAACTTCGGAGGCGCGTCGCAACTCGTCCAGCCTTTGCTTGCGGATGGCGGGATCGACTTCTTCGAGCGTGCGTTTGTTGCGGATCGATGATTCCTGCACGTACTCGACATTGGCGGTACGGCGCTGGCGCACGTAGCGGTCCAGCAGCGAGTCATCGGCTTCGGCGCGCCAGACGGCAACGAGCTTGTCTGTGAGATTGATGGCATCCTGCAGCGCGCTGTTGAGGCCGAAACCTCCGAGCGGATTGTTGAGATGCGCGGAATCGCCTGCCAGTAGCATGCGGCCGGCGCGGAACGTCGTGGCGACGCGCTGATGGACGCGGTAGATCGTCCGGTGAACAGTTTCATACCGTCCTGCCTTCGGCACCACCGTCTGCAAACGCTCTTCTATGCGATCGTCTCCGAGCGCCGTTTCATCGGTCTCATCGGCCCGGCACCCGTACAGGAACCGCCACAAGCCGGGCGGACCATTGTGCGGCAGACGAAAGACCGCGCACCACTCGACCGGGTGCGAAATGTATGCGGTGTCGGTAAAGCCGCGCTGACCGAGATCGTAGGGCGTGCTGATCAGCGCGAATTTTTCTGGATAGGTGAAACCCTCGAAGGCGATCTTGGCGGATTTGCGCACGACGCTGCCGCCGCCGTCGGCGCCAATCACCCAAAGTCCGGTGAAAGTCTCGGTGCCCTCGGGCGTTTCGGCCTTCACGGTTACACTGTCGGCGTCCTGCGCGACTTCGGTGACGCGGGAGGAAAACCGCACCTCGGCATGCGGCAGCCGCTTGAGCATGTCGTAGACGAGGGGCGTGAGCTTGTGCTGCTCGCAATGCAGGCGGAACGGATAGGGGGTTTCGTCCTTGAGCAATGTGGCGAGCTCGAAGACCGCGATCACTCCCTCGGTGCGGTCGCGCAGCTGCCAGGCGGGAACGATAATGCCGATCTCCAGCAGCTTCGTGGTGACGCCGCTGGCCTCAAGGACTTCAAGCGTCGGCGGATGAAACGATCCCGCCCGCAAATCCATGAACAGGTCCGGATGAGCCTCGAGCACCAGAACCGGAATGTCCTGCTGGGCGAGCGCTAGTGCCGATACCAGGCCCACGGGACCGCCCCCAACGATGACGACCCGCCGATCTTTTGGCGCCACGCTGCGCTCCGTGCGCAGGGAGCCGTGCCCCTGCCAAGTCCTGCGAGCTGAATACAGTGTACAGCCTTGCATGATCAACGGTTCGGCTCAAGAGCGCAGGCCCCCACAGAGATGGGCACCGCCGGGTAGCCGTCGAAATTTCCGCAGGAGAATACTGTAGACACTTTCGGGCAGCGCCGCTAATATCGGAGCCATTCCTGCCGCCCAACTTCCTCCTGCTCAGGACAAGGAGAGCGAAGCAATGCCTACGATGGTTGGTAATCGCACGAAGCTCGTGGTCGAAAGCGCCGAGGCGGTGCTCGGATTGCACTGGTTCGTCGCGCGCGATCACACTGCCAAGGAAGAGGGTCTCGAAATCGAGATCATTACGCCCGGCATCAAGACGAAATTCGACTGGAACGATCCGCGCAGCCGGGATCACCATCTGGTCAGTTCGACCAACTACCAGAAGGCGTTCGAGCAGGGCAAAGCGGACGTGTATCGCGCATGCGAATGGGGGCAGATCCGCCGCACCGTCGACAATCCGAAGGGGCCGATCGTCGCCCGGCGTCCCGCCATGGTCTATCAGTCGATTTTCGTGCGCGCCGATTCTCCCGTACACGCGCCCATCAATCTCGCCGGCAAACGAGTCGGTGTGCAATTCCACCAGGGATCCCACTACGCGACGCTGGCCATGCTCGAAGGCTTCATGCGGCGCGACGAGATCAATCTCGTGCATTCCGGCACCGTCGGCGAGCGCTACGAAGCCCTCATGAGCGGCGAAACGGATGGCGCCACCCTGATGGAACCGTGGGTCACCCTGGCACACAAGAATGGGTGCAAGGAGCTGATCGGAACCTTCTATCAAGGAACCGAAAACTCCGCGGCGACGCTCGACAACAAGGTTTGGGATGCGGCAAACCGCGCAGTGAAGAAGGCGGTGCAGCTCATCAATCAGGACAAGCGCAGGTACATCCACTACATGATCGAGGAAATCCCGGAGAAGTACGCCAAGCAGCTCAAGCCGGAAGACTTCTATCTGCCACGGCTGCGGTACGTCGACCCGGCGCCTTACACGCAGGCCGAGTTCGAGCGCGCGTACAGCTGGATGGTCGGCTGGGACTTGGTCAAGCCGAACGCCCGTTTCGAGGAGATGGTCTGCAACCGCGTGGCCTGAGCGGGCCTCGACGACGCGAGCGGCCGGCCATCATCGCGCCGGCCGCTCTTCTTTTGCGGGGGCCTTGGCGGGCTTTGCCGCCTTTTCCTCATGCTCGCGGCGAATGGCTTCCCCGGTGTTGAGGATGTGGCGTTCCAGCCGCGCGCTCGCCTTAGCGAAATCTCGGCGCTCGAGGGCGCTTAGAATCTGGCGATGCTCAGAGGCCGCTTGGCGCAGGCGTTCGGGACTGCCGGTGCGTCGGGCGTAGCGTTCGGTGTTGAGCTGGATGCGCTCCACCGCCTCCACAATGGTCGGCGATTCTGCCCGGCCGTACAGCGCGCGGTGAAATTCCCAATTCTTCAGCACCCAGCGCGCGCCATAGTCCTTGATCTGATCGGTCTCGTCGCAAATCTTGCGCAGCTTGTCGATGGCGGACTGATCGAAGCGTTTTTCCGCCTTGCACAGCAGATGGGCTTCAAGGACGGCGCGCATCTCGATCGATTCGAGAATCTGCGGCAGCGTCAGGCCGGTCACGATGGTGCGGTGGTGCGCGATGTTCCGGACCAGGCCTTCGGCCTGGAGTTGACGCAAGGCTTCGCGAATGGGCACGCGCGAGACGCCGAAGAACTCAGACAGCTGGACCTGGTTTAACTCCTCGTTGTCGGCGAACTGTCCATCATAGATCGCCGTGCGCAACGCGGTGGCCAAATAGTCGGTGATGGTCTTGCGGTCGCGCAGGACCGGATCCCATTCCATCCGCTCGAATTTCTTCGAGTTGATCCGGTCGCGGAGCGCAATGCGATTGCGTCTAGTCATTCCAACCCAGCTGCCGTTTTGTGCGACGGAAAAGCCGCAGCGGTATTGCCCGCCCATCCAGCCTTACACAATATGCTGTATACAGGGAGTGCCGTGATCGCGCAAAGATTTGGATTCCAGCCGGAAAGCGCGGCTGCGTCGCCAGCGCCCCGCAGCGAACGCGGTCGCTGCAGGCGTCGCCAGGTGACGGATTTGCGGAGAAGAATCAGTGACTGAGCCGAGCAATTCGCGAATAGGCCGCCTATTCGGCCATCCGGATCGACTGAGCGGGGCGGTGTTGTCGCTACTTGCGGTCGTCGCCCTGATCGAAGCTGCGCCGCTGCCTTACGGGACCGTGCGCGCGCCGGACGCTGGCTTCTTTCCGAAGACGCTGGCGGCGCTGCTGCTTTTCTTCGGCCTGGGAATCGTCTTGAACTCGTTCCTGACCAAGGCTCATGCGGTGCAGTTTACGACGCGGTCGTGGCAGGTCGTCATCGCCGCCGCGGCCTTCATCGCCTACGCGCTGGTCCTGCAGAAGGCGGGATTCGTGATTGCGACGATCGCGCTGATGCTCCTCGTCATGCGCGGCCTTGGCGGCATGAGTTGGAAGCAATCGCTGCTGATAACCGTTCCCGGCGTGATGCTGTCCTACATCGCCTTCGTGCAGCTGGGCGTGCCGCTGCCGCGCGGGCCCTTGCCGTACTAAGCTGGGCCGCCACGGCGCTAGCGCTGCGCTGGTGCCTTGACCTGGCCGCGGTTCGAATGCTCCTGCTCGGGCGCCGAAAACCAGGGATCAAGCCGCGCGTAGTGCCCCCAGACGTGGCTATAGAACTCTTCCTTGCGCGCGCCGGTGAGCACGCTCCGCACCTCGCCGGTGGAGATTTTCTGCACCGGGCCTACTTGCGCGGCGATCCATTGCAGCTGGGCGGTCTCCTCCAACGCAAATGTCGCGATAGTGGCGTTCTCGATCGAATCGCCGCAGACGGCAACGCCGTGGTTCTTGAGCACGAGGGCGAGGCCGTCGCCGATGGCGTCGCGACACATGCGGCCGCGCTCAGGCGTGTCGATCTGCCGGTCGAAATCCAGGATGGGCACCTGAGGCGCGAAGATCGCGCCGCGGTTGCCGACGGGTATGATGTTGACCCCGGCGATTCCGAACGCGGTGGCATAGGTCGGATGGGCGTGCACGACCGAGGTCACGTCCGGCCGCTCCTTCATGATCTCGAGATGCAGATAGCGTTCGTCGACCGGCTCGATGCGACCTTCCAGCCAGTTCCCGTCCAGATCCACCGTGACGATGTCGTCGACGTCCGTGTCGATGAGCGAACGCCCCTCCGAATGGATATGCCCGAGAATCAGCACGTGATCGGTGCCAGGAATGCGCGCGCTGACATGCCCCTTGGTCAGCGGCCAGATGCCGCCGGCCGTGAGGATGCGATGCGCCCTCGCCAGGCGGCGCCGCAATGCCGTGATTTCGTTTTGGAGCGTGGTCTTCGCATTGGCATAGGTGGGGCGATGGATGGTCATCGGCGGGTCTCCTGCCTGGCTATTTCGAGGGGTTCGCCAGTAAACCGAGCTTCTTGATCAGCTCATAGTAGAGCTTGTCATTTTCGGCAAAGAACGCCTTGAACTGCACCGTGTCGAGATAGCGCACGCCGAGCAGCAGATCGTGCATTCGGCTTTGAAACTCGGGATTGGCGGCAACCTTGCCAACGGCCGCGTTGATGCGCGCGACCACGGCGGCAGGCGTGCCTGCGGGTGCGAACAGGCCGTGCCAGGATGAAATCGAGAGATCGACGCCGCCCTCCTTCATGGTCGGTATGTCGGAATACTCAGGAAGGCGATGTTCGGCGGCGACGCCGAGAACGCGCACCTTCTTGGCCTCCCGCATGGTCTTGAGCGGGGCGAGGATATCGAAATCGGCATCGATGTGGCCGCCAGCAAGCGCGACCGTGCGCTCACCGCCGCCGCGGAAGGGGACGTTGGTCACGTCGATCGCAGCCTTTTCGGCAAAGGCCGCGGCGAAGATCTGGGCCGAACTGCCGGCGTCGATGCCGACCCGCACCTTGCCCGGATTTTCCTTGGCGTATCTCACGTACTGCGGCAGCGTGTGCCAGCCGCGCGCTTCGGGCACGGCGATGACCGCCGGATCCATGTTGACCAGCGCGATCAGTTCATAGTCCTTGACCTCGGTCGGCGTCGGCACGGTGTATTGCGCGGTGAGAAATCCGGTCGAGAAGAGGCCGAGCGTGTAGCCGTCGGGAGCCGCGCTGGCCACCTCCTTGGCGCCGAGCACGCCACTCGCGCCGGGCTTGTTGATGACGACGACCGGCTGGCCCAGTTCCGTCTTCAGAAATTGCGCGAGCGTGCGTCCGCAAAGATCGGTGCGCCCGCCGGGCGGATAAGGCGCGATGATGGTGATCGATTTGGTTGGGTACCCCTGCGCCTGGGCGCCCCAGGACGGCAACAGCAGAGCGAGTAGGACGAGCCCGCCGATGATGGCCGGCACATTGTTGGACGGCTGATCGGCGGCCTTCGCCGCGCGTTGGCGATAGAGCGCAGCCACCCCGCGAACCAGACGCGCGAAGACGATGAACGTGAAAACCGTCATGAGAACCCCCGCGACCGGAGTTTTCCAGAACAGCAGGAAATCGCCGCGCGACATGATGAGTGATTGTCGCAGCGCCGTCTCCATGATAGGGCCGAGAACGAAGGCAAGCACCAACGGAGCGTGCGGGTAGCCGTATTTCGTCATCAGGTAGCCGAGGACGCCGAACAGCGTCATGGTGACGATGTCCATGGGATTGTTGTTCACACCATATGCCCCGGCAACACAGGCGAGCACGATAACCGATACGAGGATGTTGTTAGGAATGAGCGTGATCTTCGCGAGCAGCCCAATCATCGGCAGCATGGTGAAAATCAAAATACAGTTCCCGATGAACATGCTGGTCACGATGGCCCAGAAGATCTGGGGCTGCTGCATCATCAACGTGGGTCCCGGCGTGACTCCGTGCAGCATGAAGGCGCCGAGGATGAGCGCCATGACGACGTTGTCCGGCAAGCCCAGGGTGAGCAGCGGGATGAAGCCGCTGCATGTCGCGGCATTGGCCGCCGACTCCGGTGCCGCCACTCCGGCGATCGCGCCGTTGCCGAAGTTCTCCGGCTGTTTGGCCCAGCGCTTGGCCACCGCATAGGCCACATAGGACGAGATTGTCGCCCCGCCGCCGGGCAGCAGACCGACAAAAAATCCGACCAGCGTACCCTGACCGATCGCGCGCCACGCATCGCGCCAGTCCTGGCGGGTCGGCAAGACGGCCAGCAAGCCGCGGGGCACATGCACCGGTTTCGGCGGCGCGCCGGTGGCCCGTGCCTCGATCAGGTGAAAAACCTCGGAAATGCCGAACAGCCCCATGACCATGGGCACGAGATCGATACCCGACTGCAGGTTTAACGTGCCGAACGTGAAGCGCGCCGAACTGCGGACTGGGTCAAGCCCGACCGTGCCGAGCAGCAACCCGAACAGTGTGACCGCGACGGCTTTCCACATGGAATCGGTCGCGAGATAGCTGACCAATGTCAGGCCAAGCAGCGTCAGTGCAAAATACTCCGGCGGCCCGAAATCAAGGGCGAATTCGGCGAGCGTCGGCGCGACCAGGCCGAGTCCCAGAAGGCCGACCATGCCGGCAATGAAGGCGCTGAAGATCGACATGCCAAGCGCAGCGCCGGCACGGCCCTGCTTGGTCAATTCGTGGCCGTCGATGGCGACCATGACGGAGGCTGCTTCACCCGGAACGCGCAGAAGGATCGAGGTGATCGAGCCGCCGTACATTGACCCGTACCAAATTCCCGCGAGCATGATCACCGCGGTGGTGGCGTCGAGGAAATACGTTATCGGCAGGAGCAGCGCGATCGTCGCGGCAGAACCGAGGCCAGGTAAAATGCCGATGATGACGCCGAGCGCCACGCCGGCGAAGCCAAAAAATAAATTGATCGGATGCAGTGAAACGGAAAAGCCCAGCGCCAGGTTGGAAATCAACTCCATGGAGCGCAGCCTCCTCGGCACCCACATCGACGGCCTTGTTGATCCGCACGGCGTTCTGCTGTCGCCGCGGCCGCTCGCTAATGTGTATTCAGAATACATCTCTGGCGCGGAAGTCAACCCGCGAAGAGCCGCGATGGCGCACATGCCCGCCTGCGCCGCTCTCATCGCACGGCGACGTTGTCGATCAGCCGAGTTTTGCCGATGCGGGCGGCGACCAGCAGCCGGATTGGGCCGTCCTTCAGCGAGCCGACAGGCGCGAGCGTTTCGGCATGGCGGGCCTCGAGATAGTCGAGCGCGAACCCGCTGCGCTCGATGGCGGCAGCGCCCTCGTCGAGCACGCGGGCGAGAAGTTCTCCGCGCGCGATCCTGCCGGCGCAATCGGTCAGCACCCGGTAAAGCGTCGGCGCAGCTGCACGCTCGCCCGGCGAGAGGTAGCTGTTGCGCGAGGATAAGGCGAGGCCGTCGCGCTCACGCACCGTCGCGACCGGTACGATCTTCACCGGCAGATCCAGGTCCTTCGCCATCCGCGTCACGACCTTGAGCTGCTGGTAGTCCTTGTCGCCGAACATCGCGAAATCGGGCGCGCATTGGATCAGGAGCTTTGCCACGACCGTCGCTACACCGGAAAAGAAATGCGGGCGAAACTTGTCCTCGAGCCCGGCGGTTGCGGGCCCCTGCGGTACGATGCGCGTGGCGAAGCTGCGGGGATACATAAGCGTCGCGGCAGGCGCCCACGCCAGGTCGACTTTCATGTCCGCGAGCGCCTTGAGATCGGCCTTGAGGCGGCGCGGATAGCTGGCGAAATCCTCTTGCGGCGCAAACTGCGTGGGATTGACGAAGATCGAGACGATCAGCCGGCGCGCGCGCCGTCTGCCCGCGCGCACCAGTGCGAGATGGCCTTCGTGCAGCGCGCCCATGGTCGGCACGAGCGCGATGCGCTCGCCGCGCCCGCGCCAGCGAATGACGGCGCGGCGCAGTGCCGACACCGTGCGCACGACTCGAATGCCCATGGGAACAGAGTTCGTTCGATTAAAAGACGGCGGACAAAGTAGCAAAGCCACGCCTGAGAGGCCACGTGAGCGGCGAGCAAGCTGTTGCCGCACCGCGCCCGGTGCCCGCGGGCATTGCGCCGGAAGCCGGTTATGGCCACCTTAACGGGCGGCGGGCTTGCCGCCTGTTTGAAGTGCCTGCTGCCATGGCCAATGATCGTCAAGACCGGCCATCGACCGGCCGCGCGCCGGCGGCGCCGGCCACGCGCGCGGAGATCGACGCTTTCCTTGCGCGGGTGAAGGAGCTCGCTCCCGCGACCGAAGCCGGCCGGCGCGGGCGTCTCATCTTCGCACTCGACGCCACGATGAGCCGCCAACCCATGTGGGATACCGCCTGCCGGCTGCAGGCCGACATGTTCCGTGAAGCGGCGGCAATCGGCGGGCTCGACGTGCAGCTGGTCTACTATCGCGGTCTCGGCGAATGCCGCGCCTCGCGCTGGGTGTCGCAGGCCGAGCGGCTCGCGGCGCTGATGGAACGCATCGATTGCCGCGGCGGCCACACGCAACTCGGCAAGATCATCGCGCATGCCAAGCGCGAAACCCAGGCCACGAAGGTGCAGGCCCTGGTCTTCGTCGGCGACGCCATGGAAGAGAAGCTCGATGATCTCTGTCATGCCGCCGGCGAACTCGGACTGCTTGGCGTACCGGCGTTCATGTTCCAGGAGGGCTTCGATCCGATCACTGAGCAGGCCTTCCGCGAAATCGCCCGCCTCACGCGCGGCGCTTACTGTCGTTTCGATCCCGGCGCGGCGCATCAACTCGCCGAGCTGCTGCGGGCGGCGGCTGCGTATGCCGCTGGCGGCATACGCGCGCTCGCCGATCTCTCAGCGCGGCGGCAGATGGGCGCGATCAAGCTGCTCGAGCAGATGAGATCGTAATGGCCACGATCCTGTTCGGCCTCGTGGTGCTGGCGCTGGTGCTGTGGGCGCTCAATGCCTTCACCAAGGTCAATCCGCAAACGGCCGCCGTGGTGCTGAAGACCGGAGGGGGGCTGGGGGCGCTCGCGGTCGCCGGCGTGCTCGGGGTGCGCGGACGGCTCGATATCGCGATCCCGCTCGGCCTCACCGGCCTCGGTCTGCTTGGATGGCTACCGTGGAGCATGCCGGGGTTTGCCGCGCGCACGCAGAAGCGCGCGGGCCAGATGTCGCGCGTGCGCTCGGCTTTCGTCGAGATGGAGCTCGATCACGACACCGGGGCGATGCGCGGGCGCGTTCTTGCCGGACGACATGAAGGCGCGATGCTCGACGCGCTCGACGTCGCAACGCTCACCGGCTTTCTCTCCGAGATCGATGAGGAAAGCCGCGCGCTATTGATGGCGTATCTGGACCGCCGGGAGCCCCGCTGGCGTGAACACGCGCAGGCTGACGCGGCAACGAGCACGCACGGGCGGGTGTGGAGCGGCGGCGGCAAAATGACAGAGGATGAGGCGTATCAGATCCTTGGCTTGCAGCCGGGCGCGAGCGCGGAGGATATCGGGCGCGCTCACCGCGCGCTGATGAAGAAACTGCATCCCGACCAAGGGGGGTCGACGTATCTCGCGGCCCGCGTCAATGAAGCCAAGGAGGTCCTTTTGCGCCGCCATCGCTGAACTCCGTTATCCGCGACATCTGGCGCTCCTGTGCGACACGACGGCCTTCCTCCGATCGACGTCAGTTCTTAATGGTCACGCATTCGACGTCGTTTTTCTTGAGATATTTGCAAGCGGCTTCCGCTTGCTCCTTGTCAAGTCCGGCAAAGCGAGCCCGGTAGAATGTGGTGCCACCCTTATCGACCGTTTCGGTGAAGGGTTCCGCGCCGGTCAGCATTTTCGGCGCTTTGGTTTGGACGTTGGAGAGGCGCTGCTTGGCGGCTTGCTCGGCGGGGAAGGCGCCGACCTGGATGATCCAGCCCGGATGGTGCTGTGGCTTTGTCGCGCCGGCGGCGGGTTTGGCAGCCGGCACCGGCGCGGCCGGCTTTGCTGCCGCCATGGCGGTCTTTGCGGTCGATGCGGCTGGGGCAGCGATCGCCGGCGCGACTGCCGCAGGTTCGGCTTTGGCCGCGACTGCCGGCGCGCGTGCCGGCGGCGTGGCATCCGGCTTGGGCGCAGCCGGAGGTTCCGGATCAGCTTTCACCGCCATCGGCGGCGCGGTCGGCTCCGGCTTTGCTGCGGCTGTGCCGGAGGCTGGCGGTTCGGCTTTCGTCGCTGCGGCGGGCGCCGGTGCGGGTGCCGGCTCTGCGGCCTCGGCAGGCGGTGCCGCGGACGCGGACAGCACGGCCGGGATGGGCTGAGCCTCAGGGGCAGGGGAGCTGACCTGTACCGGGACGAGCGAAGCGGTCTTGGTCACGGCTCTGACCGTCAACGTCTTCACCAGAACCGGCTGGATCGGTTCGGTCGAGCCGATGATGACGTGCGTTTGCGTCAGCGTCGCCGTTGCGGCTGCCTCCGATTGCGTCGGCTCCGTAGCCGGGGCAGCCGCATGAATGCGCGCGGGGAAGCTGACGGCGCTCGCCACCGCAAACCGCGGCCCGGCCTTCGCCTCGCCTTTTGGCTCAGCTTTCACGTCGACCTTGTTTGCAATCTTCGTCTCGGCTTTGGCCACGGCCATCGGCGCGGGCCGGGGCTCGTTCTTGATCACGACCATGGGCTCGGGCTTCGCCTCGGCCTTCGCCACCACCGCCATCTCCGAATTGCCGGCCGGGTGCTCTGCCTCGGCGACCATCGGCGCCGTGCGCTTGATCGACGCCAGCGTGATCTTCTCGGTGATGAGGTCGCGCATACGCGCGTCGCGACTCGCACCGCTGCTGCCGCCCATGACCACGGCCACGAGATAGCGTCCGCCGCGGTGCACGGAGGTCACCAGATTGAATCCCGACGCGCCGATATATCCGGTCTTGATGCCGTCGACGCCGTCCACCTTCCCGAGCAGATGGTTGTGGTTCGAAATCGACTGGCCGCGGAAGGTGAACGAGCGGATGGAGAAATACTTGTAGTAGCGCGGGAAGCGCTCCTGGATGGCGCGCCCGAGAATGGCTTGATCGCGCGCGGTCGTGACCTGGTCGTCGTTGGGAAGGCCGGAGGCGTTCTTGTACACCGTGCCCTTCATTCCCAGCGCCTGCGCCTTGCGCGTCATCAGCTTGGCGAAGTCGCTTTCACTGCCGGCGATCGACTCTGCCACCACGACGGCGGCATCGTTCGCCGAGCGCGTGACCATGCCCTTGATGGCCTCTTCGGCCGCGAGGGTGCTTCCCGGTTTGAGTCCGAGCTTGGTCGGCGACTGTCCCGCTGCCTCGGCGGACACTTTGAGCGCGCTGTCGAGCTTGAGCTTGCCGGCCTCGAGCTGCTCGAACAGCAGGTAGAGCGTCATGATTTTGGTCAGCGATGCCGGGTGCCGGCTTGCGTCCGGATTGGTGGCGTGCAGCACGGTTCCGGAATTGGCGTCGACGACGATATCCGCGTAAGGCGCGGCGTGGCTTGGTCCGTTTGACAGCGTGAGAACAGTAGCGACAAAACCGAACAAACCCCAACGAAGCCCGTCACGGGCTCCGGTCCGGATCCGCAGCATGGTATTTCCCCCGTCCTCGTTCCCCTTCGCGCTCCGTTCGGAGCGCTGACACCCCTGTCGTGCCGAGGTGAAGCGATTGGACGAGTCAAAAAGGGCGGTTTTCTGAAGTTTTTCCGACCTTTTTGGCCTCCTCCTGCTTCTGATTTTCCAACCAGACGGCGGATGGCCTGCCGCCTGGGCGGCACCCGAAAATCATATGAGAGCCCGATTGCGAAACGGTTAAGCCCCGGACGGGGCTACCATATTGCACTGCAAAAAGACCCTTGACTTTTTTGTGCAGTGCAATATATCCAAGTCAATCCAGCTGACCGGCTGGAGACACGGGAACGTCACACGCAATCGGCGAGGCTGCCGGAAAGGTTGGACATGGTTAGGATCGACGACGTACAGAAGTTGGGTAAGGACAACATGGATGCGACGCTGAAGTCGTTCGGCGCGTTTTCCAAGAGCCTGCAGGCGATCACGGTCGAGATCGCGGACTACTCGAAGAAGGTGTTCGAGCAGAGCACCGCCGCGACCGAGAAACTCCTCGGTGCGAAATCCTTCGACAAGGCGATCGAGGTGCAGAGCGACTATGCCAAGAGCGCCTACGAGACGTTTGTGGCGGAGGCGACGAAGCTCGGCGAACTCTATGCGGACCTCGCGAAAGAGGCCTACAAGCCGTTCGAGACACATTTTGGCAAGGCCGCGTCAGTGAAGTAACGCGCCGTCACGGCGCAGGATGAGTGAGCCCGGCTGCCTCGAGCCGGGCTTTGTTTTTTTGCGCCGGACGGGCGCGCCTGGAGTCAAATCCTGTGCGTGGCCGGCGATCCTGATCCGGGTTGACGCCGAGTTGCGGGACGCAAAACGCAACCCGCTCCAGGCTCGAAAGTTGCCTCGGCCGAGTATGCGGGGCCATTTTTCGTCCCAATGCTGCCTGTTGCCGCGGAATTGGTGGCAAACGCCCCCTCGAGCTGCGGCCGCCGATAGTCGGCCCGCGCCGCGCCGGCGCTGCGGATCGCGCGTAACAGGTGAAATGTCGCGCGAGAAATCCGGAGATTTCGCGAAAAATCGCCCCGAATTGTCCGCAATTAAGTCCGTCGATTGCATCGATGTGGACCGATCGGCACGGGATTTGCAAAAACGATGCGAACGAAATGCGTCACAATTGCCGACGATTCGAGGATATGCACGATCTGGAACCGGGCACGTGCCGTCCTTATTATGACCCAGCGATCCTTCCCGTTCCGCGGCTCGAACGCCATATGTCCCGATCCGAAACACCCATGAACTCATCGGCGACCGAAATGACCGCAAGCGCCGTAAACCGGCCGGGTCCCGCGCGGCTGGCGGGCGAGGACAACCACAAACGCCGTGGAACGGGAGCACCCGGCACCGCGGTCATCACCAAGACCAAGCCACAGACCAAGCGGCCGAGCCTCTACCGCGTGCTGCTGTTGAACGACGACTACACGCCGATGGAGTTCGTGGTCCACGTGCTCGAACGCTTCTTCAACAAGGATCACGGGGCCGCACACCGAATCATGATGCATGTGCACCAGCACGGCATCGGCGAGTGCGGGATTTACACTTACGAGGTGGCCGAGACCAAGGTGACACAGGTCATGGATTTTGCCCGTAAACACCAGCATCCTCTGCAATGCGTCATGGAAAAGAAGTAACGACGATGGAAAAGCAGGAACGCCGAGGCTATATAACGCGTTATCACGAGAACTGACATGCCGACGTTTTCGCGCAATCTCGAGCAGTCCCTGCACCGCGCTCTGGCGCTGGCCAACGAGCGCCATCACGAATACGCGACGCTCGAACATCTTCTGCTGGCCCTGATCGACGACCAGGACGCCGCCGCGGTCATGCGCGCCTGCAACGTCGAGCTCGACAAGCTGCGGCGTAGCCTGACCGCTTATCTCGAAAGCGAGCTGGAAAACCTGGTCAGCGACGGCAACGAGGATTCCAAGCCCACCGCCGGATTCCAGCGGGTGATCCAACGTGCCGTCATCCACGTGCAGTCGTCGGGACGCGAGGAGGTGACCGGTGCCAACGTGCTGGTCGCGATCTTCGCCGAGCGCGAGAGTCATGCCGCCTATTTCCTGCAGGAGCAGGACATGACGCGCTACGACGCCGTCAATTACATCAGCCATGGCATCGCCAAGCGACCCGGCATGTCGGAGGCGCGGCCGGTGCGCGGCGCCGACGAGGATACCGACGCCAAGACCGGCGATGAGACGAAAAAGAAGGGTGACGCGCTCGAAGCGTATTGCATCAATCTCAACAAGAAGGCGCGCGAGGGCAGGATCGATCCGCTGATCGGGCGCGACTCCGAGATCAGCCGCACTATCCAGGTGCTGTGCCGCCGGCAGAAGAACAACCCGCTCTTCGTCGGCGATGCCGGCGTCGGCAAGACCGCGATCGCCGAGGGCCTCGCCCGTCGCATCGTGCACGGCGAGGTGCCCGACGTGCTCAGAAACGCGACGGTGTTCGCGCTCGATATGGGTACGTTGCTCGCCGGCACGCGTTACCGCGGCGATTTCGAGGAACGGCTCAAGCAAGTGATAAAGGAGCTCGAGGCCTATCCCGGCGCGATCATGTTCATCGATGAGATCCACACCGTGATCGGCGCCGGCGCGACTTCGGGCGGGGCGATGGATGCCTCGAACTTGCTCAAGCCGGCGCTCGCCTCCGGCACGCTGCGCTGCATCGGCTCGACCACCTACAAGGAGTACCGACAGTATTTCGAGAAGGACCGTGCGCTGGTGCGACGGTTTCAGAAGATCGATGTGAACGAACCGACCGTTCCCGACGCGATCGAAATCCTCAAAGGCCTCAAGCCCTATTTCGAGGACTATCACAAGCTCAAGTACACGTCCGAGGCGATCAAGGCGGCGGTCGAATTGTCCGCGCGCTACATCCACGACCGCAAGCTCCCGGACAAGGCGATCGACGTGATCGACGAGTCCGGCGCGGCGCAGATGCTATTGCCGGAGAGCCGGCGCAAGAAGACGATCGGCATCAAGGAAATCGAAACCACGATCGCCACCATGGCGCGGATTCCGCCGAAGACCGTGTCGAAGGACGACGCGGTGGTGCTGCAGCATCTCGACCAGACGCTCAAGCAGGTCGTCTACGGCCAGGACAAGGCAATCAGCGCGCTCGCGGCGTCCATCAAGCTCGCGCGGGCAGGTCTGCGCGAGCCGGAAAAGCCGATCGGCTGCTACCTGTTCTCGGGCCCGACCGGCGTCGGCAAGACCGAGGTGGCAAAGCAGCTTTCTATCGCGCTCGGGGTGGAGATGATCCGCTTCGACATGTCGGAATACATGGAGCGCCACACCGTCTCGCGGCTGATCGGGGCACCGCCCGGCTATGTCGGTTTCGATCAGGGCGGCCTCCTTACCGACGGCGTCGACCAGCATCCGCACTGCGTTCTGCTGCTCGACGAGATCGAGAAGGCGCATCCGGATCTGTACAACGTGCTGCTGCAGATCATGGATCACGGCAAGCTGACCGACCACAACGGCAAGCAGGTCGACTTCCGCAACGTGATTTTGATCATGACCACCAATGCCGGCGCCGCCGACATGGCCAAAGCCGCCTTCGGCTTCACGCGCTCGAAGCGCGAGGGCGACGACATGGAGGCTATCACCCGGATGTTCGCACCGGAGTTCCGCAACCGGCTCGACGCGATCATCACCTTCGCGCATCTCTCGCCGGAGGTCATCGCCATGGTGGTCGAGAAGTTCGTCCTCCAGCTCGAGGCCCAGCTTGGCGACCGCAACGTCACCATCGAGCTCTCCGACGAAGCCACCAAGTGGCTCATCGAGCACGGCTACGACGAGCAGATGGGCGCGCGGCCGATGGCGCGGCAGATCCAGGAGACCATCAAGAAGCCGCTCGCCGACGAGGTGCTGTTCGGCAAGCTCAAGAACGGCGGCCATGTGCGCGTAATCGTGGTCAAGGACGAAACCGGCGCCGACAAGCTCGGCTTCGAGTTCCCGGATGGTCCGATCACGCCGAAGCC
>DASSGH010000003.1:0-12999 GCA_035693615.1 Xanthobacteraceae bacterium
CGCTCTCGGCATCGTCGGGGGCGCGCGGATGCCCGCTTCAGCGCTCGGAGGCCGACTTGTCGAGACCGACGGCCGCGAGTGCCGCGGCCTGGCGATCGCCAACGCGGCGGATCGCAAAGTCCTCGATGGCTTCGTTGAACAGTCTGTAGAAATTGAGTTCGGCGCGCAGATGCAGAAACACCGCACCGAGCCCGATGGCGGCGCGGTCCATGAAGACGAATTCGCGCGGCACCGTCACGGGACCGCGCTGTTTGAGGGCCTGATGCACGCGAAACGCCTCACGCCGCCCGTATTCCGACGGCTTCACGCCATCGGCGAGGCTGCGCACGCGATCGTCCAGCAACGGGCCGTAGATGAAGCGCGCCCAAATATTCAAGGCGTCGATCAATTCCCGATTGAGCCGCTTGAAGCCCCATGTCTCGTAGGCGTGGACGATGAGATCGGCGTCTGCCTTGAGCAGGCCGTGATAGAGATCGACCACGCCGCCGACGAATTTCGGCGCGAAGATGCGGATGCACCCGTAGTCCAAGAGATTGATGCCCGCCGGCCGGCCGGCCGCGTCGAACACGCTGTAATTGCCGAGATGCGGATCGCCGTGGATCACGCCGAAACGGCTGAAGGGCCACCACCAAGCCGTGAACATCGCGCTGCCGAGCCGGTTACGGCTGGCGAGGTCTGCCTTGGTGTGCTCGAGCAGGCGCCGCCCTTGCAGCCAGTCGAGGGTGAGCAGGCGCCCGGTTGAAAGTTCGGGCCGCACGCGCGGCACGTGGATCGCATCGATGCCGTCGAGCATCTTGCGGTAGAGCATCACGTGCTTGGCCTCGCGCCGGTAATCGAGCTCTTCGCGGATGCGCGCGCCGATCTCCTTGGCGATCTCGGTGGTGTCGATGACCGGGTCCATGCGGCGGTGAATGGCGAAGATGAGCTGCAGCTGGCGCAGATCGGCCTCCACCGCCGACTGCATGTCCGGATATTGCAGCTTGCAAGCAAGTTGGGTGTCATCATGAGCGCGGGCGCGATGCACTTGCCCGAGCGAAGCGGCGGCGGCGGGATGATGCTCGAACTCGGCGAATTTCTTCTGCCAATCGGAGCCAAGCTCGGCGGCCATGCGCCGCTTGACGAAGGCCCAACCCATCGGCGGCGCCTCGCTTTGCAGCTTCATCAGCTCGGCCGCGTATTCAGGCGGCAGGGCATCAGGGATGGTGGCCATGAGTTGGGCCACCTTCATGATCGGCCCTTTGAGGCCGCCGAGCGCCGCCGCGAGCTCGACTGCGTTCTTGCCGCGATCGAGCGTGATGCCGAACAATCTCGCGCCCGCGAGGCGCGCCGCGACGCCACTCATATTGGCGCCGACGCGGGCGTAGCGAGCGGCCCGGGCTGAGAAACGGTTGGCTTCGCGGTCGGTCATGGTTGGCTCGGCGGATCATGCCGGATGGCGCGCGTCGCGCTGGTGTCGAGATGCGCGTTAGATAGTCGCGATGCGCGCCAGATATTAGCCGGTGTCACGCCCAGTTGAGGAGGTCTTTGGCGGCTCTCACAAGCGGATCGTTCAGCACGAGACCCTGCCATTGCGCCGGCTTGGCCCGCATTCCGACCTGATCGCGCCCCGAAAAGACTTCGGTGACCGCATGAAAGCCGAGCGCGCGGTACACCTCGAACTGCTCCTCGGAAAACAGTTGATCCGCTGTGGTTTCATGCGGATAGCTAGGAAAGCGGCGCTTGTAGTCGACGATGTAGTCATTCTCGTCGCCCGTGATCGACGATTTCACGTAGATCAATATCCCGGTCCGGCCTTGCGGATACCTGATTTCACCGACGGCGCAATGCGGCCCGTGCGGCGCAGCGTTCGGTGGCAAGCCGCCGCTCTTGGCAATCTCCTCCGAAGCCGCTCGACTCGCATCGCGAATCTCGGCCCATGGCAGATCGATCAATACACCAAGGTCGATACGCGCGTAGCGCTGCACCGCCACGAGCGAGCGGAAGGACATCTGAGGATCGGCCTCCGCGTCGACTGCGATGATCAATTGGCAGCGCCGTCGCAGCAGCTCATAGATGCCCAGGTTTTCGATATGCCCGCCATCACTGAGGAAAATCCTTGTGGAGGTCTCACGCATCAGCCCCAACAATTCCTGCAGGAAGTAGAACTGGTCCAATACGGAGACGAAAACGGAAGAAGGCTTGCCGTCCCGGGCGAGCTGCCTTGGATTGGTGACCCAATATCCGAGTCTGACGTTGAGGATGGCGAGCGTCGGCGTCAACGGTTTGATGCTGTGGGTGCCCATGTTGGCCGATGCCGCAGCTCCCGAGACCGCCATGGCCGTCGCCAAGTCGAGTTCCCTGACTGCGTCTTCGAATTCCTCGGTCTTCACGTATTGCGTCGCGCTGCTGCCGACAAACTTTGGACTAAAGACGAAGAAATCCGCGTTCCGACCACGCCGGTTTGCGTATTTTGATCCCTGAATATTCAGGGCGGCATTGATGAGATGAAAAGGGGTATCGGTACAAGAGATTTCGCTCAACTTGAAACGATCGAGAGGAGCGAGCTCAAAATTCTGGTACTTTAACAGTTCGGCTGCCGCAACATTGCTTAGCTGTATCGATTCGCGTTTTGACCTGCGGCCTGCGCGCCGACCTTCGATGATTGTAGGATCGAATAGGAAAGCCTTGCTCAATCGATCGCGATAGAGACGATGGAGAGAATTCGCGTTAGGAGTGAGCAATAGCGAAAGGAGAAAGAGTTCGACGCCTGTTACAAAATAGAACCATGCGACTGGGGTGCTATGGCCGAACCAACGTTGTGACACATCACTAAGCCAAGCCGGGCCATGGTAATACGAGCCGCTCTGCCTCGCATACTCGGGATCGAGGTCCTTAATTCCCATGAAACATAAGTAGAGGTAAACCATCCACAACAGGAATGGGATCGCGGCGCCGGCGATGTAAACCGCCGCTCTTCCGGCCGCACGTGAGACCATCGCGGCCAAACTCGGCCGCTCGTTACCCTGCCCCAACAGACGACCGATATGACGGCTGAAGAAGGCAACTACCGCCGAGAACGGGGCCAATACGGCAGCAAGCGCTTGCAGCCACCCGACAAAGGTTGCAAAAATTCCGGCTTGCTTATTGGCGGATTTGAAAATCCCATCGAGCACGAGCGGCTGCAGTTCGCAAAATACGATAATTAGCAGAGCAATCAGAAACAGCGCGGACACCACCGTCCAAGGCGAGCCGATTTCGGCGGCCCATCCGCTGACCTCCAACGATCGCCAGAGGGCCCAAACGAGCAACAACAGCGTAAACGCACAGAGCGCAATCAGACTCGCACCAAAATGCTCGGCATTGAGCGCCTCGGGAAGCGTCGTGCCTTGCAGGGACGTGTGCAGGCTCGTCGTATCCGGTTTGAGGAAGATCGTGATAGCCGCAAAAAACAACAACCAAGGCAGAACCAGCAGTGCGTTAGCGAGGAGTCCACGCAGGTAAATGGCGATGTTGTAGAAGATGTTGATGATCCCTTGCGGAAACAGATAATTGGAATGGTTGCGGATGTGTTGAATAGGGTATGGCTCGTCCGGGGTCAGGCTCCCGGTGAACGGAAACTCTCCCTTCGAACGGCTCATCGCGGCGGAGAGCGAGGTGCCGATGTAGCCTCCGCCCGACACCGTGGAGAGGTAATCGACGTTCTTGAGAACGCCCGCCTTGTCGAGCGCCTGTAATGCGCCGAGACAAAAAGAGGCGGAGCGGATCCCGCCACCCGACAGCGCAAGGCCGATGAGACTCGAATTCTCCGTCGGGCGCATGTTCGGTTCGGCCTCGACACGCGCGGCGCTTCCCGCCGGCGCCGCAGGAAAGCCCCGTGGGCCCGCCGTTCCCGGATCCTCGGATGTGGGATCCGCCCTAGGCTCGACCTCGAGCTGGAATTCTGCTCTGCCGAATTGCCGCCGACGTTGATTGATCGCCCGAACTTCTTCCTCGAAAACCTCGTGGAAGCGATACGTTCTGGTGACCGTCATGGCAGCCCCCAACTGCCCGATACTTAGCAAATTATTGCTCGCTTCTCAATTTGAGATGGGAGATCGCGCCCGGCGCGGCGCGAGCATGGCCGCGGTTGTTTCGTCGAAGGCTTTCAGGGCGCGGCTAGAAATCCTAGTCCAAGCCCTCCAGCTCGGCGATCATCTGCTCGATGACGCCAAGCCCGCGCTGCCAAAAGGCGGGGTCGCGGGCGTCGAGCCCGAACGGCGCCAACAGTTCGGAATGGTGCTTGGTGCCGCCGGCGGCGAGCATCTCGAGATAGCGCTCGGCGAAACCGTCGGTTGCGCGCTCGTAGACCGCGTAGAGCGAGTTCACCAGACAATCGCCGAAGGCATAAGCATAGACGTAGAACGGCGAATGCACGAAATGCGAGATATAGGCCCAGAACGTCTCATAGCCCGGCTTGAGTTCGATCGCCTCGCCGAGGCTCTCCCGCTGCACCTCGAGCCACAGCGCGTTGAGGCGCTCGGCGGTGAGCTCCCCCTTGCGTCGCTCGGTATGCAGCTTGCGCTCGAAGGTATAGAAGGCGACCTGGCGCACCACCGTGTTGATCATGTCCTCGACCTTGGCGGCGAGCATGGCCCTGCGCTCTTTGCGGTCGGCCTTGGCGAGAAGTTTCTTGAACGTCAGCATTTCGCCGAACACGCTCGCGGTCTCGGCGAGCGTGAGCGGGGTCGGCGCCATCAATGCCCCGTTGGGGGCGGCCAGCACCTGGTGCACGCCATGGCCGAGCTCGTGCGCGAGCGTCATCACGTCGCGTGGTCTGCCTTGGTAGTTGAGCAGGACGTAAGGGTGCGCCGAGGGCACCGTCGGATGCGAGAACGCGCCGGGCGCTTTGCCCGGCCGCACCGGCGCGTCGATCCAGTGGTTCTTGAAGAAACGCGCCGCGATCTCCGCCATCTCGGGTGAGAACGCGCCGTAAGCATCGAGTACGGTTGCCTGCGCCTCGCTCCAGCCGATTGTGCGGGTGGCAACCGCCGGCAAGGGCGCATTGCGGTCCCAATGCGGCAGCCGCTTCTTGCCGAACCAGCGCGCCTTGAGCGCGTAATAGCGATGCGACAGCCGCGGATACGCCTCGCGCACGGCTTGGACCAGCGCCTGCACCACTTCCGGCTCGACGCGATTCGACAAATGCCGGGCGTCCGCCACGTCGGCAAAACCGCGCCAACGATCGGAGATCTCCTTGTCCTTCGCGAGCACGTTGGTAATCAGCGCGAAGGTTCGCAGATTCTCTGCGAATGTCTTGGCGAGCGCCTGAGCCGCCGCCTTGCGCATCGGCCCCCTCGGATCCTGCAGCAGATTGAGCGTCGGCTCGATCGCCAGCGACTTGCCTGCGACCTTGAAACGCAAGCTGGCGATGGTCTCGTCGAACAGGCGATTCCACGCCGAATAGCCCGTCACCGATTTTTCGTGAAAGAGTTGCTCGACCCGATCCTCGAGCTGATACGGCTTCTCCCTGCGAATGTCTTCGAACCACGGGCGATAATGCGCCAGCGCGCCGTCTTGCATGGCCGATTCGAGCTTGGCGTCGTCGAGCCGATTGAGCTCGAGGGTGAAGAACAACAGATGGGTCGAAGCGGCCGTGATGCGCTCCTGCACGTCGGCGTAGAACTTCGCGCGCGCGGGGTCGACGGTGTCGCCCGCGTGGAGAAGCCCGGCATAAGACATGAGTCGGCCGAGAAGATCATCGAGCGCCTCGTAGCGCGTGACCGCCTCGGTGAGGACCGCCCCGGCGTCGGCCTGCTCCGCGATCGCCGCGAGCTTGCCCTTGTAGGCCTGTTCGAAGGCAAGGCTTTCGGCAGCGCCGCGTTCGAGATCGCGCTCGACCTGCGGATCATCGATCCCGGCGTAGAGATCAGCCAGATTCCATTCCGGCAGCGCGCCAAGGCGGGAGACGGGAGGAGACTTGGCCGATCGACCGGCGGAGGCGCGTTTTGTTCGTGCGGGCATGGCGGGCAGGAGAGCGATGATCTTTGCACCACGCACCAAGCGTGCGGCCGCCAAACAGGCGCGTGCTGCTGCATCCATATGGCGTGCGGCGGCGGCGGGTTCAACTGGGCACTGACCGCGATCAAGCCGCAAGCGATCCGATTCGCGGGGGTAAGTCCCGCGGCGGTTGCGTCCCGGCCGCTCCACGCTTTGCCGCGAGTTCGATTCGCGTGACGGCAAAATCACGATTTTCCAGCGGCGGCGGCTGCGTGGTAATCCGGTGACACCCGCCGAGAAAGCGCCGAATCCTCCGGTGCGCGCAGGCGACGCGCCAAAATTGACCAAATTCACGCGCACGAGTTGCCGGACGCGCGAACCCGACCGGCTTCGCACCCGGATGGCGCACGCCGATTGAACGCGGGCCTCGCACCCGACGCGGGTCCTTGGGAAGTGGAGAATATCCGAATGAGCGGCCCACGGTACGAGCGCCTCCTTGCGAGCACGGCTCTCGCTTTGATCCTTGCGGCGCCGATCGCCGCGAACGCCCAAGAGGCAGGCGCGCCGGCAATGACGGCGGCCCCGGTCGCGCCGGCCGCAAAGACCGAGACTGCGGCAACGCCGGTCGCACCTGCACCGACCGCAAGTGAAGCCGCAGCGCGGGCGGGTGCGGCTGCGCTCTCGAGGCGCGAGGCTGCGGCACTGCCTGGAGCGCCCGCGGAACCCGCCGAGCCCGCGCTCGCCCCGAAAGAGGCCGTCTCTCCCGCATCTGCGGCGAGCCCCGGCGTTGCCAGCGAGCAGGCCGCGGCACCGGCGCCCGACCCATTGGCAACGCTCGATCCCGCCGACCGCGCAGTTGCGGAAAAGATTCGCGATCTTCTCGCCGCCAAGACCGACAAGATTTTCGCGGGAAAGCGCGAGCGCGCGGCAGCGGAATCGTTCTATCAGGCTCGCCACCTCGCCCCGCTATGGCTCGACAAAGGCGTCGAGAACGCCCGCGCCCGCGCCGCCATCGCCCGCCTCAAAGGCGCCGACGCTGACGGCCTCGACCCCAGCGACTACAAAACCCCGACATTTGCCGGCCTCAGCCCGGACGCCCTCGCCGAGGCCGAGCTCAAGCTCACCGAGGCGGTGCTCACCTACGCCCGCCACCTGCAGGCGGGGCGATTCCCCTATACCCGCGTCAGCCAGAACATCGAGCTGCCGCAGGCGCCGCCCGATCCGGCCGAGGTGCTCGCCAAAGTCGCCGATGCCGCCGATGCCGCCACGGCGCTCGACCAGTTCAGTCCTCCGCACGAGGGCTACAAAAAGCTCAAGGCCATGCTGGCGCAGATGCGCGGCAAGGCTACCGGCGGGCCAGAGATTGCCGACGGCCCGCTGCTCAAGCTCAACGCCAAGGCGCCGCTGGAGGATCCGCGCGTTCCGCTGCTACGGGAGAAGCTCGGACTCGGCGGCGATGCGTCCGACCTCAAATACGACGCCAAAGTCGCCGAGGCGGTGAAGAAATTCCAACGCGCCAACGAGCTGCCGGTCACCGGCAACCTCGATTCGCGCACGATCAAGGAGCTCAATGGCCCGCCGCGTGACCGTCAGATCGAGGCCGTGATCTCCAATATGGAGCGCTGGCGCTGGTATCCGCGCGACCTCGGCGCCGCGCACGTCATCGTCAATCTCCCCGACTTCTCCTTGCGCGTGATCCGCGCCGGCACGGAGGTCTGGAGCACTCGCGTGGTGATCGGCAAGCCGGACATGTCGACGCCGCTGCTTAGCGAGACGATGAAATACATCACCATCAATCCGACCTGGAACGTGCCGCCGTCGATCGTGCGCAACGAATATCTGCCGGCGCTCCAACAAGATCCGACGGTGCTAGAGCGGATGGGCCTGAGACTCGTCTATAATCGCGACGGCAGCGTGCACATCTTTCAGCCGCCGGGCGAAGCCAATGCGCTCGGCCGCATCCGATTCAACTTCCCCAATCGTTTCCTGGTCTATCAGCATGACACGCCGGACAAGCAGTTGTTCGCACACGATGTGCGCGCGTACAGCCACGGCTGCATGCGGGTGCAGGATCCGGCCAAATACGCGGAAGTTCTGCTCAACATCGCCCGTCCGAGCGAGAACTGGACGGCGGAGCGGGTCAAGCGGATGTTCGGCACAGGCGAGCAGGACATTCAATTGCCGGCGCCGATTTGGGTGCTGCTGACATATCAGAATGCGTTCGTCGACGACGCCGGCAATTTGCAAATCCGCCGCGACATCTACAACGTCGACAGCCGCACGCTCGCCGCAATCAAGACCGAGCGCGGCGCCGTCGAACCGCCGCAGGAGCGCAAGCGCGAGGAAGAGGTTGCGACGACGAGTCAACGCCGTCCGGCCGCGCAGCCGCGCACCGTTTCGTTCTTCGAGGCGCTTTTCGGCTTCGGCCGCCCGGCGCCAGGAAGGCCCGTACCGCCGCGCCGCGTCACGCGCTGATCAAGCTCGTCGTGTTTGCGGCGCGGAATTCATCCCGCGCCGTCGGGGTCACGCCGACAAGGTTAATCGCGGCAAGTTTTTGCCATAGTCACCTGCCACGCTTGCCCTTATCGGGGGGGACGGGTGCGCTAACCGCGCGTTAACCCATCCCTAATGAATAGTGCGTCAGCCGTCCGCGTTGCGGTGATTAGCCGCTACGTGCAACGGAGCTTATCGCCCGCGGCGCTTGCCGCGGAGCGGGCGCTGGCGTCATGAAGGGTTGGCACGTGACGGTCAAAGTCGCGCCGAGGAATCGATTGTCATTGCACTGCGCCCGGGCGGCCTATTGCTGCAGCATCGCCGCGCTTCTCGTCTTTTGCGGAAGCAATAACCTGCAGAACGCAATCGCCCAGGGCGAGACGCGGACGATTTCCCTTCACCACATTCACACCGACGAGGAACTGACCGTCACTTACAAGGTGAACGGCCGGTATGACGAAGAGGCGCTCAGGAAAATCAACAATCTGCTGCGTGACTGGCGCGAATCGAAATCGACCGCGATGGACCCGCATCTGATCGACCTGTTGTGGGAGGTCTACCGCGAGGTCGGCGCCAAGGAACCGATCTGGATCGTCTGCGGATACCGCTCGCCCGAAACCAACTCCATGCTGCGCCGGCGTTCGAGCGGAGTCGCTCAGTTCAGCCAGCACATGCTGGGGAAGGCGATCGACTTTTACATCCCGGGCGTGCCGCTCGAACAATTGCGCGAAGCCGGCCTGCGGGCGCAGCGCGGCGGCGTCGGCTTCTATCCCACCTCGGGCTCTCCCTTCGTGCATATGGACACCGGCAGTGTGCGCCATTGGCCGCGCATGCCGGAGCCGCAGCTCGCGAGCGTGTTGGCGAAGGGACAGCTCAACAGCCAGTCGGCCTCGGATACGAACCAGCGCAGTCGCATGCCCGGCTTGCTCGCCAGACTGTTCGGCAGCAAGGGCCAGGCGGAGGATAGCGTTGCCGCGCCGGGCAATACGGTTGCGACGCCGCGCAAACCGGCCGAGAAGCCGCCTGCGCTCGCCGGCGCGGCCGAATCGCCTAGCGAGAAAGTTGCGTTGGTGCCGGTCCCGCCGGCCAAACCTGCCAAGCCAATCGAGCAAGCGGCATTGGCCAAGCCGGCGCAGAGCGGCCAGGTCACCGCGTCCGCGATCTCGGCCGTTTACGAGCTCGCGTCCGCGACATCGAAGTCTGTGGGTGCACTGCGGCCGGCAAGCCTCATCGCGCGGGCGAGCATCTCGGCGCCGAGCATCCCCGCAAACGAGATTATCAATGAACGCGGCTATTGGCAGGGGCTGCCGAGCGCCGAGGCGACGGATACGCCGCAAGCCGGCGCGGCGGCGCCACCTCCGGCTCCAGCGGCGCGGCGGGCCATCGCCAGCGCTGCCGCGGCGCCGTGGCCGTTAGCGGACCGCAGCGAGAGGGATGCGATTCCAAGTGCGCTCGCCTACGCGGCGCAGCCTACACCAATTGCCGATGCCCGCGCGCTGTCGATAGGTTCGGCAACGGCGCGAGCTGCGCCCGCCGCCGCGGAGACCACCATCGCCGTCAAGCGCAGCGAGGATGCTCCCCCCATTGCGTCGTCCAGAGCCAAGGCTGTGAGCGTGGTGCGGGTCGGCGATCAGTTCAACGATCCTTGGGTACGAGCCATGATCGTGAGCCCGAGCGCCCAGAACTTCATGAAAACGACCGTGTACGGAATGCCGGATTTCCGCGCTCTCGGTCCGTACCTGCATAAGCCGGCATCCACCATGATGGCGACGTTCTCCGAGGATCCGCATCGCGGCATGATGACCGAGACGTTCAGCGGCAGCGCCGTGGGCTTCACGCGGACGGTGACGTTTGCTCCGCCGCGTACGGCATCGTTGCGATAATTCTGCTTCCCATCACCGGGGGGATCGGTGGGGCGTGGCGCCGCGAGTCGGGGAAACCCGGCTTGCGGCGAACCACTTCGGGGAGGACAGTCCGGCGTTGCTCGCCTGCTTAGTTCAGCATGCCGAGCGCGTGCATGTAGGTCTCAAGAATAGCTTCCTGCTCGCGCCGTTCGTCGGCATCCTGCTTGCGCAGCCGCACGATGGCGCGCAGCGCCTTGATGTCGAAGCCGTTGGCCTTGGCCTCGGCATAGACGTCGCGAATATCGTCTCCGATCGCTTTTTTCTCTTCCTCCAGCTTTTCGACGCGCTCGACGAAAGCCTTCAGGTGATCCTTTGCAAAACGAACGGCCGGCCCTTCCGCAGCGGCGGCAGTGCTCATGGAACCCTCCTCCTCTGACCCGATGCGCGCAAAGCTTTCTGAAGCGCGAGCGCTCAGGTCAAGACGCGAGGAGGGTCATCCCCGGAGTACACAGGGGGAGAAATTTAGTGCTTGTGACCGGCCTTCTCGAACGCGGCCTGCTGGTCCTGGGAAGCTTCTTTCTGATATTTCGCCTTCCACTCCGCGAAAGGCATCCCGTAGATCTGCTCGCGGCTCTCGTCCTTGGACATCGGCACCCCGCGCGCGTCGGCGGCATCCTTTATCCAGTTCGACAAGCAGTTGCGGCAGAAGCCGGCAAGATTCATCAAATCGATATTCTGGACGTCCGTGCGCGCGCGCAAATGCTCGAGCAGGCGCCGGAACGCGGCGGCCTCGAGTTCGGTTCGGGTCTTGTCGTCGAGCGCCATGGCTACCGTTCCTTCCCTTGGCGGCAGAGGCTTGGGACCTCGCTGCCATTACAATAGTGACGCACCGGGGCGCTTTCCAGCGCGCCCTGCGACGGACCACCGCACAATTGATGCTGATTGCGCTCTCTGTTCCGCTATTTTCCTCCATGAGGACGAACCAACTGCGCCGCGGATGACGCGAGATGTGCTCAAGCTTCCGCCGCGCCGCCTGAGGCGTGAGCCTTGACCGAATCGCCGCGCGCCTTCCTCGAGGGGCTATTCCGTATCGCGGTGGCTACAGCGCACCCCGAGGGCTGCTTGCGGCCGCATTTGCCGGCGCCTCCCTCCGGACGGCTGCTGATCCTGGCCGCCGGCAAGGCCGCCGGTTCCATGGCCGAAGTCGCCGAGCATCATTACCTCGATGAGCTTGGTGTCCCGGCAAGCCGCCTCGCCGGTCTCGCAGTGACCCGCGGCGGCTACGGTCGCGCGACCCGCGTCGTGCGCGTAGTCGAGGCCGGACACCCGCTGCCCGACGCCGCCGGCCTTGCCGCCACCGCCGAGACGCTGGCGTTGGCCGATTCCGCAGGGCGCGAAGATCTGGTGCTGGTGCTCATTTCGGGCGGCGCCTCGGCAAACTGGATTGCACCCGGCGCCGGCATTTCGCTCGCCGAGAAGCAGGCGGTCACCCGGGTGCTGCTTGCTTGCGGCGCCTCGATCGTCGATATCAACACCGTTCGCAAGCATCTCTCGCGCATCAAGGGCGGACGGCTTGCGCAGCGCGCGCATCCGGCGCCGCTTGTCGCGCTGGGCATCTCCGACGTTCCCGGAGATGATCCGGCGGTGATCGGCTCCGGCCCCACGGTGCCGGATCGAACCACGCTCGCCGACGCCCGCGCCGTCGTGGCGCGTTATCGACTTGCGGTTCCGCCATCCGTCACGCAGGCGCTCGCCGATCCCGCAAACGAGACGCCGAAGCCGGGCGATCCGGTCTTCGCTGCCACCTCCTTCGCGCTGGCAACCCGACCCGCCGACGTGTTCCGCGCCGTGCAAGAGGCGGTGCGCGCGGTGGGATACGAACCCATCCTTTTGGGCACTGCAGTCGAGGGCGAGGCACGCGACGTCGCCGCCGCGCAGGCACGACTTGCCCGCGATCTCAAGGCGCAGAGACGGCGCGCGGTGATCCTGTCCGGCGGCGAGCTCACCGTCACGTTGCGCGGCAAAGGCCGTGGCGGCCCCAACCAGGAGTACGCGCTGGCGCTGGCGGCTGCGCTCGCGGGAACCGCGGGCATCGCGGCGATCGCCGCCGACACCGACGGGACCGATGGCGGCAGCGGTCAGCCGGACGATCCGGCGGGCGCGTTCATCGATGCGACCACCCTCGCGCGGGCGGCCCGTCTCGGCCTCGATCCGGCCGCGTTTCTAAATGACAATAATTCGACGGAATTCTTTGAGAAAGTTGGCGATCTGCTGACGCCGGGACCGACGTTGACCAACGTGAACGACTTCCGGGCGATCCTCGTTGACAGTCCGTAAGTGTTCACGCGATATCGATGCCGGGGCTGTCGGGCGTAACGAGTGCGCGCGGTATGACATACCGATACGGCAGAACTCCATTTCGGCGCATGTTCCGCGGTCGGGCGATCGCCCGCGTGCTCGCCGGCGGGGCGTTGAGCGTGGCGGCATTCGCCTGCGCTGCCGGGCAAGCCAAAGCCGACTTCCGTCTCTGCAACAACACCGGCAACCGCGTGGGGATTGCGGTCGGCTACAAGGAAAACGAGGGCTGGACCACCGAGGGCTGGTGGAACATTTCTGCCCGCAGCTGCGAGACCGTGCTGCGAGGCGCGCTCGTCGCCCGGTTCTACTACATTTACGCCGTGGACTATGACCGCGGCGGCGAATGGTC
>DASSGH010000004.1:0-31982 GCA_035693615.1 Xanthobacteraceae bacterium
CACGGGCGCTCTTTCCGAATGCCTCGCCGGCAACGCTGAATCGGCAGGCGTTCACGCCGATCGCGGCAGTGCTCAACCATGCCGCCAAGCGCGGGCTCTGTGCCAAGCGGGTAATCGAGCGGCCGCCCCAGCCCAAAGGCCGCGTGCGATGGCTCACGTTCGAGGAAGCAGAGAGATTGATCGATGCGTGCTCGCCCCATCTGCGGCCATTGGTTCTGCTCTTGCTGGGAACGGGCGCGCGCCTTTCTGAAGCCCTGTCCCTTGAGTGGCGCGATCTCGATCTCGCCAATGCTCACGTGGTTTTCCTCAACACAAAGAACGGTGAGCCAAGAGGCGTTCCATTACACGCGCGCGTGGTCAATGAGTTGCGGCAACTGCGCCACCGGCAAGGCCGGGTATTCAGAACCAATGCGGGGCTTCCCTATGCGGAAAAAGAAAGCGGTGGCGGCCAGATCAAGACGGCATTCAAAGGCGCATGTCGGCGGGCCGGCATAGCCGATTTCACGCCGCACGATTGTCGCCACACCTGGGCGACGTGGCACTACGCAGCCAACCGGGATCTGATCGCGCTGATGAAGCTCGGCGGCTGGAAGTCTGAGCGGATGGTGTTGCGCTATGCCCATGTCAATGTCTCGCAGCTTGCGCCGTCGATCGATGCCGGGCTTGTCGCATGGAGCACCAAATCGGCACCAAGCGAATCCGATCCCGGCCAAAAACTCAAGGCGGTGAAATAGATGCGCGAGTTTGCAAGCAACCTTGGTAAGGGGGAGGTCGTAAGTTCAATCCTTACCGGCAGCACCACAAAAATTACGCCGTTGTTCTGGTCTTCCAAAATGTCTTCACCCGCCAGCGCGCGAAGCCGCGATGGCGGGTGTGGGGCAAGGTGGGGATTGTGCGAGCCAGCCCTACCATCCTCACCTGAAGCAGCGCCACACTCCATGGCCTACATAAGTGGCGCGATGGCCCGTAGCTCTCAGGCACCAGTCTTGATTTTGACCGCCCCATACGCATCGGCCGTACGCATTGCGATGGTAGTTGCGACCGCAGCCGCCTAGGGCGAATGCCGGTGCCATCGATGACAAGGTGGTGGCCGCAATCGCGACGCCGAGCAGCACGATCCTGAGTGACTTCATGGAGACCCTCCCATTGCGCACGATTGTGGTCAATCGCGACCCTGCTTGACCTTCAAGCGAGCGTTACAGAGATTGATTACTTCGCCTTTTGGGGGACCCTCAATCTAACGAACGATATATGGTGTGCTCGTTGATTCTGGGTGAAGAGTAGGTTTGCAAGGCGACCGTGATAGTCCCCTTGGTCAAGTTTGGGCACACCGGCGCGGGCCGGCGGCCTGGACTGGGCGCTAATTGTGTCGGAGGGAACCTTGTAGCCGTCGCGATCGAACGGCCGGGCAAAGGCTCCCAGGGGTGCGACGTCATAACTAAACATCAATTCGCACGGCTCGCCGACAGCGTCCAGGAGACCGAGGGTCGATAGCTTCCACTTAAGAATCGGCTGTGACCGGAGCCCGAAGATTCGGCTCTCCTTGTGGGATTCCGAATCAGGCTTCGATTCTCATGAGCTCATTCGACAGAAGAAGCGCGCCCCCGAAGGAGAGGGAACATGTGGAGAATCACTCGTCAAAATTCCGGCGACGCCGACGTCGCAACGGATCAGGGCTCTTTCGATCAGCAGCTGTCCGGGCTGATCGGAGCGCCTCTTAACCTGCCTGGCCTCGCGACGACGACTACTTTATTTGCCGGTCCTGCCGGCGCCGCCGGCGTCGCCGATCAGACGCAAAGCTTAAGCGGCGCGGTGCCGGTTGACACACTGGCCAGCGCGCCCATGGCACGCGCTGAGGACAGCGCCGGCGTCAGCTCTCCTGCTTCGATGACCAATTCTGCGCTCGCAGGAGAGACAATCGCGTCACATACCGCCGCGCAAGCTACTACGACACCGGACCAGAGCATCAGTACCGCGGTGGGTGGTCAGTTGGCGCAACAAATGTACGGGGTCAACGGCTCCGGCATTACCATTGGAGTTATCTCGAATGCGTTCAACTCGACCAAAGTAAATGGCGGCACCAGCTTTCAAACCGCAGTGGCTGGCGGTTGGGTGGATCCGACCGCGGTTTACACCCCCCCGCAGGGGCTGGATGACAACAATTCGGACCACGTCGAAGGCTTATCGATGGCCGAAATCGTCCATGAGATCGCGCCTGGTGCCCACATCATCTTTTATACTGCAGACGGCAGCGGAGGCCTCGTGGGGGCCATCAATGCGCTCGCCGCAGCTGGATGCAACATCGTCTGCGATGATCAATCTGAACTCTCTGAATCGTTTTACCAACCAGGCGCCGATGCCTCAATCTCCGCCGACGCCGCGATCACGCAGGCGGTGAACAACGGCATCACCTATTTCACCTGTGCCATCAATTCCGGTCCTAACGCCTTTTACGAGAGCCATTTCAACGCCAACACAACCATTCAAAACGCCCAGCTTCCTAGCGGCACGGCTACATATGCTTACAATTTTGGTACCGCGAACAATCCGACACCATATGAACTGATCGACTCCACAGCCGATAAGTTTGGCGTGTCGCTGCAGTGGGAACAGCCGTGGCAGAGCATAAGCGGCGGAGCAGGCTCGCAGTATACGCTGCAATGGCATCTCTACGAGGACAACAATGGGACGCCGGGCACAGAGGTGGCAAAGGGGACGGGTGACGGCAAGAACGATCCGGTCTCGACGAAGGGCGGTGTCAGCAAAGGCAACTACTTTCTCGCCATCGAGTTGACGGGCGGCACGCTTCCCACGACCGAGGACCAATTCAAGATCATAATGGATAATGACAGCACCCCCTCGGTAACTTTCAAAACCACGACGGGGCAGGTCGATCCGAACGCGGGGGTAGGCAGCGGCTCTACCTGGGGCCACAATCAAAACCCGAACGCCATCACTGTCGGGGCCGTCGACTACCACAATACGCCGGCGTTCGGAGGCACGCTGTCGATGAACAAATTCTCCGCCTCTGGTCCTGGCGAATACCTGTTCGATACGAGTGGCAATCTGCTGACGACCCCGCAGATGTTGGGGAAGGTCAACCTCTCCGCGCCTGATGGGGGCGCTACAAGTCTTGCTTCCAGCTTCAGCGGCACCTCAGCCGCGACGCCCGCCGCTGCTGCGGTCGCCGCCCTGATGCTGCAGATCAATCCGGCGCTGACCCCCGCGCAGATCGCGCAAATACTCCAGCAGACCGCCACCAAGTTCGGCGACCCCCTCGTCGCCGGCGCCGGTCTCGTCAATGCGCTCGCCGCCGTCGCCGCGGCGATTCCGCTGCCGCCCAACGCCCCGCCGGCCGGCACCACCGCGGACATGGTGCTGAGCAATCCCGGCGGCGTCTACAACATCTACAACATCGGCGGCAACTCGATCCTCGCGGCCTATCAATTAGGCTTGGTTGGCACGGATTGGGCGTTTGTCACGCTCGGCGGCTTCAACGGCAGCGACACCGCCGACATGCTGTTGCGCAACGGCAGCACCGGCACCTTCCAAGTCTACGACATCGTCAACAACAACGTCACCCAGGCCGTCTCGCTGGGCACGGTCGGACTGAATTGGCAAGTGGCCGGCTTCGGCAACTTCAACCAGGACAGCACGACCGACATGATGTTGCGCGACAGCAGCAGCGGTGCGTTCCAGGTCTACAACATCAGCAACAACAGCATCATCAATAGCGTCGCGTTGGGCACGGTGGGCCTGGACTGGCAGGTCGGAGGCTTCGGCAATTTCTCGAGCCTCGGCGAATCCGACATGATCCTGCGCAACACGACGACAGGTGGGCTTCTGGTCTACGACATCAGCAACAACCAGGTCACCAATACTGCGTTCCTCGGCGCGGTCGGGTTGGATTGGCAGATCGCGGGCTTCGGCAATTTCAGCAGCGTCCCCGGCGAAACCGACATGCTGATGCGCAACAGCACGACCGGCGCATTCGAGCTCTACGACATCCGCAACAACCAGATCACCGCCGCCTTCTCCTTGGGTGCGGTCGGGCTCAACTGGCAGGTCGCCGGCTTCGGGCCGCTCAACGGCGCGGGCACGTCCGACATGGCGCTTGTCAGCAGCGGCACATACCTCGCCTATGACATCGCCAACAACCAAGTGACCGGCACCGCCTCGTTGGGACAGGTGGGGCCGAACTGGCAGGTTGGTGGCTTTGCCGCCGCTGCGCCGACGGGATCGGCTGCGCTCGTGCAGGCGATGGCGGGCTTTACCGGCGGCAGGGGTGCAGCCGAAAACTTGAACGCCACCGCTCTTAGTGCCGACACGTCACAGCGGCCGTTGCTGACGATGCCGCAGCATGCATGAGGGGCCACCCTGCCGCAAAGTTGCAGAGACTGCCGCGCTTACGGGGACCATGGGCCACGCGCCCCTTTCCGATAGACGACGTGCGGGCGCTCAGGCGATCCGAATTGGTGAAAGAGCCGTGGATGTCGCGCGATTGTTGCTCACGGTTTGTCCCCCGCTTTGCAGGGGCCTACGACATGGACGCATCGCAGATCAAAACTCTGTCCGGGCGACAGGAAATAGTAAGAACGATCTCGAATGAGGTCATAAATGCCGACTCGGCCACCAAATACCGTGAAGGAGTTGCCATGGACCTCAATCCATGCGCCTTCGTCGATGCCGATCCCTAGAAGTTCGGGGTGCTCCTTGACGACCTGCAAAAGATCACGTTCACGCGCGCGCGCATTCACATGCTGATCGATGGCGGAAGCCGGGAGGAGTCCGAATCCTCTTTCGTGGCCGCTCGATATCATAATTTTGTTGGTCTTCGGATCGCCTCGAACGAGGAAAGAACCTTGAATGGTTGCGCCGGCAGAAAAGCCGAACACGACACCGCCGCGAGCGACCAATTCCTTGATTCCTCGCTCCACGGCAGTATCGAGATAAGCGTCTGCCAGCCTCCACTGCCGTCCACCCCAAATCACAACACCCGAAGCGTTCCTTAGCGTTTCGATGAAGTATTCCGAATTCGCAACCGCTTTATCTCTGGTGTGCAACATCGTGACGCGATCTGGATTGATTCCCCAACTCCCTAACACCCCCCGTCCACGCCCTCGAAAGAAGCCAGCCCTCCAAATCTCTTCATCGGACAGAGCCGTCGGAATGAACACGATGTTTGCATCGCTTCCTCTAGCCAGAGCCACAAAGCGTTGTTTCAGTTCGTCGGATATTCCGCCGCCACCATGTATGAGGAGCCATCCTTTCCCCACTCCGACAGATTGCGCGGTGCACGCGGCGGCACCTAAAAGCGCCCCGAACGCACTAAGTGCGGCAACTCTGGCAAGGTAAATGATCAGCCCCATGATCGTTCTAAAGCGTCCGTGGAGGTACCCGATGTCAGCATCGCGGGGTGCTGCGCGCGGGCGCCATGTCGCCCTAGTGCCGCCGAGACGTGCAATGAACTCGCCGCGTGCTTACCGAGATTGATTACGATAGGGAGACCGCGCATTTCAATCCGATTTTAACACTTTTCTACTTGCAGCACTGCGACGCCGACCGTGTCATCGGTCATCGCCAACATGCTTCAGATCAACCCGCCGCTGACCCCTGCACAGATCGAGCAAAATACTCCAGCAGATCGGCGCTCGTGCAGGCGATGGCCTCGTTTGCCACCCCTAACGCGACCGACGCGTCGAGTGCCGCGCCTTTCGCGGTCGATACGTCACAACAGCTCAATCTGCTGACCCCGGGGCATGGCTGAGACTGGCTGCCGATCGGCCGAGCTGAGTGCCGATCGCGATTCGACTGCCGGCCGGTCCGTGCACTAAGACGTGGGCGCGACGGCTGTGCAGCGTCTCAGTCTCGAGCATCATTAGAAAAGAAAGGCGCATCGCAGGCGCGAGCGACCAGCCGGGGGCGGCGGCGCAGTCCGAGCGCTACTGCCGCGGTCAAGGGACCGGTCACCCGGCGCATGTTCACCGCCGAGGAAGGCGCCGACATGCATTGCCAATTGTGCAATCTGTCGCTGTCCAACGCGGTCGTCTACGACTGGCTCAGCGAGGTGCTTCGCTAGAACTGCTCATGCATTATTGCGGCGTCGTCAGAAAGGTCTCCGCCGACGCGGCGGCGCCCAAAAGAGCAGTATCCAAGCCATCGGCTGCGCCGGTATCGTCGCCAAACCCCGCCATCGCTTGCGCCAGCTGATCGCTCGAGAGATCCGCGAATGTGCCAGGTGCAGTCGGCGGATCGGCGGCGAAACCGCCGAGCTGCCAATCCAATCCCACTTGGCCAAGGCTGGAAGCTCCGGTCAGCTGGTTGTTGGTAGACCTCGAACGCGCCGGTGTTGACGTTGCGCAAAACGAGGTCGGATGCGCCGGCTGCGTGGACAGGGGCGATGCCCGCGTACTGCCATTCCAACCCCACCGTGCCGAGGAAGGCGGCGCCGGTGATCTGGTTGTTATTGATGTCATACACCTCCAGTCCACCGGTCTTGCTATTGCGCAACAAGAGATCGGTTTCGCCGGGAACGCCGCTGAAATTGCCGACGCCCGAGAACTGCCAATCGAGCCCCACCGTGCCGAGGAAGGCGGCGTTGGTGATCTGGTTGTTGGCGATGTCATAGACCTCCAAGCCGCCGGTATTGGAATTGCGCAGCAGCATGTCGCTCTCCCCGTGGCTGCTGAAGTTGCCCACGCCCGAGAACTGCCAGTTCAGGCCAACCGTGCCCATGAAGTTGGTGCCGGTGAGCTGGTTGTTGTTGATATCGTAAACCTGGACGCCGCCAGTATTGACGTTGCGCAAGATCATGTCGGTTTCGCCTCGGCTCGAAAAATTGCCGAAGCCCATGACCTGCCAATTCATTCCTACACTGCCCAGGAAGGCGGCGTTGGTGATGAGATTGTTGCTGATGTCGTAGACCTCGAAGCCCCCGGCGCTGCTGCGCAACAGCATGTCGCTGGTGTCGCTGCCGAAGAAGCCGCCGAGGCCCACGAACTGCCAATCAGTTCCGACCTGACCCAGCTCGTAAGCGGCGAGCAGCGAGTTGCTGCCGATGTCATAGACCTCGTACAAGCCCGCCGACGTGGAACTGTTCGAGGCGCGCAAAATCATATCGGCTGTGGTGCCCGCCGGGGGAGGCGGATTTGGCGCGAGCGTGAGGAGAAAGCCGTGCTCGTGGTGGCTGGCGTCGACGTAAGTCCCGACGATCTGACCTACGTCATTGATGCCGGTGGCGTAGGTGCCGTTGGCGCCCAGGGGATGGTCGAGCGTGATGTAGGTCCCGCTGTTGTAGAGGAATCCGTGGTTGTGGCCGGCGGCGTCGGTATATTCGCCGACGATCTGTCCCTGATTGTTGATGCCACCGGCCTGCGTGCCGCCGGGACCCGCAAACGGATCATCGAGCGTGATGTGAAGAAGGCCTTGAATGAAGTAGCCGTGGCGATGATTTAAGCCGTCATAGTAGCCGCCGACGAGCGCGAGCGCGTCATTGACACCCGTGATCTCGGTGCCGTTATGCAACGTGCTCGTGCCCGCGTAGGGATCGTCGTAGGTGAGGTAACTGCCGTCGCTGAGGCGGATGAAGCCGTGGGTAAGATAGTTGCTGCCGCTGGTATAGTACGACCCGACGATCTGGCCCTTATTGTTGATGTCCTCGGCGATGGTGCTGACGGACCCGGGAGGATTCAGAGTGGTGTAGGTTCCACCGGTCAAAAGGAAGCCACCGCCCGGGACATAGTCTCCAACGATCTGACCCGCACTGTTGATGCCGAGCGCCTCGGTAAAGTTCGGAGCCAAGGGATCGTTTAAGGTCGTGTACGTGCCGCCGCTGAAGAGGAAGCCGTGAATGCCACTGCCGTCCGAGTACTCCCCGACGATCTGGCCGGCATTATTGATGCCGACTGCGTGGGTGCCGATGCCGCCGCTGGCGAAGGGGTCGTCGAGGGTACTGTATTTGTAGATCGGCATGACCTGGAGCTCCTCTAAAGATCGTCATCCAGGCGGATCCGAAACTCCGCCGGAAGCAAATTTGCTCGAGCTTGCGCCAGATCGGGGAAGTCGCATGTGACCGCGTTCACACGGCGCGGACCCCAGCGGCTAGTTGCATGAATCGTTCCACGCCGCATACCGCATCGGACAGGCATGATGTCTTCACCGAGCTGGACGTCATGCGAAGACTCGGCCAGTCCGCCGTTTATTCCCACGAGGTCGATACCTTGGCGAGGCAGAGCTATAGCCGTTGCCTATCTTCGAGAGACTCGTGAGCGATGAGAGAAATATCTGCCTACTCCGGATTTGATCTAGATCAATGATCTTTCGCGGAATGTGCGTTTTCTGAAGCACCGTGCGGCATCGCATCCTGATAGGAGATTGCCCATGAGTATGCATGACAGCACTAAGCCCCGCGATATAGCCAATAACATGTGGGCACAATTGGGATTACTGGCAGTCGTGGCAGTGATCTTCATCGTCATGGCGTGGCGATACGTCTGGTAAATCGCGTCCGAGAGGCGACGCGCGGCCTAGCGGCGAGTTAAGGCGCGCGCACCAATTCGCGCCGCTTGCGCCCCATTAGCCGCGCGCCGATCGGAATGCGGCACACCGCCGCCGTCGTCGCCCAGCTCAGAGCCAGCGCGCCAGCAAACACGATTGCGCCTTTGGCGATCGCGAACAAGGGAGCGCCGAGCAGAAGGTACTGCAGCCAGATCACGAAGAAATAGTGGACGAAATAAATGCCATAGGCATGGTCCGAGAGGCTGTCGAGCACCGGCCGATGCCGTCGCGTCACGCGCAAGAATATCCCAAGCAGGGCAAAACACGCGCTTGCGGTGCACAGCACGAAGCCGAGATCGGCAACGACCTTGAGGCCCGGCAACGTCGTTCCGTTGACGATCAGCGCGGTGGGAACGATCCACAGCATGAATGAGGCGGCAGCGCCCGCCAGCCAGCGCCAGCATCGCTGCACCAGCATTCCGTCCTCAGCGAGCAGTCCTCGGTCCAAACCGAGCGCGCCGACCCCAAGACCGGCGAAGAAGTAGATGACGTATTGTGGCGCGAAGCTCGGCACAACGGCGAATGGACCGAACTGCACCCATTCCCAGGGTGCAAACACCGCGGAGAGCGGGAGATAAGCCAGCGCGGAGACGGCGACCAGCGCAATGAAAGCCCGGCCGGGATGATCGCCGGCCTTGGCCGCGAGGCGGCCCAAGGATTCGCCCGTGCGCGGCGCAAGCCAAAACAGCGCAGCCGCCGCGATGTTGAACAGGAGCAGGACCCACAAGAACCACATCGGTCCGCTCGGCCAGAATGGCAGCGCGATCCAGTGCGACCAGAACGCCGACCAGCTCGGATCTACCGCGCCGGCGCGGTAAACCGGATAGAACGTCACCGGCATCAGCAGATAGAGTCCGACCACGAAGGGGATGCCGAGCCGCACGAAACGGTCATACAGGAATTTGCCGGTTCCTTTGCGCGACAGACTCGGCCAGACGAATAGGCCGGACAGGAAGAACAGCAGCTGCATCAGGTAGACGTATTGCAACGCGCAGAACAGGTCGAAGCCGAACCAGCGTTCGCTGTCGACGATCGGATTCGCGCGCCAGCCATAGGGCGGGAGGTCGAAGGGCAGCTGCGCCGCCGGTTGCGAGCCGAGATAGGCGATGAACGCATGGAACGCGACCACCATGATGATGGCGAAGCCGCGCAGATTGCTCAGTGCCAGGCTGGACTTGGACATCCGGTTGTGGACCGCCCCCGATTAGCAAAATCAACCGCTATAGTCCCGCCACCGGCGCTCGCAGCGCGGCGGCGATTCCCGATCGGCGCTCATTATGCTTTAATTTGCCGTCCACACAACGAGCGGGCTCCTGCCGGTGTCGGACATTTCCCTGCCAGTGCAGCAAAAAGAAGGCTGATTGCGGCGTGCACATTCATTCTGGCTCCCCCGGCCGGCGCGCGCCCATGGGCGCTGCGCCGAATCAACGCATCAGCCTGCGGGCCGAGCTCCTGCGGTTGGCGCTGCGCTTCTTCAAAAGAAGGCACGGCCGGCGGACGCTGCCCCCGCAGACGGTTCGGGCGAGGCTCAAGCGCGTTGAGCGTTTCGTGCCGCGCCCGCCGGCGGGCACGCGCACGACGGTCATCGACGGCAGCGGCGTCAATAGCGTCCATGTGGCGGTTCACCAGGCACGCGGCGATCGCTGCGTTCTCTACTTCCACGGCGGCGCGTACACGCTCGGGACCGCGGCGCTCCTGCGGGATTTCACCTGGCGGATCGGTGCTGCGGCGCGCGCCTGCGTGCTCTACTTCGATTATCGGCTCGCGCCCGAGCATCCGTTCCCGGCCGCGCTCGAGGATGCGCTTACTGTCTATCGCTGGCTCGCCGCTCGGTTCGATCCCGCAAGGATCGCCTTCCTCGGCGATTCGGCAGGTGGCGGCCTCGCGATCGCGACCCTCTACAAGCTGCGCGACGAGGGTTTCGCCTTGCCCGCGGCCGCGGTCGCAGTCTCGCCGTGGACCGATCTGGCGCTGACCGGGCCGTCGTTGAAACTCAACGCCGCCGCCGACCCGATGCTCGATGTCGCGATCCTGCCGGCGCTCGCGAACGGCTATCTCGGCGGCGCCGATCCGCGCAATCATTATGCCTCTCCGCTCTACGGCGACGCCTCGGGACTACCGCCCACGCTGATCCACGTCGGCAGCGATGAAATCCTGCGAGACGATGCGATCCGCATGGCCGACAAATTGCGGGCGGCCGGGTGCGAGGTGGACATCGAGGTATGGCCGCGGATGCCCCATGCCTGGCACCACTTCGCTCGCATCCTACCGGAGGGCCGTGACGCCATCGCGCGCATCGGTGCCTTCCTGCAGGAGCGGCTGTAGCGTGCGGCGGACTCGATCTGCTCCCTCTCCGACCGAATTCGGGTTTACCCAAGTTTAAGTGGAAGAGGGAGCACTCCGAATCTGTCGCGCGAGCCCTCACCCGGTGCCGCGCGAGGCATTGGCGAGATACTGCATGTCGGGTTCCGGCCGCCGGCCCGCGAAGGTGAGCACGAGCTCGCTCGCGCCGGCTTGCGCATAGCGGCGGGCTTGCGCGAGCGCGTCCTCGGCGGTGCCGGCGATGGCAAAGGCTTCGACGAAACGGTCGTCGAGCGCCTCTGCGGGGCGCTCCCCCGCGCGCAAGCGCGCGACCGCGGCGACGAAATCGGATTCCGACAGCGCCTTCGTCCGCAGCAATGCCGCCTTGGCGGCGGGAACGCGCTCGCCAAGCGACCAGAACGACGCCAGCATCTCGCCGAGCGCCGCCTTGGCGAGGGCATAGGCTTCGGCGCGGTCGAGCCGCACCGCGCAGGGAATATATTGCACGACCTCGGCCGGTGCCGGGCGCTGCGCCTGCCGCGCGGCCTCGCCAATCGCGAGCACCGCCGCTTGCGTGAATTCCGCCGGGCACAAGTTGGAGATGATCAGCCCGTCGGCGATCCTTCCGCATAGCGCGAGCGCCTGCTCGCCGCGCGCGGCCATGAGCAGCGGCATGTCGGGCCGGCGCGCCGGGAAGTCGAGCTTGACCTTGCGCGCGGAGAACAAGGCCCCGGCGTAGTCGACCTCCTCGCCTTTGAGCATGGCGCGCACGATGGTAATCGCATCGCGCACCGCGGCGAGCGGGCGATCGGCGCTCAACCCCATGCGCTCGGTCGACGCCGCGATGCCCGAACCGATGGCGAGCCGCGCGCGGCCCTGCGCCAGCTCGTCGAGCGCGCCGATCTCCATCGCGATGAGCGTGGGATGCCGGTTGTAGGGATTGAATACGCCGATGCCGACGCCGATGCCGCGCGTCGCCGCGGCACACGCCGAGGCCGCCGGCAACACGCCGCGGGCGAACGCATTCTCGGCGAACCAAATCGAGTGATAGCGGTTCGCCTCGGCGATGCGGGCGAGTTCGAGACACTGGCGCGGATCGATGGCGCCCGACAGACGCACGCTCAGCTTCGGTAGCTCGGCCACGTCACCCCTCACCCGTGTGTCCCAGAGAGACTACTAGAGGGTGTCCGAGCACGCATCACACGCCACCCGGGCGCTCGCCCGAGCTTGCTTGCGAGAAGTGCGCGTGCACGACGCGCCAGTCGCCCTTCTCCTTGTGAAAAACCATGGTCGAGCGGGTGATGAACTCCTCGCCGCCGTAATGGATATTTTCGGGCGGAGGCGCCGTGCCGGTCCATTTGCGCCTGGTGCAGCGATGGCACCAGACGACCGCCATGTCGTCGCCTACCACGCCGCCGACATCGAATGGCGTCCAGTGGCTCGACGCCACGTTTTGCCCATAGAATTTCCACAGCCGGAACCAATGCTCGCGGCCCTTATAGGTGTGGCCGTTGAGGTTGAAGAACGTCGCCTGCGGCGCATCGCTCCACAACGGCTCGAGCTTGTGCCAGTCGAAGCGGGCATTGGCGTCGATGTAGTCGGCGTGCAGCTTGAGGATCTGCTCGCGGTCGCGCGCGGAGCCGCCGACGAGATTGGCCTCGGACATGCTATCTCCGGTTCGAAACGTGCATGGAAATTTAGGCCCGCCCCGGCGCGATTTTGCACGAGGCGAGGTCCATCCGCAAATCGCCCGATCTTGCGGCAAAAGACAGACTGCGCAGGTAAAAACTAACCATGACGCCCCGGCCGAAGTTAGTCCTCTTCACCATCGTCGGGACCCTCGCCTATCTGGGGCTCGCGGTTCTCGGGCTGGGCGGCTTTGCCGCCTTCTTTTCCCATCCGGCCCTGATCGCGCTTGCGATCGTGCTTGTCGTACTCTCGGCCGCCGCGCTGTTCAGCGCGGGAAATCTCAGCCCTGGCGAGCGCGAGGATCGCGGCAACCGCTGGGTGCTCGTGCCTTTCGGTGTGATCTCGCTGTTGCTGGCGTATGTGCCGGCCTACGCCGACCGGACTGAGCTGTGGACCATCGACGGTGACGCCGTGCGCTGGCTCGGCGTCGTGCTCTTCACCGCCGGCGGTGCGCTGCGGATCTGGCCGGTGTTCGTGCTCGGCCGCCGGTTCAGCGGATTGGTCGCGATCCAGCGCGGGCACACGCTCGTCACGCACGGGATCTATGGCGTGATCCGCCATCCCAGCTATCTCGGCTTCCTCGTCGGCTCGCTGGGATGGGCGCTCGCGTTTCGTTCGGCGCTCGGCGTGTTGCTCACGGCGCTGCTCCTCCCGCCGCTCTTCGCGCGCATCAACGCGGAGGAGCGCCTGTTGCGCTCGCACTTCGGCGACGAGTACGAGGCCTACCGCAGCCGCACGTCGCGGCTCCTCCCTGGGATTTATTAGCGGACTGGATCGGCGATCATCGCGCGCAGAACGACATCGCTCCAACTGCATGCAAAATCGGCATTTGCCAAACAACTGAGCATTTGATCGCGCCGCGCCGCCTGTGTGCGAGGATCGGCGCCGCCCGCGCCTAATGCGGGCATGCTGCCTATGGAAGCGGCAAAACCGGTCAGTGGCCAAGGTCGCCAATGAAACGGCGAAGCCCGAGCGGGGCGGCCTGGACCGCCCTGTTGCCTTCGAGCAGATAGGGAACCGCCAATGCCTGGCGTGCCGCCAGCGCCGCATAATCGTGGTCGACCGTCTGCATAACGTCGGCGATTTCCTCGAGAAAATCTGCTTGGTTGACGGTGGTCAGTTCTCCCTTCTCAACCACGACGTTGCCATCCACCAGCACGGTGTGCACAGCGCGCCCGGTCTCGCAATAGACCAACTGGCGCGCCGCACTGTTGAACGGGAGGTAGGCAAAATCGGAAAGGTCAATCAGCACGAGGTCGGCCTTCATTCCGGGCCTCACTTCTCCGATCTGCCCGCCAAGCCCGAGCGCATGCGCGCCGCCGAGAGTGGCAGCATCAATTGCGTCTGAGGCACAGATGCCCCGCGGCTCACCATCCATTCCAGCACACAGCAGCGCGAACATTTTCATGGCCTGGAACAGGTTCTGGCAGTCGCTGCAGCTGCAATTGTCACAACCGAGGGCGAGGTTGACGCCGGCCCGCTTGAGATCAAGGAGCGGCGCCACGCCGTTCTTGAGCTTGAGATTCGATAGCGGGTTGTGCACTACGCCGGTGCCGGCGCGCGCCAGCTTTTCGATCTCGCCCGGGGTGATGTAAACGCTGTGCGCAATGGTCGTGCGCGCCGTCAGCAAGCCCACCGCGTCCATGTAGTTCACTAGCGATCCCTCATGCTGCGAATAGACGCTGCGCGCCTTGGCGAGTTGCGCCCGCGTTTCGTAAACATGCGTGGTCACCGGCAGCTTGTGACGTTCGGAGAGCTCGGCGATCCCTTCGAGCAGAGCTTGGGAGCAGCGCTGCGGTCCCGAAGGACTCAGCGCCCAATGAAACCGTGGCGGCAGCGGATGGAGCCGTTTGATCTGCGACGCGACGAATGCAATATCAGCCTGTGCATCGCCCGGCTTGCCCCCCACGATCGCCGCGGCTTCGCCAGGTATGCCGGCAGGCAGGAATGGTTCGATATCGAGCGCGGCGACGTCGCGGACCGCAATTGAGAACACTACGCGAATTCCGACCTCGGCATAGGCCGACAGAATGGTGTCGAGTGTTTCTTCGTCCTGCGGCACGAGCGAGTTCATGTCCTGCAGGGTCGTGATCCCGTGCCGCAGGCATTCCATGGCGCCGACCAGCGTACGCGCACGCAGCTCCGCGCGGCTGCGCTTGCCCCAGTAGGCCGGCTGCGAGTGCAGCATCCAAACATCGAAGGGCATATCTTCGAAGCGGCCCTTGGAGAGCACGTCATATGAATGGTAGTGCGCATTCACTAGGCCGGGAATCAACAGCTTCCCTCGGCCGTCGACGACGCGGGCACCGGACTGGCCCTGCGCTGCCGCCTGCTTGATTGCCCGCTTCTCTTCCACCAATTCGTCGGGAAGGCTCACCGACACGATGCGGTCAGCCTTGACAATGACATCGCGCACAGGCGGCTTGTGGAGATCAAACGCGCGGTCGTAGACCCGCGCATCGTGGATCAGAGTCTGCGTCGTCGCGTGCATTGCACCTAGTTCATTTTTGCTTCGATCTGTCGCTCTGACTTGGGCGGCAGGAACGAACGATTGAAGATGTCGGTGACCGCAGGCTTCCTCGGCAGCTCGTAGGCCTCGACAATCACGCCGATGGAGCGCGCCAGACGATCGTCCTTGAGGTCGCCAAACCCGATGTCCGCATTCTCGGGCGAGGTCATAAGGTTCTTAAGGGCGTAAGCAATGCGCTGCTTCTCGATGTTGCCGTTGAGCAGCGGCTCGACCTTAAGGAGCGTCGCAATTCCATCGTCAGGATTGGCGAGCACTTCCTTCAGAGCGCGATTGCTTGCCTTCACCAAGCCCGCAACTGCTTTCGGATTCTCCTTCAGGAGCCTCTGCGACACCATGAGGCCGTTGGAGTAGAGATCAAGTCCGTAGTCGCCAAAATTGAACCAGCGAAAATCCTTGTCGGGATCCTGCCGCTGCTGCAGCAGATTTATGTAACTTGTGACATTGAAGACCAAACTACCCGCGACCTGTCCCTGGATGAGCATTTGCTCCTGCAGGTTGGGAGCCATGTTCAGGATGCTTACCTTGCTGGCGTCGATGCCGTTGATTTTGGCGAAACTTGGAAACAGTCTCAGCGTGGCGCTGCCAGGCGGTCCGCCAAGCGTCTGGCCTTCGACATCCTTTACACTCTTGATTGGCCCGTCCGCCTTGGTGACCAGGACAAACGGCGGCCGGCTGTAGATCTGATAGACCATCACTGGCTGCTCGCCCGGCTTCTGCGCGGCCTGCTGGATGATCGCATTGATATCGCCGAAGCCGGCATCGTACGCGCCGCTCATGATGCGCGTGATGGTTGCGGCCGAGCCTTCCCCTTGGTCGATCGCCACGTCGAGCCCCTCGGCTTTGAAATAACCCTTGTCTCGCGCGACGTAGTACCAGGCGTGGATGCCCTGGAACTTGAAGTCGAGGGTGAAACGGATCGGCGTGAGCGACTGGCTCGCAGCCGGAAACGCAAACAGGGCGATCAGACCAAGTGCCGCGCCAAGGTGCGCGGCGCGTCGGGCGATTTGCATGACGACAACCTCCAAGTTCGGGTGCAATGTCGGACCGCCCGGCGACTTGGTCCGTGGGTTAGACTGTGACGATCTCGCTCTTGCGGTTCGCCCACCCAGTGAAATGCCTCTCGGCGAGCGAGAACCCCACATAGAGACAGATGCCGAGGGTCGCGAGGACGAACAATCCTGCGAACACAAGCGGCACATTGAACGTAGAAGACGCGATCATCATCATGTTGCCGATACCGCGATTGGACGCGACGGTTTCTGCCAACACGGTGCCAACGAAGGCGAGCGTGACCGCTACCTTCAATGACGCGAAGAAATAGGGCATGGCGCGTGGCAGCCCGACGTTCCACAGAATGTCGAGCTTTTTCGCTTTCAAAGTCCTTAGGACGTCCTCGAGCTCCGGCTCTGTCGTGGCCAGTCCCGTCGCCACGTTCACCACCACCGGGAAAATCGAAATCGCGATCGACGTGAGGATCGCCGGCACCGTGCCAGCGCCGAACCAGAGCACGAAGATCGGAACGACTGCGATTTTCGGCGTCGAGGAAAAACCGACCAGGAGCGGATACGCCGTGTCATACGCAATCTTTGAGGAGCCTATCAACGCCCCAAGAAAAATCCCAATTGCAACGCCAATCGCGAAACCAACTAACGTTGTGTAGAGCGTCTGTCCGGCGTGCGGCATGATGGCGGACCACCGCGTGAACAGCGTGTAGAACACTTGGCTAGGTCGCGGCAGGATGATGTCACTCACGCCCAAGAGCAGGCAGGCGAGCTCCCAAAATACGAAGAAGCCCAAGATGAGGGCGATGGAGGCCGCCTTCTGGCGCAGTATTGCCATCATGCCGCGGCTCCCAGGGTGACTTCGCTGCCGGTGCGGACTTCCACGATCAGACTGCGGAGGCGCTGGTTCAAGGCAACGAACCCCGCATCGTACGTCATTGCAATGGTGCGCGGGCGTTCGAAGGGCACAGTTTCGTCCTTGATGACGCGACCTGGGCGGGCGCTCATCACGACGATCCGGTTCGCCAGGAACGCACTTTCGCGTAAGTCGTGAGTCACAAGGATGACGGTCGGCTTGCGCGTGAGCCACAGCTCCTGGAGCACCGCCCACAGCTCCTCACGGGTGAACTGATCAAGCGCGCCGAACGGCTCGTCGAGCAGGAGCAATGTCGGATCGTGAATCAACGCCCGGCACAGCGAGGCACGCTGCTGCATGCCTCCTGAAAGCTGCCAAGGATGCTTGTCTCCAAATCCGGACAGCCCAACTTGCCTCAGCAAAGCTTCCGCGCGGTCGCGGTAGTCGGTCTTTCGTTTGCGCGCCCAGTCGGCACGAAATGGCTGCACGATCTTCAGCGGCAGCATGACGTTCTGGCGAACCGTGAGCCACGGCAGCAGCGTCGGGTTCTGGAACGCCATGCCGATACGGACGTCTTGGGCACCGACCTCGCGACCGGCGACGAAAACGTAGCCAGTGGTCGCTGAAATAAGCCCGCCGATGAGCTTGAGGATTGTCGACTTGCCGCAGCCTGAAGGACCAACCAGGGCCACAAAATCGCCCTCGCCGATCTTGATCGAGGTCTTGTCCAGCGCCTGGACGGCACTTTCGCCTCGCCCATAGGCGAGCGTCACCGATTCGAATTGGATCATGGGATCCCTGACGCTGGGATCGGAGTGGCGCTGCGGCGTCGCGAAAGCCCCGACGGGGGTCGCCTGTTCCCGCTCACGGCGCAATGCCCATTCCCGCAGCATTACCAGGCACCCGATGTCTTCCTGCACACATAAGAAGCAAGCGCTATGCCATGCCGGGCTACCGGCCTTGCTCATTCGTGACGCGCATTTTTTCCGGACGCCTCAATGGCATGGGCGTGCCGAAGCTCGTCGACGATGACTTCCCGCAAACGCAGGCGGGAGCAGGTGCGTGCATGATTTATAGGCGGCGATCCACGATCAACGCGACTGGTCCACCGCCATCGGGGCCCTGGTGTTCCGCACCACCCGAGACGTAAATCTCTGCGTGACCGAAGACGCTGGCGAGCGCACCACAGACAAAAGCACGGGCATGGCGGGTCGGCGAGATGTCGGAATCGTCGAGCATCGTATGGCGATGCCCGCGTAGCTGTCCGTCATGACTCGCCTCGGCTTTGGCGAGCACGGCGACCACGCGCTTTCTGTCGCTCGCCGTCAGTTGCCCATTGGCGGGAATGCCAAGGCCCTGCAACACCGCCCGGACTGGCTCGGTGTCAATCCCATCCGCCATGACAGCGTGGCCGATGGCGAGCGGCCCCGACCAGGAGCGTGACATGCCGAGCACGACGATCTCGTGGTTCATCAGCTCGATTCCCGCCGAACAACTGGCGCGGCCCGACCAAATTTCGAAGTCTGAAGCAATCGCGACCTCGCTCAAACTAGTGCGGTGGACCTCATCGAGCGCAACTGCGATGCCGAGCGCACTCGCCGCCCGCGACAGACCCATCGATTTAAGCGTATCGCGCACTGCGACCGGTGCGCCGCGGTCATCAGCCTCCGCGATCCGCTGCGCCGTCAGCAATGGACATTTGATCTGAACGAAATGAACGTCCGACACGCTTTCGATGTTTGCCGCGGCCATTGCGGACCGCACGCCCGCCGCGACCTGATCGACTTGCCCAAGGCGGCCGAGATGCTCCGGCGGCAACGCCGCAGTGTGCGACTGACCGAGTGCAAGCGCGGGCCGCTCCCCCTTGCTGTCCTCGCAGCGCTCGAACACGACCCAGTGCGGTGCCATGCCGCCCTCGGTGCCGCCCGACATCACCAGACAAACTTCAGCGGCGCGCTCGCGCGGGACGAATCGATGAAGCATCAGCCCAAGCGATTGCGTGGCGTAGCCGCGGGTGAAATCGTTGACGCAGCCGTTGCCCTCGGTCTTGCCGAAGATCGCCACGATCCCATCCGGATCGATGCGACCGCCAATGATCGCGTCCTCGATGCCGCGCACATCGTCAGGCGCAGCCGCTGAGATACGATGCACCTTTGCGGTCGGCATGAGTCATCGCTTCCCGAGTTGGTGCGGCGTCGCATGCCCGGTCGTCCGCCCCGCAACCGTCGGGACCCTGACGATCGCCGTCATGGTGTCATCGGTGTTGCGTGGCGTTGGGGCGGGCAACTGCTGGATGGTGTGCACCGAGCGGCCCCATCCGCGCGCGGCGGCGACCAGTTCGCGCTCACGCATGACGAAGCGCCCCCGCACCAAGGTGTGTAAGGGCAAACCCCTGGTGCGACGGCCGTGGAATGGCGTGATCCGCGACAACGACTGCAGCTTAGCGTCATCGATGGTCCACTCGCGGCTGAGATCGACGACGGCGATATCGGCGTCGGCTCCGGCCTGAATGACACCCTTGCGCGGGTAAAGCCCCCAAATCCTGGCCGGGTTGGCGGCGCTCCAACGAACGTAGTCGCAAATGGAAAACCGGCCGGCCGCGACCTCGGTCAGCATCATCGGCATCTGCGTCTCGACACCCGGGAAACCGCAATCGACTGTCCAGATGTCGTTGCGCGTCTTTTCCTCGATCGCGTGTGGGGCGTGGTCCGTTGCAATCACGTCGATCGTGCCGTCGGCGAGCGCAGCGAACAACGGCTCCTGGTTACGCTTTTCCCGCACCGGTGGATTGACCCGAATAACGCCGGCGAAGCGGCCATAGTCATCGGCGGAGAGGAACAAGTACTGCGGACAGGTTTCGCCAGTGATGTCGACGCCGCGGGCTTTGGCCTCGCGCAGCGGACGCAGTTCATCGGCCGACGAAATGTGCAGGATGTGGATCCGCGCGCCAGTCCATTCGGCAAGGATCGCGGCGCGGCTCACGGCCTCAACCGCGACCACCGCCGGGCGAGATGCGAGATGCGCCAGCGGATCAACGCGGCCGGCATCCCGCATGCGCGTCTCGCGGCGCTCCATAATCGAATTGGTCTCGGCATGAAGCGAAACTCGCTTCCCGGTCGCGGCGACCACTTCGAACGCCTCGAGCATTGCGCCAGTCGATGGCGTCGGGATCTTGCCGAAAGTGTTGCCCATGTAGAGCTTAAAGCCGATGACCGTGTTGGCGAGCTCCGACACATGCCGGATCGTGTCTTCGCCGAGCAGCCCGTAAAGGCCAAAGTCGACATGCGCCTTCTGGGCTGCCATCTCATGCTTGGCCGCCAGGATCTCAGGCGTGCCCGTCGGCGGGATAGTGTTCGGCATGTCGAACACGGTGGTCACGCCGCCGAACGCCGCAGCTGCAGTGCCGCTCGCGAAATCTTCCTTGTGGGGATAGCCGGGATCACGAAAGTGGACGTGGTCGTCGATCACCCCCGGCAGGACATGAAGCCCCGACGCGTCCAGCGTCTCCCGTGCTGAAGGCATCGCGCTCTCCGCACCGACCGCCAGGATGACGCCGTCCGCGATCGCGACGCTTGCCTCGAATACGGCGTCTGGAGTGACGACCTTCCCTCCGTTGATAACGAGATCGGCGCTTGCGCTCATCACCCCCTCAGAGCATTGCCCAGCCACCATCGACCGGAAGATCGGCGCCAGTAATCTGTCGCGACACGTCGCTGGCGAGAAACAAGCAGGCATTCGCGACATCGACGTCGGTCGAGACACGCTTGAGCGCGTAATCCGCAGCATGCAGAGCCGCGGCCTCGTCCTGCGAGATGCCGAGCCGGCGCGCCATGTCGGCGCAAACTTTGTCGCGAAAGCGCGGCCCGTCGACCATGCCGGGCGCGACGTAGTTGACGTTGATGTTATACGCTCCGACTTCGAGCGCGAAACTCTTGGTGATGCCGCGCAGTCCCCATTTGGATGCCGAATAGGCCATACGGCCGGCGCGTCCGCGCATGCCGAAGGTCCCGCCGACGTTGACAATCTTGCCGTAGCGCTGCGCCATCATTGCCGGGAGCACCGCGCGCATGGTGTTGAAGCAGCCGTGCATGTTGAGCGCGATGATGTCATCGAACTCGTCCTCGCTGGTCTCCACGCCGGTCTTGCCGATTGGCCCCGAGCCGCCGGCAACATTGACCAGGATGTCAATTCGTTCGCCGTAGTGGGTGCGCGTCGCCTGCGCTGCCGCGGAGCATTGCGTCCCGTCGGTCACGTCACAGCAGATGACGATGACTTCGCCGCCGCGGGCTTTTATCTTCCCGGCAAGTGGCTCGATAGCCGCCGTGTCACGGCCCACGAGCGCAAGCTTGCAGCCTTCGTCAGCGAAGGCATTGGTGACGGCGGCTCCCATCCCCTTGACTGGTCCGGTGATGATGGCGACACGGCCTTTAAGTTGGAGATCCATCGGCTTTCGCGGTAGCTGCCGGCTCCCTCAAGACGATGCGATGCAAGCCGACTCGGCCAAAGGCGGCATCGAGTTGATTCAGCTTTTCGCGTCGACCAGCTTCGGCGGCCGCTCCGATTTCGGTGGCAGGAAGTCTCGCACGAAGATTTCCGATACCGCCGGCGTGCGCGGCAATTGGTTAGCATCGACCAGGATCTCGATGCCTTTCTTCATGCGGGCATCATCGATGTCGCCCAGCCCTATCTGCGCAATCTCTGGGTGATTCATTTCCTCCTTGATGGTCGCATCGAAGCGCTCAAGCTCGACGTTTAGCTGAATCAGTGGCTCACGCTTGAGAACCGCCTCGACGGACGCTTTGGGGTTCTTCAGGGAATCGACCAGTCCCTTATTCATGGCACGCAGAAACCCTCGCACCGCTTGCGGGTTTTCGTTCACGAGCTTGCGGGACACGATGATGGCGTTGGAGTAGAGATCCATGCCGTAATCGCCGTAATTTATCCAGCGCATTTCTTTCGCCGGATCGACGCCCATGAGCTTAGCACTAAAAAGAATGGTGTTGACGTATCCAAATACGCCGTCGACCTGTCCGCGCATGAGCATTTGCTCGCGCAGGTTGGGCGCGATGGTGGTGATGTTGACCTTCGATGCGTCGAACCCCGCGATTTTGGCAAGCGCGGGAAAGAGCTTGAGCGCGCCATCATTCGCGGCTCCGCCAAGGGTGCGGCCTTCGAAGTCCTTTGGCGTCTTGATCGGACTGCCGGTCTTCACCGCCACGGTGAACGGCGGGCGGTTATACAACACATAGACCGCGAGCGGCGCTTCTTCCGGCTTCCTCGCCGCGAACTCGATCAACGCATTGATGTCGCCAAAACCGATGTCGTAGGTGCCGGATGCGACTTTTGGAACGGCGGCGGCTGAGCCATCGCCCTGGTCGATCGTGACGTCAATCCCCTCGGCCTTGTAGTAGCCCTTGTCCTCTGCAACGAAGAACCAGCCCTGCGGCCCCTGATATTTCCAGTTCAACACGAATTTGAGCCTGGTCTGTGCATCGGCCTGATCGGCGGCGAAGCTTGCGAGGCCGACTGCTGCCGCAACCACGAGCAGATATCGACGCAAAAAATTGAAGGTCATTGGCGCGCTCCATGGTCAAAACGGGAGCCCGCATCCGTGCCTGCGGCGCGGAGCTTCCGCGGTGGTGGTCAGACGGCCCCGACGACCTCTTGACCGTCCCCAGAGCCTTGCAACTCGCGTGCCTGGCCGCTCTTTCCGACCCGTTGGTAGGGTAAATGACCGTTGCCATCTGCTGCTAATTTCTTGCTAGAGTGTTGCCGAAAAGGCATCACAAAGCAGAAACCCGTTTGTCCATGCGGCATCTGCGGCTTTTGCAATATGTGGATGAAGTCGCGCGCGCCGGCTCAATCCGAAAGGCGGCGGAACGACTCAACGTCACGGCTTCCGCCGTCAACCGCCGAATCATGGATCTTGAGGAGGAGCTCGACGCCGAGCTGTTCGAGCGTCGGCCGCGCGGGGTCCGGTTGACCGCGGCAGGTGAGATGTTTCTGCGCTATGTTCGCGCGCAATCCGCCGACGTGGAGCGGATGCGGTCGCAGATCGAAGACCTCAAGGGCTTGCGCCGCGGCGTGGTTCGCATCGCTTGCAGCCAAGCGTTGGCGCCCGACTTCCTCCCAGACGAAATCGCTAAGTATCGAGTACGCTATCCCCAAGTGGCGTTTGAAGTCGCGGTTCTCGACCACGAAAGAGCGATGCGTGCGCTCGCCGCTTATGACGTCGACCTTGTCATCGTGTTCCGGCCGCCGTATCTGCCGAATTTCCAGCCCCTCATGAAGCTTGAGCAACGTCTGGTGGCGCTCATGACCCCCACGCACCCGCTTGCATCACGTCGCGCCGTGCGGCTACGCGACTGCGCCGCGCATCCGGTCGCCTTGCCCGAGCGCAGTATTGGCGGGCGGCAATTGTTCGACGAGGTGACCTCCCGAAGTGGGTTGCATTTCAACGTTGTGGCAGAATCAAACTCATTCGAGTTCCTGCGTGGCGTCGTCCTGCGCGGCGGCGCGATTTCCTTCCAGATTCAAATTGGAGCGATGGCGGGCGATCGCCAGACCGGAATAGTGACACGCAGCATCGATGACCGCGACGTTCCACACGCTGACTTGGTGCTTGGCCAATTGCGCGGTCGTAACCTTCCGATCCCATCGACGGTGTTTGCCGAACAACTCATCCGAACGCTCGAGGTCGTGCGACGATGACCCCTCAAGATGCAAGGCGGCGTCTTCGGGGTGGTGAGTACGGGCCTCAGCCGCCGAATTCGATGATGTAGAGCCCGGCGTTGTAGTCGGTGCAGTAGAGGAGGCCGGCGGCATCGACGAACACGTCGGCCGACTGGATCACCCGCGCGCGATTGGGCCGATGGTCCATCATGCGCGTGGGCGCCGGCGGCACGAACGCACCGACGTCGCGCGGGCGGAAGGGGTCGCGAATGTCGAAGGCGCGCACGCCCGCGTTCTGATAGGTGGCGAAGATCAGCTCGGAGCTCACGAAACTACCCGGCCGGTTCTCGTGGATGTTGTGCGGGCCGAAGTGGCCGCCCTTTCGCACATAGTCGGCCTCCGCCGGCGTGGGAAAGGTGGAAATGCTCACCGGATTTTCCTTGGTGCGGTTGTCGAACACCCAAATGAGCTTGAGGCCATCTTCTTGGTGATCGAGCACGGCTTCATCGAGCACGACGAGGAGATCGCGCTCCGCCAGCGGCAGGCAATTGTGCGTGCCACCGCCGAACGGCGGCGACCAGTTGCGGTGGGTGATCAGCTTTGGCCGCGCGCGGTCGCGGACGTCGATCACCACCATCCCAGCGTCGCGCCAGGCCGCATAGGCGACATCGCCGTCGACGATCGCGTGGTGCAATCCGTAGCGGCTGGTGGCCGGCCATGACGGCGTCTCGCCGGCGGCCGCGTTCATGCCGGGGATCCAGTAGCGCCCGCACTCGCGCGGACGCGCCGGATCGCCCAGGTCCACCGTCAGCAGGATGTAATCGGTGAAGCCGTCGAGCAGCGCGGACACGTAGGCCCAGCGGCCGCCGGTGTACCAGATGCGGTGAATGCCGCCGCCCTCGACCGGCATGAAGCCGATGCGCTGTGGCGCCGCCGGCGTGGAAATGTCGTAGACCGCGAGCCCCGCGGTCCAATCGCGCGCCGCGCTTTTTTTCTCCGCCGTGCCCACCACGGTACCGAGCTGGCCCTTGTAATAGGCCTTCTCGTCGGCGAATTCCGCGGCCGCGAACATGTCCTTGGCGTTGACGACGAGCAGCAGATCATCATGGGTCTGCAGGTGGATGTTCCAGGTGTTCGGCGGCGCGGCGAGGTAATTCACGGCGCGCGGGTGCTTGGCGTCGCGCACGTCGATGACGCTGAAGCCTTTGGAGAACATGTGGCCAACATAGGCGTGGCCGCGATGCACCATGATCTGCACGCCGTCGGGTCTGCCGCCCTGGTCGCAATGGCCGAGGATGCGCATGTTGCGCGCATAGTCGGGCTTCGGCAGCTCGGCATTCATCGGTAGGCGGCCAAGAAATTCGGCACCGCGATCCAATCCATCATGGCGCGGTGATCCTGCAACAGCTTCCACATCGCGCGGTCGTCCTCGCTCTGTAAATTCACTCCGAGGTGGGTGCCGAGCCTGCGCCCGTGCAACATGATCCGCTCGCCGATGGGCTGGCGGGCGCGATTGTAAGCTGCGAGCCCGGCGTCGATATCGTCATGAGTCCCGAGCGCAGCCGCGAGCGCCTGGGCGTCGCCGCCCGCCTTCGCCATGCCGAAACCCATGTGCGGGCGCGCCGAGGAGGCGGCATCGCCCACCAGCGCCACGCGTCCAAACACCAATTGCGGGGTCGAGAAGTCGTAGATCGGCGTGAAGAAGGGGCGCATGTTGGCGAGGCAATCGAGAAACTGCGGCGGCATGATCGCTTGCGCCTCTGCACGCATCTGCGCGATCAAGTCCTCGCGAATGAGCGGCGGCGGCACGGAGTGCGCGTGCTGCTGCCCGTGCGCGTCGACGCACATCCGCCGCAGCTCCTGCGCATCGGCGACGCGATACCAGATGAAATTGTAGCGGCGGTAGCCGACGCGCAGGTCATTGTTCAGCCCGGCGATGGGATAGCCGATGACCTGCTGCCGCTCGGGCAGGAAGAAGGTGAAGTAGGGAAAAATGCTCGCGCGCGTCGCTTCCGCGAGATCGGCTTCGTTGGGCGCGCCGCGCCAGATGTAATAGCCGGAATAGACCGGCTGCACCGCCGGAGCGACCTGTTCGCGTACGCTCGAGCGGATGCCGTCGCCGCCGACGAGGAGATCGGCGCGCTCGCGCTTGCCGCCCGCGAAGTGCACGAGCACGCCCGAGTGATCCTGCTCGACGCGCTCGAAGGTGTGGCCCAGGTGATAGCTTGCCTCCACGATGGTCGCGCGCATGAGCCGCTGCAGCCGGTCCCACGAGGTGAGGATCTGCGGCAGATGCTTTTCCGCGATCACCCGGCCATCGCGGTCAAGCGTGATGCGTTTGTCCACCTCGATGCCGAGATCACGGGTCCCGGCGCCGCTCTTCTCCAGCGCCTCCAGCAATTCCGGGTGCGTGGTGATGCCGGCGCCGCGGCCGACCAGCTCGACGGGCGAGCGCTCATAGACATCAGTCTGCCACCCGATCCGCCGCAGGAAGGCGGCGGTGAAAAGGCCCGACATCGAGCCGCCGATGATGATCGCGCGCCGGGTGCTGCGTTTGCTTGGCATTTTGGCGCCCGTCGCCCTCGGCATTGGATGACGCTTGGTCGGTGTGAAGTAGTTAACAGAAGGTTTCCGACGGGCAGTCTAGGCATATTGGTAGGCCAAAACAGGGGAGCTACCAATGCGCAGCCACTTTGCCGGGCTTGTCCCGGATATGGCCGTCGCCGGGCGGGCAGGCAAAGCGCAGGATCACGACACCTCGGACCTCGCGCTGATCGCCAAGATCGCAGCCGGCCACAGGATCGCCATGCAGGTTTTGTTTGCCCGCCACCATGCGCGTGTGTACCGCTTCATATTGCGGCTAATCGGCGGCGAGGCGGCGGCGGAGGACTTGACCAGCGAGGTCTTCCTCGACGTGTGGCGCCAGGCGCACCGGTTCGAGGCGCGCTCCTCGGTCAGCACCTGGCTCTTGGCGATCGCCCGCTACAAGGCGCTGGCCGAGTTACGACGCCGGCCGACGCTCGACTGTGACGAAGCGGCCGCGCAAGCAAGCGATCCGGCCGACGATCCGGAGGCAAGCTTCGCGATCAAGCACCGCGGGGAAATCGTGCGCGACTGCCTCAATCGCCTCTCGCGCCGGCATCGCGAGGTCATCGATCTCGTCTACTATCACGGAAAGTCGGTGCAGGAAGCCGCCGCCATTCTCGGCATACCGGGCAATACGGTCAAAACCCGCATGTTCCACGCCCGCAAGAATCTCTCCGAGCTGCTCGCCGCGCGCGGCGTCGTGGGCGCGCTCGCGTAACGATTAACGCGCCGCCTCACGACGGATCGAAGTCCGCGCCCTCCGCCGCGATTGCGGTGAGCTTGTCCGGCGCGATCACGCCGACGCCCCCGCGCTCGAGCCGAATCCACCCGCGCTTGGCCCATGCCCGGAGCTGCTTGTTGGTGCTCTCGCGCGACATCCCGATCATCTGGCTGATCTCGCGTTGGGTGATGACCGCCTTGCTCGGCGCCGCCGAGCCCTGTACGCCGCCGGTCAGCTGCAGCAAGGTCTTCGCCAAGCGAGTCGGCAGGTTCAGGAACGTGATGTCCTGCACCTGCTCGCTGGTGCGGCGCAGCCGCGAGCAGAGAATCTCAATGAACTTGAGCATCACGTCCGGCTGACTGCTCAGGAACGGAACGAAATCGCGCCGCTCGATGACGATGAGCTCGCAGTCGGACATGGCGGTCGCATCCGCGGTGCGCGGGCGGCCGTCGAGCAAGGCGATTTCCCCGAAAATATCGCCCTCGCGAAAGACGTTGAGCACGATGTCCTTGCCGTCGGCAGAGGCGACGCTGACTTTCACCGCGCCGGCGAGCACGCCCATGAGCCCGGTCCCCGGATCGCCCTTGGCGAAGATGCTCGTCCCGCGCGCGACCCGCCGCGTCTTCATGTACGAGCCGAGGTGCTCGATCACCCCCGGCGGAAGATCGCGAAACAGCGGATGGCTGCGGAGCAGGGACAACTTGTCACGCGTGCGTTCCCCCTGCTTAACACCTGGACTCGGCATGAGGGCTCCCCCTCCCCGTTGCTTACGAGTCTTGCAAACGACGTGTGCGCTCGAGCACGCCTGGCGAGCGTTTCGTTGTAGAATCATTATACCCGATTCCTGCGTTGCGGCGTCGCCGGTTTTTCTCGAGCGAATGGCCGCATGCTCTCGAAAAGAAGCGAAGTTTGCGAATGCACGCTGTGAGTGCATTCGGCCCTCGCGCCCCCGACGAGGAAAATCCGTTTTATGTGAACTGCCTCACCCTCCAAAGCCGGCGCCGATGGCAGCCTCGGACGCGAACCAATAGACGGCGAGGTGGGCCATGCAGATGCAGCAGATTCGTTACTTCCTGGCGCTCTGTGAGGAGCGAAATTTCACGCGGGCGGCGGGACGCTGCGGCGTCACGCAGCCTTCGCTGACCAACGCGATCATTGCGCTCGAGCGGGAGCTCGGCGGCGCGCTGTTTCAACGTCGGCCGGCGATCGCGCTCACAGCGCTCGGCCACGCGGTGCAACCATACCTGCAACAGGTCGCGGAAAACGCCGATCACGCGCTCGATGCGGCGCAGGCAATAGCCGATGTGCGGCCGGCGAATCGCGCGCCGGCGGCGCCCGAGCCGCTGACGCCCAGCCCCGCCTGCCCATCGAGCTGATCGCGGCATCAGCGAGCCCGCGGCGGCGTACGTCGAGTTGATCGCGTACCCCGCCTAGCGGCACCAAATCGCTTCTCGCCGACAATCCGATCGACCCTTGGGGTTCGTCTCGCTTCCCGCGATAGCGGCTTGTGCCGCGCCGCAAAGCCTTCCTAAAATCCGCAGTTGGCGCCCTGATCAGCGCCGGGGGAGGACAGCGAGATGCGGCGCTTGTGGCAGGGCGTGACGTGCGCGTTTGGCCTTGCCATCCTTGCCACACAGGCGCTCGCGCAGACCTACCCGGCAAAGCCAGTCCGCATCATCGTACCGTATGCGCCCGGCGGCCTGACCGACGTGGTGGCGCGGCTTTATTCCGAGCAGTTGCGGCAACGCTTCGGCCGCAGCGTATTCGTCGAAAACAAGCCCGGCGCTTCGGGAATCATCGCGATCGAGGAGATGGCGCGCGCTCGCCCCGATGGCCACACGCTCATGATCGGCAACATCTCGACCAACGCGTTGACGCCGGTCCTGCTCGCGAAAAAATTGAAGCTCGATTACGAGCGCGACGTGCAGGTCATCGCGCCGCTCGCCGACGTCCCGGTGTTCTTTCTCGCCACGACGACGGACTTCCCGCCGCGCAGCTTCGGCGAGTTTCTCGCCTATGCCAAGGAGCATCCGGGCAAGGTCCGTTACGGCAGCGCCGGCGTCGGCAGCTATCAACAAATCAATACCGAGATCCTCGCGAAACGCGCCGGTCTCGACCTCCTGCACATTCCGTTCAAGGGCGGCGGCGCGGAGATCCTGCGCGACCTCGCCAACGGCGATATTCAGGTGTCGTGGTTCAACATCACCATCCCGCTGGGCATGATGAAAGCGGGCCGCGTGCACGCGCTTGCGGTGGCCGCCGACGCGCGGCTGCCGCAACATGCCGACGTGCCCACGCTGGGCGAGGTCGGATTTCCCGGCATGCGCGCGGCGCAATGGGTGGCGGCCTTTGCGCCGGCCGCGGTGCCGGCCGAGATTATCGCCACGCTGCACACGGCGTTCGTCGCCGCCATGAGCGCGCCCGAGATGCAGGAGGCGTTCGCCCGCGGCGGCATGCTCGTGCCGCGGCCCCCCGCGCTTGCCGACGCCAGCAGCTGGCTGCGGGAGGAAATGGCGAGCTGGAAGCGCGACGTCGAAATCACCGGGATCGTCGTGGAGGAGTGAGGTTGAAGATCGGCATCCTCGCGGGCGACGACATCGGGCTCGAAGTCGTCCCCGAATGCATCAAGGTGATGAAGGCCGCCGCCGCAAGCGAGCACCTCGATATCGATTGGCGGCCGCTGCCGATCGGCCGAAGCGGGCACGAGGAGCACGGCCACACGCTTCCGGCGGTGACGGAGCAGGCCTTGCGCGAGCTCGACGGCTGGGTGATGGGTCCGATCGGACACGCCGCCTACCCGCGCGGGGACCCCAGCTGGGTCATGCCGCCAGTGCGCAAGAAGTTCGACCTGTTCGCGGCCGTGCGCCCGGCGCTGTCGCACGCCGCGATTGCGTCCATCCATAAGAACGTCGACATCGTCTTCCTGCGCGAGCTCACCGAGGGAATGCTTTATTCCGAAACGGTCGTCGCCGGCCTGCCGGAGTTTCGGCCTAACGACGACATCACGGTCGCCATGCGCGTGATCACCCGCAAAGGATCGCGCCGCGTCGCGCGCGAAGCCTTCGAGATCGCCCGCACCCGCGCGCGCAAGAAGGTGACGGCCGCCCACAAAGAGCCGGTCTACCGGCTCGCCTGCGGCATGTTCGCGGAGGAATGCCGTAAGGTCGCGCGCGAATATCCGGACGTAAGCTTCGAGGAGGTGATGATCGATTCCATCGCGCTCAAGCTCGTGACGGCGCCGCAGCAGTTCGACGTGGTGGTGACGACCAACCAGTTCGGCGACATCTTGACCGATATCGGCGCGGGGCTGGTGGGCGGGCTGGGCTTGGCACCCGGCCTTTGCGTCGGCGAGCGGCAGGCCATGGCGCAGGCGACTCACGGTTCGGCCCCCGACATCGCCGGGCGCAACATCGCCAATCCCTACGCCATGATCATGTCGGGCCAGATGCTGCTGGCCTGGCTCGGGCGCAAGCGCAACGAGCCCAAGGCCACCGCCGCCGCCGGCCGCATCCATGCGGCGGTCCACGCGGTGATCGCCGGCCGCAAGCAGCTGACCCCCGATCTCGGCGGAGCGGCGAACACCGCCGACATGGGAGACGCCATCGCCCGCGCCGTGCAAGGATGAGGGAGTGAACGCGGCAGCCCAAGACCGCGGCACGGACACCGGGAGGATCGACCATGCGCAAGCATCTCGCCAAGCTTGCGGCGGCGCTCGCGCTTGCTGCCGCGCTGCCGGCGGCCGCCGCGGCGCAAACAACCCTGCAAGCTTGGCCGCAGCGGGCGATCAAGATGATCGTGCCGTTTCCGGCCGGCGGCGGCACCGACTTCATCGCGCGAATTGCCGCCAAGCACCTTTCCGACCGGCTCGGCCAACAGGTGTTCGTCGAGAACCGCGGGGGCGCCAACGGGGCCATCGGCTTGCAGGCGCTGATGCAATCCGATCCCGACGGCTACACGATATCGACCTGCTCCGACACGCCGCTCGTGGTGAACCCTTCGCTCTACGACAAGCTTGCGTACGCGCCGTTGCGCGACTTCGTTCCGGTCGCGAACATGGTGCGTTTCCCGGGGATGCTCGCCGTGCATCCCTCGGTGCCGGCGCGTTCGGTGGCGGACTTGATCGCGCTGGCGAAGGCGAAGCCTGCGGCGCTGAGCTACGCCTCCGCCGGGGTCGGCAACTTCAGCCATCTCGCCATGGAGCTGTTTTCCCAGGCGACGGGCGTCAAGCTGTTGCACGTGCCGTACAAGGGCACCGGCCCCGCTTCGCTCGCGCTGATCGGCGGCGAGGTGCAGATGGGCTTCAACAACGTTCAATTGCTGCTGCAGCCGGCGCAAGCGGGGCAACTGGTCGCGCTGGCGGTTGCCGAACCGAAGCGGATGCCGGCGCTTCCCGATCTGCCGGCGGTTGCCGAAACTGTGCCGGGGTTCGAAATGGCGCCGTGGGTCGGCATCATCGCGCCGGCACGCACGCCTAAGGAAATCGTGGCGCGGCTGTCGCAGGAAACACTGACAATCATGCATGACCCGCAGGTGGCCAAGCAGCTGACCGAGCAGCAGGTCACGCCTTACCCGCTCGGCCCCGATGAGCTGGGCGCGCTCATGCGCAACGATCTCGACAAATGGGCCGGCGTGATCAAGACCGCCGGCATCAGGGGGGAGTGATGTACAGCCTTCATCTGAGTCCGGAGCAATTGCAGATCCGCGACACGGTTCGCGATTTCGTCGCGCAGGAGATCAAGCCGCGCGCGCTCGCGCCGCAGCGGCTGGAGGCAAGCGCCCGTCCAATCTTGGCGGAGGCGCTCGACCAAGCCTCGCAGGTCGGACTGCGCACGCTGGCACTGTCGGAAGAGGCGGGCGGCGCCGGCGCCGACAACCTCACCTGCTGCATCGTCACCGAAGAGCTCGCCGTCGGCGACCCCGATCTTGCGGCCGTGCTGGCGCAAACGTCGACGCTCGCGCATGCGCTCTTCGACGAGCTGATGACGCAGGAGCAGCGCGCGCGGCTGCTGCCGACGTTCCTCGCCGACCAGCGTCATCACCTTGCGCTCGCCGAGCACGAGGCGCATCGCG
>DASSGH010000005.1:0-2769 GCA_035693615.1 Xanthobacteraceae bacterium
TCGACGTCGTTTGGAAGACGCCCGCATTGGTCCCCGGCGACGCCTGGTCGAAGTACTTGCCAGGCTCGAAGGACTTGGAAGCCGACTGGGTGACGCTGAAATGCGGCAACTACAACACGGTGACCAAGAAGTGCGGGGGCGGCGCATAGTGCCGTGATGTTCGCAACTCGACGCGCCACCTCTTGCTGTTCGGACAGAGGGAGCGCGCCGAGGCTGCGGCACCCGCAAGCGTGAGCGTTGTGTTCGCAGCCAAACTGGAGACGGGCGGGGCTGCGTCATTTGGGCCGCCCCGCTCGCAAGTGCCGGGACGATCGGGATGCGTGACCTCAGCGATCGCTTCGTCGCGCTCGTCTGCGCGCTTGGGATGCTCGCCGTTGTGATGACGGGGGCGCGCGCCGGCCCTTACGAAGACGGGCTTGTGCGCTTCACCGCCGATAGCTTCGACGAGACCGCCGAGGCGATCAATGGGGTCGCCACGAGCGGCCATCCCCTTGCCGCGCAAGTCATCAGCGCCTTGCAGGAGGGGCGGCTCCTCTTCAGTGCGAACGACAAGCGCGTTTTCATTCGTGCGCCGTCCGACCAGCTGATCGACGCCGCGACCGGCCGGCCGGTTGCCGGTAACGGGCCGTCGGACCTCGCCCCGGTGCGCCTCAACAATCGGCTGCGGCGCATCCTCGAAGCGGCGCTCGGCGGCTTGATGTTGATGGCTCCCGATCCGGGCAAGCGCTTCGAGGCGGCGCAGGCGGTGCTCAAATCCAAGGACGCCAACGCGCTCGCTGCCCTCGACCAAGCTATGCCCCGTGAAACTGACGCGCGCGTGAAACAGGCCTTGATTGAGGCGCGCGCGGCGGTCGTGCTCTATCTCGATGCGGCATCCGACGCCGACAAAATCGAGGCGATCGCCGTGATCCGTCAGCGCGGCGATCAGGACGCACTCGCGCTACTCGGCGGATTGCCGGCGAGCGCCTCTCCCGCTGTCAGGAAGGCCGCGGCCGACGCCATCGCCTCGATCGAAAACAGCCTTGCCCTTTGGACCGCGCTGCAGAACACCTGGTACGGACTCTCGCTCGGTTCGGTGCTTCTGCTGGCGGCGATCGGGCTCGCCATCACCTTCGGCGTGATGGGTGTGATCAATATGGCGCACGGCGAAATGGTCATGCTCGGCGCCTACACGACCTTCGTCGTTCAGCAGGTGATTCGTGCCTATGATCCCACCCTGTTCGACTATTCGCTCGCCGTTGCCATTCCGCTCGCGTTCGTGGTCGCCGGCTTGGTCGGCATCCTGATCGAGCAGGGAATCATCCGCTTTCTCTATGGACGGCCGCTGGAGACGCTGCTCGCCACCTGGGGCCTCTCGCTGATCCTGCAGCAAGGCGTGCGCACCGCTTTCGGCCCGACCAACAAGGACGTCGGCAACCCGTCCTGGATGAGCGGCTCGTTCGAGGTCGGGCAAATCACCATCACCTACAACCGGCTGTGGATCATCGTCTTCACGTTGCTCATCTTCATGGGTTTGCTCGCGCTGTTGCGCTTCACGCGCTTCGGCCTGGAGATGCGCGCGGTGACGCAGAACCGCGCGATGGCGGCATCGATGGGCATTCGTACGAGCCGCATCGACGCGCTCACCTTCGGGCTCGGCTCGGGGATTGCCGGGCTCGCCGGCGTGGCCTTGTCGCAAATCGACAACGTCAGCCCCAATCTCGGCCAAGGCTACATCATCGATTCATTCATGGTGGTCGTGTTCGGCGGCGTGGGCAATCTGTGGGGAACGCTGGTAGGCGCATTCACGCTCGGCATCGCCAACAAGTTTCTCGAACCATATGCCGGCGCCGTGCTCGGCAAGATCGCGATCCTGGTTTTGATCATCCTCTTCATCCAGAAGCGCCCGCGAGGGTTGTTCGCCTTGAAGGGCAGGGCGGTCGAGGCATGACCGGAAACCCCGTCCTGTGCTCGCTCGACCGCGGGGCGCTCGCCTTTCTGGCCACCTTGGCGGCCATCGGCATTCTCGTTCCGCTGCTCAACCTCCTGGTGCCAGCGAGTTCGCCGTTTCATCTGTCGTCATATTTCGTCGCGCTGTTCGGCAAGTACGTCTGCTTCGGGCTGCTGGCGCTCTCGATCGACCTGATCTGGGGCTATTGCGGCATTCTTTCGCTCGGCCATGGCGCCTTCTTCGCGCTCGGCGGCTATGCCATGGGCATGTATCTGATGCGGCAGATCGGAACACGCGGAGTTTACGCGCACCCGGTTCTGCCGGACTTCATGGTGTTCCTGAACTGGCCGGAACTGCCGATCTATTGGTACGGCTTTCAGCACTTCGCCTACGCGGCCTTCATGGTCCTGTTCGTGCCGGGCCTGCTCGCGTTTGTGTTCGGCTGGTTCGCGTTCAGGAGCCGCGTCACCGGGGTCTATCTCTCGATCATCACCCAGGCGATGACCTTTGCGCTGATGCTTGGCTTCTTCCGCAACAACTTCGGCTTTGGCGGCAACAACGGGCTCACCGATTTCAAGGATATCCTCGGGTTCAATGTGCAGGCGCCGGGGACGCGCGCGGCGCTGTTCATGATTTCCACGCTTGCGCTGATGCTGGGCTTCGTCATCTGCCGCGTCGTCGTGAGTTCGAAGTTCGGCAAGGTTCTGGTCGCCATCCGCGATGCCGAGGCGCGCACCCGTTTTCTCGGCTACCGGGTCGAGGCTTACAAACTCCTCGTCTTTACTCTGTCCGCGTGCATGGCGGGGGTCGCCGGCGCGCTCTACGTGCCGCAGGTCGGC
>DASSGH010000006.1:0-33427 GCA_035693615.1 Xanthobacteraceae bacterium
CTAGCGCGACCGTTGCGCCACCTTCAACGTCGGCGTCGCAACATGCGCAAAGTCGCCCCTGCGATAGGCCGCCAGCGTCTCAGAGTTCTGCTGATCCATGAAGTCGGCGAGCTTGGCATAGGTCACGCAGCGCACTTCCGGTAAACCACAGACCGCACGCGCAAAGGAGTTAAGTGCCTCATTATAGGCGCCACCGCCGTAGTTCATGAAATGGTGGCCGATATGGAGCGGCGCTCGATTTCCGGCGCTGGCGGCGCGATTAGCCTCGCCACGGAGTAAAAATCGCTCCGTGTGACACCAAAAGCACGGTCGCGATCGGCCGCAAACGAGCCGCTGGTTGACGATGGCATCGCGATCCCACACAACCTTTCGAGGGGCGATAAATGCCGGTTGGCGCGCTTCGCCAACGCCGGCGAGGTGCAGAGGACGTGGGCAGATGCAAAAGCGCCGTCCGGTCATGTTGGTTGTTCTTGACGGGTGGGGCTGGCGCGAAGAAGCCGCCGATAATGCGATCCGCCAGGCGCGGACTCCAAGTTTCGATCGTCTGTGGGCGAGCTGTCCGCATGCGTTCTTGCGCACGTCAGGCAAAGATGTCGGCCTGCCGGAAGGGCAGATGGGCAATTCCGAGGTCGGACATCTCAACATCGGTGCCGGCCGTCTCGTGATGCAAGACCTGCCCCGCATCGGCGCGGCGATCGCTAGCGGCGATGTCAAACGGGCGCCGGCACTAAACGAATTGATCGAGGCGTTGCGGCGCAGCGGGGGCGCATGCCATCTCATGGGATTGGTCTCGCCGGGCGGAGTCCATTCACATCAGGACCACGCGGCTGCCCTCGCCAACATTCTCGCCCAGGCCTCCGTACCGGCGCTCGTGCATGCCTTTACCGACGGCCGCGATGCGCCGCCACGCTCGGCAGGGCAGGACATTGCGCGCCTCATCACGGCGCTGCCGCCATCCGTCCCGATCGTCACGGTGAGCGGTCGGTACTACGCCATGGATCGCGACAGACGGTGGGAGCGCGTGGCCAAGGCCTATCACGCGATCGCGGACGCCGAGGGGCCGCGCTTTGCCAGCGCTCCCGCCGTCATTGCGGATGCTTATGCACACGAGATCAGCGACGAATTCATCGTTCCGGCGGTGGTCGGCGAGTATCGGGGCATGCGGGACGGCGACGGTGTGCTTTGCTTCAATTTCCGCGCCGACCGCGTGCGCGAAATCCTGTCCGCCTTGCTCGATCCGAGCTTCAGCGGCTTTGCCCGCCGTCGCAGCATCCGCGTCGCTGGCGCCGCCGGTATGACACAGTACAGCGAGCAGCTGGATGCGTTGCTGGGAACGATCTTCCCGCCGCAAAGCCTAGCCAACGTGCTCGGCCGGGTCGTCGGCGACGCCGGCCGCACGCAATTGCGCATGGCCGAGACGGAGAAATATGCGCACGTGACCTATTTCCTCAATGGTGGCGAGGAGGAGCCTTATCGCGGCGAGGACCGCATCATGGTTCCTTCGCCCAAGGTCGCGACCTATGACCTCAAACCAGAGATGTCGGCGCCGGAGTTGACGGAAAAGGCGGTGGAAGCAATCGGATCCGGCCGCTATGATTTGATCGTGCTGAACTATGCCAACCCCGACATGGTCGGACACACCGGCAGCTTGCCGGCCGCAGTCAAAGCAGTGGAGGCGGTCGACACTGGTCTTGGCCGGATCGCGGAGGCGATCGCAACAGCTGGCGGCGCTCTGTTGGTCACCGCGGACCACGGTAATTGCGAAATGATGCGCGATCCCGTCACCGGTGGTCCACATACCGCTCACACGACCAATCCCGTACCGGTTCTGCTGTTGGGCGGCGGCAATGTGTCTTTGACGGCAGGGCGGCTCGCGGATGTCGCGCCCACTTTGCTCGAATTAATGGAACTGCCGCCGCCGGACGAGATGGCCGGCCGATCTCTTCTACGACCGCGAGCGAACGATCAGGCGTCGCCCAGGCCCAACACGTCTGCCATCGAATAAAGCCCGGGTTTGCGCCCCCGCGCCCAGAGCGCCGCGCGAAGTGCACCACGGGCGAAAATCATCCGGTCCTCCGCCCTGTGCGTGAGCTCGATCCGCTCAGCCGGTCCGGCGAAGACGACGGTGTGTTCGCCCACGACCGAGCCACCGCGCAATGAGGCAAAGCCGATATCGCCGGGACAGCGTGCGCCGGTGGTGCCGTTCCGACCGCGCACCGAATGCTGCTCGAGGTTCACGCCGCGGCCCTCCGCCGCGGCGCGGCCGAGCATCAGCGCGGTGCCTGAAGGCGCGTCGATCTTTCTATTGTGATGCATTTCGAGGATTTCGACGTCGAAATCCTCATCCAGCGTCTGCGCGACCCGCTTGACGAGGGCCGCGAGCAGGTTGACGCCCATGCTCATGTTCCCGGATTTGACGATCACGGCGCGTTTGGCCGCCTCGGCGATCAGCGCTTCGCTTTCGCCCGAGAGTCCGGTGGTGCCGATGACGTGGACGCAGCCAGTGCGCGCCGTATGTTCGGCGAAGGCAACGGTCGCGGCGGGGACGGTGAAATCGACCAACCCGTCGGCATGACCGAGCAGTGGCCCAATCTCGGTGGCAACCGTAACGCCGTTTTGCCCAAGCCCGGCGAGCTCGCCCGCGTCGCGGCCGATCACCGCGGAGGAAGCTGCCTCTACTGCACCCGCGAGGATGACTCCATCGGTAGCGGCGATGGCGTGGATCAGCGTGCGCCCCATGCGCCCGCCGGCGCCAGCTACGATCAGCCGCATGTCGGACATGGAGGTCTCTCCGGCTTGACTGCGGGTATAGCGGGGCGCACCCACGAAGGAAAGCAACGGACGGCTCCCGCGCTCTCGCGGGATCTGCGAGCCGCAGCGACGGCGGCCGCTATGCCTGCGGATCGCAGCCTTCGACGATGAAGAGGTCGAACTCGGCTTTGCCTTTGCGCAGCGCGGCTGCGGCTTGGTAATCCGCCGACTGATAGCAGTCGAGCGCCGCGCGATAGCTTGGAAATTCGAGCACGACGGTGCGCGCGCGCACGTTGCCCTCCACCACCTCGCGCCGGCCGCCGCGTACCAGAAAGCGTCCGCCGAATCTGCCGAACGGCACCATGTCGGCGGTCATGTAAGCCTTGTAGCCTTCGGGATCGGTGACATCGACGTGCGCGATCCAGTAGCCTTTGCGCGGTGCGCGCGCTGGCGGCGCCGCGGGAGGATCCGGCTGCACGCCGTCATGGCCCTCGATGATCACGAAGTCGCAGACCGAATGGGCAAGGCGCAAGGGCCGGGCACGCTGGTATTCCGGCGAGCGATAGCAGGCGAGGGCGGTGGCATAATCGGCAAATTCCCGCAGCACGTTGCGGGAACGAGCCTTTCCCTCGACCACCTCCTGCGCGCCGGCTCGCACCAGCGCGCGCCCGCCATACTTCTCGTGCGCCGCGGGGGTTGCGGCGACATACGCCTTGTAGCCTTCCGGATCGCTCACATCGATGTGCGGAATCCAATAGCCTTTCGGCATCTCGACCTCCCTGTCACGGCATCACGCCGGCGATCTCGGCGACAATTGCATCCGCGGCTGCCCTTGGATCGGGCGCCGCCAGGATCGGTCGGCCGACCACGAGATGATCGGCCCCGGCGGCGAGGGCCGCGGCTGGCGTCATAATGCGCTTCTGGTCGCCTGCTGCGGCACCGGCCGGGCGGATGCCCGGCGTGACCAACACCATCCCCGCGCCGATAATCGGGCGCAGCGTCGCCGCCTCCTCGCCCGAGCACACCAGCCCGTCGATGCCGACGTCGCGCGCCTGCGCCGCGCGTTCGCCGACGAGTTCTGAGACCGTAAAATCATAGCCTGCTGCGGCGAGGTCAGCGTCATCGTAGGAGGTGAGCACGGTCACGGCGAGGAGGCGCAGCGCCGATCCTTTGCGCGCGTCGACCGCGGCGTGCATCGTCTGGGGGTAGGCGTGCACGGAAAGAAACGATGCCCCAAGCCGCGCCACGCCTTCGACGCCTCTCGCGACGGTGTTGCCGATGTCGTGCAGCTTGAGGTCGAGGAAAATGCGCTTGCCGGCGCCGGCCAGCACGCGCGCGAAATCGATCCCGCCCGCAAAGGCGAGCTGATAGCCTATCTTATAGAACGAGACGGTTTCGCCGAGGCGTGAAACCAGCGCCTCGGCCTCGCCAACCGAAGGCACATCGAGGGCGACGATCAACCGCTCACGCGGATCGAGTTTCACGGCCGACCTCCTCCGCGCCTATTGCGGCAACCGTGCAGCGTTTGGCGTTCATGCCAAGAGTTTGGCGGTATCAACGAGCTTTCGTATGACGAGCTTGAGCTGACTGGCCGCGCGTGCGTCCTTGAGTTCATCCATTGCGTCGAAGGCCTGCTCGGCATTCGGCACCGTCACCTGCTCGGCAATGACGAGCGCCCGGCAGCCGACCGCCAGCACCTGGCGCAGAGCCAGCAGCGAATGCGTCGCGCCCGAACGTCCGGGCGAGGCGCCTCCCAGCGCGAACACGCGGTTCTGGTAAGCGGCGAGCGGGGCCTCGCCAGGCTCGCGCACCGCCGAGATCCAATCGATCGTGTTCTTCATCAGCGGAGTAATCGAAGCGTTGTATTCCGGGCTGGCGATGAATACGCCTTGATGCAGCGACATCAATTGCTTGAGTTTGACGGCATTGGGCGGTGGTCCCGCCGTCTCGGCGGTGTCAGCGTCGTAGATCGGCAGCGGATAATCCAGCAGCGAAATGCGGGTAACGTCCGCGGGGGTGAGCATCAATTCCTTTGCGGCGAGCGCCGCGAGCCGCACGTTGTACGACTTCGCCCGCAGCGAGCCGGGAATGACCAGGATTTTCGGAACTGCCATGACAGACGGCGGACCAGGGATTGGGCCTGCATGATACCCACAAGTTTCATGCTGTGTCGTCTATCGTCAGTCCCTCCGATACACCCACACCCGTGCCGGTGGAATATTCATCCACACCCGTTCGGACGCTTCCACCGTTACGCGGTCTAGCCACTTCGGAATTGGAGCGACGGCGTTATAGGTGAACTGCACGAAGGGCGCGCCCGGCGCCATCAACGCAAAGGCTTCGAACAGGAGCCGCAGGCGCATTCGGAAGGGTTTGGCAAAAAGCGGCAGGCCCGAGACCACCCCGGCGGCCGGTCGTTGCAATACCCCGCTCAACAGACGCTTCAAGGCGTAGGCGTCTCCCTGCACGACCGTGGCAGCTGGATAGCGCGCGCGCAGTAAACGGCAGAAGGTCGGATCGAACTCGACCAGCATCAGGCGTGACGCGTCGATCCCCTGTGCCAGCAGCGCCTCGGTAACAGGGCCGGTGCCGGGGCCGAGCTCGATGACGGGACCCGGCCGGTTGGGATCGACATAGGCCGCCATGGTGCGAGCAAGCGCCCGGCCGGAAGGCGTAACCGCGCCGGTGGTCAGCGGCTTCTCGATCCAGGAGCGGATGAAGCGAACCTCGTCGTCGAGACGAATGCCGTTCTTTTGCTCGAAGTGGCGAATCCGAGTCTCGATCTTCTTTCTTTGCGTGTCGAACTTCTGCTCGAACTTCTTTTTGTGATTTTCGAACTGCTGCTCAAGCTTCTTTTCGAACGCGCCCTTCCTCTGCTCAAACAGCTGAATATGCCGCTCGATCCGCCTTTCGAGCGCGCCCTTTCTTAGTTCGAAGAGGCGCTTCTGTCTTTCAAGCTTCTGCTCGAGGAGCTGCAGGGCTGGAGGCGACATCTTGGCCGTAAGCCTACGCAATGACTGGTGATTTGAACTTTCAACCGGTAAAGGCCACGCTTGCGGCGGTCAAGCGGCAATTTATCAAACGGCGCCGGAACGACCCAAGAACTCCTTCACCTTGCCGAAAAATCCCGCCGTTTCTGGATGCGTTTCCTTGGATGACAATCGCTCGAATTCATTCAGCAATTCGCGTTGCCGCTTGCTGAGTTTTTGCGGCGTCTCGACGAGAACCTGCACATACATGTCGCCGCATTGTTTCGAGCGCAATACGGGCATGCCCTTGCCGTGCAGACGAAAGCGCCGTCCCGACTGAGTGCCTTCCGGCACCTTGACCCGGCTGTGATTGGCGTCGATGGTCGGCACCTCGATCTCGCCGCCCAGTGCGGCAAGCACCATTGAGATCGGCACCCGACAATGCAAATCGGCGCCCTCGCGCTGGAAGAACGGATGGGCGCCGATGGCGAGGAAAATGTAGAGGTCGCCGGCAGGCCCGCCGCGCACGCCCGCTTCGCCTTCGCCGGCAAGCCTGATGCGGGTGCCATCCTCGACTCCAGAAGGAATGTTGACCGAGAGGGAGCGCTGGCGCGTCACTCGTCCAGAGCCGGAACAAGAGGGACAAGGGTTGTCGATCACCTGCCCGCGGCCCTGGCAGGCGGGACACGTCCGCTCCAACGTGAAGAATCCCTGCGCATGGCGGATGCGGCCCTGACCGCCGCAAGTCGGGCAGGCCTTGGGCCGGGTGCCGGATTTGGCGCCCGAGCCCGAACAGGCCTCGCAGGTCACCGAGGTTGGAATGCGTACCTGGGCGTTCTTTCCCGAATAGGCCTCCTCCAAGGTGATTTCCATGTTGTAACGCAGATCGGCGCCGCGCTCGCGGCCGCCGCCGCGTCCGCGCCGCCCGCCACCCATCCCGAACAGGTCATCGAAAATGTCGGCGAAGGCCGACGCTACGTCGCCAAAGCCGCCGGCGCCCGAACCAGCGTGCTCGAATGCGGCGTGGCCGAAGCGGTCGTAAGCGGCGCGCTTGTCCGCATCCTTGAGGATTTCATAAGCCTCGTTGATCTCCTTGAAACGGACTTCGCTACTCTTGTCGCCGGGATTGCGATCGGGATGCCATTTCATCGCGAGCTTGCGGAAGGCGGATTTCAGTGCACTTTCGTCCGCGGTGCGCTCGACCCCCAGGACGTCGTAGTAGCAACGCTTGGCCATGCCCGCGTTCACCCCTGTCATATCTGCCGTGGCGTCATCGCCGAATCGTGCCCGCTCGTCCATGGTGCTTCAAAAAATATGCACCCCCGAGGTTGGGCCCCGGGGGTGTTTGTTACAATCGAAGCCGGCATGGCGGAGGCCTCGCCGAGCTTAGGCTGACTTCTTGTTCTTCTTGTCGTCGTCGACCTCGGTGAATTCCGCGTCGACGACATCGTCGGTCTTACCCGGACCGTCACCGCCGCCGCCGGGACCGCCCGCCGACGCGGCACCTTCCTGGGTCTGCTTGTACATGGCTTCGCCGAGCTTCATCGAGGCCTGCGCCAGGGCGTTGGTCTTGGCCGTGATCGCCTCAGCATCGCTCCCTTTGAGCGCTTCCTTGAGATCGGCCATCGCGTTCTCGATGGCGCGCCGATCACCTTCGCCGACCTTCGAGCCGTGCTCGGCGAGCGCTTTCTCGGTCGCATGGACCAGCGCCTCGGCATGATTCTTGGCTTCGACCTCAGCCTTGCGCTTCTTGTCTTCTTCGGCGTGACTTTCGGCGTCCTTGACCATGCGCTGGATGTCAGCCTCGGACAGGCCGCCTGACGCCTGGATGCGGATCTGCTGCTCTTTGCCGGTTCCCTTGTCCTTGGCCTGCACGTTGACGATGCCGTTCGCGTCGATGTCGAACGTCACCTCGACCTGCGGCACGCCGCGCGGGGCGGGCGGTATTCCGACCAGGTCGAATTGGCCGAGCAGCTTGTTGTCGGATGCCATTTCCCGCTCGCCTTGGAACACGCGGATCGTCACCGCGTTCTGATTGTCCTCGGCGGTGGAGAACACCTGGCTCTTCTTGGTCGGGATGGTGGTGTTACGGTCGATGAGCCGCGTGAACACGCCGCCGAGCGTCTCGATGCCGAGCGAAAGCGGCGTCACGTCGAGCAACAGCACGTCCTTGACGTCGCCTTGCAACACGCCAGCCTGGATCGCAGCGCCGACCGCGACGACCTCATCGGGATTGACACCCTTGTGCGGCTCTTTGCCGAACAACTGCTTGACGACCTCCTGCACCTTCGGCATGCGCGTCATGCCGCCGACCAGGACGACTTCGTTGATCTCGGCCGCAGATAGACCGGCGTCTTTAAGAGCCAGCCGACACGGCTCAACGGTCTTTTGCACCAGATCATCCACCAGCGCCTCGAATTTGGCGCGGGTGAGTTTCATGGTCATATGCTTGGGACCGGACGCATCGGCGGTGATGAACGGCAGGTTGATTTCGGTCTGCGTGGTGGAGGAGAGCTCGATCTTGGCTTTCTCCGCCGCCTCTTTGAGCCGCTGCAGCGCCAGCTTGTCGCGGCGCAGATCGATGCCTTGCTCCTTCTGGAATTCGTCGGCCAGATAATTGACCAGGCGCATGTCGAAGTCCTCGCCGCCGAGGAAGGTGTCGCCGTTGGTCGACTTCACCTCGAACACGCCGTCGCCGATTTCCAGAATTGAAATATCGAAGGTACCCCCGCCCAGGTCGTAAACAGCGATGGTGCCGCTCTTCTGCTTATCGAGGCCGTAGGACAGCGAGGCCGCGGTCGGCTCGTTGATGATGCGCAACACTTCCAGGCCGGCGATGCGGCCGGCATCCTTCGTGGCTTGGCGTTGGGCGTCGTTGAAGTAGGCAGGAACGGTGATCACCGCCTGCTCGACCTTCTGGCCAAGGTAGGCCTCCGCCGTCTCCTTCATCTTCTGCAGGATGAAAGCGGAGATCTGGGAGGGCGAATAAGTCTTGCCTTCGATCTCGACCCAAGCATCGCCGTTAGAGGCGCGTACGATCTTGTAGGGGACGAGCTTCTTGTCCTTTTCGACCATCGGGTCATCGTAGCGGCGGCCGATCAGACGCTTGACGGCGAAGATGGTGCGCTCCGGATTGGTGACGGCTTGGCGCTTGGCCGGCTGGCCGACCAGCCGTTCGCCGTCATCGGTGAAGGCCACGATGGAGGGCGTCGTGCGCATGCCCTCTGCATTTTCGATGACTTTCGGCGTCTTGCCTTCCATAACGGCGACGCACGAATTGGTGGTGCCGAGGTCGATGCCGATGACCTTGCCCATGTCTCGTTTCCTCTTGTCTGCGGCAGGTCGGCCGGGTCCTTCCGGCACCCGAACGGGAGATTCCGCGAGGCCCGCGGGCCCCCCTCATCCGACCCCCTAATAACCACATCGATGCCGCGCCCAAGCGGCGTCTTGGCTCATATAGGAGGGCGGGTTTGGGCCGCAAGACATATGATCATGGATTCGCGACCGACAAGCGAGGCCGCCCGCGCTCGCCCCGAAGCGGCGGACCGAAAAGCCGCGCCTGCCGGTTTGACAAGGTCCAACGGCTAAGGACGATGACGTCATGACGACGTCGCGCTCCCTTTCCGGCCTCCGGTTCGTGCCGGGCTATCTCGACCGGGCGTCCCAGGAGGCACTGCTCGGCGCGCTCAGCACCGTGTTCGCCGCCGCGCCGCTCTATACCCCTCGTATGCCCAAAAGCGGAAAGCCTCTTTCGGTACGCATGACGAATTGCGGACCGCTTGGGTGGGTCACCGACGAAGCTGGGTACCGTTACCAGCCGCTGCATCCGCAAACCGGGCAACCGTGGCCGGCGATGCCGGATATCTTGGTGGAGGCCTGGAAGACGCTCGCGCGCTACCCTCATCTGCCTGAGAGTTGCCTGGTCAATTATTACGGCCCAGCAGCGAAGATGGGGCTGCATCAGGACCGCGACGAGCGCGACTTCGAGGCGCCGATTGTGTCGCTGTCGCTCGGCGACACCTGCGTATTTCGGATCGGCGGGACCACCCGCAAAGATGCAACCCGCACGCTGCACCTTGCCTCCGGCGACGCCGTCGTGCTCGGCGGGAAGGCGCGGCTGGCGTTTCACGGCGTCGACCGGATTTTGGCGGGGACCTCGACGCTGTTGGCTGAAGGCGGGCGGATCAATCTCACACTGCGGCGGGTCACCATGCCCAGCGAAGATCGGACTTGGTGAGCTGCTTGCCGCTACGCATCGTCGACCGGCGTGATCCAGCCGATCCCCGCTCCACCCGGTTCTTTAAGAATGGCAATGCGCCCCACATCGGGAACTTCGAACGGTTCCCGCATCACTTTGGCGCCGGCCGCCTTGGCCGCTTCGACGCGCGCGTCAACGTCATCGACGGCGAGGTACGACATCCAGCTTTCCGGCACGGCGTCGAATTCCGGCCCGCTCAGCGGGAAAATTCCCGCAACGGGTTTGTCATCCATTTTCGCCAGCCAATAGGTTCCGTTCGGCGTCGGCATTGCCTCGAAGGTCCAGCCGATCGAAGAACTATAGAACCTCTTCGCCTGCTCCACGTCCCGGGTCATCAACTCGTTCCAATAGAAGCTGCCATGGGACCACATTTGCCGTCTCCGTGTGCACCAGGTTTCCCGATCTCAAGTCGATCTCGGCGGCCCAAGCCGATCACGGTTATGCGAACGGCCGCACGCCGACACCGTATTTCCGCCATTCAAGCGCAGTAGTATGACAAGCGCCATGGTTCCGAGGATCATCCTCATCGTGTTCGCGCTCGCCGTGGGCGTTATGCCCGCGGCTGCGGCCGATGCTGTCTATCCGCCCGGCTCGCGCATCGGCTTGGCCCCGCCGCAGGGCATGGTCACGAGCAAGAATTTCTTTGGCTATGAGGACGCCGAGAACAACGCTGCAATCATCGTGCTGGCACTTCCCCCCCAGGCTTATGCAGATCTCGACAAGTCCGTCACCGCCGATGCGCTGAAACAGCAAGGCTTGACGTTCGAAACGCGAGAGGAGATGCCGCTTTCCACGGGCAAGGCGTTTCTGGTGGTGGGGTATCACGAAGTCGAAAACACGAAAATCCGCAAATGGATCCTGGTCGCCGCCTCCTCCGGCCTGACCGCGCTGGTCACGGCGCAAATTCCAGAGGCGGCGAAGGCGCTTTACCCCGACGCCGCGATCCGCGCAGCGCTGGCAACACTCACGATCCGCAACACCGTGCCGGTCGAGGAGCAGCTTTCGCTGCTGCCGTTCAAAGTTGGCGAACTGGCAGGTTTTCGCGTCAGCGGGATCGTTCCTGGGCGGGCCGTCATGTTGGGCGATGCCGCCGCCGATGCGCCCGGGATGGGCACCATCACCGAGCCCCACATCTTCGTCGCCATTTCTCCCGGAGGGCCGGTTCAGACCAGCGAGCGCGATACTTTCGCGCGTGATGTGTTCGCGACGATTCCTAACCTCAGGGATGTCCGCATCACCACGTCCGAGCCGTTACGGATGGGCGGCCAGCAGGGTTATCAAATCCTCGCTGATGCCAAGGACCCGACCGGCGCTGCCGGGCTGACGGTCGTGCAGTGGTTGCGCTTCGGCGGCGGCGCCTATTTGCAAATGGTCGGTATCGCACGCGCGGAAGCCTGGAAGGACGCCTATCCTCGGTTCCGCTCGGTGCGCGACGGCATCGACACGCGCTGACCTTCCCACCGAAGCGCCGATCAGCGCAGCAAGATTTTAATGAGAGTCGCGCGGATCTGCGTCGGCATTGTCGTTGGCCGGCGTCTCCATTGAAGCCTTGGGTCCGCCTTTGGCGATGCCAACCAGCGCCGGTCGCAAAACGCGTTCGCCAATCATGTAACCGGGTTGGATCACCCGCGCTACTGTGCCCGCGGGCCGCGAGGCGTCGGGGACTTCGTACATTGCCTGATGAAGGTTTGGATCGAATTTCTCGTCCAGCGGCTCGAATTTCTTGACCCCATGCTTCTCCAGCACTTTCAACAGTTCGCGCTCCGTGAGTTCGACGCCGTCGAGCAAAGCCTTCGTTCCGCCATCGGCCTTTTCCCGCAGGTCCGCATCGAGCGCGCCGAGCGCGCGCTCCATATTGTCTGCGACTGCCAGAATATCACGTGCGAAACCGGCGATGCCGTAGTCGCGGGCATCCGCCACCTGGCGCTCCGTCCGCTTACGGAGATTTTCCATTTCCGCAAGCGAGCGCAGCAGCTTGTCCTTGTAGTCGGCGGCTTCGCGGGCGAGCGCGACCATGGGGTCCTCTTTTGGCGCTGGCGTCTCGCCAGCCGGTGAATCGATCGACGTCTCGGACGCAGCCTGCTCGGCTTCTTGATCGTTCTGATCGGTCGCGGCGCCCGGTGCGCGAACGGTCCTATCCGGCATTGTCGTGTTCCCACCTACAAATTCGGTTTCTTCCCCGATATCAGGGCTGAGGCCGCAAAAATCAAGCCGCAACGGCAGGTTCGTTGGAAGGTATCAGCCGCCGATGAGCTTGGTCACGACCTTGGCGGTGTAATCCACCATCGGGATGACCCGCGCGTAATTGAGCCGCGTCGGCCCGATCACGCCGAGCACGCCGACCATGCGACCGGCGCTGTCGCGATAGGGCGCCACAATGGTGGAGGATCCGGAGAGGGAGAACAGCTTGTTCTCCGAGCCGATAAAGATACGGGCGCCTTCGGCGCGCTCGGCGCGGCCGAGGAGATCGATCACGCCGCGTTTGGTTTCGAGATCGTCGAACAGCAGTCTCACCCGTTCGAGGTCCTCGACTGCCTTGAGATCGTCGAGCAGGTGAGCCGCGCCACGCACGATCAGCTTACGCTCATCGGATTCTCCCCCGGACCAGCTCGCGAGACCGGCGGCGATGATCTTCTGCGTGAGCTGGTCGAGTTCGGCCTCGGCAGCCGCGTGCGCTTTCTCCAGTTCGCCCTTGGCCTCGGCCAGTGTGCAGCCGCGCACATGAGCATTGAGGAAGTTGGCAGCCTCCGTGAGGGAGGATGCAGGCAGACCCATTGGGACGTTGATGATGCGGTTCTCGACCTGGCCGTCGTCGGCAACCAGGATGGCCAGTGCGCTCTCCGGCTCGAGCCGAACGAACTCAATATGCTTCAACCGCACGTTCGATTTAGCCGTCAGCACCACCCCCGCGGCGCGCGTGAGCTCCGAGAGCATGCCGGAGGCTTCGTTGAGCACCGCGTCCATGGATTTGCCGGCAGCGGCGACTTTGGCCTCCATCTCGCGCCGGTCGGATTCGCCGAGGTCGCCGATCTCCATCAGCGCGTCGACGAAAAAGCGCAAGCCGAACTCGGTCGGCAGTCGCCCGGCCGACGTGTGCGGCGCGTAGATAAGACCGAGCTGCTCCAGGTCCGACATCACATTGCGGACTGAGGCGGGCGAGAGCGGCGTCGTGATCAAGCGGGAGATATTGCGCGAGCCTACCGGCTCGCCGGTAGCAAGGTAGCTTTCGACGATCTGTCGAAAGATGTCGCGCGAGCGCTCGTTGAGCTGAGCGAGGCTCACCTGCGTCGCGCCGATCGGGACGTCGTGGGACAATGATCTCTCCGTCCGAGCGCAGGAGAATGAGCTATTCCGGCGGCGTAATTCAAGCCTTGCGCCGAATTCCTCGGCCGCACGCCCTCTTGTCGGTCGCGGCGCTCGCCCCTAAAAGCTTGCCCATATCCAGGAGGCCAGCATGCGACCGAGCCGCCGACAGCCCGACGAGCTGCGCGCGATCTCGCTCGAACGCGGTGTCGTGAAGTATGCCGAGGGGTCCTGTTTCGTAAAGTTCGGCGACACGCATGTGCTGGTGACGGCGACGCTCGAGGATCGGCTGCCGCCCTGGCTGAAGGGGCAGGCACGTGGCTGGGTCACCGCCGAGTACGGCATGTTGCCGCGCGCCACCTCGGAGCGCACGCGCCGGGAGGCGTCCGCCGGCAAGCAAAGCGGGCGCACCATCGAGATCCAGCGGCTGATCGGGCGCAGTCTGCGCGCCGTGCTCGACCTTCCCGCGCTTGGCGAACGGCAGATTACGGTTGACTGCGACGTGATCCAGGCCGACGGCGGAACCCGCACCGCGGCCATCACCGGCGCCTGGGTCGCCCTGCACGATTGCGTTAACTGGATGAAGGCGAGCGAGATGGTAACGGCGGAGCCGCTGCGCGACCATGTCGCCGCCATCTCCTGCGGCATCTGCAACGGCACGCCCGTACTCGACCTCGATTACGCAGAGGATTCGGAGGCCGACACGGATGCCAACTTCGTCATCACCGGCGCGGGACGGATCGTCGAGGTACAGGGCACGGCCGAGCGAACCCCCTTCACGGAAGAACAGTTTCTCAATCTGCTTGCGCTCGCGAAAAAGGGGGTGATGAAACTCGTTGACCTGCAAAAACTGGCGGTGATGTGAGCGAAGCTCGCGCGAACTCGGTGATGACTTCGAAGGACGCACATCGACGGCTCGCCGGCCGCATCGTGATTGCCACCCACAATCCGGGCAAGCTCGAGGAAATGCGCGAACTTCTGATGCCGTTCGGAATCGATACGGTGTCCGCGGGCGAGCTTGGCTTGCCGGAGCCGGCGGAGAACGGCACGACCTTCAAGGAGAACGCGCGGCTGAAGGCGTGCGCTGCCGCGACGGCCTGCGGCTTGCCGGCGTTCGCCGACGATTCCGGACTCGCCGTCGATGCGCTCAGCGGCGAACCGGGTATTTACTCGGCCCGCTGGGCGGGTCCGGACAAGGACTTTCAGGCTGCCATGCAGGCGGTCGAAGGCAGGTTGCGCCAGCGCGGCTCAGATGCACCCAGCGAACGCAAGGCGCAATTCGTGTGCGCGCTCTGCCTCGCCTGGCCCGATGGCCACGTGGAGGAGTTCGACGCTACGGTCCAGGGCACTCTGGTCTGGCCCCCGCGCGGCGAGAACGGCTTCGGCTATGATCCAATGTTTTTGCCGGACGGGCACGCGCTTACATTCGGCGAGATGACGAACGTAGAGAAGCATGGCCTGCCGCCCGCGGGCAAAGGCCTCTCGCACCGCGCCCGCGCGTTCCTGAGGCTGGCGGAGGCGTGTCTTGCCAGACCTTGATCGCGCGCCTTCGGCGTTCGGCCTCTACATCCATTGGCCATTCTGCCTATCGAAGTGCCCGTATTGCGACTTCAACAGCCATGTGCGGCACGCTGGTGTCGATGAGGCGCGTTTCGCGCGCGCCTTCGCCCTCGAAATCGCCGCAACCGCTGCACGCCTACCCGGACGGACCGTCTCCACGATCTTCTTCGGCGGCGGCACGCCGTCGCTGATGCAGCCCGAAACCGTCGGTGCGGTCCTCGACGCCGTCGCCCGGCACTGGCCGATAGCCGGCGATGTCGAAGTGAGCCTCGAAGCCAATCCGACCAGCGTCGAGGCGACGCGCTTTCGCGGCTTTCGCGCGGCCGGCATCAATCGCGTCTCGCTGGGTGTGCAGGCACTGGATGATGCAGCGCTCAAGGCGCTCGGGCGGTTGCATTCGGCGCAAGAGGCGCTCGAGGCGGTGGCGATCGCGCGTTCGACCTTCGAACGCTATTCGTTCGATTTGATCTACGCACGGCCAGGGCAAACGCCGCAAGCCTGGGCCGCCGAACTCAAGCGCGCGATCGAAGAGGCTGGCGAACACCTCTCGCTCTATCAACTCACGATCGAACGGGAAACGCCATTTGCCGCGCTGCATGCGGCCGGCAAGCTCCTCATCCCCGGCGACGATACTGCCCGCGCGCTTTATGACGCGACGCAAGACGTCTGCACGAGCGCAGGCCTTCCCGCCTATGAAGTTTCCAATCATGCGCGGCCGGGAGACGAGTGCCGGCACAATCTCGTCTATTGGCGCGCGCAGGAATACGCCGGGATCGGTCCTGGTGCGCATGGCCGGCTCGATATTGCGGCGGAGCGTCGCGCCACCGCAACCGAGAAGCGCCCACAGGACTGGCTAAGCCGGGTGGAATCGCTCGGGCATGGAATTGTCAGCGACGAGGCATTGACCCAAGAGCAAATCGCGGACGAGTTTCTGCTGATGGGATTGCGCCTCGCCGAGGGCATCGATCCCGCGCGTTACGCGCGCCTCGCCGGCCGGCCGCTCGATCCACGCCGCGTCGCGCTCCTGCGCGAGCAAGGTGCACTCGAGAGAACGCCGGACGGTAGACTGCGCCTGACGCTCGCCGGCTTTCCCCTGCTCGACGCGGTGATCGCCGATCTCGCGGCGTGAGCATTAGGTCGCCGAGCCGCCGAACCCCTTGGGGGGCGGGCTAATGATCTGTCCGCCCGTTGGCGATACCCGTAGCACGGCAAGGCCGCGCTGGTTCGTCCCATCCGGGCGAAAGCGGAAAAGGCCGTCGATGCCGGTGAACCCTGAGGAATTGGTCAGAACATCGTCGGAAAAACGCTGCCTGCCTTGGGTTTTGACCAGCGCCGCAACAAGCGCCACTGCGTCGTAGGCCAACGAGGCAGTGCGCACCGGATCCTTGCCGTAGCGGCTGCGATAGCGGGCGGAAAAGTTGCGAAAGCCGGTCGAATCCGGCCCTGCATACCACGCGCCGTCGAGCAAGGGATTGGAGAAGATTTGCGCGTCCTCCCACAGACCGGTGCCGAGCAGCTGCACGCGTTTGGTGTCGATGCCGTTCGCCGTCAGCGTCTGCACGATCGTGGGCACCGCGTCCGTTCCGTCCGGCACAAAAATGGCGTCCGCCTGACTCGCGGCCTGCGCGACGTTGCGCACCGGTGTCTGCATCTGCGTCCGATCGAGCGGGTAACGTTCCAGCGCGATCACACGGCCGCCGGCGCGTCCCACTGCTTGTTTGAAAGCCGCTTCCACCACGCTGCCATACGCATTGTCCGGAACGAGCGCCGCAAACGATCGACGGCCCTGACTTGCGGCATAGCCGATGATGCGGTCGACATCGGCCTCCGGCAGAAAGCTGAGCAGGTAGACGCCGCGGGCCGCGACATTGGCGTCGGTCGAGAACGCGATCACCGGAACACCCCGGGCGCGTGCGGCTCGTCCGACCGGACCGACGGTCAGCGCAAACAGCGGGCCCAGAATGATCTCGGCCCCCTCGTCGAGGGCAGCTTGCGCCGCCTGCTGCGCGCCGGGGGCACTGCCAGCGTCGTCCTTCACCAGCAGCTGGAGGTCGGGATTGTTGAACTCGGCAAGCGCCATCTCGGCGGCGTTGCGCATGGATTGGGCGGCAACAGTGGCGTTACCGCTCGCGGACAATGGCAGGATCAGACCCGCCTTGACCTTGCCTTCGCCGATTAGAGTCGTGGGCTGCTGTGGCGCGCTCGGCGACGACGCCAAATCGGGAAGATTGCCCGAGCAGGCCGCCAATACGGCGAGCGATGTGAGCGCGGCGAGCCACGCAAAAGACGTGCGCGCAGGCCGCGAGCGCCAGGCCTGCAGTCCTCCGAACATGGGAGGTCTCCTCGCCGACGACCGACATTGTCGACGCCAACCCACGCCGGCAATCGAGCATTTTGTCGGTGAATGGTTAACTAAGTGAAAAAGATAGTGATTTTTACGCCGACCATGACGAGGCGGGGTGCCGCCGCTAAACTAACCGAGATGAGGACGACCGCACCCGCCTCCCCTGGCCCACGCCCGGTGAATGACCCCGCCGGCCCGCACTATGTTCTCAATGGCCGCCCCACCGCCGCGCCGCCGCTGCCCGCCGGGCTTTATCTCGTCGCCACTCCGATCGGCAATTTGCGCGACGTGACCGTGCGCGCGCTCGAGGTTCTCGCCGCCGCCGACCTGATCGCCTGCGAGGATACCCGCGTCACCCGCAAGCTTCTCGACCGTTATGGCATCGCCACTCCGCTGAGCTCGTATCACGAGCACAATGCCGCGCAGGCGCGCCCGAGGCTCCTCGCTCGCCTGGGGGAAGGCGCTGCCATCGCGCTGGTCTCGGACGCCGGGACACCGCTGGTGTCCGATCCTGGCTATAAGCTGGTGCGTGAAGCACGGGCGTCGGGAGCAAGTGTGACCGCGGTGCCGGGGGCCTCCGCCGTACTCGCGGCAGTCACGCTGAGCGGGTTGCCCAGCGACCGTTTTTTCTTTGAAGGTTTCTTGCCGGCAAAGGAAACCGCACGCCGCGCCCGCATCGCCGAGCTCAAGCGAATACCGGCAACGCTCATCCTGTTCGAGACCGGCGCACGCATCGCGGCGTCCCTTACCGACCTCGCCGCCGGCCTCGGTGCGCGCGAGGCCGCGCTCTGCCGCGAGCTCACCAAGCTGCACGAAGAGGTGCGGCGCGGCGATCTCACGACGCTTGCGCGGGAGGCGGCGCAAGGGAGCGAGCCACGCGGCGAGATGGTGATCGTCGTGGCATCGCCCGAGCTTCAAGCCGAGGTGACCGCGGTCGATCTCGACTCGTTGCTCCGCCAAGCGCTCGACCGTGTTTCGCTCAAGGAGGCGGTCGCCGAGGTCGCCACCGTCACCGGGGCGTCGCGCCGCGAGGTCTACCAACGTGCTCTCGCACTCGATAAGGAGCGCGGCCATGGCGGATGAGCGGCCGCGCGCAAGTCCGATCCAAGCTCCGCGTCCCGAGCGTCAGATCGCATTCCGCACTGGCATTTCCGCCGAAAGCCGCGCGGCAATGTTTCTCGTTGCCAAAGGCTTCCGCATTCTCGCTCGGCGTTGGAAGAGTCCAGTCGGGGAAATCGATATCATCGCCCGGCGCCGAAGCCTTTTGGTGTTTGTCGAGGTCAAGGCGCGCGAAAGATTCGACGATGCGGCCTGGTCAGTGACCGACCGGCAGCGCTTGCGCATCGCTGCCGCCGCCGAAGCATGGCTGGCCCGCTATGCAGACAGCCGTATCCGCGATATCCGCTTTGACGCCATTCTGGTGGCACCGGGCCGGATTCCACGGCATATCACTTCCGCCTTCGAGGCCGCAGGCTGATGCAGTCGGGCGATCGCGTGCTACCAACATAGATCTTCGGGGCGACGATGACGCTCAAGGTTGCCGTTCAGATGGATCCCATCGAGCGGATCAATATCCGCGGGGACTCGACCTTTGCGCTGCTGCTCGAAGCGCAACAACGCGGGCATGCCACCGCCTATTACACGCCGGACCGGCTGGCGCTGCGGGGCGCGAAGCTGATAGCCGCGGTGCAGCCGTTGAAGGTACGCGACCGGCAGGGCGATCATTTCACGCTGGGCGAGCCCCGCCGCACGGAGCTGACTGAATTCGATGTGATCTTGCTGCGCCAGGATCCGCCCTTCGACCTCGCCTATATCACGAGCACCCACCTGCTCGAACGCGTCCATCCCGGCACTTTGGTCGTCAATGATCCGCTGGCAGTGCGCAATGCGCCGGAAAAAATGTTCGTGATGGAATTTCCCGATCTCATGCCCCCGACGCTGATCACGCGCGACCTCACGGAAATCAAGGCGTTCCGCGAGGAGCATGGCGACATCGTGATGAAACCGCTCTACGGCAAGGGCGGCGAAGCAGTGTTTCGGTTGGCCAAGGAAGATCTCAACTTTGGATCGCTCTACGACCTCTTTACCGTGACTTTCCGCGAGCAATGGGTGGTGCAGAAGTTCCTGCCCGCCGTAAAAGATGGCGACAAGCGCATCCTCCTGGTCGACGGTGAGTTCGCCGGGGCAGTGAACCGGGTGCCCGCGCCCGATGATTTGCGATCGAACATGGTGCGCGGCGGCATTCCGAAGGAAACGGAGCTCTCGGCGCGCGACCGCGAGATCTGTGCTCGCATCGCTAAGCCCTTGCGCGAGCGCGGGCTCCTCTTTGTCGGCATCGACGTGATCGGCGGCTATCTCACCGAGATCAACGTCACCTCGCCGACGGGCATTCGCGCCGTGAAGGATCTTGGTGGGCCGGACGCAGCGGCGCTCATCTGGGATAAGATCGAGGCCAAGCGGCGGCGGTAAAACCGCATAAGGCGGCGCCATGCGCCTGATGGCGTCAGCGCCGCGCAGGCGCGCCCTTTTGCTCCGTCTTGAGCTTTGCGATGGCGGCGCGAATCGGCGCGAATGGCCCATATTTGTGCTGCTGCTCGCTGAAGCCGTCCGCATAAGGGCCATAGGGCGCATCGATCGGCTTTTCCAGAAGGTCGGGAAAGTCCTTCTCGAGGCCGGCTTTATGCGGCCGCGGCCGGGAGACGACATAGGCCGCAATGTCCCAGGCCTGTTCGGGCGAAAGCTGCGGGTTCAGGTAGTCCACCCCATGCGGCATGTTGAAGTGAAGAAAATTGGCCGCCGTGATCAGCCGCGCCATTCCGGCGCCGTCGTTGAAGCTGTCGTTCCCCCAGAGCGGGGGCATCATGTAGCCGAGATCGGTCGTCGGCAGGCTGCGGCGTATTCCAGCGCCATCTGGGCCATGACACGCGACGCAGGCATTGGCGTAGCCGGTCTCGCCACGGACGGGATCAGCGGCCCGGTCGAGCTCGGGCATTTTGCCGGTGCCCATGCCGGGCAGCAGCTGCCCGGGCGAAACTCCGGTCGACAGAAATTTGATGTACGCCACTATCGCTTGCATCTCCGGCGCGCCCGCCGGCAACGGCCGCCCGTTCATGCTCCGCGTCATGCAGGCATTGAGCCGGTCCTCGATGGTGATCGGCGCGCCGGAGCGGGCGCTGTAGTGCGGATACTCTCCCAATAACCCGAACAGCGGGATGCCAAACTTCTTCGTTCCCGCCTGAAGGTGGCAATTGCCGCAGGAAAGATTATTGCCGGCAAACCGCTTCGCGCGATCGGGCACCTCAGGACCGATATAGGCGTAGGTCGCAGTGATGAGGTCGCGCCCGCGCCGTACGAGGCGGCCGTAGGTGTTGCTCGGCAGCGCGCCGATTTCCGGAACCGTCCAAACGGGCTGCGCCGGGCTCGCCTCTTGCGCAGAGCCCGTCCCCACGAACCAGGGATCGAGGCCCCCCGCCGCCCACGTAAGCGCGAGGAGGCCGATCCCAGCGCGCAAGTTTACCCAAGCCCTCGACATTCAATCCCTTTCCGGTCCGACGGCCCGACGACGCGACCCGAAACAGCTTTCTATCACAGGCCCATTGGCAGCTTTGTTCTCGGATTGTTCTTGCTGCTGGTGGGATTTTCCGCTACTTTTGCCCACGAGCAGGGGCAACATGGTCCAGCGCGTCGCCACCGTGGCGTTCGAGGGCATCGAAGCGCGTGCCGTCGATGTTCAGGTCCAGGTCGCGCCGGGATTGCCCGCGTTCAATGTTGTGGGGCTGCCCGACAAGGCGGTATCCGAGGCCCGCGAACGGGTGCGCGCGGCGCTGGTCGCCTCCGGCTTGGCGCTGCCGGCGCGCCGCATCACGGTCAACCTCGCTCCCGCCGACCTGCCGAAGGAAGGCAGCCACTACGACCTGCCGATTGCGCTTGGCCTGATGGCGGCGATCGGCGCCATTCCGGCGGACGCGCTGTCCGGCTTTACCGTGCTGGGCGAACTCGGCCTCGACGGCTCGATCGCTGCCGTGGCCGGCGTGCTGCCCGCCGCGATCGGCGCCAATGCGCGCGGCGAGGGACTCATCTGCCCCGGCGCGTGCGGTGCGGAAGCCGCCTGGGCAAGCCCCGAAATGGAGATCGTCGCGGCGGCCTCGCTGATCCAGCTCGCGAACCATTTCCGCGGCACGCAGGTGCTCGCCCGCCCACAGCCGAAGGTGCGTGAAGCATCCGCGGCGCTCGTCGACCTCAAGGACATCAAGGGCCAGGAGAGTGCCAAGCGCGCGCTCGAGGTCGCCGCCGCCGGCGGCCACAATTTGCTCATGGTGGGGCCGCCCGGGGCGGGCAAGTCGATGTTGGCCGCGCGATTGCCAACTATCCTGCCGCCGCTGACGCCGGCGGAACTCCTGGAAGTCTCGATGATCGCCTCGGTTGCCGGCGAGATCGAAGGCGGCGCGCTCACCGATCGACGGCCGTTCCGCGCGCCGCATCATTCCGCCAGCATGCCGGCGCTGGTCGGCGGCGGACTGCGCGCGCGACCTGGCGAAGTCTCGCTCGCGCATCACGGCGTGCTCTTTCTCGACGAGCTGCCCGAGTTCCAACCGCAGGTGCTCGACTCGCTGCGCCAACCGCTGGAAATCGGCGAGGTCGCGATTGCCCGGGCGAACCATCGCGTGACCTATCCCGCGCGTTTCATGCTGGTCGGTGCGATGAATCCGTGCCGCTGCGGCCGCGCCAGCGAGCCGGGGTTCGCCTGCAAGCGTGGCGCCAATGCGCGCTGCGCCGCCGAGTATCAGGGGCGCCTGTCAGGCCCGCTCATTGACCGCATCGACCTGCACATCGAGGTGCCGGCGGTGACCGCCGCCGATCTGATCTTGCCGCCGCCGACGGAAGGAAGTCGCGAAGTGGCAACGCGGGTCGCGCGGGCCCGCGCGATGCAGGCCGAACGCTACGCAACGCTGGGTCTGCCCCAGCTGCGCACCAACGCGGACGCACACGGCCCGCTGCTCGAAGAGGTGTCGCGGCCGGACGCAAACGGACTTGCGCTCTTGCGCGATGCCGCCGACGCCATGCGGCTCTCGGCGCGCGGCTATCACCGCGTGCTGCGCGTGGCGCGCACGCTCGCCGATCTGGACGGCGCGGACAGAGTCGCGCGCGTGCATCTCGCCGAGGCACTGTCCTACCGCGCGCTCGTCGACGAGGTGCGCCGCGCGGCGTGAAGACGAGGCGTTTTCACAGCCGCCGCAGCGCCACCTCCTCGACCAGATGGCTTTCGACCTTGGTCAAGATGAGATCGGCACGCTGCCGGGTGGGCAAGATGTTCTCACGCAGATTGACGAGATTGATGCGCCGCCAAATCGACGTCGCGGTCGCGACCGCCTCGGTGTCCGACAGCGTCGCAAATCGGTGAAAGTATGATTTGGGATCGCGGAATGCGGTCCCGCGCAGGGTCAGGAATCGATCCACGTACCAGCCCTGCAACACGCCCTCGCCGGCGTCGAGATAGATCGAGAAATCGAAGAAGTCGGATACGTACGGGATCACCTTGCCGCCTTTCGGCGGAGCGCCGGCCTGCAACACGTTGAGGCCCTCGACGATGAGAATATCGGGCCGGTCGATCTCGATCCATTGATTGGACATGACGTCGTAGGTGAGGTGGGAATAGACCGGCGCACGCACGGGATGCCGTCCGGCCTTGATGTCGGTCAGAAAGCGCAACAGCGCTGGCAGGTCGTAGCTTTCAGGAAACCCCTTCTTCTCCATCAGGTCCTCGCGCTCGAGGATGGCATTCGGATAGAGAAAGCCGTCGGTCGTGATGAGGTCCACCTTGGGCACGTTGGGCCAGCGCGCCAGCAGCGCCTGCAAGACGCGCGCGGTTGTTGACTTGCCGACCGCCACGGAACCACCCACGCCGATGATGAAAGGCACCTTGGCATCCTCGGTGCCAAGGAAGTTCTGCTGCGCCAGGAACAGGCGCTGCGTCGCCGCGACGTAGAGCGAGAGCAGACGCGAGAGGGGCAGATAGATTTCCTCGACCTCGGTCATGTCGAGGCGGTCGTGCAGCGAGCGCAGCCGCGTCACCTCGTCCGACTTCAACGTCATCGGCGTGTCGGCGCGTTTTTCAGCCCACTCCGCCCGCGAGAAGATGCGGTAAGGGGAGAGGCCGTCCTCGGTACGTTGCTCCATCACCCTACTCAACCGCGCTCACGCGACGCCTTTTCGGTCAGTCCCGACTGGCGCGTGCGCTCCGCGAGCTTTGCCTCGACGTCTGCGAGCGTGATCCCACGCGCCTCGAGCACAACCAGCAGATGGTAGATGAGGTCGGCGGCTTCGGCGATCAAGCGCGGGCGATCCTCCTCGACCGCCGCCAGCACGGTTTCGATCGCCTCTTCGCCCAGCTTTTTGGCGCAGTGCGCTACGCCCTGGTCGAGGAGCTTGCGCGTGTAGGACGCATCCGCGCTCGCTTTCGCCCGCTCTTGCACGCGCTTTTCAAGGTCATGGAGGGTGAAGTTGGACATCGGCTTGCTCTGCCCTGGCATAGCATCTCCGCCTTCCGCCGCAAATCGCGCCGACCGCCGAGCCGGACATATCGGCCCCAACGCGGGCGCGAATAGGGGTTCGCTTCACAAACATCCGCAGCCGACTAGCATATCCGCATGGCCGCGCCCGCTCTCGATTTCTGGTTCGATTTTGCCTCGACCTATTCCTATCTCACCGCCATGCGGATTGCGCCGCTTGCGGAAAAGGCGAGCGTCCGGGTGCGTTTCCGCCCGTTTCTGCTGGGGGCGATTTTCCAAGCGCAAGGTTGGACCACCTCGCCGTTCAATCTCTATCCCGCCAAGGGACTCAACATGTGGCGCGACCTGGAGCGCTCATGCGCGGACCTTCGGCTCCCCTTCCGCCGTCCCGATCCGTTTCCGCAGAACAGTCTGTTGGCGGCGCGCGTGGCGCTCATCGCCCTCGATCAGGTATGGGGTGAAGAGTTTTGCCGCATGCTCTTCCGCGCCGAGTTCGCCCACGGACGCCGCATCGACGATGCCGCGGTTATCGCCGACGTGCTGGCAACGTTCGACATCGAAATCGATCCGGTACTCGCGGCCGCCCGGTCGGACGCGATCAAGACGCGGTTGCGCGCGCAAACCGAAGAGGCGCAGCGGCTCGGCGTCTTCGGCGCGCCGAGCTTCACCACCGCCGACGGCGAATTATTCTGGGGCAACGATCGGCTCGAGCCCGCGCTGCGTTGGGCGAACGCCGCGACCGAGCAGACCTAAGCATCGAGCCGCATCGGTAAGCCGGCGCGCGCCATGTACCGCTTCGCCTCGGAAATGCTGTACTCGCCGAAGTGAAAGATGGAAGCGGCAAGGACCGCCGTGGCGTGGCCATCGCGGATGCCCTCCACAAGATGCTCCAGCGTGCCCACTCCGCCCGAGGCGATGACCGGCACGGGAACCGCATCAGCGATGGCGCGGGTGAGCGCGATGTCGAAGCCCTGTTTCGTGCCGTCGCGATCCATGGAGGTCAGCAGGATCTCGCCGGCCCCGAGCGCCGCGACTTCGCGCGCGTAATCGACGGCATCGAGGCCGGTGGGATTGCGGCCGCCATGGGTGAAAATTTCCCAGCGCTCCCCTTCTCCTGGCTTGGACACGCGCTTGGCATCGATCGCCACGACGATGCATTGGTCACCGAATTTTTCCGCGGCCTCCTTTACGAAGGCGCGTCGGGCAACGGCTGCGGTGTTGATCGACACCTTGTCGGCGCCGGACGCGAGCAAGTTGCGGATATCTTCGACCGTGCGCACGCCGCCGCCCACGGTGAGCGGCATGAAGCAGGCCTCGGCGGTGCGCCGCACCACATCGAGGATAATCCCGCGATTCTCGTGACTCGCCGTGATATCGAGAAACGTGAGCTCGTCGGCGCCGGCCGCGTCATAGGCGATCGCCGCCGCGACAGGATCGCCGGCGTCGCGCAGCTCGAGAAACTTGACGCCCTTGACGACGCGGCCATCCTTGACGTCGAGACAGGGAATGACGCGAACTTTGAACATGCTCACGCGCTCGCACGTGCCGACCCAATGAGCCGTAGCGCTTCGGCTGGATCGAGCCGCCCGTCATAGAGCGCGCGGCCGGCAATGGCGCCGGCGAGCTTTCTGGCGCGCGGCTCCAATAGCGCCGCAACGTCGGCAATCGAGGCCAGCCCCCCCGAGACGATGACCGGGATGCTCACTGCCGCGGCGAGTGCGATGGCCGCATCGAGATTGAGGCCGGCGAGCATGCCGTCACGGGCGACATCGGTGTAGACCAAGGCGGCGATCCCGGCATCTTCAAATCGTCGCGCAACATCAAAGACGCTGAGCTCCGACGTTTCCGCCCATCCCGCGACCGCCACCTTGCCCTCGCGCGCGTCAAGCGCAACGGCAACGCGGCCCGGGTAAAGCCTTGCTGCCTCGGTCACGAGCGCCGGCTCGCGCACCGCGGCCGTCCCGATGACGACGCGGCTGACGCCCCGATCGAGCCACCTCTCGATCGACGCGATGGTGCGAATCCCGCCGCCGAGCTGCAGGGGCGTCTTGGCCGCCTCGATGATGCGCTCGACCGCGGCGACGTTTACCGGCTCGCCGGCAAAGGCCGCGTCGAGATCGACCACGTGCAGATATTTGAAGCCGAGCGCCGCGAACGCGCGAGCCTGCGCTGCCGGATCATCATGAAATACCGTCGCGCGGCCCATATCGCCTTGCTCGAGCCGTACGCATGCGCCGTCCTTGATGTCGATGGCTGGGTAGAGGATCACCACAGGACTCGCTTGCAATGGTTTACCGCCGCTGCCATGCGCGCATGATCGGCCAACCAGTGCGGAGCAGGCTGCGTTCCGCCCACCCGCATGCACCGAACCGGCCGCCGCATCACGGCTTCCACTTCAGGAAATTGGCGATCAGCCGCAAGCCCAGCCGCTGGCTCTTCTCCGGGTGGAACTGGGTGCCGACCATAGAGTCACGGCCCACCACCGCCGTCACCGGCCCGCCGTAGTCCGCCTCGGCGACGAGATCGGCGGGCGCCGTCGGCTTGAGATGGAACGAGTGCACGAAATAAGCGTGCTGACCCTCCGGCCCGACGGGGATGCCGTCGAGCAACGGATGCGGCCGATGCGCGTCGAGGGTATTCCACCCCATGTGCGGGATTTTCAGATCGGGATCCGCGGGCGCGATGCGTTCGACCTCCCCCGGGATCCAGCTCAGTCCCTGCGTCACTTCGTATTCGCGGCCGCGTTCGGCCATAAGCTGCATGCCGACGCAAACGCCGAGGAATGGCCGGCCACGGCGGCGCACGCTTTCGTTGAGCGCCTCTACCATGCCGGCGACCGCGTCAAGTCCGCGCCGGCAGTCGGCGAAAGCGCCGACGCCGGGCAGCACCACACGATCGGCGCGGGCGACCTCCTCGGGATCGCGCGTCACCACGATCGTCTGCGCCAATCCTTCCTCGCGCGCGGCGCGCTCGAATGCCTTCGCCGCCGAATGCAGATTGCCTGAGCCATAATCGACGATGACGACGCTCACCGCGGGGCTCCGGGTTGCGGAAAAAGGCCGATCACTTCGGATGACGTCCGCCGCGCCATTGGCACGCCTGGGACGAGGGAAGATGCACGCGGCTCGGCATTGACCGGCGGGTTGTCCAGCCCCGACCTGCTCCCCCAGGCGTCGAAGAAACGCCGCTCCGCCGATTCGAGATCGTCGCCGACGACGATTCCCACATTCCTCCAGCCCCGACGCGCCAACGCGAAGCGGCGCAACGTCGCCGCCTCGAAGCCGACGAGCAGCGAAACGAGCACGGTGACGATGTTGGCGAGCGTTGCCGGCGTGCCGATGGCGCGCAATCCGAACGATAGCATGACGATGACGATGACGTACCCCACAAAGGCCAGCCACAGCCGATGCCGCAGCATCCACAAGGGCGCCAGCAGGAATGCCCAGATCGAGAAGCCGTCGCGCACGAACACAAAGCGCTCGGGATCGGGCGCAGATTCGTGCCCCCTCAGCGGCGGCTCGTATACGGTGTAGATGGACATAGTCTCTGCCTTCTCAACCGCCGAGCGCGCCCTTGGTCGAGGGGACCTCATTCGCCGCGCGCGCGTCGATCGCAACTGCGGCCCGCAACGCGCGCGCCAGGCCTTTGAAGCAGGATTCGGCGATATGATGGTCGTTGCTGCCGTACAGCGTCGCGACGTGCAGCGTCACCCCACTGTTTATCGCGAATGCCTGGAACCACTCCTGCACCAACTCGGTATCGAAGCTGCCGACCTTGTCGCGCACGAACTCGGCCTTGAACACCAGGAACGGCCGGCCGGAAATGTCGAGCGCGACGCGGGTAAGCGCCTCATCCATCGGCACATGGACGTCGGCATAACGCGTGATGCCCTTCATCTCGCCGAGCGCCTGCTTTACCGCTTGCCCGAGTGCGATGCCGACGTCCTCGGTGGTGTGGTGATGATCGATGTGCAAATCGCCCTTGGCCTTCACCGTCAGGTCGATGCGTGCGTGGCGCGCCAAAAGCTCCAGCATGTGGTCGAGAAAGCCGATGCCTGTTGAGATCGACGCTCGACCTGCGCCGTCGAGGTCGACTTCAACCTCCACGTCGGTCTCCTTGGTGCTGCGTTTGACCGAGCCCTTGCGCATGAACGTCTCTCTGCCGAGCCGCGCGCCTTTTATCAGGGGTCGGCCGTCTTCGCCACTCCAGCGGCGGGCAGATTTGCGCCCCCTCGCCAGAATGCTTAAATGATTCACGCGGAACCGCGCATGCAGCCCACCTCCCTCGATCTTTGGCACGGCACCACCATCCTCACCGTCCGCAAGGGCGGTAGCGTCGTGATCGGCGGCGACGGGCAGGTTTCGATCGGACAAACCATCGTCAAGGCTAATGCCAAGAAGGTGCGCCGCCTCGGCAAAGGCGACGTGATCGGCGGCTTTGCAGGGGCAACCGCCGACGCGTTCACCTTATTCGAGCGGCTCGAAGCAAAGCTCGACCAATATCCGCGACAGCTCACCCGTGCCGCGGTCGAACTCGCCAAGGACTGGCGCACAGACCGCTACCTGCGGCGGTTGGAAGCGATGATGATCGTCGCCGACACGCAGGCATCGCTGGTCATCACCGGCACCGGCGATGTGCTCGAGCCCGAGGCCGGCGTGATGGGCATCGGCTCCGGCGGCAACTACGCACTGGCTGCCGCGCGCGCGATGCTCGATGGACCGCTCGACGCGGAGGCGATCGTGCGCAAGGCGATGGACATCGCCGCCGACATCTGCGTCTACACCAACCGCAACGTCACGATCGAAAAGCTGTAATGCCGCATTATCAGTTTCTCCCGATGTCGGCCGCCGACCTGCCGTTGGTGCGCGGTTGGCTGGCCGCGCCGCACGTCGCCCAGTGGTGGGGCGATCCCGACGAGCAATTCGGGCTGGTAGGTGAGGACCTTGACCAGCCGGCAATGGACCAGTTCGTCGTAACGATCGATGGGCGGCCCTTCGCCTATCTTCAGTGTTACGACCAGACGGCGTGGCCGGATAACGGGCTCGGTATCCATCCATCAGGCACGCGCGGCATCGATCAATTCATCGGCGAGCCGGACATGACCGGTCGCGGCCACGGCTCCTTCTTCATTCGCGCGTTCATCGTCGCCCTGATCAAGGCCGGCACGCCGCGCGTCCTGACAGACCCCGATCCCGCCAATGCGCGCGCCATCCGCGCCTACGAGAAGGCGGGCTTCCGCAAGGACCGCATGGTGGATACGCCCGACGGCCGCGCCCTTCTAATGGTGTGCAACGCATGACCGACTTTTCTCCGCGCGAGATCGTCTCCGAGCTTGATCGCTTTATCATCGGCCAAGCGGACGCCAAGCGGGCGGTGGCGATTGCGTTGCGCAACCGCTGGCGCCGTCTACAGCTCGATGAGAAGCTGCGCGAAGAGGTTCTGCCCAAGAACATCTTGATGATCGGTCCGACCGGCGTCGGCAAGACGGAGATTTCCCGCCGCCTCGCCAGGCTCGCCGGGGCGCCGTTTATTAAGGTCGAAGCGACCAAGTTCACTGAGGTCGGTTATGTCGGGCGCGACGTCGAGCAGATCGTGCGCGACCTGGTGGAAGTCGCAATCACTCAGACGCGGGAGCGAAAACGCAGGGACGTGCGCGCCCGCGCGCAGCTCGCCGCCGAGGATCGCGTGGTGAATGCGCTGGTCGGCGAGCACGCCAGCGCCGCGACCAAGGATGCCTTCCGCAAACGGTTGCGCGCCGGCGAGCTCAACGATAAGGAAATCGAAATCGAGGTACAGGCGGCCTCGTCCGGCATGCCGTTATTCGAAATTCCCGGCATGCCGGGCGCGCAGATGGGCGCAATCTCAATCGGCGATATCTTTGGCAAGCTTGGAGGCGGCCGCACCAAGACCCGCCGGGTCACCGTCGCCGAATCCCACGACCTGTTGATCAACGAGGAATCCGACAAGCTGCTCGACAACGACCAGCTGGTGCTGGAATCGATCAAGACCGTCGAGCAGAACGGCATCGTGTTCCTCGACGAGATCGACAAGATCACCGCCCGCGAGAACCGCGGCGGCGCCGACGTGTCGCGCGAGGGCGTCCAGCGCGACCTGCTGCCGCTGATCGAGGGAACGACCGTGTCCACCAAGCATGGCACGGTGAAGACGGATCATATCCTGTTCATCGCCTCCGGCGCCTTCCACCTGTCGAAACCGTCTGACCTGCTTCCCGAACTGCAAGGGCGGTTGCCGATTCGGGTAGAGCTGCTGCCGCTCACCCGCGACGATTTCCGGCGCATTCTGACCGAGACCGAGGTATCGCTGATCAAGCAATATGTTGCGCTGCTGGCAACCGAGGGAGTGAAGCTCGAATTCACCCCGGACGCGATCGATGCCATCGCCGATGTGGCGGTCGCGGTCAACTCGAGCGTCGAGAATATCGGCGCACGGCGGCTGCAGACGGTGATGGAGCGCATTCTAGACGAGATTTCGTTCGCCGCGCCCGACCACCCTGGCGAGACGGTAGCGATCGATGCTACTTACGTGGACAAGCACATCGGCGATCTCGCCAAGAACGCGGATTTGAGCCGGTTCATCCTCTGACTGGTTGCGCGCTCGGGCGGAAATCAGCGCCGCCGCGCCCTCGCGCGATCAAAAATCGCTGGCAATGCCGTTGATCTCCCAGTCCCCGTAGCGCACGGGATCGAGCTTGCCGCGGCCGGACTCCGGCGGACGTGGCGTAGCCAACCGGTCGCGCGCGGTGCGGCGGGCCGCGGCCTCGGCGAGCGCGCGCTCCCGCCGCTGGCGACGCCGCCCTTTGCGGCGGCGCGGCCGGCGCGGGCTTCGGCTTCATCTCGACCATACCGTGAATGTGCTCCCCGCCGCTCCAGGATCAAGTCCCGCCATGCGGCATGACGGAGCAGGCCCTGGCAAGCCGGCGGCGCCGACCCAACATTTTATGCGACAATGTTGGGCCTGCCTGCGCCACAAAGGCCAAATGGGAAAGCGCCATGAACTACTTGCGTACCGCCATCCTGTTGGCGGGGCTGACCGCCCTGTTCATGGGCGTCGGTTATTTGATCGGCGGCGGGAGCGGCGCATTGATTGCGTTCCTCGTTGCCGCGGGCATGAACCTCGCCAGCTATTGGAACGCCGACAAGCTCGTGCTGGCAATGCACGAGGCACATGAGGTCGACGAGACCACTGCGCCCGACCTCGTGCAACTCGTCCGGGAACTCGCGCGCCGCGCAGGCCTGCCCATGCCGCGCGTCTACATGATGGACAACCCGCAGCCAAACGCGTTTGCGACCGGACGCAGCCCAGAGCACGCGGCAGTGGCGGTGACGAGCGGGCTGTTGCAGATGCTCTCGCGTGAGGAAGTGGCCGGCGTAATCGCGCACGAGCTTGCTCATGTCAAAAATCACGACACGCTGACCATGACGATCACCGCGACCATCGCGGGCGCCATTTCCATGCTGGCGCAGTTCGGGCTGTTCTTCGGGGGGCAGCGCGACAACAACAGCGGACTGGGCGTGGTCGGCACCGTGGCGATGGTGATCCTCGCGCCGATCGCGGCCATGATTGTGCAGATGGCGATCAGCCGGACGCGGGAATACGCCGCTGACGAACTCGGCGCCCGCACCAGCGGACGCCCGGACGCGCTCGCCTCGGCGCTCACGAAGATTTCCGCCGCCGCCGAGGCCGTACCGAACCCAACGGCCGAGCGCACGCCGGCGACCGCGCATCTGTTCATCGTCAATCCGCTGACCGGCCAAGGAATGGACAATCTGTTCTCGACGCACCCTTCGACCGAGAACCGCATTGCGGCGCTTCGGCGCTTGGCGGCGGAAATCGGTTCGGGCGCCGGCGCGCAGCCGAGCGCTCCTGCCAATCCTCGGCGTAGCAGCAGCCCGTGGGGCAATTCGGCTGCCCGGGCCGAACAGCAGCGTGGCCCGTGGGGTTGAGGTTCGCAGGCTCGCCGCACTCTGCCGTTTCGTGGCAATGACGGACATGGCCCGTAGCGACCTCGCAGTCGATGCTCCCGGTTTTCCCGCGCGGCGCATCGCTGCCGAGATCCTCGAGAGCGTGCTCCAGCGTCGCCGGCCGCTCGACAATGAACTCGAACGTTGGGCGGCACTGCCCGACTTTGCCGCGCTTGCGCATCGCGACCGCGCCCTGGTGCGCAGTTTGGTCATGATGGTGCTGCGTAGACTCGGCACGTTGCGCCATCTGTTGCGCCAATGGGTCAAGTTTCCTGCGGGCGCACCGCGCGTCGAAATGGCGTTGCTCCTCGGCACGGCGCAAATTCTGTGGCTCGATGTAGCAGACCACGCGGCGGTCGACCTCGCGGTGCGGCTGGTCCAGGCCGAGCCCCATGCGGCGCGCTATGCCGGTCTGGTCAACGCGGTGCTGCGGCGCGTCACGCGCGAGGGCAGGCACTTCATCGCCGGCCTCGACGCCGCCGCGCTCGACACCCCGCAGTGGCTGTTGGCGCGCTGGGAAAAAACCTATGGAGCAGAGACGGCGCATGCGATCGCCGACGCCAACGCGCAGGAGCCGGCGCTCGATCTGACGGTCAAGAACGATCCGGAATATTGGGCGCACGCGCTCGGCGGGCGCGTGCTTGCGAGCGGATCGGTGCGCGCGATCGTGCACGGGCCGATATCGCAATTGCCGGGCTTTGCCGAGGGAGCCTGGTGGGTACAGGACGCCGCCGCGGCACTGCCGGCGAAGCTTTTGGGGGACGTGCATGGGCTTGCGGTCGCGGATCTGTGCGCCGCGCCAGGCGGCAAGACCGCCCAGCTCGCCTTTGCCGGCGCCCGCGTGACTGCCGTCGACCGCGCCCCGGAGAGGCTCGAACGGCTCCGATCAAACCTCACGCGGCTGCGGCTCAGCGCGGAAACGGTCGCTGCCGACGCCACGCAGTGGCAAGCCGACCCGTTCGACGCCGTGCTTCTCGACGCGCCCTGCTCGTCGACAGGGACCATCCGACGCCATCCCGACATTCCTTGGCTCAAGCGCCCGGCCGACATTGTTGCGCTCGCGGCGCTGCAGCACCGGCTAGTCGCGCAGGCCGTCCAACTGACGAAACCCGGCGGCGTGCTGGTTTACTGCAGCTGCTCGCTGGAGCCGGAGGAAGGGATCGAAATCGTGCGCGATCTGCTCGATCGCACCCGCGGTCTCGTCCGTCGGCCGATCTCGGCGGATGAAGTTTACGGCCGCAGCGAATGGATCACCGCCGACGGTGACCTGCGCACGCTTCCCTGCCAGCTGCCGGACCCTGATTCGCGCATGGCGGGCCTTGACGGCTTCTACGCGGCCCGTCTGCAAAGGATTTGAACGCCTTATCCTCGGTTGGCCGCCGCCCCACCCTTGGCTATGTTGCCGGGCGCGGGCCATCGCCCGCACGGAGGGAAGTGAGCGCCGCAATGTCGCGCGTTTCGGTCGCGGAAGGCACGAAATTGTCCGTGGTCCTGGCGCGTGGCCTCGTTGGCAGGCTCACTAGCCGCGTCGCGGCGCATCCAATCCTCAACTGGCCGTTTTCCTTCGGCAAGGCGGACCGGATCGTCATCGCGCCGCAGGACCTGCGGACCAGCGACGGCACCCGCGCCAGCGAAATCTACGCCGGCCGCTTCGCGTTTGCGGGCAAGGTCGTCACCTGCGATTCGCGCTCACCCTTCGAGATTCCGCCGCCGTCCGAAGACTGGGCGGCGGCGCTCTTCGGCTTCGGCTG
>DASSGH010000007.1:0-59615 GCA_035693615.1 Xanthobacteraceae bacterium
CTCGTAAGCCGAGATCGCGTCCAGCACGCCCGTTGGCGAATAGTCCTGAAGCTCTTCAGCAAAATGTTTGCTCAGGTCAGGCCAAAGCGGCATTGTCGCAGGTGGTGGCAAGATTGCGTTAAGAGACATGCCTGCGCCAATGACGGGCAGCCAACGCCCGTTGACTAAGTCATCCAGCAACGGCTTCGGGAAATGAGAGAGATATTTTCTTGCCACCGCTCGCCTGGAATCAGATGATGAATAAGAAAAGAAAAGCTAAGCTAACAGAACTGGCCGACTGGGCATAGTGCAAAGGAGGATATGTGAAGGCCCGTCATTTGAAAGTGTAGCCTAGGCATTCGGACGTGCCTAAGTTCCCTCATGTGGCCAGCTACGACGATTCTTTGAACGTCATCAGTGCAGCAGATGGTCATAAAGAAGAAAGAAGGAGCGTTGACCGCAGAGGAGCAGCATATCGTTAAAGCGCTGCTCGAGGAAGGTTGGCGTAATCAAGATATCCAAGCTCTCGTAAATCTTGGGCGCAACGCGACAATCAACAGTGCCCGAATAACCGGTGTAAAGCACGATTCCGATATTGAGCCGGCCAATGCAGACGAAGTCAATTTTTATAAAACGAAGAAACGGTCATATGACTGGGCAACTGGACTAAACCTGTACGACGACGAGCGTCTCATCCGGGCAAGAGAGGCGATGATCCTCGCCGTTCAAGTGTTCAACTACTAAAAAAAACGTTCGTGGATCGTTTTCCTCCTGTGGGCATAGAAACGGGCTGCGATATGTATTATCGGCGCCGAGGGGAGCGGCCGTTGGCTTTTTGGTGGCATCAACCCCGTAAAAAAACATGGTCCATGGGCTGTTGCGGACTTGAGAGTGGTGACGCGGTCGAGCGATCCCGATTAGGAAATTGAAATTCTCCGCGGCCCAGCCCCTCTTTTTTGTTCACGTGATGGAGGGAGTTTGTGATGATGGAAACAAAACGGCGCCGGGAACAGCGCAGCATGTTGCCGGTACATCCAGATGCGGCAGCGATCGATATCGGCGCGACAGTGCACGTGGCGGCCGTCGGCCCCAGGCACGATCCCGAACCGGTCCGGTCATTCGGAACGTTCACTGGCGATTTGCGCCGGCTTGCTGATTGGTTCGCACAGTGCGGAATCAAGACGGTCGTGATGGAATCGACCGGTGTCTACTGGATCCCGATTTACGAAATTCTCGAGCAGCGGGGCTTCGAGGTTCGGGTCGTCAACGCTCGCGATGCCAAACACGTGCCGGGCCGGAAGACCGACATCAGTGATGCGGCGTGGCTACAGCGCCTGCACGAGTTCGGCCTGCTGCGAGGCAGTTTCCGGCCGCAGGGCGCTATCGCTGCGTTGCGCGCCTATTTGCGCCAGCGTGAGCGATTACTGGACTACGCCGCCGCCCACATCCAGCATATGCAGAAAGCACTCACTCAGATGAATCTGCAGATCCATCATGTGATCTCGGATATCACCGGCGCAACCGGCATGCGCATCATCCGCGCTATAGTGGCGGGCGAGCGTGATCCGGACACTTTGGCTTCCTATCGGGACATCAGATGCCATTCGTCGGTGGAGACAGTCCGCCAAGCCCTGATTGGGAACTACCGTGAAGAACACCTGTTCGCGTTGGCGCAAGCCGTCGAGATATATGAAGTCTACCAAGCAAAGGTTGCGATATGTGACGAGAAGATCGAAGGTGTGCTCGAGCAGTTGAAGCAACCCTGTCGAGCGCCGGCCAAACCGCTTCGGGCCGCCCGTCACAAGACCCGACAGCCTAATGCACCCGCTTTCGATGCCCGTGGAGCGCTCTACGCGGTGCTCGGCGTTGACCTCACGCAGATTCATGGGCTTGGACCGTATCTGGCGCTGAAATTGATCAGCGAATGCGGCACCGACCTCTCCGCATGGCCAAGCGCCAAGCACTTCACGTCTTGGCTCTCGTTAGCCCCCGGTAACAAAATCTCGGGAGGTAAGATCCTGTCGTCGCGGACACGGCCATCCGGAAACCGTGCTGCCGCGCTGTTGAGGCTTGCCGCGACGACGGTCGGTCGGACAGAGACGGCCTTGGGAGCTTTTTATCGCCGCCTGTCGGCGCGGATCGGAAAGGCAAAAGCGGTCACAGCGACCGCTCGAAAGATCGCAGTCCTCTTTTACAATGCTCTTCGCCATGGAATGGAGTACGCAGATCCCGGAGCGTCCTATTACGAAGAACGCTATCGTCAGCGTGTCCTCACCAATCTCCAACGACGTGCGAAGGCGTTGGGATATGTTCTCCAGCCAACCGAAACTAAGGTAGTATCGATCGCTGTTTCTTAGGAACAGGAAAATACAGGAGAGGGCGGGTGGATTGCGCGGTTTGACGGAGACACGAAACGGCGTGTCTTGCCGTTGGTGACAGGTGGACTTCGTCCGGCACCGGTGGCATGAACGCGCCGCCCGGCTCTATCTACGGCACGAGAGATGAAAACGTTTTTCCTGCGCTTCTTCACCTGGTGGAACGGCGCCACCTTCGGCACACTGCTGTGGACGGCGCTTTATGGCGAGCTGGTGGGCGAGGACGAATTCGGCAATCGCTACTACCGCACGAAGGGCGGCAAGATCGATCCGTCGCTCGGTTTCGAGCGACGCTGGGTGATTTACAGCGGCACCGCCGAGGCCTCGACCGTGCCACCGGACTGGCACGGCTGGCTGCACCACACGGTCGACACGCCACCGACCGAGGACAATGTCACGCCGCGGCCCTGGTGGAAGCCGCATCAACCCAATCTCACCGGTACGCCGGGCGCGCATCGGCCTATCGGCTCGACCCTAGCAACGGGCCGCCGGCCGAAGGCAACGGGCGACTACAAGGCCTGGACTCCGGGCAGCTAGCTTGCCCAAGCGGGCGACCGGGAAGCGGCGCGCGCGGCCCGCGCGCGGCCGGCGGAACTCCGGCATCGCATGCCGGCTGGCCTCGGCGTGCGGCCTCCCCATGGCCCTCTCGCCGCCGTATTCTCGGTGTTAACCGACGAGGTTCCCCCGCGCGTGCCGGACCGACGACATCGCCTGATGGCTCGATTGCTTCGTATTGCCTGCTTGATCGCCGCCCCGGTCGCGGCCACGGCCACGCTCGGCGCGGTTCCCGCGACGGCGCAGTTCTTCAATCCGTTCGAAGCCCTGTTCGGAGCGCCGCCACGGCCGCCCTCGAGCGTGCCCAGCGGTCGCCAAGCGGTGCCGGAACAGCCGGCCTATCCGCAGTATCCGGACCAGCGCTATCCCGGTCCGCGCTACCCCGAGCCACAGTCTCCGGAGCAGGCCTATCCACCCCAGGCGCGGGAGAGCCCCCCGCCGGGCCCGGTGCAATCGCAGCCCTTGCCGCCGCCCGATGGTGCCGCCGCGGCGGTCGATCCGTCGCTTGCGCCGCCGTCCGGCCAGCGCCAGCCGCGCGGCACGCCGCAGCCCGCCGACAGCGATGAGGTCATCGCCCAGCCGTCGCAGAAGATCGCCAATCGGAGCGCGCTGTTCTCCGGCCTCGACAAGATCACCGGCCGCATCATCAGCTTCGACGCCGCCATCGGCGAGACGGTGCAGTTCGGCGCGCTGCAGGTCACGCCGCGCGCCTGCTACACGCGCCCGGCGACCGAGACATCGAACACCGATGCGTTTCTCGAGGTCGACGAGGTGACGCTGCAGGGCGAGATCAAGCGCATCTTCACCGGGTGGATGTTCGCGTCGAGCCCCGGGCTGCACGCGGTTGAGCATCCGATCTACGACGTGTGGCTGATGGACTGCAAAAATCCGGTGGTTGCGGCTGCGCCGCCGTCGGACACGTCGCCGGCTTCCGCTGCACCGGCCGCCAAGCCCGCCGCCGCGGCGACGCCGCGGCGAGCCAGCCAGCAGCCGGCGCCGCAAGCCGCTCCGCAGCCCGCCGCGCCGCGGCGCTGAGTCCGTTCAACCGAGCTCAAGGCACCTGCGCGCGATCCAGCGTGAAAAGCTCTTGCGGCTGCGCAACTCCGCGTAACGCGTAGCGGCCGACCGATACGAGGCGGCTGCGGATGCAGCCGACATTGGCAAAGACCTCCGACACCAGCAGCGGCTGCTCGACCGAACGGCACATTGCGGCGATCCGGCTCGCCTCGTTGACGGCCGGCCCCAGCACGGTGAAATCGAGCCGCTCGGTGCTGCCGATATTACCGTAGAAGACTTCGCCGGCATGCAGCCCGAGGTACATCTCAGTGACCGGCAGGCCCTCGCGCGCGCGCCGCTCGTTGAGCGCCGCCACCTTGCTGCGCGCGGCCATCGCCGCGGCGAGCGCGGACTCGCAGGCGTGCGCACGATCGGCGCCGGTGAAAATGGCGAGAATGCCGTCGCCGATCAGCTTGAGCACGTCGCCCCCCTTCGTGTGGATCGCGGAGACGATGACGTCGGCGTAATCGTTGAGCAGCGGAATGATCTGTTCGGGCGCGGTATCGGTGATGCGGGTGAAGCCGTGCAAATCACTGAACCAGATGACGGCATCGATGCGGTCGGCCACGCCGCGCATGATGCGGCCGCTGAGCACGCGCCGTGCGGCGTCGCGGCCGAGATATGTCTCCATCAACGTGGCCGTCATGCGCGAAAGCGCGGCCGCTTTGATCGCCAGGGCAAGCGTCGGCACCACGCGCTTGAGCGCGGCAATATGCGCATCGGCGAAGCCATCGGCGTGCCCGCTCGTCCAGGAGGAATAGATGCACTCCATCTCGCCGATCACCCCTTCGGGGGCGAAGCGGCTGATGATGGCGAGATAGTCGGTCATCCCGGCCGCCCGGTAGTCCTGCAGCACGGGAAACTCGGCTTCGCTCTCGGTCGTCACACGGCGGCGCAGCCAACTCTCTCCGGTCTGCAACATGCGAAAGAACGGACTTGCGCGCCAGCGCGCGACCTGTTCGCTCTGCTCGGCGAGAACATGCCGATCAGCGATGCCTTCCGGCAGGTGGGTGCGGCCATAATCCAGTACGGCCTGCTGCGAGGGGTCATACCCCCAGCGAACCAGGCGACCTTCGTAGATCGGGTGCAACGTATCGACGAGTAGCAGCGCGCGGCTGATTGGCACGCCGGCGGCGACTGCGCGCTCGCAGAACCCGTTCACCAGCGTGGCTTCCGCCTCGCCGCGCAGGCCGGCCTTGGCGAGCCACGCGTTCAAAGCCTCGATCTCATCCTCGGCAACCATGGTCATCCCATGAATCAGGCAGCCGCTTTCCCGCAAGAAGCAAGAGCCCGTCGCTCGAAGTTATCATGCGGCAAACGATCTTTGGGTGCGCATGCTGGTGCCAACGGCCGGCGCGTGGCGGCGGCCTTTCGCGTTTGCGCGAAAGCATGCCTATGTTGAGGTGGATCGAGGGACCCGCAGCGCCCCGCAAGGGGGGCCTGAGGAGGCATGCTCATGGACGCGCCGAACAAAGAATTCGCGCTCGCCGGGAGCCTCGAGGAGCTGAAAGCGAAGGGACGGCTCGTCGTGCGCGGTGGCCATCGCCCGATCCTTGTCGTCTACGACCGCGGGCGCATCTTCGCCCTCGACAACCGCTGCCCGCACATGGGCTTCCCGCTCGAGCGCGGCAGCGTCGAGGACGGCATCTTGACTTGTCATTGGCATCACGCCCGCTTCGATCTCGAAAGCGGCTCGACCTTCGACTTGTGGGCGGACGACGTACCGATCTGCCCGATCGAGGTGCGCGATGGCGAGGTCTGGGTGAAGACCACCTTCGGCCATGCCGATCCTGCCGCGCATTGGCGTCAGCGGCTTGCGGACGGCCTCGCACACGACCTCGGCCTCGTCATCGCCAAGGCGGTGTATGGTCAGCTCGCGGCCGAGGTCGCGCGGTCCGACCTCGTGCGCCAGGTGGCGGTGTTCGGCGCGCAGAACCGCGACGGCTGGGGCGTGGGCCTCACCATTCTCACGTCGCTCGCCAATCTCTTGCCGGCGCTGCCGGAGGATGAAGCCTATCTCGCGCTCTTCCACGGCGCGCGGCGGGTGGCCGCGGACTGCGACGGCGAGGCGCCGCGGCGCGAACGTGCGCCGCTTGGAAGCCGGCCGGATCCGGCCGCGCTCAAGCGCTGGCTGCGGCGCTGGACGAACGTGCGCCATCGCGAGGCCGCCGAACGCACGCTGCTGACGGCGATTGCGGCCGGTACCGCGCCGGCGGTGCTCGCCGATGTCATGCTCGCGGCGGCGAGCGAGCGAGCGTTCGCCGACAGCGGCCACTCGCTCGACTTCATCAATAAGGCATTCGAATGCCTCGACCTCATCGGCTGGAACGACGCCGCGTCCGTGTTGCCAACCGTCGTCGGCCAGATGGTGGCGGCGCGCGGCGCCGAGGAATCGACCGCCTGGCGCCAGCCTGTCGATCTTGTTGCGCTGTGTGAGCAAGCATCCGGCGAACTGCCGGACCTGTTCGCGGCGGGCCGCGAGATGCATGACTGGGCGGACCACGCAGCGCTCGCCCGGGACCTGCTCGGCGACGATCCGGTCAGAATCCTCGAGGCGCTCAAGGCGGCAATCCGCGCCGGCGCCGCCCCTGCTGACCTCGGTCGCGCGCTTGCTTACGCGGCGGCGCTGCGGGTGGCGCGCTTCGGCAATGCCAACGAGCACGCCGATTGGGAGACGGCGCACCACGTCTTCACCTACGCCAACGCGGTTCATCGGATGATCGAGCGCATCGGGACCGCCAACACCGACGGGATGGCCGTGCGCGGCGTACTGCACGGAGCCATGGCGCTCTATCTTGCTCGCTATCTCAACGTGCCGCCGGCGCACATGCCGGGCGAGGGTGGCGGGTCGCTCGACGACCTGCCGGCCGACGCGCCGACGATCCGCGCCGCCTTGCTCGATGCCTTCGATCGGCAGCGACAGGTCGATCTCGCGGCAAGGCTGGCGGCACGCCATCTCACGCTGGGCCATTCGCCGCAGGCGCTGATCGTCACGCTGGCGCGTGCGGTGCTGCGCGAAGATGCAGGTTTCCACGCCTATCAGATGTTCGAGGCGGGAGTCCGGCAGTTCGCGGCGTGGGGCGAAACCGAGGAGGGGCGGCACATCCTGATCGCGGTGACCCGCTATCTCGCGGCCCATTCGCCGACCGAACGCGCCGCGCTGCAGACTGCCGACATCGCCCGCCGCTTGATGCGGGGGAGCGAACTTCACCAGGAGGCTGGGGTGTCCTGACGCCGCGCGCTGAGCGAATACGCGCACCCCGTCAGTCACGGGGAACGGACGCAAAGCCTGGACTCAGCCGCGGGTGGACCGCTCCGCTCCCAATTGGGCGAGCACCTGCGCGCCGCTGAGCGGATGCAACGTGCCGAGCGCGGCGAAGTCGCCTTCGCCCGCGAGCGCGGCTTCCAGCAGCTTGTGATACTGGCGCCGCGGCACCTCGATCGCGCCGAAGGTCCGCAGGTGATCGGTCACGAACTGCGTGTCGAGGAGCCTAAATCCGCCGGCCTTGAGGCGCGCCACGAGGTGCACCAGCGCAACCTTGGAGGCATCGCGCGCGCGATGGAACATGCTTTCGCCGAAGAACGCGCGGCCGAGCGTAACGCCGTAGAGCCCGCCGACGAGGTTTTCGCCCTCGTAGACCTCAAGACTGTGGCAATGACGCCGTTCGTAGAGCTTGCGATAGAGCACGCGGATGCGTTCGTTGATCCAAGTGCGCGGGCGGCCGGCGCGCGGCTCCGCGCAGCCCTCGAGCACCGCGTCGAAATCGCGGTCGACCGTGACGGTGAAACGGTCGGAGCGCACGGTGCGGGCAAGCCGTGCCGGCATGTGGAAGCGCTCGAGCGGAATGACACCGCGCAGCTCCGGCTCGATCCAATAGAGCGCCGGGTCGTCCGCGCTCTCCGCCATGGGAAAGATGCCGCAGGCATAGGCCTTGAGCAGCACCTCCGGCGTGATTTCGATGAATCCGGTTTCGCGGTTGGCCATGCGCGTTTCGTCAGGCAGGACGGACCATGCCTGAAAGATAAGGCATGCCAACGCGGCATGCGAGAGGTGTGCGCGAGCAAGCCCATGGCCGCGCATGTGCTTTCTTCCGCCATGGACATGCTCTTCCAACTATTGCGTGCGCTATCGTCCCGACGCGCGCCAGCCGCAGGAGATCGACCTCGCTGCCGCGCACCTTGGTTTCCCAACTGCATTAAGTTAGAAACGCCAGGAAACGACCGGGAGAGGGCGCCCCGCCAAATCCGCGAGCTCAAATCCCTCCGCGCCGATGCGTCACTCAAGGGAAAGGCTTAACTCGCTTAGAAAGTTTGCCGAGGGTGCCGGCTCATTGCCTGCAGCGGAAATACCGTGAAGAGGTCTGACAAACACGCGAATAGTGGATTCGTCCTTCACCGGCGGGGGATGCTGCTCGCGACTGCTGCCACGTTCTTCCCGCTCCATGGCGCATCAGGCGAAACCGGGTCACGCCGCACGCAGCCTGACGTCGGCATCAATGTTGATCCAGCCGTAGCAATTCCCGCTTCTCCGTCGCTCGGGATAGGCAAGGATCGTGCCCTCGTGCTCGGCGGAGGCGGCGAATACTTCATTGCCTGGCTGCTCGGGTTCGCTCACGGGCTCAGCGGTATGGGCGTATCCTACGACTTGGCCGATCTCATTGTCGGCACCTCGGCCGGAGCGATCGTCGGGAGCGCGGCCGCGGCCGGTCGGCTCGGGCTGTTGCGCGACGATATCGATCTTTCTGGACAGTTTCCAAAACTACTGGCGGATTTGATACCGACGAGCGCCTCCAACCCCAGTCAGGTGCGCGCGCGTGAGCTCGCCGAAGCCGCTCGCGATGGCCGCGTCGCCACGATCCAATCAATCGGCCGCGGCGCCATGGCTGCACGCAATCCGCCGGTTCGCAATCTCCAACTTATGATCGATGTCCTCAGTCTTGGACGCTCCTGGCCGAATCCGCGGTTCCACGCGACAACGACGGATTGCTACACCGGCGAGCGCCTGGTTCTCTCGCAATCGAGCAACATTCCGATCTCGCATGCGGTCTGCGCGAGCGTGTCGTTGCCGGGCGTCTTCGGGCCGACTTGGATCGGCGATAGGCTGTGCATGGACGGCGCCATGTGTTCCACCAGCACCCACGTCGATCTCATCGCCGGCGCCAAGCGTGCCTTGGTGGTCGCGCTCACCGACAAAGGTCCCCGGTTTTCCAACATTCCAAACGACATCGAGCAAGAACTGAGATACGTCGAAGCCGCGGGGACCAAGACACTCCTGATCGCCGCCGACCCCGGCAAGGTGGATCTGCTGTCTCCTGCCGAGATCGAACCGGCGCTGAAAGCAGGCCGCGATCGCGCGGTACGCGAGGCCGATCGGGTCAAAGCGTTTTGGGCTTGAGCAGCATCTGGCTGCGCGGGCGGCGGCGCGAATTGCCGTTTCCATGAACGCCGGCTGATCAGTCTTCCATCCCGCCGCGCGAGAGGAACTCTTCCAGCCAGTGGATGTGGTAATCGCCGTCGATCACGTCCTTCTCGCGCACCAGCGCGCGGAACAGCGGCAGCGTCGTCTCGATGCCGTCGATGACGAATTCGTCGAGCGCGCGCTTGAGCCGCATCAGGCACTCACCGCGGCTCTTGCCGTGGACGATCAGCTTGCCGACCAGTGAATCGTAATAGGGCGGGATCGTGTAGCCGTGATAGACGGCGGAATCGACGCGCACGCCGAGCCCGCCCGGCGAATGGTAATGCACGATCTTTCCCGGCGAAGGCCGGAACGACACCGGGTTTTCCGCGTTGATGCGGCATTCGATGGCGTGGCCGTGGAATTTCACGTCGCGCTGCGACAATTCGAGCTCGCTGCCGGCGGCGACGCGGATTTGTTCAAGCACGAGGTCGATGTCGGTGATCATCTCGGTCACGGGATGTTCGACCTGGATGCGCGTGTTCATCTCAATGAAATAGAACTTGCCGTCCTCGTAAAGAAACTCGACCGTGCCGACGCCGAGATATTCGAGCTTGCGCATCGCGTCGGCGACCGTTTCGCCGATGGCGCTGCGCTCGGCGTCGTTGAGCGCGGGGCAGCGGCCTTCCTCCCAGACTTTCTGGTAGCGGCGCTGCAGCGAGCAGTCGCGCTCGCCCAGGTGGATGGCGCGACCGCGGCCGTCGCCCAGAACCTGGATTTCCACGTGGCGCGGCTGCCGCAGGTATTTTTCGAGATAGAGCGTGTCGTCGCCGAACGCCGCCTTGGCCTCCGCGCGCGCGGTGGCAAGCGCGGCAACGAGGTCTTGCGGCTGGTGCGCCACCTTCATGCCGCGTCCGCCGCCGCCGGCAGCCGCCTTGAGGAGAACGGGAAAGCCGATTGCCTGCGCGAGCGACACCGCCTCCTCGTCGGACGACAAGCCGCCGTTCGATCCAGGCACCACCGGCATGCCCAACCGCGCGGCCGTACGTCGCGCTTCGATCTTGTCGCCCATCAGCCGAATATGCGCGGGCTTTGGGCCGATGAAATGGATGTCGTGCTCGGCCAGAATTTCCGCGAAACGGGCGTTCTCCGAGAGAAAACCATAGCCCGGATGCACCGCATCGGCGCCGGTGATCTCGCAGGCGGACAGTAGCGCGGGGATATTGAGATAGCTGTCGCGCGCGGCGGGCGGGCCGATGCACACGCTCTCGTCGGCAAGCCGCACATGCATGGCGTCCTCGTCGGCGGTCGAGTGCACGGCGACAGAGGGTATGCCGAGCTCCTTGCAGGCGCGCAGCACGCGCAAGGCGATTTCACCGCGGTTTGCGATCAGGATCTTGTCGAACATTGCGGCATCTTGCAGCGGCAGATCTGGCGCAGCGCGGTCGCAAGCGGCGCGTCGGCGCTCATTCGATGATCATCAACGGTTCGCCGAACTCGACGGGTTGGCCATCCTCGATGAGAACTTGCAGCACCGTGCCGGCGCGCGGCGAGGGGATCTGGTTCATGGTTTTCATGGCTTCGACGATGAGCAGCGTGTCACCAGCCTTGACCTGGCTGCCTACTTCGACGAAGGGACGCGCGCCCGGCTCGGGCCCGACATAGGCGGTGCCGACCATGGGCGAAGTCACCACGCCCGGGTGCTTGGCGGGATCGACCGATGGGGGCTCGGTGAGCGGCGCGTCCACGACCGCGGCGAGGCGCGCGGGCGCCGGTGCCGACGGCTGCGCCTGCCGCGCCACGCGCACGCGCTGACCGTCGCGCTCGAACTCGATCTCGCTCAGCCCGGTCTCGTCGAGCAGACGCGCAAGCTCGCGCACGATGTCGGGGTCGATCGCGAGCTTCTCCTTGTCCTTGCTCTTGCGCTCGCCGCTCATGCGACTAGCTCTTGCGGCGCGCGCCGATCAGCGCGGCCAACCCGTCGATGGCGAGCGCGTAGCCGGCGACGCCGAAGCCGCATAGGCTCGCCTTTGCCACCGCGGCGACATGGGAATGATGGCGAAAGTGCTCGCGCGCGAAGATATTGCTGATGTGCACTTCCACCACCGGCAAGTCCGTGGCCGCGACCGCGTCGCGGATCGCGACCGAGGTGTGCGTATAGGCGCCCGGGTTGATGACGATGCCCCCGGCTTTCTTGGCGGCAGCCTCGTGAATTGAGTCCACGATCTCGCCCTCGTGGTTCGACTGGCGAAATTCGACCTCGAGCTTGTGGCGCGCGGCGGCTTGACGACAAAGCTTCTCCACGTCCCGCAGCGTCGCGCGGCCATAGATCTTTGGCTCCCGCTTGCCGAGCAGATTAAGATTGGGGCCGTTGAGGACGTAAACGGTTTTCGCCATGGACGATCCGGCGCCGTGACCCACGCAGCATCCGCTTTATAGGGACCTCGCGTATAAAGGGGAAGCCGAGACGCGCGCGTAAGCCGCATCGGACGGCTCACTCGATCGCTGTCCTCGCGTCGGCGCGGAACGCGAATTCACATGAGGTGGGGGCCGCAGCCGCTTGGCGTTGGTTCGATCGCGGGGAGCGGCCCAATCCCTAGCAGGTCGGCTTGCCGCAACGTGCGGCGTTAACCTTTTCCTTAAGCGAATTCAGACCGACCGCGCCGACCACGACGTCGTTGCCCACGACGTAGCTCGGGGTGCCGTTAAGGCCGAGCGCGTCGGCGAGCTTGAAGCTCTCTTCGATGGTGGCTTTGACCTCGTCGCTCGCCATGTCCTTCTCGATCCGTGCGACGTCGAGTCCTGCATCCTTCGCCGCTGCGAGGGCGCGAGTGCGGTCCGCCTGGCCGCGCCCGCCGAGCAGCTTCTGATGGAAGTCGAGATATTTCTTGCCGCCCGGGTCTTGCATGCGCACCGCCGCCGCAACCTGCGCCGCCTGAACCGAACCCTCGCCGAGCACCGGGAATTCCTTGAGCACGAATTTGAGGTGCCCGTCGCTCTTGATGAGATCGAGCATGTCGCTCATCGCGCGCTTGCAGTAGCTGCAATTGTAGTCGAAGAACTCAACCACTGTGACGTCGCCCTGCGGATTGCCCAGGGTCACTTGCCGCGGCGAGCTGAAAAGCGCAGCGCTATGCTCGGTGACGCTGGCGCGATGCTTTTCCGCTTCCGCCGTGGCCTGCCGCTTCTCGAGTTCGCTCATCACGTCCTGCAGCAGCTCGGGGTTGCTCAGCAGATACTCCTTGACGATGCGCTCGATCTCGCGGCGCTGATCGCCGTTGAAGGATTGGGATTGCGCGAGCCCCGCGGCAGGAAAGGCCACGGCGAGCGCAAGCAGCGCGGCAGCCAAGGGGCGTAGATCACGTTTCATCGTTGTTCGTCCTTCTGTCATCAACGCCGCATGGCGCTTTTTGGCGGCGGCTTGAGGCTGGCGAGGTCGTCGGCCTTGACCCAGCCTGGCGATCCGACTGGAAAGCGGGCTTTGGCCCGGGTGGCAAGTTCGCGCGCGGTCTTGAGGTCGCCGCGGATGAAAGCCGCCTGCGCGGACGCAAGATCCGCATGGGGAAGATCGTTCTTCAGGCCGTAGGCCATCGCCAGATGGCCGTAGGCGTCGGGCGAGTCCGGCTCGCGCAGAACTGCCCCCTGCAAGATCGATATCGCCTCCTCGACGTGCGTGCGGTCACGCGTGGCGACCAGCGCCTGCCCCAGCATGATCTGGATCAGCGCCGGGTTGGGCGCGAGCTGTGCCGCGTGCCGCAGCGGGCCGATCGCTTCCGCCGGCCTGCCCGCTTCCAGCAGCGCCTGTCCTTTGAGTTCGTAAAAGTACGGATTTTGCGGTTGCGCCTGGATCAGCCCGTCGATCTGCGCCTGCGCGCCGCGCGGGTCGTAGAACCGATACGCCGCGATGGCGCGCGCGTAGCGCGCGGCGAGCGAGGTGTCGCTCGGCGGGTAGCGGCGCGCCACCCCGTCTGCACGCTCGATGAAGCCGTAGAGCTTGGCGCGCATGAGATCGTGACGCGCCTGCAGCGCCGGCGGGTCCTTGTGGTCCCAGTAGGGGCTCGCCTTGGCCAGTCCCTCCAGCGCCGCCACGCGCTCGCTCGGGAGCGGGTGGGTCTGCAGATAGGGATTCATGTAGCGCACTTGGTAAAGAGACTGATCGGCCAGCCGCTTGAAGGTCTCGTACATGCCTTTGGGGGATTGCCCGGTTGCGGTGAGGAACTTAACGCCGGCGCGGTCGGCCTGCTCCTCCTGGGCGCGCATGTAACCGAACATTGTATTTTGGATCGCCATCGATGGCCCGGCGAGGGCAGCCATGCCGGCTTGCCCGAGGTCTGCGCCGCCGCTGCGACTGGCGGCAACCAGCGCGCCCGCGCCGAGAAGCATGGCGATGATCGATTGCGTCGTCGCGGAGGCGATCGCGTCGCGCATGCGCGACAGGTGTCCGCCCGCGATGTGGCCGGTCTCGTGCGCGAGCACGCCGATGATCTGATTCGGCGTCTCGGCCTCCATCAATGCGCCGCCGTTGACGAAGATACGGCGGCCGTCGGCGACGAAGGCATTGAACGAACGATCGTTAATGATGACGACCTGCACGTTCTGTTGGGTAAGCCCCGCCGCCCGCAGGACCGGTTGCGTGTATTCTCTGAGCAACTGCTCGATTTCCGCGTCGCGGACGACGGGCGGTCCCTTCTGCTGCGCGTGGGCGGGAGCGCCGGCGCCGACGAGCGCGGTGGCAGTCACGAGGGCGACGAGACGCGCCGCTGGCGTCGTTCGCCGCGGCCTGATAGGTCTCTCGGTTGCAGTCATGTCTGCTGGGTTTCGCACCGTTTCCCGCGCAACCTAGTGGTGCGCCGCAGGGCGGTCAACGCGGTTACGATCCGGGTCTGATTGCGGGACCTTAACGCCGCAAATCATGCGGAAAAATGCGGCGACAGCGGGGCGGGCGGCGCGAGTCATCGAGAGCAAAGAGCCGATGTTGGACGCGGCACGACGCTTGATCACGCCCTCGGCGCGCAGCGATGTTCCGCCGTTCATAGTCATGGACGTCATGGCGGCCGCGGCGCGTATCGAGGCGGCGGGCGGGCGCGTCATCCACATGGAGGTCGGCCAGCCGGCGGCAGCACCGCCCGCGAGCGCAATCGCAGCCGCGCGCGCGGCGCTTGCCTCGGGGCGCCTGCGCTATACCGAGGCGCTCGGCATTGCGACGCTGCGCGCGCGCATCGCGCGGCACTATGAGGAAAGCTACGGCGTCGCCGTCGATCCAGCACGCGTGGTGGTCACGACTGGATCGTCGGCCGCATTCATTCTCGCGTTTCTCGCGCTGTTCGAGCCCGGCGATCGCGTCGCAGTGGCGCTGCCGGGCTATCCGCCCTACCGCCATATCCTCAGCGCGCTCGGCTGCGAGCCAGTGGGGATCGAGACCACGCAAGCGACGCGCTGGGCGATCACGCCGCAAATGCTGATCGCTGCGCATCGCAAGACGCCGCTCAAAGGCGTGCTCGTCGCCAGCCCCGCCAATCCCACCGGCACCATGATGCTGGCGCAGGCGCTGGCCGCGCTCGTCGCCGCCGCCGAGAGCGAGGGCATCAGGTTCATCTCCGACGAAGTCTACCACGGCCTCGACTACGCCTTTCCGGCGGAAACCGCGGCGCGGCTCTCGGACAACTGCGTCATCATCAACTCCTTCTCCAAATATTTCTGTATGACCGGGTGGCGTATCGGCTGGATGGTGGCGCCGGAACCGCTCGTGCGGCCGCTCGACCGCCTGCAGGGCAATCTCGCGGTGTCGGTGCCAACACTGTCGCAGATTGCCGCCGAGGCAGCCTTCGACGGCCGCGCCGAGATGGAGGCGGTGAAGCACGGTTACGAGGAGAATCGCCGCATCCTGCTCGAGGGTCTGCCGAAAGCCGGCCTCGACAAAACGCTCCCGGTCGACGGCGCCTTTTATCTCTACACCGACGTCTCGCGCTTCAGCGACGACAGCTTCGAATTCGCCCGACGCATGCTGGCGCAGACGCACGTGGCGGCGACGCCCGGCATCGATTTCGATCCGCTCAAGGGCAGACATTTCATCCGTTTCTGCTACGCGGGTGCGGCGGCGGAGATGCACGAGGCGGTGGAGCGGCTGGCAAACTGGCTCAAGGCGTGATGCGCGCGAGCGAATCATGAGCGAGCTCTTCCTGCCATTGCGACGGCGCGTTCCTGCGATCGTGCCGCTGCTTCTGAGCTTCACTGCCGGCTTCATCGACAGCTTCACCGTGCTGGCGCTGTTCGGCTTGTTCGTGGCGCAGGTCACCGGCAGCTTCGTGCTGATGGCAGTGGCATTTGTGAAGGACGAGCAAGGCGCGCTCATCAAGACACTGGCGGTTCCGGTATTCCTGTTGGCGGGCGTGGCGACCACGGTCTTTGCCGTCGTCCTCGAGCGGCGTGGGCGCCCCGCGCTGCCGTGGATCTTGGGACTGGAATGTGCAGTGCTCACCGGCTTTCTGCTGACCATGTTGATCGGCGCGCCATTGTCGGAGCCGGGCGCCCTCAGCGTGGCGATGGCGAGCCTGCTCGGCCTCTTTGCCATGGGCACGCAGAGCGCAGCGGTGCGGCTGCTGATGAAGGACGTCGCCTCGACCAATGTGATGACCACCAACACCACGAATCTCGCGGTCGATGCCGCCGAACTGGTGCTCGCCTGGCAAGCCAGACGGCGGGCGCCCGCCGACGCCACGCTTGTGGCGGCTTACGAGAAGGCGCGCGCTCGCTTTCGCGGAGTGCTTCCGATCATGCTCGGCTTTCTGGCCGGGACGGTGATCGGCATGTTGGCCTACGTGGCCATCGGGGTCTGGGGTCTGTTGCTTCCGCTCGCGATCATGTACGCAATTTTTGCTTGGACGAGCGCAAGCGCGCTGCGCGCCGAGCTGGAATAGTTAGCGCAAAGCGGCCGCGATGTTGCCGCCGTCGACCGTTGTCACGTCGCCGGTCGTCTTCAATTCCAGCGCCTGGTGCAGAAACGCCTGCGCCACATCCTCGGCGGTGACCTCGCGGCCGAGCAGGTTACCGCTAAGGTAATCCTTCTCGCTCACCCCGCGCGCTTTGGCCCGTTCGGCGATGAACGTCTCGGTGAGCAAGCCCGAACGCACGCGATCGGCATTAACGGCGTTGGCGCGGATGCCGGCGGCGCCGTAATCGACCGCGTATTGGCGAACCAAGAACAGGGTCGCCGCCTTGGGCAGCCCATACGGACCGAAGTTCGGGCCCGGGTTGACCGCCTGCTTCGACACGTTGAACAACAGACACCCGCCGGTCCCCTGCGCCAGCATGATCTTCACCGCCGCCTGCGCCACCCGCTGGTGGCCGTAAAAGTTCAGCTCGAAGCTCTTACGCAGCAGCTCTTCGTCGACCTCGCCGATTCGCCCCTGCCACGCGGCGCCTGCGTTCGACACCACGATATCGACCCCCCCGAACGCCTCGACCACCTGAGCGAACGCCTCGCGCACCGCGCCGGCGTCGGTCACGTCGCACGCGAGCGCGAGCGCAGTTGCGCCGATCGCCTCGGCCTTGTCCTCCGCGGCGCGCCGGTCGATGTCGAGTAGCGCGACCTCGGCGCCCGCCGCTGCGAACGCCTTGGCGGTCGCCGCGCCAATGGCGCCGCCGGCGCCGGTGATGACAGCGATCTGGCCGGTAAGCGGCTTCTCCGCCTCCGCGCCGAGCTTAGCCTGTTCAAGCGGCCAGTATTCCATGTCGAACATCTCGTCTTCCGAAATCGATTGGAAGCGGCCGATCGACTCGGCATCACTGATGATCTCGACCGCGCATTGCGCGAGATCGGCGGCGATGCCGGCTTCCTTCTTTGATCGTCCCAGGCCGAACAGGCCAAGCCCGGGAACGAGCGCGACACGCGGCAGCGGATCGAGCGGCCGCTTGATTCCTCCGACGCGGGCATTCTGGTGCGCGAAATAATCCTGGTAACGCTCGACGAAAGCCGCCACCGCGGCGCTCGCCGCGCGTTTGAAATCGTCCAGCCGGTCGCGTTCCGGCGCGGATGTCACGAGCGGCCAATTTTTGGTGCGGATCGTGTGGTCGGGAGTGACCACACCCGCCTGGCCATAGCGCGCGAGCTCGCCGCCGTTGACGAAATTGAGAATGGCGGGCGTGGCGCGGAAATCGAGAACCATGCGGCGCCACGCGCCTTCGATCGCTTCGACCTTGCGGCTGCAGGCGCCGCGCAGAATTGGCGCCACGGCCGCAACCGGGGCGATCGCCTGGGGCAAGTGCGCCGTCACGAACACCGCCTTGCGGTTCTTCTGCAATCGCTCCTCGGCCAATGTGACCAGCGCGATCATGCGCTCATAGGCCTCGCGCGCGCTGCCGCCGAAGGTGACGATGCCGTGCTTGTGCAGAACCAGACCCTCGATCGAGGGTTTGGCGTCGTAAATATCGGCTGCCGCCTTGGCGAGGAGAAATCCGGGCCTCACGTAAGGCACCACGCGCGCGCGCCCGTCGTAGAGTTCGCTGCAGATCAACTCGCCGTCCGGCTGGTCGACGATGCTCAGGACGGCGTTGGCGTGGGTGTGGTCGACGAATGTGTGCGGCAGAAACGCGTGCAGCAGAATTTCGACTGAAGGATTGGGCGCCGCGGGCGCGATGAGGCTCGCGCGCTGAATGCGCACGATATCTTCGTCGTCGATCGCCGCTCGCGCCCTCAGTTTGCGCAAACGGTCGAGCCGCACGGCGGGAAGATCGGCAGGCTCGACATTGGCCATGTCGGAACCCGAGCCTTTGACGCACAGCACCGCGGCCTCGTCGCCGAAAAGGTCAGCCATGCTCGTCTTGAGAGAGGTGTTGCCGCCGCCGTGCAGCACGAGCTTGGGATCGCGGCCGAGCAGGCGCGTCGTATAGACGCGCAGCGCGAGATCGCGGCCGACCCCAGCGCGGGTATAGCGGTCGATCGCCGCCTGCGCTTCGCTGTCGACCCAGGCGGATTTCATCTCCCGGTTCCGTCAGGCGAGCGCGCGCCGCGCTCGTGCCCAAGTGCGCGGCGCGGATGCGCACGCGCGAAGCGAGCCGAACACGCGATTAGCTCTTGCCGAGGACACGCCTGCTCCACCAGCCGGAACGCCGCGGACGATCGCCAGTTTCGGTCTCCTCCGAAGTCGACACCACCGGCTCGATCGAAGGCGCCGGCGGTGCGAAGGACTGCGGGGGAGAGCTTGCATCCTCGGGCGCCGCTTGTGGGACGGGCTCGCGTACGGTCGAGCGCCGGCGCGGCGCTTCCGGGGCCGCCGGTTCGGCAATAGCCGCTGCCGCGGCCGGCGTTGATCCGCTCTCTTCCCGCTCGGTCTCGGAGGCCGCGCTCACATCCTCATGCGACTGCGGGATCGGCACGGCGCCCGGTTGCGGTTCCTCGCTGACCACCGCCGGCGGCCATGCGCCTTCGTCGCTGGGCGCGTCCTCCGAATCGCTGCGAGCAAGTTCCGGCTCCATCGGCGCATCCGTGGCGAAGCTCTCGCCGTCGCGGCCTCGACGGTTGCGCCGTCCGCCGCGGCGTCCGCGCCGCCGCCGGCGCCGCTCGCCCTCGCCATGCGCTTCGGCCGGCCGTTCGAAGCCGTTTGCGTCGGCAGCTTCGCGTGGCCCCTCCGACGGGTCGACCTCGTGCTCGCCCGTCGCGGGAGCGAGGTCTGCGCCCTCCTCCTGCGGCGCGCCGTCGTGCTCCTGCTGGAAGCCCTCGCCGCGGCGGCCGCGCCGGCGTCGCCTGCGCCTGCGGGAAGGTCCCTGCTCATCGGCTGCGCGCGCGTCCTCCTGCGCTGCGCCGACGGCAGCCTCTTCGGACGCGGGCTCCTCCTCGTCTACGTATTCCTCTTCCTCTTCTTGCTCCTCTTGCGTCGGCACGGCCGTCGGCGGCGCCTGCAGCGCCAGCGCTCTTGCCTGCTCGACGCTGTGCACCTGCTCGCCTTTCTCGATGACGAAGGACAATTGCCCGCCGACCGTGGCATCGGCATTGACCATGATCGTGATTCGGAATCGTTCCTCCAGGCTGCGCAGATGCGCGCGCTTTTGATTGAGCAGATAAAGCGCGATGTCGGAGCGTGTGCGAACGCTGAGATTATGCGTTGCTCCCTTGAGCAGCATCTCCTCGAGTGCACGCAGCAGTTGGAGCGCCACCGAGGATACCGAGCGTACGTGGCCGGTGCCGCCGCAATGCGGGCATTTGTCGGTCGAGCTCTCGAGCACGCTCGAGCGGATGCGCTGACGCGACATTTCGAGCAGCCCGAAATGCGAGATGTGTCCGACCTGGATGCGCGCGCGGTCGTGCCGCAGGCATTCCTTCAGCCGCCGCTCGACCGCGCGGTTGTTGCGCTTCTCGTCCATGTCGATGAAGTCGATGACGATCAGCCCGGCGAGATCGCGCAACCGCAATTGCCGGGCGATCTCCTCGGCGGCTTCGAGGTTGGTCTTGAGCGCGGTGTCCTCGATGTGGTGCTCGCGGGTGGCGCGGCCGGAATTGACGTCGATGGCGACCAGCGCCTCGGCCTGGTTGAGCACGATATAGCCGCCCGAACGCAACTGCATCACCGGCGTGAACATGGCGTCGAGTTGGCTCTCGATGCCATAGCGGGTGAAGATCGGTAGCGCCTCGCGATAGGGTTTCACGTTCTTGGCATGGCTCGGCATGAGCATGCGCATGAACTCTTTCGCTTCCTTGTAGGCGTCGTCTCCCGCGACCAGGATCTCGTCGATCTCCTTGTTATAGAGATCGCGGATCGAGCGCTTGACTAGGGAGCCTTCCTCGTAGACGAGCGTCGGCGCGGTCGATTTGAGCGTAAGGTCGCGCACTGTCTCCCACATCCGCAGCAGGTATTCGAAATCGCGTTTGACCTCGGTCTTGGTGCGGCTCGCGCCGGCGGTGCGCAGGATCACACCCATGCCCTCCGGCACCTCCAGCTCTTGCGCAATTTCCTTCAACCGGCGACGATCTTCAGCGCTCGTGATCTTGCGGCTGATGCCGCCGCCGCGCGCGGTGTTCGGCATCAGCACCGAATAGCGGCCGGCAAGCGAGAGGTAGGTCGTGAGCGCCGCGCCCTTGGTGCCGCGCTCCTCCTTGACCACTTGCACCAGCATGACTTGTCGCCGCTTGATGACTTCTTGAATCTTGTATTGTCGGCGCACCCGCAGCATGCGCTCGGGCACCTCTTCCAGGGCATCGGCGCCGCCCACAGATTCCACCACCTCGTCCTCGCCTTCGGCGCCGTGGCTGTTGACCTCGGTGATGTTGGCGCCGGTGCTGCCCGCGCTGCTCGCGCCGGCCACATCGGTCTCGCCGGCAAGCGCTGCGGCGCCGAGTTCGGCGGTTTCGGCGGCGAGGCACTCCGCCGCCTGCGACTCGCCGCCGGTCGGCACCGGTTCTGATGCGGTCGTTGCCTCAAGCTGCGCCAGCTCGATCGGGGGTTCGGCAGCGTCGGCGGGAGCTTCCTCGGAAGCCGGGAACGGCATGGGCTCCGCCGCGACCGCGGCCGGGGAGGGCGTCTCCGCGGTGAGGTCTTCCGTCCCGTCGGTGACGGCAGCCGGCGGCTCGGTCGCCAGCGCTGTTGTCTCCTCTTCCACCTCGACCGGCGCGCTCTTGACCTCCTCGCTCGCGCGCGTGCTCGCGCGCTCGGCCTGCGCGGCGCGCCGGCCGGCGCGCCGGTCGGCCTCGGCCTCGGCCGCGCGCTGGGCGCGTTCGTCCTCGGCGATCAGCGCCTGCCGGTCGGCGACCGGGATTTGATAATAATCGGGATGAATTTCGCTGAAGGCGAGAAACCCGTGGCGATTGCCGCCATAGTCGATGAAAGCGGCCTGCAGCGACGGCTCGACGCGCGTCACCTTGGCCAGATAGATGTTGCCGCGAAGTTGCTTACGGTTTGCGGATTCGAAGTCGAATTCCTCGACACGATGGCCGCGCAGAACAACCACCCGGGTCTCCTCCGGGTGGGCCGAATCGACGAGCATTTTGTTGGACATTGACCAATCTCTTGATCGCCGGCTGGCGCGGCGCTCGCCGCCACATGGACGGCGCAAGACGGCGCGACCGAAGACCGGCCTGACTGTGGTTGAAAGGATGAGTTCTGTGCGCGCGCGAGATCGAGGCGTGGCAAGCAAGCGCGCCTGCGCACATCGCCGAACCAATCATGGCGCCGTTCGCGGACGCCATGGTGGCTTGGCAAAGATCGGTTGAAGTCTCGACGCGCGGTCGTAGCATGACCTTTGGTCCATGCGGAGCGGCAGCGCTGGCGAGCGCAGCCGCGGGTCTTGGCTGACGATATTCGACTCAGGCTCGCGGGCTCGGGAGCATAAGCCGCTTCGGATCGTGTACGGCGTAGGCCGCCCGCAGCACCGGCGGTGTCCACAAGAACATCGGCTTCGCTGATCCGTCAGCGCCGCACATGCGACGCGACCAAATCGTCCCGCGAAATCCCCTCCCGTTGCGTGTCAGGGAGCGGTCTTTGCGGTCTGCCGGATGTCCGAACGTGGCACGACCGGAACCATAACTCGTCAGCACCCCTTTATTAGGGCCCGCGGCAGGCAATGGCAAGGGAGCCGAGCGGCCTCGCCGCGGTCACGGTGGCGAGGTTAGGTTTGGGTTAACTGCACCCCCGTAATGGAGTAAGACGGTCGCGCAGGGGCCGGCAAGCCATGTTTGTGCGTGCGGCGATATCGGCTTTTCTCCTCGGCGTAACGGTCCTGGGCGTCGCGTCCGCGGCCGAGCGCACCGGCGAAGCCGTCCCGCCGACCGGGGCGGCCGAGAATTTCCCGATCGCGAGCGACGTGCGGCTCGGCGGCGACGATGCCCAGACCCGGCTGATCGTCGATTTGAGCCGCAAGATCGACGTCCGCAGCTTCACCCTCGCCAATCCCTACCGGGTTGTAATGGACATGCCGCAAGTCACGTTCCAGTTCCCGCCCAAGGTCGGGGAGACGGGGCGTGGCCTGATCAAAGCGTTCCGTTTCGGCCTGGTGATGCAGGGCGGCTCGCGCATGGTCATCGATCTCGCCCGTCCAGCACAGGTCGACATGGCCTTCGTGCTCGATCCCATCCATGACCAGCCGGCCCGTCTCGTGCTCCACCTCACCGCGACCGACCGTGAGAGCTTCATGCGCAGCCTCGCACTCGAAGGAGGGGCGCCGCAGCGCAGTAAGCCGGAAGCGCCGGTGGAGACCAAAGGCAGCGGCGATTCCCGGCCGCTGATCGTCATCGATCCCGGCCACGGCGGCATCGACAACGGCACGAGGGCGGCGAGCGGAGAGATGGAAAAGACCATCGTGCTGGAGTTCTCGCGGCTCCTGCGCGACAAGCTTGACAAGATCGGCAAGTACCGCGTGCTCATGACCCGCAGCGACGACACCTTCGTGGCGCTCGGCGATCGCGTCCAATTCGCGCGTGCGCGTCAGGCCGCATTGTTCATTTCGATCCACGCCGATGCGTTGCGGCGCAGGGAGGGCGACGCGCAAGGCGCGACCGTTTATACGCTCTCGGAACGCGCCTCGGACGCGCGCGCGGCGCGTCTGGCCGAAGCCGAGAACAAAGCCGATGTGATCGCGGGTCTCGATCTTTCCGCCGAGGAGAAGGACGTCGCCGGGATTCTCTTCGATCTTGCCCGGCGCGAGACCAAGACGTTTTCCGTGCAGTTCGCGCAAACCATGATCGGGACCCTCAGGAACGCTGCGCGGCTGCACCAGCATCCCTTGAAATCCGCGAGCTTTGCCGTGCTCAAGGCGCCCGACGTGCCATCGGTGCTGGTGGAGCTCGGCTATGTTTCGAACAAAGCCGACTTGAAGTCGCTGATCTCGATCGAATGGCGGGACCGCACCGCCGATTCGATAGTCCAGGCGGTGGATACCTTTTTCCGCCCGCGCCTGGCAGGAGGCGGGCAAGGAAGCGGCCAGAATTGACTGGACTGTGGCCGTTTAGCCTCAGTTTCAACATAAAACAGAGCGACTTAGTTCGCTGACCGAGCGCGGCAGGAGAGGGCGAGCGGCGGGGGAAAATCTCGCCCGAGGCGAGCTTGGCCGGCTGGCGGGGCTCATCGGCAGATCTCGCAACCGCGGCGGTCGGGGCAGGGGACCTTCGGGCATGAGATTGTTGCTGCGCTTCTTCGGTCTGCTGTTCGCCGCCGGAACGATCATATTCATTGTCGCGGTCGCGGGGGCAGCCGGCCTGCTTTGGCACTACTCGCAATCGCTGCCGGACTATTCCCAACTGCAGGACTACGAGCCCGCGGTCATGACGCGGGTGCACGCCGCCGACGGCTCGCTGCTCGCCGAATACGCGCGCGAGCGGCGACTTTATATCCCGATCCAGGCGGTTCCCAAGCTCGTCATCAACGCCTTCGTCGCTGCCGAGGACAAGAATTTCTACGAGCACGGCGGCATCGACTTCTCCGGCATCGCGCGCGCCACGATGCTCTACGTGCAGCAATACGGCAGCGGCCGTCGTCCGCAGGGCGCCTCCACCATCACGCAGCAGGTCGCCAAGAACTTCCTGCTCACCAATGAGGTGTCGTTCTCGCGCAAGATCAAAGAAGCGCTGTTGGCGATGAAGATCGAGCGCGCCTTCTCCAAGGAGAAGATCCTCGAGCTCTACCTCAATGAGATTTATCTCGGCATGGGAGCCTATGGCGTGGCGGCCGCTTCGCTCCTCTACTTCGACAAATCGGTGCACGAATTGACGGTGGCGGAAGCGGCCTATCTCGCCGCGCTGCCCAAGGCGCCCAACAATTACCATCCGTTCCGCCAACGCGAGCGCGCCCTCGAGCGGCGCAATTACGTCATCGATCGCATGGCCGAGGACCAATACATCACGGCACAAGACGCGGAGAAGGCGAGGAAAGAGCCGCTCAAAATCACGCCGCGGCCGACCGGCGCGCATATCTTCGCGGCCGAATATTTCGCCGAGGAGGTTCGCCGCTACATCTACGAGAATTACACCGAAAAGAAACTCTACGAAGGCGGGCTCTCGGTCCGCACGACGCTCGACCCCAAGATGCAGGTGCTGGCGCGCAAGGTGCTGGTCGAAGGCTTCGTGCATTTTGACGAGCAGCAGGGCTACCGCGGCCCCATCCACAAGCTCGATCTCGCGGGCGAGTGGGGAGTGAAACTCGCGGACGTCAAGGCGCTCTCCGATGTCGCGCCGTGGCGGTTGGCGGTGGTGTTGGAGGCCGACGACGCGTCGGCTCGCATCGGCTTGCAGCCCACTCGCGAACCGGGCGGCGTGCTCTCGAAGCAGCGCGAGACCGGCACGATTGCGCTCGAAGGCGTCAAGTGGGCGAGGCCGACCAGCGGCCCGATGCGGGGCAAGACCCCGAGCAAGGTCTCGCAGGTGCTCTCGCCGGGCGACGTCGTCTATGTGGAGCCGCTCGCCGACAAGGATGGCCAGTTCCGCCTGCGCCAGGTGCCCGAAGTCTCCGGCGCCATCGTCGCCATGGATCCGCAGACCGGGCGGGTACTGGCGATGGCCGGCGGTTTCTCCTACGACCAGAGCCAGTTCAATCGCGCCACCCAGGCGCTGCGCCAGCCGGGCTCCTCGTTCAAACCAATCGTCTACGCCACCGCGCTCGATAATGGCTACACGCCTTCCACCGTCGTGCTCGATGCGCCGATCGAGATTGATACCGGCAGCGGCATCTGGGCGCCGGAAAACTACACCCGCAAATACTACGGGCCATCGACGCTGCGGTTCGGCATCGAGCAGTCGCGCAACGTGATGACGGTGCGCCTCGCCCAGGACATCGGCATGCCGCTGATCGGCGAGTATGCTCGGCGCTTCGGCGTTTACGACAACTTGCCGCCCTACCTCTCGTTTGCGCTCGGCGCCGGCGAGACCACGCTGCTTCGCATGGTCGGTGCCTATGCCATGTTCGACAACGGCGGCAGGAAGATCCAGCCGACCCTGATCGATCGCATCCAGGATCGCTACGGCCACACGATCTACAAGCACGACTCGCGCGAATGCCGCGGCTGTGAGGCCGACAAGTGGGAGAGCCAGAACGAGCCGACGTTAGTCGACAAACGCGAGCGCGTGCTCGATCCGATGACCGCCTACCAGATCACCTCGATCATGGAAGGCGTCGTGCAGCGCGGCACCGCAACGGTGGTCAAGGAAGTCGGCAAGCCGATCGCCGGCAAGACAGGCACCACCAATGACGAGAAGGATGCCTGGTTCATCGGCTTCTCGCCCGACCTCGTGGTCGGCGTTTATCTCGGTTACGACAAGCCGCGCCACCTCGGCCGCGGCGCGACCGGCGGCGTGCTGGCGGCCCCGATCGTGCGCGATTTCATGAAAGTTGCGCTCGCCGACAAGCCGGCAGTGCCGTTCCGCGTGCCGCCCGGCATCAAGCTCATCCGCATCGATCCCAAGAGCGGCATGCGCGCGGGCCCCGGCGACCAGCGGGTGATTCTCGAAGCGTTCAAGCCCGGCACCGCCCCGCCCGACAACTATTCGGTGATCGGCGTGAGCGATGCCGACGGCCGCCCGCTCGCGGTCTCCCCTGAGGCCGATCGCGCGGTGCGCACGGGCACCGGCGGGCTCTATTAGTGAGTCGGCGCGCTTGGGCTCGGCCCGGGCGCCCTATGGGGCAATGATCTTCCGATCATAGACTGGGCGCCGGGCGGAGTCGGGAACGGTCATGTGAGATCACGCCGTTTCGCCGGGTCCGCAGATCACGTTGAGCAGCGCTTGGCGGCCTTCATTTCGCACGACCGATAGGGCGCGTTGCAGCGCTTCCGGGAGCGCCGCCGGATCTTCTACGCGTTCGCCGTAGCCGCCGGCCGCTTCGCAGATCGTCTCGAATGCGGGAAGCTTCCCAAGCCCGACGAAGGGCGGCGCGTTGCTTTTCGACGCCAAGCCGCCGGGATACATGCCGAACGTGCTGCGCTGGACGGCACCCCACATGGCATTATTCATAACGACGAAGAGAACGGGCAGCCCGTGCAAAGCCGATGCATGGTGCGCGGCGGCGGGATTGCAGAACATGTACGCGCCGTCGCCGAGCACGGCGATCACCTCGCTTTGCCGGCGTGCGAGCTTGGCGCCGAGCGCCGCGCCGGCGCCCCAACCCAGACCGGACGCGGAGCTCGATCCGAAGTAGAGGTCCGCAGACTCGAAGGAGCAATGCTCCAGGAATAGCGTGTATTCGTTGACCACGATGCTGTGCGGATCCTTGGCGCGATCGATGCAGTGGCTCACCCAGGCCGGATCGAGGGGCGTCTTGCGCGCGCCGGCGTCGAGCGCGCGCTGCCAGGAGGCCGTCAGCGCGTCGCGCTCGTCCTTGACCGCGCGGCGCCGGCGCGCAACCGACTCCGAATCGACACTGTCCTCGAGCGCTGCGCTCAATGCGGACATGATCGCAACCGTGCTGCCCGTGATCGCCAGGTCGCATGGAAAGCCGCGGATCGGGTAGCGCGCAAACAACGGATCGAGCCCGCATTGGATCACTTTGCAATCCGCGCCCGGCGCCGCGCGAGTTGGGATCCAGGGGACATCGGCCTCGAGCACGACGATCACGTCGGCGGTCGGAACGAGCCGCGCCGGGTCGAATCCCAGATTCATCGGATGCGATGAAGGCAGCGCTAGATAACGCGGCCGATGCTGGACGACCGGTATGGCAAAGCGCTCGACGAAGCGCGTCAGCGCGGCGAAAGCTGCCGTGTCCCGTCCCGCGTTCGCCGTCACGATGAGCGGACGCGCCGCGTGGGCGAGCAAGCGTGCCGCCGCGGCAATGGCGGCTGCATCCGGCGCCGCAGGCGCCGCGGGGGGAAGCCGCGACGGCGACGGAGCTTCCGGCTGGGCAGCCGGCGCCGCGATCACCTCGCGCGGCAAGGACAGGTAGACAGGCCCGCGCGGTTCCGTCGCCGCGATGGCGAGCGCCCGATCGACGACCGTCGTCAGCTGCTCGGCGTTCCTAAGCTCGTAATCCCACTTGACGATCTCGCGGATCATGCCCGCCTGATCGTACATTTCCTGCGCCCAATGGATGTAGCCGTCGCGCGCGCCCAACAGACCTTCTTCGGTCAGCGGTGAGCGGCCCGCGGTGAGCAGGATGGCGACGTTCTCGCGCGCCGCGTTCAAAGCCGCACAGACCATGTTGGCGGTGCCGACGCTGACATGCACCATCACGGCCGGGATGCGCCGCGAGATCATGCCGTAACCGTGCGCCATGGAGACGGCGAGGTTTTCGTGCGTGGCCAGGATCGGCTGGGGAACGGGGACGCCGGTTTGCGCCGCCTGCGCGTAGGCTTCGATGAGCGGCGCGAAATCGGTGCCCGCGTTGCCGAACAAATAATCGACCCCGCGGTCGGCCAGGAGCGCGAGGTAGGCGGCCGCGACATTTCCGCGCGAGGCCTGTTTCGTACGCTTGCTCGGCTCGAGGCGCGGTCCCATTGCGATCAACTCCCCTTCTCGCGCGCAATCTACCCTTAAGGTCGGCCGTCAACCAAGCCTGGCGGCGGCCTCGGCCGCGCGCGAGCGCGCCCGACGCGGTCGGGCTCTCCGCCACGCTGGACAAGCTCAGCCGTCTCAACGAATAATGACGAACCGGGGTCGACACGTACTGCTCGAGCGACTGCAAGTCCGTCTGGCATCAAACGGATCGTCGGGCAAATCGGAAAGGTGAGACATGAAACGGATTTGCATGATCATCGCTGCGTTGGCCCTGCTCCTGGCGCCGATGCAGGCCATGGCGCAGGACAAGCTCGTCGTCAGCGTCTGGGGCGGCAGCTGGCGCGACATGGTCGACAACCTCATCGGCAAGAAGTTCACCGCCGCGACCGGCGTGCCGGTCGAATACATCACCGGCGGCACGATCGATCGGCTGAACAAGGAGAAGCTCGCCAAAGGCAGTCCGGAAAGCGACGTTACCTTCACGACGTCGCACGTCGGCTGGCTCTATGCCAACGACGGACTGTACGAGACGCTCGATCTCACCAAGGTGCCGAACGCCGCGAATCTGGTCGAGCAGGCCAGGATCAGCCCCTATCACATCGGCACCTGGGCTTATGTCTATACCATCGGCTACCGGCCCGACCTGCTCAAAGGCGTCGCATTCGAGAGTTGGGCGGATCTCTGGAAGCCGGAGCTCAAGGGCAAGCTCGCCGCGCCGGACTTCGATCCCAGTCATCTCATCGTCGTGTCCGCGATCTTGTCGGGCGGCGACGCGGCGACCTGGGAGAAGGGGCAAGCCAAGCTCAAGGAGCTCAAGCCGAACTTCAAGGCCTTCTACACCAATGACGCGAACAGCCAGCAACTCATCGCCAACGGCGAGACCCCGGTCCAGGTGATCTTGTCGATGAATGCGCACTACATGGCAGGCGAGGGCGTTCCCATCCAGCTTGTCATTCCCAAAGAGGGCGCGGTTCTGGGCATCGATACCGTCGCCATCATGAAGGGCTCCAAGCGGGCAGAGCTCGCCTACAAGTTCATCAATATCGCCCTCGACCCGCAGGTTCAGGCGGAAGTCGCCATGTTCAAGAAGGGAAGCCCTGTGGTGCTCAACGCTAAGCTCGATCCCGCCGTCGCCAAGTTGCCGGGCGTCTTCACCTCGGTTGAGCAGTGGAACAAGCAGGCCATCATCATCGACCACAAGCTGCGCGCGGAGAAGACCGCGGAGTGGCGCAAGTGGTTTGCCGAGAACATCATGAACTGACGGCGTGAGCGGCGTAAGCTGCGCGTGCGCGCGTTCCGTTCAGGCGCAAGGCGATGACCCCGAGGCCGTTCTTGCGCCTGTTCGTGACGCCGGCCGTGCTGTGCGCGCTCGGCTTCGCCGCCGCGCTCGCAGCGGTGATGCAATACAGCCTGCGTGCGTATGTCCCCGGTTCGCTGGAAGCGGGAGCTTTCACGCTCGATAACTTCGCGGCGCTGTTGCGGCCACTCTATGCGCGCGTGTTTCTCGAGACGGTGTGGATCTGTTTTCTCACCGCATTCTTCACCTTGCTCGTCGGATACCCGCTCGCCTATGCGCTGGTGCACGCCAGACACGTGGCGCTCAAGTCCGCAATTTTGGTGATCGCTGTCACTCCGCTCTTCCTCGGCGAGGTGGTGCGCACGTATTCCTGGATCGTCGTGCTGGGCAACAACGGCTTCCTCAACGCGATGCTGCTCAGGTTCGGGCTGATCGACGCGCCGGTGCAATTCATGTTCACCCAATTCGGCGTCGTCATCGCGCTCGTCCATGTCACCTTGCCGATCATGGTGATCATGCTGGCTGCGGCGCTCTCCCACATCGATCGCGATTACGAGCGTGCCGCCGCGAGCCTCGGCGCCGGGCCGATCCGTGCCTTTCTCACCGTGACGCTCCCGCTGTCCACGCCCGGAATCATCGCCGGCGTCACCACCGCGTTTGCCTGGACCTTCAGCGCGTTTGCCACTCCCCAGCTGATCGGCGGCGGTCGTGTCAACATGGTCGCGAACCTGGTCTATCAGCTCGGATTCGCGAGCTTCAACTTCCCGTTCGCAGCCAGCCTGTCGGTCGCCGGACTGCTGCTCACGTTCGCCGTGCTGGGGCTGATGCGCGTGGCCGCCGGCCGGTTCGAAGCCATCCGGCAGCACTAAGGTGCACCGCTTGCCGTCGCAAAGCTTGCTGCGGTTACTGGGTGGGGCCGTCGTAATCCTCATTCTCGGCTTCCTGCTGTTGCCGGGACTGGTCGTCACCCTCGCGGCCTTCAACAGCAGGGCGATTTTGTCGTTCCCGCCCGAGAGCTGGTCTTGGCGCTGGTTCGCCAAGGCAATCGCCTACGAGGACTTTCAGGCGGGCTTTCGTAACGGGCTGATCGTGACCGCCTGGGCGTCCTCGATCGCCCTCGTCGTCGGCGCCGCGTTTGCCTTCGCGCTCGATCGTTACGAGTTCCGTCTCAAGCGCGCGCTGGAGACGGTGTTGCTCTCGCCGCTGGTCGTGCCGCACTTCACCATCGGCCTTGGATTTCTGATCCTCGCCGCCCAGATCGGTTTGGCGCGCGGGTATGCGGTGGTCGTTGCCTGCCATGTCGTGCTGGTGCTGCCGTTCGTGCTGCGCAGCGTCTACATCTCGCTGCGCAATCTCGACCCGCGCCTGGAGCTGGCCGCCGCGAGCCTCGGCGCGCCGCCGCGCCGCGTGCTCACGACGGTCACGGTGCCATTGCTGTTGCCCGGCCTGATCAGCGGCTGGCTGTTCGCGGCGATCCTGTCGTTCAACGAATTTACCGCTTCGCTCTTCGTCACGTCGCAGCGTACGCAAACGCTTCCGGTTGCCCTCTACAATTACGTGCGCGAATACGCCGACCCCTCGATGGCCGCGGTCTCGGTCATTTACATCGTCATCACCGCAACACTGCTGACGTTGGCCAACGTCTTTCTCGGTCTTGCAAAGGTCCTTGCCGTTGAGCAGCCCCGCTGAGCACACGCCTTCCGCTCCGCCTGGCGCACCGGTGAGCCGGACGAGGGGCGGGGACCCCATCGCCGTCGAACTCGACCGCGTGACGAAGCGCTTCGGCGCCATCACCGCGCTCGATGACGTATCGCTGGTGGTGGCCCGCGGTGAGCTGATGACGCTGCTCGGCCCATCGGGCTGCGGCAAGACCACGTTGCTGAACCTTGTTGCCGGCTTCCTGCTCCCCGACAGCGGCGAGATTGCCATCGCCGGCCGGCGCATGACCGAACTTCCCGCCTATCGGCGCGAGATCGGCATCATGTTCCAGAACTACGCGCTGTTCCCGCACATGACCGTGGCGGGGAATGTCGGCTATGGGCTGAGGATGCGCCGCGTCGCCAAGGCAGAGATCGTGCGCCGGGTCGGCGAGGCCCTTGCCCTCGTCAAGCTTGCTGGCCTGGAGGATCGCAAGCCTCGCCAGCTATCCGGCGGGCAACAGCAGCGCGTGGCGCTCGCCCGTGCGCTTGTTATCCGTCCCCAGGTGCTGTTGCTGGACGAGCCGTTCTCGGCGCTCGATCGGAATTTGCGCGCGTCGATACAAGTCGAGCTCAAGGAGATTCAACGCAAGCTCGGCGTGACCACCATCTTCGTGACCCACGACCAGAGCGAGGCGCTGAGCTTGTCCGACTGCATCGCCGTGATGGCCGACGGCCGCATACGTCAACTCGACACCCCGGACGAGATCTATCGTCATCCGCTCGATCGCTTCGTCGCGTCCTTCATCGGCGATGCCAATGTGCTGCGCGCCCGCCTCGAACGGATCGACGGAGCGGTTGCCACCGTCGCGCTCGGGGCGGCACGGGTAGCGGTTCCGGCCCGAACGCTGCAGGGCGCCGCGGTCGGCAACCCCATCGACCTGTTCGTTCGACCGGAGGGGCTGCGCGTCGCCGATAGCGAAGCGGCAGCGGCGGTGCACGGCGTGGTCGCGGCGCAAATCTACCAAGGCGGTCACATCGACCTCTATGTCGAGGTCCCGCAGGCGCTATCGGGCCGCGTGTTGTTGCGCGTGCCGAGCCACGAAGCCGCGTCGCTCCGGCCTCCCGGCACGCGCATCGGCATCGCGCTTTCTGGGGATGCGGCGGTTGCCTTCAGGGTAGAGTGATGCCAAGGCGCATTCGCTGATGCGCGGTTATGCCCCGCGCCGATGTTGCATGTGCGCGTGATACTGGTCGGCGTCCCGAAGTGCTTGCTCAATAGTTGTGCGGAGGGCCGAATTGGCCTTTTCGTAGCGGCCGGCCACAGCTGATCTGACCGCTGCCGGTGCCCTATCCGGATGCCCAGAATCAAATGGCGGCGATGGATCATACTCGATGCTCAGCTGGATTGCCTGGGCCGTCGTTTCACCCGCAATCTCGGCTACGACGGTCAGGCCAAAATCAATACCCGAGGTGACACCTCCTGCGGTGATCACGTTGCCGTCTTTTATGACCCTTGCTCTTTCGTACGTCGCCCCGACCAAAGACAGGAGATCGGTATAAGCCCAATGCGTCGTCGCCCGTCGGCCCTTGAGCAGTCCCGCAACGCCGAGAACGAACGCGCCGGTGCAAACGGCAGTGACGTACTTTGCGCTGCCGGCCTGCCGGCGGACGAAGTCGACGGTTTCTCGATCACCGATCGCTCCGATCACGCCGCGCACCCCGCCGGGAACACAAATCAGATCAAGCGGCGGACAGTTCGCGAAAGTGTGCGTGGGCAAAAGACTAAGTCTACAATCGCTGGGCACGGGAGCTTCCGATTTGGCAACGATGTGGGTCCTCGATTGAGGCAATCTGGCAAGGACCTGCAATGGGCCGGTAAGGTCGAGCTGCGTAAGCTCGGGAAAAATGACGAAACCCATGTTGAAATCCGACACGCCTGAGCTCCATTGCGGGTGAAAACTGGTTGGCCGGCAGCGCGTCAAATCATCCGCTTGCCGTCGGCGAAGACCTGTCCCCAGCTTAGAATGCGGACCGAGCGCCGCAATCCGGTTGGCCAAAATGGGTCTTCTTTCACTAGCGTGTCGACGACCTCGGCACTGTCTGCCTCGACAATCCATAGCCCGCCGGCAGGATCACCCGACGGCGCCCGCAACGGTCCCGCTGCTTTGATGCGCGCCGCGTTCTTCTCCAGGAACGACAAGTGCGCGGGCATATGCCGGCGGCGCACGTCGGTACCGAGGTTCGCGTTATCCTCGAACAGCACGACATAGAGCATCTGGCCTTCTCCGAAGGCAATGCTACGTGGGATGTCTGTTGGGCGCCATGCCTCGTTGCAAAGGAGCTAGCCCGCCAACAATCGCCGGTCGCGCTGAAACACCTCGACGAGATAGTCGGTCACGGCCCTCACACGGGGAACGTCTTTCAGATCGCGGCGGACCAAAAGCCACACATCGCGCTCGGGCAGACGTCCTCCCAGCGAAACCTCGACGAGGTCCGGCTCATGGGTCGCGACGAGATATCTCGGAAGAAGGGCAACACCATAACCCGCGCGCGCCGCGGCAGCCTGCGTCGTCTGGCTGTTGGTGCGAAATGAAAATCGCTGATCGCCAAACCGACGGGCCAGCCATTTCGCCTCGGCAATGAAATCGCTCTCTAGATCGAAACCGATGAAGGCGGGCGGTTGCCCGGCATTGAGCTTGTCGCGATAGCCTGGCGACGCGTATAGCCCAAAGCTGATCGTCGCTACCCGCCGCGCAACAAGCTCGCTGTCTTTGGGGGAACCATACCGCAACGCCACATCGGCCTCGCGCTTGGCGAGGCTTACGACCCGGGACCCTCCGATCACTTCGAGGTCGATCGCCGGGAAGCGCTCGTGGAACGCGCGCAGACGATCGATGAGGAATCGTTCCGCCAGCACCCGCCCAGCAGCTAGGCGGACCAGGCCGTTCAATTCCGTGCGGGCGTCGCGGCGGCGCAGAATGGACATCGCCGCTTCATCCATCGCACTCGCTTCTTCGAACACGGCCTTGCCTTCGGCAGTCAGCACGTAGCCCTCGGCACGCCGATCGAACAAGGCCCGGCCAATCAGCGTTTCCAAGCTCGCGATACGCCGCGCCACGGTCGCGTGGTTGACGCGCAATGCGCGCGCGCTCGCTGAGAGCGTGCCGTGGCGAGCCAGGGCGACGAAATAGCGGACGTCTTCCCAGTCGAGCCGGGCTGTGCGTTTTTTATCAGGCATGGCGGAGTAATAGAGGATTATCACCCATGTCGGCATCACTTAGGTAGTTAGCCACGGCGAGTCCCCATCGCGATCCAAAGTGGCAATCGGGCTTTGTGCAGGACCGCTTTCAGGACAGCAAAATTGCGAGGCCACAGGAGTAAATCATGCGCGAACGGAACGATCTGGAGAGCGCCAAACTGAACCCTGCGCGTACGTTCAGGACCCCCATGGATGTTGTCGAAACGCACGACATCGGTCCGGCCGCGAAGCTGGCCATTCTAAAGGCCTGGGAAGCCGATGAACGAGCTCTTCTGCGCGCCGAAGACGAAGGGATGGGTGGAGGCGAACATGCGCATCTGCACAAGGTGCAGGCGGCCCTCGCCCAACTTGCCAAGGAGCTTTGCCCGACGGGCGTAACCGAGCGGACGCCTGCATGGTCTTGAGTATTGGCCGATTTCTCGGTGTGAATTGTGCGGCGAAGTTTCGTGACCTCTATCAAATCGTATCGGCAAATACCGCAGCACGATGCGATTGCGGCAGGAACGAGTAGATTTTGCTCCTCGCGCGGTCGAGTGCCAGCGTGTGTGCGCCGGCTTCCGTTGGCACGACCTCGGCGCGGCGCATCGTGCCAATATCGATGACGTCGATGACGCCGGGATCGCCGATCGCCACGTAGAGGCGCCGGGATGGCGGGTGCAAGAAAATCACGTCCGGAGCGCCGCTGAGGGCAACGTCTCCGAGCACGCGACCCGACGCTGCATCAAGCGCGAGCAATGCGCCGGCATCGCAGGCGCACAATAGGCGACCCTTGGCTGGATCGAGGTCGAGCCCGTGCGGCCCCGCCGCCGGAACCTCGTACTCCGCCGATATTTTGCTCGGGTCACGCGCATGAATAGCGACGATCCGCGCCGGTGAGGCGATATTGATGAAAAACGTCTCGCGCGCCCCATCGTAAACCGCCCAGCGCGTGCGACCGGGGACTTTGACTTCGGCGATCCGTTCCCGTTTCCCGAGGTCCACGACCGATACTGAGAAGGAATCCGCAATCGAGGGGTCGCCCACGTTCGCGGCGATCAGGATGCCGCGCGTGGGGTCGAACGCGAGCCCGTTCGGCTTGACCCCGACCCCGATCTTGAAGGCATTCTGCTCGTGACCAGGCGAGAATACCGAGACGGTATTCTCGCCACGGTTGCTCGTGAAGACGAGACCGCGCGCTTCGGAGACCAGCGCACCTGCCACTCCCATCAGGCCAGGGACCGACGTAATGTATCGGTCTCGCGCGCAGTCAATCACGTCGATAGCATCGTTGCTGGTATGTGCGACGTAGAGTCGGTCCGTAGGATGATGAATATCAGCGTGATCGAACCCGCCATTGGCTCGATGCTGCGGGAGTTCGATGTGGCCGAGTAAACGAAGTGCCATCGCTGCTAGCCTCTGCGCAGTTCAATGAGTTCTGAGGGCTATGACGTCCCTGAAGCAGCAGGCAGCGTCGGAGTCCCGAGGCCGTCAAACTAACCAACTAAGAGATAAGTACAGTTTGCTTACAACGTATTGTTTCTCTGGCAGGCCTAAAATTTTTTGTTCACTGCAAGCCCCGTAATGCTTGCTTCAGCCGCACTGAAGGGCCGCTGAAGGTATGCCTCCTGAAACTGTATCGGCGCGAGAGATGGCGGTCTACTGCAGCGATTCGTCGATCGCATCATTGGGCCGAAATACCCAAAGGCTTGCCGGTTCCGAGGCTGTCGCGCGCGCTGCGACGAACAGGAGATCCAGTTCCGGAACGAAAAGCGACGTTCGCGCTCCCGCCGCCGTGGCAACATGGCGGATGCGGCGGTATGCAGCCTGCCTCGCATCGAAGACATCCAGATAACCCTCCCCACAGCTGACGTAGACACGCTCGCGTTTCTGGTCCACGAACACGTCGTCCGCATCGCCGCAGAGCTCAACGTCGAAGACCCGTGCGCCGTCATTTTTGGAAAACGCGGCAAGTCTTGCGGGATTTCTGAACGCCACGACGACGTGGCCCGCCTTGGGATTCAGCGCCATCGGGAAATTGGTCCCGTTGCCCAGCGACCAACGGCCCAGTTCTTTCTGCGCGTCACGATCCGCGATGATGATTGCCTGGCTGGCTGGATCGTTGAGGAAGATTTGGTTGCCGCTGGGGTCGAGCTGAAAGCCTTCTGGATGGGTTCTTAGGTCGATATAGGCAAGTTTGCTGCGGCTGGCTGGGTCGATCACCGCCAATCCCCCGCGATAAGCGACATACACTCGAGTGGCAAGCGCATCCACGCGCACATTGTCGGCATCCTCCCCCACCGCAATCCGGGCGACGGCGCTGAAATCGTTGCCGCGGAAGACGGCCACGGTTCCGTCGCCGCCGTTGGCGACGTACAAGGTGTCGGTCGCTCGATCGTAGCCGAGGCCCTGCGGCTTATGCAGATCTGAAATCACATGCAACAGCCGGTTCGCGTCGAGATCGACAACGGCCACCGCGTCGCTTTCGAGCTCGGCCACAAACAGACGGTTGCGCTGGAGATCGACCGCCAAATGATCGATGCGGCCGCGAACCTCGCCAAGCGGGATTTTCCGTTCAAGCAGGAGCGGCGTCTCGCCCCGGGCCTGATCGACGAGCAGAGCGCCCATCATTGCAAGCATCACCGCAACCAGTTTCATGAAGTCGCTCCCGCCTGGGTTTCCTGCTCCGCGATCTTTCGCGCTATCCAAGCTGCAGCGCCCCCTTTAACGCAGTGTTATGCCGGCGCGCTGGGAGGGGCTCCTTCGCCCGGGCAGAAAAGTGATTGCCCTTGTTTCGGGCGCAGCGCTCGCCCCGGCCCTTAAAACTGTCTTAAACTTCGCATGTGCTCGACATAGTCTCGTCCGCAGGTCAGTGAACCGGCGGCTCGCTCGCAGAAGGCACGCCTATGCGTCTCCTGGTCGTTGAAGACGAGCCGCGAATTTCGGAGCTCATCAAAGCCGCGTTGGAACGCGCCGAATTCGTCGTAGACACAGTTCGCGTGCGAGCCGACGCGCGGGAGGCGCTGGCAAACACGCCCTACGATGCCGCCATCCTCGATCTCGGCCTGCCCGACGGCGACGGGCTCGAGCTGCTTGCCGAACTGCGTCCGGCCGGAAATCACATCCCGATCTTGATCCTCACCGCGCGCGATGCGGTGGAGCAACGGGTTCTCGGCCTCGATGCCGGGGCGGATGACTACCTCGTCAAACCGTTTGCCATGAGCGAACTCATCGCGCGGACGAAAGCGCTGTTGCGCCGTCCCGGTGCGGCGCTTGGGACCACCTTGCGCGCGGGAAACATCGTATTCGATACCATCGGCCGGGACGTCAGCGTTGCCGGCATGCCGCTGCAGCTTCCGCGTCGTGAAGGGGCGATTTTGGAGCACCTGCTTCGGCGCCAAGGGCGCGTCGTCCCGAAGAGCGTTCTCGAAGAGAAACTCTACGGGATCGACACCGAGTTGGAATCGAATGCCGTTCCGGTGCACGTGCACCACTTGCGGCGCAAGCTGCAGGAGGCTCGAGCCAGCGCGGAGATTCATACCGTGCGCGGTATTGGTTATTTGCTCGTTGAGACGTAAGCATGGGCTTTGGCGGATTCCGGTCGTTGCAATTGCGCCTCGCGGTGCGCCTTGCGATTTTGTATGTCGTCGCTGCCGCCATCGCGGTGGGTATCTTAGTATACCAAGCTTACGAAACGGCGGGCTCGTTGAATGACCGCGAGCTCGACTTGCGGGCGGAGGATCTCGCACGCGCGATGGTCCCCGACGGCGCGGGTCAGCCGCGCCTCGTTCTGCCTTCCAAGCTTGCCGCAGCATATGCCGCCGCGCCGGAGGATGACGTGTTCGCGATCCGCGACGCAAATGGTCGGGTCATCGCCGCATCTCCCGCCGAGTTTGGCGAGCGCGCAGCCAAATGGCCTCCGGCCAAGAGTGAGCCGAGTTACTTCCGTCTCAGCGGTGTCGGCCCGGAGGAGGTCGGCGAGAATTACTACGGCTTGAATGTCGCCCTGCAGACGTCGGCGGGGCCGATGTGGATATCTGTCGCGCGTACGGAAGGATCCGAGTCTTTGGTCAAATCGCTTCTACGCGAATTCGTATTTGATACGATGTGGGTGATCCCGCTGCTTATGCTAGCCACATTGGGCATCGGAGTCGTGGTGATCCGCAACGGGCTCAAGCCCGTGCGCGAGATTTCCCACAAGGCCGCATCGATCGGTCCTGATGCAATCTCGATTCGGCTTCCCGAGCAGAGCCTTCCGACTGAAATCCAACCGCTGGTCGTTTCCATAAATCGCGCGCTCGATCGCCTCGAGAAGGGCTTTGCCGTGCAGCGCGAATTTACCGCCAACGCCGCCCATGAACTCCGAACGCCGCTTGCAATCGTCACTTCGGCGCTCGAGACCATGGATGGAAATGGCGAACTCAAGAAATTGCGGACCGACGTCGCGCGCATGAATAGGCTGGTTGAGCAACTGCTGGGCGTTGCGAGGTTGGATGCGATAGCGCTTGAATTCGACACGGTCGACCTCAACAAGATCGCGTCCGCTGTTGTGGCAACGATGGCGCCGTGGGCGATCGCCCAGCACAGGACCATTGCATTTGTCGGCTCCGAGCGACCAGTGAAGGTGAACGGGAACGCTCACGCGCTCGAAGCTGCGCTGAGAAATCTGGTCGAGAACGCGGTCCTGCACACGCCGTGTGGAACGGAGGTGACCGTCACGGTCGATTGCGCCGGTCGGATTGAAGTGGCCGATCACGGCAACGGCGTACTGCCAAAGGATCGCGAGAACATTTTCAAACGGTTCTGGCGCGGCCCAGGGGAGAGGAATGAAGGCGCCGGCCTCGGTCTCGCTATCGTGAGCGAAACCATGCGAGCGCATCGTGGCGGTGTGAGCGTCGCAGAGAATCCGGGCGGGGGCGCCACTTTCACCCTCTCGCTTCCATCTTTCCCAGTGGGAGAGGCGAAGGCCGCCGGCGAGGGTTTCGCCGGCGGCCGCATATGAGCATCGCGTGCCGGAGCGCATGAACCGACAGCGAATCTGATCAGCAACATCCCGCGGTTCAGGCCGGACCTCCGTCCTGCTCAATCGTCATCGTCGTCGTCATCGTTGGCCCGAAGGCGACCCGTCTGCGAGTCGACAGCCATTTTGCTGGACTGCCCATTCACGGATCCGGTCGCTTCGATATATCTGCCGTTGCGGGAGACGGCGATGTTCGACCAACCGTCGGATTGCAATTTCTCCCGCACCTGCTCTGCCGTGACGGGATGGTCGCCCGCAATGAGAACGGGCGCGGAGGACTGTTGCGCATTCGCGATCATGAGGCCTGCGGCTGCGGCGAGCATCGCACCGCCGAGCACCCATATGATGAGTCGATTCATTGTTCTCTCCTTCCTGCTATGTGATGGATCGACGATTGGAGCAGAGCGGTGTTCGTTTAAGTCAAAATTAATCGGCGCATTGCGTTGATCACAGATCAGTGAGTCTGCAAAGCCAAAGAGCGCAGCGAAGAATATTGCGCGCTTGCAGCTTGGCCCGAGAACGTGAGCGAAGTTGCGCGAACTGCCGTCGCGGTCGATTGTTTAAAACTGCCTTAAAGAAGCGGTCCAACCCTGAAGCGGCACACACGAGTTTTGTCGAGCGATGGACGCAACAATCATCAATGTTGCCATTTATCTGACTGCGACCTTTGCCGCTGCGTTGCTGACAGGTGTGGCGGGCTTTGCGTTCGGATTGGTCGCCGCCGCCGTTTGGCTGCATATCCTCACGCCGACGCAGACGGCAACATTGATCATTGCCTTCGGTCTCGTCGTGCAGGGCATCTCGGTCTGGAAATTGCGACACGGATTGCAATGGAGGCGGCTGTGGCCCTTCCTGATCGGGGCGGCGTTCGGTGTTCCTTTAGGCGTTGCGATTCTGGGATGGGCCCAGCCCGAGCTTATCCGCGTCTTCGTCGGCGCGCTCCTTGTCATCTATGGCGCTTACAGCCTCGCCCGACCGGCGATGAAGCCAGTCACGCGCGGCGGGGCCGCCGCGGATGCCGGCGTTGGATTTCTGAACGGGATTCTCGGCGGCCTGACCGGCCTTGCCGGCATCCTCACGACCGTATGGTGCGGCATTCGCGGCTGGCCCAAGGACGAGCAGCGCGCCGTCTTCCAGCCGATTGGGGTCGCGATCTTCGCGATGAGCGGCCTGTGGCTGGGAGTAAGCGGCGCAGTCTCGAGGGATACGGCCTGGTTCTTCCTCTTCGGCCTTCCGGCATTGCTGGCCGGAACGTGGGCCGGGCTGAAGCTCTATGGACAATTAGACGACGCCGGCTTTCGCAAGATCGTGCTTCTCCTGTTGTTGGTCTCGGGAATTGCGTTGTTAGTGCCAGCTTTTTCGTCGCTCTTGGAGTGATGGCCGATGCGCTCGAGGACAAACAACAAACCTGAGAAAGGGAGCGGCTCGAATGGTGCCGTAACCCTGTTTTTGGCCGCCGCAGCGGTGGTCTTCATTGCGAGTAAAGGGTGGGCAGAGCAGGGGCGGGGTGAAGTCAATGTGCAGGGCGGCTGGGCATATACCGCAAGGAACGAAGACGACGCGGAGGAGCACGTGGCAACGACGCGTGCGAGGGAGGATGCGGTTTGGTTTCTGCTCGCATGCAGAGCTGATGGACGGCTAACGGTCTCGTTCATCCATGGTGAAAATTTTCCCTTCCCACTGAAGCCTGCCTCGTGGGTCACGCTTCATTCAAACAACGTGCCAACCGCAGTTCTTGAAGCAAAAAGCCTCCAGCATAATCAGATCTTTGTCGCCCCGCTGTTAATGCGCCACATCATGCCGCTGCTCATGCAAGATGACGAGCTCGTCGTCTCGATCCCTGAACGGAATGGAGCAATGCACGATTATACGTTTTCGATGCAGCCAAACGACCTTGCGTTAGGTCCAATTCGCTCGCGCTGTTTTGATTTTTGACGAATGACAACTCCGAGCTGACCTGATCTTTCCTTCGCTCTCTGTCGGCATCGGCTCCCGCGCGGTCTGCCTCCAACAGATAAAAGTGTCTTAAACAGACTCCTTCAAATCTTCGCCAGCGATTTCCCAACCGCGGGATTCGAGGCCCCCTGCGAATGAAGGAAGTCGCGCGATTGGTTGAGGCGGAGGAATAGGAGTTAGTCATGATGATGGCGGGGCAACAGGGTCGATTGACATTGCTCGTTGTACTCATGTCGATGAGTGCAGTAGCCGCTTCCACGAAGGTACAATCCCAACTCGCACCGTACGGACGTGATCCACCAAACGTCTTCGATGGGGTCCTAGGCAGCGGCACAGGCAGTTCCGAGATCAGTACGGCGCAGCTGCGCGCGGCATTGGCCGACTCAAGCGCGATCATCCTCGACGCCAGGCCTTACGACGAGTACGCCGTCAGTCATATTCCCGGTGCCCGAGCGGTCCCGGCAAAGGCAGGCACGACGCCTGCGTTGTACGTCGGTGACGCAGCCGAGGTGGCGAGAAGCACCCCCGACAAAACTCAACCTATGATCTTGTATTGCAACGGTCTATTTTGCGGCCGCAGCGAGCGCCTTGCCGAAGATCTGACGAAACTGGGATATCGAGACGTTCGCCGATATCAATTGGGCGCGCCGGGCTGGCGCGCGCTGGGCGGCGTTATGCAGGTGGAAAAACCGGCGCTGCTGCGGCTGCTCGCACAGGATACGACATCGGTATTGATCGATGCGCGACCGGAGGCAGGGCTGAAGCCGCGGGTGCGAAACGCGGTATCTATACCGTTGCCTGAAGCCTCCAAGGCCAAGGATGACGGGCGCCTTCCCATGACCGACCACAACACCCGCATCTTTGTCGTGGGCGCCAACGGCGCGGAGGCGCGCGCGGTGGCAGAGGCAATCGTCCATGACGCGTTTCACAACGTTACCTTCTTTGACGGCGCGATCGCCGATTTGCCGGAGCTGCTGCACGACGAGGAAGGCTAGCGGGGAAACCTTCGGCTCTGTGGGATCGGGCCCTGCGGGTGAGCCTCGGTAATCGCGACTGCCCTCACGCTGGATTTCGTGAGATCGCCACGCTCCCGCCTGAGATGACCGCCGCAGCCAGTGATGAAAAAACCTGGGGCAGGCGCGAGAAATCATCCTTTGCCTGCAAGGCAATTCGAGGGTGTTGTTGCGGCAGATTCATCGCAGCAGAACCTGCGGCCGAGCGGGTTCGCCGTCGCAGGGCAAAAGGAGACCCCTCAGGTGTATCTCTCTCCTCGATCGATTTTGCTGACCGCTGGGCTTGTGCTGCTAAGCGCAACGCAACCCGTCGCCGGCAACCTCTGCAAGCCGATTTTGTCGTTGCGGGATGTTCGCATCTCGGAGGCGCACGAGATGCATAGGACATGGACCGGCGTCGTGGTGGCCGACGCATCGCCGTGTTCGACCAAGTCGGGCCAATTCGACGTCCAGTTCACTCGACTCAAGGAGGTCGCTCCCGATTTGCAGTTCATGGAGCGTTTCACGTGGGTTTCGGGACGGTCCGATCTGTCGCTCGACTTTTGGTGGGACGAATGGCTTGAGGACCATCGGATCATGAGCATCGCGCCCTGCCCATGTCGCGAGTAGCGCAGTGGGTGGATTTCGCGATGTCGGCCTTGGCTGCGTCGCCTTGGCGCCCGATGATTTAGGTTCACGAGCGGATGCTATCGGTCGCTCAAAAGCGGCTTTCCAAACACCGACGGTATGAGATCGTCAAGAAATAAGAGTAATTGTGCCCTGGCGCCAACGGTTCGTCCGGCTTCGCTATTCAGAGGGACGATTGCTTCCACCGCGACTTGCCAGGTGACCTCAACATAGGAGAGCCCGGGATTCATCGTCGCCACAGTCTTCTCTCCTCGCGGCGAATGAAATGAGAACTCGACGAGAGGTACAAGCTGCTTCAGCGGCTCGTCCTTCGGAAGCCTGCCCGGGGTGAAGCGGCTCGTCAGATAAAGCGTGCTGAATTCGAGCGCAAACCCCCAGTGCAGCGTGTCGACATTGCGCGTAAGCGTCGGGCCAAGCTGGCCGGTATCAGGATCGACTCCGAAATTTATCGAGGTTCCGGTCATCGGATGTTCGAATGTGACCGCGCCAGTGATGGCGAACGGCCGCAGCCATGCCAGCCCGTCGGGGAGGTCGCCAAAACCTTTGCCGAAAAAGATTCCCGACTCGATCAAGTCGGGCGCATTAGCGGCTATTCCTTGAGACCCGGAATGCCCAATCCCCCACCCGAGCCCCGCCGATACCAATATTTCGTGCAGATTGTTGCGATAGACTTCGCCTTTGACATTTAGGCTCGTGACATCGAATCCGGATCGTTGGGAATTACCCCAGTTGCGGTGAAGCCCCGCGCCGTCGATGCCGACTCCGAGGGTTGGCGTCAAAAGTCGGAAAATTGCCCAATCAAACCTGCTATCGACAACATCGCTGCCGTCGTTGGGACGTTTGAAAGTTGAGAAACTTGGCACGATCGCTTCGTCGGCCACGGCCGGATCATCAAACGAGAGCGTGCCGGGAAAAAATCGATTGCCGACGATCCCATGGGCATGGGCCGAATGAATTCCGGCCAGCATCGCCAATATGATCAGCGGATATCTCGGCAACACGGTGACATTTCTCCCCCTTGGCTGGGTATCCTATTCGATCAGCTTGAAAAAATTATGCTCAAGGCCAGCGACGGTTCACTATTGTCTTGCCTTGTGTCTTCTCCGCAATAGCATCGCTCTATGTACCGCCGCGCCATTCTGTATGCCCTTGCCTCAGCAGCATTGTTCGGCCTCTCGACTCCTGCTGCAAAGGTTCTGCTCGGCACCATTCACCCGGCCATCCTGGCGGGGCTCCTCTATAGTGGGGCCGGCATTGGCGTAGGGGTGTTGCGTCGCGTGAGGCCGCGAGTTTTTGGCGTGCCGAATGCGCCGCAAGTGCCCCTCCAACGAACCGATGTGCCTTGGCTTGCAGCGGCGATTGCTGCCGGCGGAGTAGTTGGACCTCTGCTGTTGATGTTCGGGCTGGCTCGAACGGATGCCGCGACGGCTTCGCTCCTCATGGCGTTGGAAGGCGCGGCGACCGCCATCATGGCTTGGTTCATTTTCCGCGAGAACTTTGATCGTCGCGTGGCGTTGGGGATGGCATGCCTTGTAGCCGGAGCACTCGTTCTCTCCTGGTCGGGAGCGCCGAGCATGCACAATGTCGCAGGGCCGCTCGCGATCGTGGCAGCCTGCGTTGCCTGGGGGCTCGACAACAACCTGACACGAAAGGCGTCGCTCGCCGATCCGTTGCAGATCGCCGAGTTGAAGGGGCTGGTGGCCGGACCGGTCAACATCCTCATCGGACTTTCGGTCGGAGCGTCGATCCCGTTGTCCTTGGCTTTGCTGGGCGCGGTCGTCGCCGGGTTCTTTGGTTACGGTTTGAGCGTCGCGCTTTACATTGTCGCACTGCGGAATTTGGGCGCCGCGCGAACCGGCGCCTACTTCTCAACCGCGCCGTTCCTCGGTGCCGTCGTCTCAGTCGCTGTGCTCGGAGAGAACGTCACATGGCCGCTCCTTGCGGCTGGCGCTCTCATGGGATTAGGGGTTTGGCTGCACGTGACGGAGCGCCATGAACATGAACACATCCACGATGCGATGGCGCACGCGCACCCGCACGTTCATGACGAGCATCACCAACATGCGCATCGACCAGATGATCCAGTAGGCGAGCCGCATACCCATTGGCACAAGCACGATCCTCTCAAACATGCGCATCCGCACACGCCGGATATGCATCACGCTCATCGCCATTAGAATCGGCGGATCAGCGAGGCCTTTCCTTCTCCTCCGGCGGCTTGATGTGGCGAAACGAAAACAGCAACGATAGATCGTAGACGATCTTCAGCACGCCGCAGATGACGAGCGGCAATCCCGCAAACGCGGTCGAGAGCAGCGCGCCCGACATCGCCGGGCTGATCGCGGATGCCAAGCTGCGCGGAACCGCGGTGACGCTTGCCGCCGCCGTGCGCTCGGCGGGGGTCACCACCGCCATCACGTAGGACGTGCGCGTCGGCACGTCCATCTGCGACAGCGCGGAGCGCACGAGCAGCAGCGCGAGCACGACAGTGAGATTTGGCGAGAACGCCGCAAGGATAAGGCAGACGCTCGAGGGAATGTGCGTGAACACCATCGTGTTGACGAGACCGAAGCGCTTGCCGAGCCGCGCCGCCACCGGATAGGAGAAGGCGGCGAGAACGTTGGACCAGAAGAAGAATGCGCTCGCCGCGGCGAGCGAAAGATCGAAGCGCTCGAATAACCAGAGCGCCATGATGGATTGAACGGTGAACCCGCCGGCAAACGCATCCAGGCTGAACAGCGCCGCGAGCTTGTAGACCGTGCGCCGCGAGGGACCCAAGGGGGTCGCCTGCGCCGTATCCTTGACCTCGGCGCGGGGAAGGCGGGAATAGAAATAGGCGCCGATCAGCCCGAGCGCCGCGTACAGGTAGAACATCGCCTGCAACGTGCCGATCCTGCTCAGGTGCCAGGAGACCAACAGGTCGGGCGCGCCCGCGGCAAGCGCGCCGGCGGCGATCGACAGCGCGCCGACCAGGCTATAGCGCGCAAAAATATGCGTGCGCTCTGCGTCCGACGCCCGATGCGCGAGCGCGGCTTGTTCGAGCGGCACATGCACGCCGATGTCGCCGGTCGTCGGATTCATTGTGCCGATGAAGGCAACGAGGGCGATGAAGACGAGATGCTGGAGGCTGGGAATCGCCGCACCGGTCAGGACCATCAACGCCGCGCACGCGAGCAGCAGCGTGCGCAAGTGGTAGCGCGGCGCCAGAAAGCCGACGGCCATGGTAGTGGCGGCCGAGCCTAACAGCGCGGCCGTGGCCACCAAGCCGATCTGAAACGGGTTGAAGCCGATCTCGAGCAGATAGGCCGGCAGGATGATGGCGGCGAAGCCGTCGCCGAACCCGCGCGCCGCCCGCGCTGCGTAGAGAGGGAGAACGCCGGCGCGGTCGGCCAAGCCCAAGCCTTCGAGAACCCCATTGTAGGCGTGCGGCAATTGCACCACCAATCAATCGGCCGGCGTTACCGTGAAATCGTCGAAGTACATGTGGCTGTCCGCTTTGGACCACAGGCCGATGCGGCCCGAAACGGGCTCGGGCAGGTCGTGCTCCAGGTAAAGCTTGCCGTCGAGATAGGCCGCGACCTTTGGTCCAGCGATCCGCACCTTGAGGTCATGCCACTGGCGGGTCGGCGTCGGCGTGTTGCGAATCCATTTGACCGAGGATCGCTTTCCTTTCTCGAACTTCCACAGCACGAGATTGTTCTCGAGCGGATTTGCCCTCACCGTCAGATAGTCGCCGTTCGGCTTGAGATTGAACAGGATCCCCGCGCCCTGATCGATGCGGCCGGAAATTCCTTCGAAGCGCACGGAGATCTCGCCGTCGCGAAAATCGGTCACGTCCTTGGCGACCACGTAGGGGAAATACGCGTAGGCCTGGACCCGGTCGAGGAATTCGGCGTAGCGGTCGCCGTAGAGCGTGCGCGCCTTGTCGGCGATGCCGGCCGCGGTTTGGCCCTCTTTCCACTGCCGTCCGTCGACCACCAGTACTTTGTTGTTGCCGTCGCTCTCGATGCGCCAAACGCCGACGACGCTCACGAACGATTTCGGCTCGGCGCCGACCGTCTCGTCGGCAAAGTCGAGCTTCAGGGATTGCCCCGCGTGGGCGGATATCAGCAGGGCGGCGAGCCCCGCGGCGGCGACTGTGATCGTGATAGTGCGCTTGCTGGATTTCATGTCTGACCTCCACTTTTCACGAGTTGGTCGGGGATCTGCGGTGGGCGACGGCTCCGCCACCATGCGGCAACGATCAGCAGCGGCAGCGCGCCCAAGAACCAGGCGAGCGCGGGCGATCCGTCGGCGAGCAGCGGATAACCCGGATAGTCCTGACCAGGGATCGGCTCCGGAATAGGCCGTCCGGCGAGCGCGTAAACGAGCGGCAGAATTTCGCGGTGGCTGGTCGAGCGGCTCTTGTCCGACCGGCCGCCGTAGGAATACTCAACCTCGCCGTAAGCTTCCTCGCTCGTGCTACCGACCATGCTTTGCCCGCTCGTGGCGAGGCGGACCGCGACGTGCGGCATCGCCCGCTCGAGCTTGGCAAGCACGTTGCGCCGCAGATCGACGTAGCGCGGATCCTCCGGCGCAAGGTGAACCGTGACGATCAACGGCTCGCGCAATTCGGCGAGCGCTCGCTGATCGGCGGCGGGAAAAGAGTTGTGGCGATCCTCGGCCAGATCGGCCGTAAGCCGCACCTGGGTAGAGAGGACTACGGCGGCGGCCGCGATCGTCAGGCAGGCAAACGAACGAATGCACTTGGTGCCAAGCGGGACGCCGGGGTGCAGCCACACCGCCGCAAGCGCGGAAAAGCCGACGATCGCGGCGAGCATGGCCAACAAGAGACCGGCCGACAGCAGCCCCTGCTCGAATGGGCGCAGCGTCTGCGTCAGCGACAATTGCGATATCCATCCGAGCACGCCGGTCTGCCCGGCGAGCGCAAAATCGAGCGCCCACGAGCCGATCGTGAAGGCAAGGGTGATGATCGCTGCGGTCGCCGCGCTTTCGGAGATGCTTGCCGAGAACAGCGCGATGGCGCCGATCAAGACGCCGTAGAGCACATGACCGAAGACAAGGTCGAGAGTTTCCGGAAGGTAAAGGTGTCCGCCGAGCGCGAGCCAGAGGGGGAGGGCCGAGGCGGCGCAGATGACGGCGGCAACCCAGGCGCCGAAGATCGCCGCCATCTTGGCGGCAATCAGGGTGGGGACGCGATACGGCAGTTGCACCAGTAGCGCGAGCGCCCCTGACTCTTTCTCGCGCCCGAGCGTGCGGATCGCCACGAACGGAAACAGCAGCGTGGCGACGAGGTAGAGGCCGCCAAACGTCGGCACCAGCACGCCGTCGAGCGGCGAGAGGCCGCTCCCAAGCACTGGCGAATCCACCGCGGCCGCGCTTGCTTCTCCATAAAGCGAGACCGCCTGGAAAAGGCTGTAGCCCACGAGCGGACAGAGGATCAGCAGCATGATCCACAACGCACGCCCGCTCGCGATGTCCCAGAGCTCCTTCGCGAGCAACAGCTGAAGGGGGGCACGGTGAGCCACGGCGGTATCAGGTGAGCGCAAGAAAAATATCCTCCAATCCGGCTACCGGGTTGCGGGTCTGCGCGCGCAGCTCTGCCAACGTCCCAGCGCCGCGGACGCGGCCTTCGGCCAGCAGCACGAACCGGTCGCACACGCGCGCGGCGTCGCCCAATTGGTGAATGGCGAGAACAAGGGTGCGCCCGCTCGCCGCGACTTCGCGCAGCACGCCCATGATGTCCCGGGTTTGACGCAGGTCGAACCCGTCGAACGGCTCGTCCATCAGCACCAGCGGATGCGGGGTCAGCAGCGCCAAGGCCAGCAGGAGCCTGCGTCCATAGCCCTTTGACAACTCGGCGATGCGTTTGCGCAAGACCGAGGCGAGGCCAAGCGCGCGGATCGTGTCTGCAACGACGCTGTCGGGCCGGCCATAGACCGTCGCAAAGAGCTCTGTCACCCGCGCGACATATTGCTCTTCCCAGGGCCGGACGCCGTCCGGCAGGTAGAACAAGAATTCACGTCGGCGCGGCAAGGGAAGGGGCGTCCCGCGCCAGAGAACGTGACCGGCGTCGGCCGCAAGCACGCCGGCGATTGCCTCCATCAGCGTGGTCTTGCCCGCGCCGTTGGGGCCGATCAGCCCGAGCACCTCGCCGGCATGCACGGCAAAGGAAATATCGCTCAACGCGCGCTGGTCGCCATAGCGCTTGGCAAGGCCTTCGACCTGCATCAGCACTGGAGTGGGTGCGCTCGACGCCGGCATTGCACGCACCTAATTCCGACGCACAAACACCGTGAGGCGGACGACGTGTCGCTTGCTGTCGGTCTGATCCGTGCTGAGCGTGATCGAGACCGGTCGCGCGGCGTTCTGCAAAACGACGTAGCTCGGCGAGGACCGCTCGGCGGCCTCGGCCCAGCCCGCGCCGAGGCACGATTTGACGTCGTCCAGCATGTCGCGGCGCGCCTCCTCCGCCTCCTCGGCGGTATCCATCTCCGCGGAATCGCAGGTGTAGGTCGCGGCGCCGTAGAGGGAGCAATCCTTCCATCCGGCCAACACCAGCTTCGTATCCTGAAAATCGCCTGGCCGCGGCCGTCCCGCGATCGAAGCAAATCTCTCCTTCGTCACCGCCAGATCGACGATCCGGCTCAGATCGAAACAGTAGGGCGGGGCTGGCGCGCGCGCGTTCTGCGCGAACCCCATTGCCGGCAAGCTCGCCAAAGAAAGAGCCAGTATGGCAGGTTTTTTCATCGTGGCTCCTTGCCGCGACAAGCTCTCGTGCTACTCGGACCCTCTCGCCTCCGCCCTTCTGCGCCGGTTCAGCTAGCTGACCCGGCTATTTCTTTTGGCAGCCCTTCATGCATATGTCGTATTCAGTCTTGCACGTTTTCCCAGAATAATTTTTCACGCAGGCCTGCTGTTGTTCGCGACACTGCTTACAGCTATTTGATTGTTGAGCCTGTGCTGCGGTCGTGATGCTGCACAAACCGAACAAAGCGAGGATAGCCGCAGCGGTGATTTTCATGATGGTCTCCTCTCAATGGTCGCAACTACGTCGTCTACGAGCTGCTTGTGGTTCGCGAGTCCTCATTGATCTTTCTTCTTGCCGCCCGCTCCAAACTGCTTCAGGTAGGCCCACAAGTTTAAGGCACTGTTAGCTCCGGATCAGTTGCGCCCGCTCGGCGGCTCGAGGCTGCCCTGCAACGGCAACAACCCTTCGCGCCGGAGCTCGACCTGTTTTCCGGAGGTCCACACGCCGTAACATTTCGGGATCGGCTCGTTCTCGAACTCGATGCAGAGCTCGTCCCTTTCAACCCGCCATTTGCCGGTTCGCTTGCGCCCCATTGAAGTGCTCGTCACCGTTCCGTTTCGCTGATAGAGGTCGCGCCAGTGCACGTTATCCGTGAGCTCCATCCCCGCGAGCTTGGCGCGGATCTGGCCGGCCGTAAGTTTTTGGAATTTCTCTTCTGCTGCGGCATTTGATCCGAAGATTGCCATAGCAAGAAGTGCAAGCCGCGCGGCAGGGAATTGTCTGTTCACCGAGTTTTCCATTGCAGTTTCCAAGCAACTCCCCGCTATCATCTGCGATTAGGAGGTGCTTGAAGAACGGCTTCCAAAGGGACATTCGATTCACTGTTCCTGAGTTCGACGTTTTTCCCGGACGCCCAAACCTCGTAGCAGCTTCCGCCCGGTTCATTTCCGGTATCTAGACAAAGTTGGTCCTTCTGGATGCGCCACTTGCCAATACTCTTGTGACCCATGGACGTGATCGTCAGCGTGCCGTTTCGCTCGAAGACCTCGCCCCAATGTGCCTCATCCGTCAGCTCCATCCCCGGGAACTTCGCTTGAATTTGTGCACCTGTGAGCTTTCGGAATTTCTCATTAGCAGCAGGGTGTGATTCGACGGTCACCACACCCAATGTGGCGATCATGGCGGCAACGGCTTGCTTCTTCATTCTCACCGTGGAGACCCCATTCCAAATCGGGCTCGAACGTCAGGTCTCCAATGGCGACCTGACGCCAGCGATATTTGTACCTCAGCTCTTCGCACTCGCGGTCTTGTCGATCGCGGCGCGTAATCCCCTCGCGAGCTTCAGGGCATCATCGTTTGCCCAGAAATGCATGAAGAACAGCCGCGGCTGCTCGTCGAGCATGTGGCTGTGGAGCGCCGTCACCTCGATCCCGTTCGAGCGCAGCGCTTGGATCACCGGATTGACCTCCTTTTCGGTGAGCACGAAATCGCCGGTGATGGCGGCCTTGCCGCCGCCGGTCGGTTGGAATCCGATTGCGGTGGCCACGCCCAGCGGTCCAGCCGGCATCAGTTGCATTCCGCTTTCGGTCACCGGATCGCGCCGCGGCACGCCGAACTGATAGACGCCGCCGTTGGCCTGCCCCTTCACGCCGATGATCTGATCGAGCTGGGCGGTATCGAGGTCGATCGCGGGCTGTGAGGCCGGGGGCGCCGGAGGCGTCAGAGGAGTCTTGCTTGCCGCCAGGCCGGTGCGGATGGCGGTAGCGAGCTTCACCGGATCGCCGTGCCCGCTGATGTGCATGTAGAACGTCGCTGGATTGCCGCGCAGCACGTGATTGTGGACCGCGGTGATCTCGATGCCGTTCTCGATCAGTTTGGCCATGACCGGATTGATCTCGGTGTCGAGCAGCACGAGGTCGCCCATGACCATCGCCCCGCCGTGGACCGGCTTGAATGCTGTCCAGCTGCCGAGTGCCAGGGTTGGCCGAATAGTGACGCCATCGAGCGTGACGTTAAGGTCGCTGCGTGGAAACCCGTATCGGTGCACGTCACCCGAGACGGCAGCGCTCCTTCCGATCGCTTCATCGACTTTCTTCCAGTCGATCTCCTGGGCCCTGGCGGCGCCGCCGATTGTCGCCGCGGCACAAATCGCAAGCACGTAAACAGCACGCATGATCGCGTCCTCCTCAGTTGACTTCACTGCTTGGTATTGCTCCCCGTCCCTCGGGCACTTGTCGTTTGGGCGAACAATCGTTCGACGTTGGTCCAACGAACGACGTCCATGAATGCGTCGACATAGCTCGCCGCCTTGGCGCCGAAATCCATGTGATAGGAGTGCTCGTACATATCGAGCGCGAGGATCGGCGTGCCGCCCGCTAAGGTGTGGCAATGGTCCGACGCCCACTGGTTGACGAGCTTGCCGTCGCGCGGCGACCACGACATCAGCACCCATCCCGAGCCGCCGCCGAGCGCCTTGCCCATGGCCACGAACTCCGTTCGCCAGCGCTCGAACGAGCCAAAATTCCGCGCCAGCGCCTCGCGCAGCGTTCCACCAGGCTCGCTTTGCTCGCCAAGGCCATCGAAAAACAGCTCGTGCAAAATCATCGAGTTCATTGCGATGAGCTGCTCACGCTTGACACCGTTGATGAGAAAGCCTGCGGCTTTCGCGTAATCGAGCTCGGCGAGCTGTTCCTCGATCAGGTTGAGGCGTTTGACCGCTCCGACGTAATTATTTTCGTAGTGGCTGACGATCAGCCGTTCGGACATGCCCTTGATCTTGGCCGGGTCGCAAGACAGAGGCTTGATTTGGTACCCCATCAACGATCCTCCGGCGCAAAGCTTGCGTGGTTGGTCATGACGTTGCCCCCAGAAGATAAAGAACCATCCCCGCGGCGCAGCAGGCTGCGAGCGTCGGGATCATTCCGACCTTGAAACGAAAGATCGCAACAGCTGCCGCAATCGACAGCACGAGAGCCCAGGGGTCCACGCTGGGGACATTCGGCGCATCGAATGAGAACGGGAATGCGCGAATCGGAACGGTCTCGCGAAAGACGGTGTGGATGGCAAACCAGATCGCGAGGTTCAAGATCACGCCGACTACCGCCGCCGTGATGGCGGAGAGCGCCGCGTTGAGCGCTTTGTTGCCACGCAGCTTCTCGACGAATGGCGCGCCGAGGAAGATCCAGAGGAAGCAGGGGGTGAAGGTAACCCAGGTCGCGAGCAGGCCGCCCAGCGTACCGGCCAACATGGGCGCAAGCGCACCCGGCTCGCGATAAGCGGCCATGAAGCCCACGAACTGCAGCACCATGATCAGCGGGCCAGGCGTCGTCTCCGCCATCCCGAGTCCATCGAGCATCTCGCCGGGCTTGAGCCAGCCGTAGTTTTCGACCGCCTGTTGCGCGACATAGGCGAGCACCGCGTAGGCGCCGCCGAAGGTTACCACCGCCATCTTGCTGAAGAAGACGGCGATCTGGCTGAACACATTGGCGCTGCCGAGCGTGGCAAGCAGCGCGAAGACCGGCACGAGCCAGAGCGCGAGCCAAATCGCCGACACCGTCAACGCGCGGGCCACCGTGGGGCGAGCGTGTTCGGGTATCCCCTCGCCAAGCATGTCGTCGACGACGGCGGCTTTGTCCTTGCCGGGGGCATGCCCCGCCTTCGTGGTAAATGCGGCAAAACCCATCGACGCCGCGACAAATCCGAGGATGCCCGCACCGAATACGATGATGGGGAATGGAACATTCAAGAAGAAGATGCCGATGAAGGCGACCGCGGCCAGCGCGACCATCACTTGATTCTTGAGCGCGCGTTTGCCGATGCGAACGAGCGCCTCGACCACGATGGCGAGGACTGCCGCTTTGAGTCCGAAGAACAGCGCGACGATGATGGGGACATTGCCCCAAGCCGCGTAGACGTAGCTCAGTGCCATGATGGCGATGATGCCGGGGACGACAAAAAGCCCGCCGGCAATGATGCCGCCGAGGGTGCGATGCATCAGCCAGCCGATATAAGTGGCGAGCTGTTGCGCCTCCGGGCCCGGCAGCAGCATGCAGTAGTTGAGCGCGTGCAGGAATCGCTGCTCCGATACCCAGCGCTTCTCCTCGACCAGGATGCGGTGCATGACCGCGATCTGTCCCGCGGGACCGCCGAAGCTCAGCGCCGCCACGCGCAGCCATGTCCGCAAGGCCTCGTGCAGCGAGACACCGTGCTGCGGCTTCCATCGCTCGGTGATCGACAGCTCAGCCAACGCTTGCCCCGTTGCGGGAGTGAATTCTCGTGGCGCATTGCAGCGCCACGTCCTATCGGCGTTTCTTCCGGAAATACTCGTAGAGGTCGTTGAACACTTCGGCCCCGCGTGCAAGGCGCTGCGCGTCGTCGCGCGTCGTGGCGCCGATGCCTTCCATCAGCGTTCGGATACCTGCGACTTCGGTTCGACCGAACTTGCCGTCCTTGAGGTCGATGTCGTGGATGATCTCGGCGATGGCGCGAAGCGCGGAATCCTTGAGGCCGCATCGATCGAGCAACACCTCGAAGGTGCATTTGTCGCCCTCGTGCGTGAATTCAGCCTCGAACATGTCGAAACGCAGTTCGCCCTCCTTCGGGCGGTAGCCTTTGCCGGAGACGAATTTGAAGCGGGCTTGCGGGTCGATGAAGCGGCGTATCAGCCAAGCGCTGGCGATGCGGTCGATGTAGACGCCCTCGCGCGTCACCCAGGTGCGGTTGTGAAGCGCTTCGGGCGGCTCTGCCGCGGATTGAGCCGTATCTTTACCTTTCACGTCGGCGTCCTCGTTTAATCGAATCTCTATAGTTCTGATCGCCTCTTCCGCCGTCTCCCGGCCGATCGCGCCGAAGAAATCGATCGCCACGATTTCGGCAAGGCGCTTGCGCAGGCGAGCGACCTGGGCGCGCGCATCGGCGCGGGCGGAAGTTTTCGCATTCGGACGCACCAATTTCGTCACGAGGCGCGCGTCTTTGATCACTTGCGCGTAATCGGCGTCGCGTGCCCGGTCGAACAATGTGCGTATCTCCTGGTCGGAGAGGCCGTCGATCAGGCGCGCCTCGCAGACGAAGGCTTCACCTCCCCCTTCCTCGATCTCGCGCAGCAGCCACTCGAAATCCTCTTGCGCCTCCTCGCTCATGGGCAGCACGTGCACCGCATTTTTCACGGCGACGGCGCCAATGCCCTGCAGCCGGCGCCAAATCTTCACGCGCAGGTATGCGGGCTTTGCCGGAAGTTGGTGGATCAGCAGGAGCCAGCTATGCGCCAGCACCGCGGGGGTTCCGACATTCATGCGCTCAAGACTGTATCAACCGTGCGGGCAAGTGCAACAGATGTATCATCAACTTGCCGTGTGCCATTGCGCAATAACGGCAAACGCCGAGCGCGACCGCGGTTGCGTCAATCCCGCCGCAGCTTCTTGGCATCGCCCCCGCAATAGAGATAAAGCGCGTCATACAGAGGCCGCTCGCGGCGGAGGGTTTCGTGATCGTCGTAGCCTTGTGCGGCGGCAAGGCGCTTGAACCCTTCGGCGATCGCCTCGAGGCCGCGCGATTCCGGCGTGAGATCGCGGCGCGGCGTGTCGGCGCCGCGCACGATCAATGCCAGACGGCCGACGGCCTCATCCTTGACGTTATATTTTTTGACGATCGCATCGAACGAACATTCCTCGCCATGGTGGCCGAGTTCGACGCCGGGAATATCGTACGGGATCGCGCCGCTCTTGCCCGCCGCGCTTTCGACCTCGCCCGCCGGAACGAACAAAAACTCCGCATCGCGATCGATGAACGTGCGAATGAGCCAAGGACAGGCAACGCGGTCGACTTTCACATTGGCGCGGGTAATCCACTTCATCGCTGCCTCCGAACGGGCTGAACTGATCAAGCCGCGGATTGCGCCCGAGCAATCTCCGCGGCGGAATAGCGGTAGGCACGCTGTACGGCGTTGATCATGAGCTGCTGTCGCGCGCCAAAGTAGGGATTGACGTATTCCCACACGACGGCGCCTTCGCGGGTAACCTCGAAAAACCGGCCGAACCAACCCTCGTTGATGAAGGTATTCCCATTGGGCAGACGCTGCGCGTTGGAAATCCTAGGGCTGAAGAAATCCGACACGCGCGCCTCCTGATATTTCCACGCGATCGCTTTCGTCGCCGGATCGATTTCGAGTACGCGCGAGAATGGGAACGAGTGGTCCAGCCGATGCGGCCCATTATCGAACAGCAGCACGTTTCCGTTCGATAAAACGTGCGGTGCGTGTTGTCCGGCAAGAGGGGGCGCCCCGAGCTTCCAGTAGATCGCGCCGGTTCGGCGGTTGATCATCACAACAGTGGAGATATCGCGGAAACTCACGAGCAAATTTCCGTCGGGCATCTCCGAGACGCTATTAGCGACCGTCCATACGTCGCGATCATCCTGGGTGGCCGTGATCGCGTCCTGCTCGGGATCGAAGTGCTTCCAGCTCAGCCATTCCCATACGACTTGCCCCTTCGTGGTCATCTCGACGAGGTAGGGCGCGTCCATCTTTCCATTGTCGTACTCCGAGCCCGGCCGGCCGCCTCGCACCTTCGCAACGATGTCGGCCGGAAGCGGTTTTTGGCAGATCAAAAGGACGTTTCCATTTTTCAGGCGGACGCCGTCGTGGTTGTGGTCGGGATGGTTCACCTCCCACAAGATCCGTCCTTTCCAATCCATTTCCAGCGCGGCACCGCCGCGATAGGGGGCCTGCCCAACATGGCTCTCGTTTGGAATCTGCCCGTTGTAGAAGAGCGTACCCCGTTCGGTGAGATATCCCGATTGACCCGGAGGGTACGGCATCGTCCACGTATGGACGACGTTGCCGAGCATATCGACGAGATAGACCGTCTTGTTGCTCGACGATAGCGGACTGAACAGCGTGAAGCCCACAAACGCGCGCTCGCGATCGTAGCCGCGCAACCCGACGCCGCGCCGCCTGACGGTCAAGCGCTCGATTGCTGGCTCGGCGGAGGAAACCGAGGCCTCCTGTGCCGTTGCAACCGCCAAGCCGGACATCTTCGTCCCTAAAATTCCCGGTGCCGCTGCAGCGGCAAGCTGGACGAGGTTGCGGCGGGTCACTTGCATCGCGATCGAAGATGTATCATGATCCATACGCTGTTTGCAACATATGTATCAGTTCATGAGAAATTCTATGGTAGCCGCGAGAAAGGATGCTTTGTAAGGGGCGCGTATGGGCGATATTTGGAGGGCTCCAGGACCAGAACAGTGGTCCTGTCATCAAACAGGAGTATGAGAAATGCTACGGAACATTTGTACCGCCCCGCACTCGATCCCAGCCCTGTATGCGACGCGCCGGCCGTCACCGCTAGCTCTGCCAGCCGTGACGATTCTGCGCATGCTGTTCGAGGCGCTGGGGGAAAGCCTGGCCGCTTATCGCCACTACGAGGAACTCAGGTCGAGGGGCGTCGGGCACGATTCGGCCTTGCGACACGCACTCGCTCCCGCGCCCTCCCGCTCGGGATGCGTGGGGCTCACGCCATTGTGGTTTGCGGGCAGGGCTTAGACCGGCGCTTGGGGTTGCTCGCCGTGGCGGACGAGGGAAACCACCGCGCTCATGGGTTATCCCGAGACCTGATGTGGCCGCCGCACTCAGCGGCGAGCGCGGGCGGCGGGGCGCGGTTTCGAAATCGGCCTGTCGAGCTGACGGCGGTCCTCGGCGGCTTCGGCCAGAAGCCACTCGCTGAAGGCGACGATCTTCGGCAATTTCGCGACGGCCTTCGAGCAGACGATCCAGTACGCGTACGACACCGGCATAGCGATGTCGAATGGACGGACAAGGCGGCCGCCGATCAAATCCCATGCCGCAAGCGCGGTGCGGGCGAGCGCTACGCCCTGCCCATCGACCCCGGCGTCGATCGCCATGCTTGCTTGATTGAGAATGGGGCCGCGCGATGGGTCGACGCCGGTGACGCCGGCAAAGTCGAGCCACTGCCGCCACCCTTGCCGATCACCCACATGCAGCAGCGGAAAGCGCGCGAGATCCGTGGGGGTGCGCAGCCGATTGCGCCCGGAGAGAAGCTTCGGGCTGCACACCGGAAACAGTTCCTCGGTGCACAAGCGAGTGACGTGGAGTCCGGCGGCAGTGCCGTCGCCGTGGCGAATGGCGAGATCGATGTCCTCGCGCGCGAAGTCGACGTGATGCATCGAGGCGCCGACTCGGAGATCGATCTCCGGGTGCGCCTCGGCGAAGCGGCCGAGCCGGTGCACGAGCCACTTCGCCGCGAAGTTGGGCGAGGTGCTGACCGTGAGCGCGCCGCCGCTCTGGCGCTGCAGCAACCGCTCCGTTCCATCGCCGATGCGGTCGAAGGCGTCGCGCACAACCACCAGATAGGCGCGGCCCGCCTCGGTGATGACCAGCCGCTGCCGCTCGCGATTGAACAGCTTCAGTCCGAGCTCAGCCTCGAGCGCCTTCACCTGGTGGCTGACCGCGCCCTGCGTGACGCAGAGCTCCTCGGCGGCGCGGGTGAAGCTCTCGTGGCGCGCTGCGGCCTCGAAGGCCTTGAGTGCATTGAGCGGTGGCAAGCGGCGGGGCATCGGCCGGCCCGTCATGAGAAAAACTACGGCAGGCTAGAGAAAGCATGGTTTGCCTGCAATGCAATTTCCGCCTGTCCTCGAGCCAGATTCCACCCCGGAGAGCCTCCACCATGACCGACGTCGTCGTACTTGGTTTCCCGCGCAGCACTTATGTCCATATCGTCCGGCTGGTACTCACCCACAAAGGAATTCCCTACACGTTTCGTGATCTCGAGCCGGAGATGGGCTCGGCCAGCCATCTCGCATTGCATCCATTCGATCGCGTGCCGATCCTTCAGCACGGCGACTTTACGCTGTACGAAGCGAGTGCAATCGCCACCTACGTCGATGAAGCGTTCGAAGGGCCGCCCTTGCAGCCCAAGGACGTCCGAGCACGCGCGCGCATGAACCAGTGGATCAGTTGCGTCAATTCCTACTATTACCCGTACATGATCTATCACGTGACACACGAGCGATTGGTCTACCCGCAGCTGGGAATCGCCAGCGACGAGAAAGTGGTTGCTCACGCGCTGCCTAAGATCGAGCGCGCGCTCCACGTGCTGGAGACGGCGCTTGGCCATGGCGCCGATTACATTATTGGCCGCGAGCTCACGCTTGCAGATTTCTTCATGCTGCCCGAGCACGTATGCGTTTGGGCTGACCGAAGAAGGCAAGGCGATGTATCCCAAATATCCTTTGTTTTTCGCCTGGCGCACGCGCATGGAAGCGTTGCCGAGCGTCAAGCGTTTTCGCGCGGCCCTGCCGCCACGCGAGCCTATTGAGCACGCCCGCAAATGGGCTGTTTCGCACCGTCCGAAATATTGACACGCACCAGGCCCATTGCGTCGGCGCGGCGTAGTCGCTACATCGCAATCACTAGAAATTGCGTCTTAAGAGGCGACCATGCGCGCGGAAGTGCAAACCATCGTCGATGACATCAAGCAGTCGCTCGGGCTGCTGAGGAGGCATCTTTGACGTCGACAAGGCACGCGCGCGGCTTGCCGAGCTCAACAAGCAGGCGGAAGACCCCACACTGTGGGACGATCAGCAGCGCGCCCAGCGCGTGATGCAGGAGCGCACCGCGCTCGAGGAGCAGCTTGGCGCGCTCGCTCGCATCGAGCAAGAGCTCGATGACCAGCTCACCATGATCGAGCTCGGCGAGACGGAGAAAGACCAGAAGGTGGTCGCCGAGGCGGAAGCGGCGCTACACAAGCTCAAGGCAGAGGTCACGCGGCGCGAGCTCGAAGCGCTGCTCTCGGGCGAGGCCGACGCCAACGACACCTATGTCGAAGTTCATGCCGGCGCGGGCGGCACCGAAAGCCAGGATTGGGCCGGCATGCTGCTGCGCATGTATACCCGCTGGGCCGAGCAGCACGGCTACAAGGTCGAGTGGCTGGAAGAAAGCGCCGGCGAAGAAGCCGGGCTCAAATCCGCGACCATCGAGATCAAGGGCCCGAACGCCTACGGCTGGCTGAAATCGGAATCCGGCGTGCATCGCCTGGTGCGCATCTCGCCGTTCGATTCCAACGCCCGGCGCCACACCTCGTTCTCGTCGATCTGGGTCTATCCGGTCATCGACGACGACATCCAGATCGAAGTGCTGGACAAGGACCTGAAGGTCGATACCTTCCGCGCCTCGGGTGCCGGCGGCCAGCACATCAACAAGACCGACAGCGCCATCCGCATCACCCATATGCCGACCGGCGTGGTGGTGAGCTGCCAGGTCGACCGCTCGCAGCACCGTAACCGGGCCATGGCCATGG
>DASSGH010000008.1:0-136292 GCA_035693615.1 Xanthobacteraceae bacterium
GGAGGATCGGGCGCCGGCCGGCGCCGACGGCGCGCCGTCCGCGTCCTCCGCCCATGTCACCATTCGCGGTCTGACCAAACATTTCCCCGACGCCGTTCTCTACGACCGCTTCGACCTCGACATCCCGCGCGGGAAGCTCGTTTCGATCTTCGGCCCCAACGGCTGCGGCAAAAGCACGCTGATCAACATGATCACCGGCTTGATTCCGACCGACGCCGGAGAAATTCTGTTCGACGGCAAGCCGCTTCGCGACATCAAGTTCGGCTACGTGTTCCAGAACTATCGCGAGGCGCTGTTTCCCTGGCTGCGCGCGATCGACAATGTCCAGTATCCGCTCAAGCTGATGAAGCTGCCGAAAGCCGAGCGGCGCATGCGCACGGAGCGCATGATCGCGAGCCTCGGCGTCAAGGTCGACCTCAACCGCTATCCTTATGAGCTGTCCGGGGGGCAGCAGCAGTTGGTCTCGATCCTGCGGGCGCTGGTCGTCGAGCCGCAAATCCTGTTTCTCGACGAGCCGTTCTCGGCGCTGGATTACGAGATGACGCTGTTCATGCGCGACCAGTTGCAGCGCATCTTCGTCGAGACCGGCACCACGACCGTGCTCGTGTCGCACGATCTCGAGGAGGCCGTCTACCTCGCCGACCGCATCCTCCTGCTCTCGCGACGTCCGGCATCGATCGCCGATTACGTGCATTACGATGCTGCGCGGCCACGCACCGACGCGACGCTGTCGCAGCACGACTTCGTCCGGGTGAAGGCCCACTGCCTCGAGGTGTTCCAGCGCGAGGTCCGTAAGGGATGAAAGCGGTCCGGTTCGAGCCTTACCTGCCGATCATCGGCGTCGTCGGCCTCATCATCATCTGGTATTTGGCGGTGTGGTACCAGGTGGTCGATCCCGTTTTGCTGCCCTCGCCCGTCGATACCTTCCGCGCGCTGTGGAACGGCATGGCCGGCGGCCGGCTCGGCTTGGATTTCCTGCGCACGCTGGAGCGCACCATCTTTGCCATCCTGATCGCGGCGGCGATCGCCATTCCGCTCGGCATCCTGCTGGGCGCCTCGGAACGGGTCTATCGGTCGGTGGAGTTCGTCATCGATTTCTTCCGTTCCACGCCGGCATCGGCCATGTTCCCGTTGTTCCTGGTGCTGTTCGGGGTCGGCGACAAGACCAAGATTTCGGTCGCTGCTTTCGGCGCGGCGCTCGTCATTCTGTTCAACGTCGCCTATGGGGTGATGAACGCGCGAAAGACGCGGCTGTTAGCGGCCAAGGTGATGGGTGCATCGCGCCTGCGCGTCCTCATGGACGTGATGCTGCTGGAGTCGCTGCCGCAGACGTTCGTCGGATTGCGCAACGGCGTGTCGCTGGCGCTGGTGATCGTAGTCGTAGCGGAGATGTTCATCGGCTCGACCGACGGACTTGGCCAGCGCGTGTTCGAGGCGCAACAGCTATTCGCCATGCCCGACATGTACGCGGCGATCTTCGCAGCCGGGGCGCTTGGCTACGGCCTCAATCTCACGTTTCTGCTGGTCGAGCGTCGATTCGTTCATTGGTCGGGAAAGTAGGGGGCGAGCAGGGGAGGGGCAGCGCGGGTTCGCCGCCCTCGCTGGTCCCACTCCACACGGATACGCTCTCGGAAATCGGCAATTCGCTACTGAATCGGAGGGATACCCGCCTTGACGATGATCTCGCGCCATTTCTTCGATTCCGACGCGATGAACTTTGCGAGACCCTCCGGCGTCGTCGAAACGCCTTCCGCCCCCTGCTCGACGATCTTGTGGGCGACCTGCGGATCTTTGACCGCCGCGACCAGTTCCTCATTGAGCTTGGCGATGATCGGCTTGGGCGTCCCGTGCGGCGCCAACAGCCCGAGCCAGCCCGAGGACTCGTAGTCCTTGATTCCCGCTTCCGCGGCGGTCGGAACATCGGGAAGCGCGGTCATGCGCGTGCTCGCCGCCACCGCCAACGCCTTGGCCTCGCCGGGCTGCAACGCCGCGTTGACGTTCGGCAGCCACTGGAATCCCACCGGCACCGAGCCTGCGATCAAATCCGGCACGTATTGGGCAATGTTGCGGTAAGGCACGTGGGTCAGTTCCAGACCCGTGAGTTGCTCGAAATAGACGCCGGAGAGATGTTGCGAGCTGCCGATGCCGACTGAGCCGTAGTTGAGCTGTTTCGGCCGCGCCTTCGCATAGGCGACGAATTCGCTCAACGAAGTTACCGGTAGCTTGGAGCTCACCACGACCAGAATGGGGAAATGGGCGAACAGCGAAATGGGCTCCAAGTCCTTGTCCGGGTCGTAACCGAGATCGCGGTAGAGCGTTCGGTTGGCGGCCATCGGCCCAGTCGAGCCCATGACCAACGTGTAGCCGTCGGGCGCCGCCTTGGTCCCCGCGCTGGTGCCGATATTGCCGCCCGCGCCCGGCCGGTTGTCGACGATGAACGGCTGGCCGATCGACTTGGCCATGCGGTCGAGCAGGATGCGCATGACCACGTCGCTGGCGCTGCCGCCCGCGAACGGGACGATCACTTGGATCGGCCGCGTCGGATAGGCTTGCGCAAATGCCGTCACCGGTGCGGCGAATACTCCGACGGCTGCCACCACATGCAAGAATCGCGAACGTCTCATGGGCGTCCTTTCGGCAAGTGCTCCGATGCGTTCAAGCGTAATTGGCGGGCTTGTTCAAGGCGATTCTTCGTCGCGGCGCCTCGCCTGCCTCAGCAATCTTCTCGCCGGGGCGAAGCCCGTATACGATGAGAGGGATGTCGGGTTGAGCAGGGCATAATGGCGAAACGAAACGTCGACGGCGACAGTCAAAGCCTCCGCGGATTCTTGCGGCTGGTGGAGACGGAATATCCGGACGAATTGCTGCGCGTACGAGAGCCGATCGACCTGCGTTTCGACACCGCCGCTTTGGTGTTCGAGCTCGATCATGCCGGCAAGAGCCCGGTCGTCGTGTTCGAGAACGTGCGCGGCAACGGCATGCAGCTCGTCACCAACGTGGCCGGCAATCGCAAGCTGTTGGCCGCCTGTCTCGGCGTGGACCCTGCCGATCTGCCCACCACCTTCCGCGAACGCTGCCAAAAGTACATCGCCTGCGAGGTCGTCGACCGCGGGGCGTGGGAAGATCTGGTACTGGAAGGCGACGACGTCGACCTCACCAAACTGCCGATCCCGCTGCAGTTCAAGGTCGATGCCGCGCCCTACATCACCGCCGGTCAGATTGTCGCGCGCGATCCGATGAGCGGCGTCGATACGACTGGTTTTCACCGCCTGATGCTCAAAGGCAAGAACCGCCTCGGCGTGTCGTTGCATTCGCGCCGCCGCCTTTATGAATTCCACCGCCGAGCCGAGGAGCGAGGGCAAGCGCTGCCTGCCGCCATCACGCTCGGCACCCATCCGCTGCACTACATGGGCTCGATGGTCTACGCTTATCCGCCGCACGTGCGGAAGTTCGAGATCATCGGCGGTCTTTTCGGAGAGCCATACCGGCTCGCCCGCTGCGGCGTTGCCGATCTCGAGGTGCCCGCCGCTGCCGAGATCATCATCGAGGGCGAAATCCTGCCCCACGTGCACGAACCCGAGGGTCCGTTCAGCGAATTCACCGGTTATGCCTCTTACCGCAGCACGCAAAACGTCTTCGTCGCCCATCGCATTCGCATGCGCCGCGACGCCATGTTCCACAGCGTCACCTCCGGCATGTCGCGCGATCACATCTTGGTGTCCTGCATCACCCGCGAAGGTGAGATCCTCAACGCGCTGCGGCGCAACTTGCCCAACGTGCACGCGGTGCACGTGCCGCACACCACGTGCGGCGCGTTCATGGCGTTCATTTCCATGAAGAAGATCGCCGAAGGCGAGCCGCAGATGGCGATCATGGCCGCGCTCGGCACCGAGTTGTATACGAAATACGTCATCGTCGTTGACGACGACGTCGATATCTTCAACATCAATGACGTGATGTGGGCGCTGGCGACCCGGGTGCGGGCGGAGAAGGATATTGTGTTCATCCCCGGGGCGAAGGGCGCGATTCTCGACCCCACCTCGGACCCGGAGAATTTCACGCTCACGAAGATGGGTATCGATGCCACGCGTCCTGCGGGACGCGAGTTTGCCGAACGCCTCGCCATTTCCGAGGATCAGCGCGCGCGCGCTCGCTCCATTCTGGCTGCGGCCGGGGTGAAGCTCTAACCGCGAAGGGGACGGCATGCCGAGAAAAGAACTCCTCGACAGCATGGGTAAGTACGTCCACCCGTTCCGCATCAGCAAGGGCAAGGGCTTCCGGCTCAAGGACTTCGACCCGAGTGACACCTGCGGCCTGAAGCTGGATAAGAAAGAGGCCGCGGACCTCCTTCAGCACGGTATTGCGGGGCTGGCGGAGGAGCAGGACATGCTCTACGCGCAGGACAGCTGGTCTTTGCTGCTCATCTTTCAAGCGATGGATGCGGCCGGCAAAGACAGCACGATCAAGCACGTCATGTCGGGCGTGAATCCACAGGGATGCCAGGTCGTCTCGTTCAAGCAGCCCTCGCCGGAGGAACTCGACCACGATTTCATGTGGCGCTGCGCCAAACACTTGCCCGAGCGCGGGCGCATCGGGATCTTCAACCGCTCCTACTACGAGGAGGTCCTGGTCGTGCGCGTGCATCCGGAGATTCTGAAACGCCAGCGGTTGCCTGCGCCGCTGCGCGGCAAACATATTTGGGACGAGCGGCTTGCCGACATTGCCCATTTCGAGGACTACCTCGCGCGACAGGGGACGAAGATTCTGAAGTTCTTCCTCCACGTGTCGCGCAAGGAACAAAAGAAGCGCTTCTTGGATCGCCTCGAGGAGCCGGAGAAGAATTGGAAATTCTCGGCTTCCGACGCGCACGAGCGCAAATTCTGGGGCGATTACATGGACGCCTTCGAGGAAGCGATCCGCGCGACGGCGTCGAAGCATGCGCCATGGTTCGTCGTGCCTGCCGACAATAAGTGGTTCACCCGCCTTGTCGTCGCCGCGGCCATCGTTGACGCCATGGAGAGCCTCGGTCTCGCTTACCCGAAGGTCGGCGCGGCGAAGGAAAAAGAGTTCGCCGCTGCGCGGGCGGCGCTCTTGGCCGAAACGTAGGCGGAGTTCAGCTCGGTTGCTCTGCCCCTGGCTCGAGCATGCGTCCGCGTGCCGCGGCAATGGCTTCATGTAGGGTCGGGAAAATTCGCGCCTCGCCGACCGCCGCGGTGATGCCATGCCGGTCCATGTCGGACTTGAGGTAGGGACTGACACGCGCGAAGATCATGCCCACGTTTTGCTGGGCCAGGTCGTCCAGCAGATGGCGTAGCGAGCGCGCGGCGGAATAGTCGACATCCGTTATCGCGCCTGCGTCGACGATGAACCAGCGCACCGGGCTTGGCGCATGCTTCACCAGCATGCGTACTTCGTCGGTAAAGCGATAGTCGTTGGCGTAGAACAGATCCGCGCCGAAACGATAGATGATCAGGCCCGGCTCGGTCACCGCGCCGGGCTTCGTCGGCGCCGGCATCCAGCGTCCCTCGGCGTCCGGCGCCCACACCATCGTGTGCGGCCGATAGCTATGGCGCACGTGCCTGAAAAGCGACAAAGCCATGGCCAGCAGGATGCCTTCCTCGACCCCGACCGCCACCACGACGGCCGCGGTGATGATGGCAAGGTAGAACTCACCTGGACTTTCGCGGCGGATGTCGCGCAGCCCGTTCAGGTCGATCATCCCCAGCGCGATGGTAAATACGATCGCCGCCAACACGGAGCGCGGCAGGTACTCGAGCGGGCCGGTCAGAGCGAGCAACACCAGCAGCACGATGCCGGCAAATATCAGCTGCGCGAGCTGGCTGCGCGCACCCGCGCGCTCGGCCATGGCGGTCTGCGTCGGGCTGCCGTTGACCACGAACGCGCCGCTCACGGCGGCGGCGGCATTCGCGACCGAGAGCCCAAGAATGTCGGCGTCCTCGTCGACCCGCTCGGCGTATCGCAGGGCGAAGACGCGCGAGGTCGCGGCGCTCTGGGCGATGATCACCACGAAACAGGAGGCAGCCACCGGCAGCAACGCCAGGGTCTCGTCCCAGGTGACTTCAGGCAATGCGATCGATGGCAAGCCGCCGGGAACCGGACCGATGACTGCGATGCCGCGCTCGGCGAAGCCGAACAAAGCGCTGGCCGCGATCGTCCCCACGACGGCGAAGAGCGCAACCGGCACGGCCGGCGTAAAACGATGACCAAGCAGGATGCTTGCGGCCACGAGCACCGACAGCAAGAGCGTTGGAACACTCAACTGCCACAGGCCTTGCAAGATCTCCCATCCCTGTCCGAGCGTGCGGTGCGACTGCACCGACACACCGAGCATGTCGCCGAGCATCGCCACGCCGACCTGAATCCCGACACCGGTCAGGAAGCCGACCAGCACCGTGCGAGACAGGAAATCGGCGAGGAATCCCAGCTGTAAAACCCGCGCCACGAGCAGAAGCCCGGCGGTCAGCAGCGCCACCATGCCCACGAGCGCCATATACTTCTCGCTGCCGGGCGCGGCCATCGGGGAAAGTGAACTGGAGAAGATCGCAGCCGTGGCGGAGTCCGCGGCCACGACGAGGTGGCGCGACGACCCAAAAGCCGCGAATGCCACGAGCGGCAGCAGCACCGTGTAAAGCCCGGTGACGACAGGCGTGCCCGCAATGCGCGTATAGCCGAGCACCTGCGGGATATTCATCGACGCGAGCGTCACCCCCGCGATGCTGTCGCGCACCGCGCCGGTGCGGTTCAGAGGCCGAAGACTCGCAAAAAACCTCAGACGCATCGCTGAGCTTGAGGAGCTGGCGGTCTGCTTGGCGTCGTCGTGTCGCGTCAAGTCGAGCGGACCATGGGTCAGCCGGCCGTCGATGCGGCGGCCGAGACAATCTCGATCATGAGCTCTTGCGCGGCAGGTATTTCTCCGAGCGCTTTTCCACCTCGGTCCATTCCGCCTCGCTCAGTTTCACCGTGCCGACGAATTTGTTGGTGAACAGCGTCTGCGTCGGCGGGGCGTTCGTGACGCCCATGTAGGTTTCGACCGTCTTTGCCGTCGTGGCGACAAGATCCGGATCCATGTAGCCGAGCCCGTGTTCTCGCACCGCCGGCACGACCCCGAGCGCCGTGCTCACCGCCTGGCCGTACTCGATCACCTTCTGGTTGGCGACGCTGCCGCCCTGGAACTCCTTGACGCTCTCGAGGTGCAGCGCGACGGATTTTTCCGGGTTCAAGTAGACGTATTTGAGGCCTTCCATCAGGCCGCCGACGAAAGCCTCGCACAGCTCCGGTTTCTTCTCGATCGTCACGCGCTTGCATGCGACGACGTTGCTGAACATCTTCACCCCGTAGTCCTCGTAGAGCATGCTGTTGATCTCGAGCCCTTGCGCCCACAGGCTCGGGGCGATACTGCCGAAGAAATTTCCTTCCGCCTTCACCTGCTTTTCGACCAAGGCCTTGATCAGCGCGGCCGCGTCCATGGTGACCTTGTTGACTTTCTTGTCGTCGATTCCCGTCGCCTTGACGAAAGCCGGCCAGAGTTGGAAATCGCCGCTGCCGACGTCGAAGGCGACGGTCTGGCCCTGGAGATCCTGCGGTTTGCTGATGGCGTATTCCTTGAGCGAAAAAATCCCGACCGGTGAGCGGGGCCATATGCCGCCCACGGCGACGAGGTCGAGCCCGCGCGCTGCGCAGTTCATCATCACCGCCAAGTCGAGGACGCCGAAATCATACTGCCCCTGATCCACCGGCACGCACACCCGGCCCGAGCCGAAGCCGCGGTCGATGGTCACCTCGAGCCCGCGTTTCTCCCAAAACCCCATCTTGTTGGCGACGAACGCGTAGCTGAAGGTCCCGAGCGGCAGCCACGGCAAGGTCATCTTGACCGGCGTCGCGGCGCGCAGGATGGCGGGTGCGCCAATTGCAAAGCCCGCGGACGCGACGGCGGTGCCGCCGGTGAGCTTCAGGAAAGAACGACGGTGGATCGGCATTGGAAGCACTCCTTTATAGGCTCGATCAGCATAGCGGCCGCGTCGCGCCTTTTACGATCGCGACGCGGCGCTCGTCTTGCGCCATGTGGGGGACAAACGACCCGCTCCGGCGCATTATCCTCCTCCGGCTCCGACCGCATCGGACGGCGGCTGCCAGTATATCGCCCAACTTTCCAAGCCGACGATGATCGCGTAGAGGGCAAGCCCGCTGACGCTCAGCGCCGTGATCGCCGCTAGCATGAGCGGCGTATCCAAAAGACCGCCGGCGAGTTTGATCAGATAGCCGATGCCTTCCTGCGAGGCGACGAACTCCGACACGATGACGCCGATGATCGCCAGCGTAATGGAGATCTTCATCCCGCCGAAGATATAAGGCAAGGCATTGGGCATCCGGATTTTCCAGAAGATCTGCCAGCGCGAGCCCATGAAGGTGCGGGCCATGCGATGGATATCCTCGTCGATCGATTCGAACCCCATGGCAGCGTTGATGGTCATCGGAAAGAACGCGACGAGGAACGCCAGCAGCAGACTGGAGAGGGTTCCGGTCCCGAACCATACGATGAACAGGGGGGCAATGGAGATTTTCGGGATGACCTGGGAGACGACGATTACCGGGTAGAACCCTTTTCGCACAATCGTGGAGTAGGTGATCAACACGGCGACGAAAATGCCTCCGACGACGGAAAGACCGAATCCGAGGACGGTGAGGTAAAGCGAAGGCCACAAATGCGTAAGCAGGAGATCGTGGCGCTCTGCCATCGCCGCGAACACCGCCGAGGGGGGCGGCAAGATGATGCTGCGGATACCCAATGCCCTGACGCTGATCTCCCACGCCAGCAGGATGACCGCGGTGACGAGAATCGGCCAACCGATTGCGGCTGCGCGCTTGGCAATCTTACTCCGCATGACTCGCCTCGATGGCGTTGCGGAGATGACGAACCAAGCGGTTGAACGCCTCGTCTTCGGTCACCGCAATGGCCCGCGGCCGGGGAAGGTCGATCGGAAGCTCGTCGATGATGGTCGCGGGTCTTCGCGCCATGACCAGCACGCGGTCCGAGAGGAATGCGGCTTCGCGGATGCTGTGGGTGACGAAAATCACCGTCTTGCGATTGGCCTGCCAGATGCGCTGCAACTCGACCGCCATTTCGTCGCGCGTGATGGCGTCGAGTGCGCTGAACGGCTCATCCATCAGCAGGATGCTCGGATCGTGCACGAGCGCTCGGCAAATCGCGACGCGCTGGCGCATGCCGCCTGAGAGCTGGCGCGGCAGCAGTCCGGAAAACTCGTCGATTTTCGCCATGCGCAGCAAGTCCATCGCGCGTGGTTCGTATTGGCGGCGTGGCAGCTTCAACAGCTCGATGGGAAACAGCACGTTTTGCAAGACCGTGCGCCAGGGCAACAGAACCGGGCTTTGGAAAACCACGCCGACCTCGCGCCGAGGCCCAGCCACTTTCGCATCTTTGATGCGGATTTCGCCCGCGGTGGGATCGATCAAGCCGGCGATCATCATGAGCAGCGTGCTTTTGCCGCAGCCGCTCGGACCGAGTAGACTGAGAAACTCGCCGTCGGCGACGTCGAACGACAGCTGGCGGATCGCTTCAACCTCGCCGAACGCCTTCTTGACCGCAGCGATGCGCACAATCGTCCCGCCGCGGCCCCGGTCGGCAGCGAGGCCGGACGCCAGCGAGCCGGCCGCCGGTTGCATCCCGTCGCTCTGCTGAACCGCGCTGTCGGCCCTCATAATCGTCGTTCGCACGCCGAGCTTGGGCGATTTCTATGCCGAGTTGGCGCGGAGACCTCCGCATCGTGCTATCATACTAGTGTGGTGGTTCAGAAGTCCGCATTATTCTTGCAGCAAGTCCGAGATGCGGAATTCTGAACCAAAGCCACACTAGATCAATAAGTTGCTAGTGTCCTTCGATTCTGAAGTTCGCAAACGAGGGTGCGGCACGATGATGCGAACTTCGGAATCGGGACACTAGGTCTTAACCGCAAGCAGAGTTTAGGCATGTCCGCCCAATTCGGTGCCGCCGAGCGGGCCCTGCAGGTCGTTGCGGCTGCTTCGACTGCGCGCGGAGCGCAATCGTGAAGCCGGCAAAGTTTGAGTTCGCGCGCGCGAGGAGCCTCGGCGAGGCCGCAACCATCCTGCGCCAAGCCGCGGGCAGCGCGAAGGTCATAGCCGGTGGCCAGTCGCTTGGTCCGATGTTGAACTTGCGCCTGGCGCGGCCGAGCGTCCTTGTCGACATCACTGCGATTCCCGAATTGACGCGCATCGAAGAAGACGGGGACGGCGTCATGATCGGCGCCTGCGTCACCACCTCCGATATCGAGGATGGACGCGCGCGCGTGGACGGCTTGCCGATCCTCGCCACCGTCGCTGCCGGCATCGCCTACCGCGCGGTGCGCAACCGGGGCACCGTCGGAGGAAGTGTTTGTCATGCCGATCCGGCCGGCGATTGGCTGCCGGTGCTGTGCGCGCTGGCGGCCGAATGCGTTGTGACCGACGGCAGCCGTGTTCGGCGCGTGCCGATCCAAGGATTTGTGACGGGCGCATTCGAGGTGATGCTCGAAGGGGCAGAGTTGCTGCAGGCCATCCGCATTCCGCGTCCCTCCCGCGCCGCGCGCTGCGGTTACTACAAGGTGTCCCGCAAGCCGGGGGAGTTTGCCCTGGCGAGCGCCGCCGTGCTGTTCGATCGCGAAGGCGAGCGCTTCAGAGCGGTGATCGGCGCGACGCAGGGCCCTCCCATCGTGGTCGAAGACGCGCGCAGCATTTTGCGAGGCGTTCCGCAACCGGGGGGCGCGGTCGAGCTCGATGCAACGGCAGCCGGCGCGCTGCTGCGGCGCGCCCAGCTCCCCGCCCACATGCGTCTCTATACCACGGCGCTGGCGCGGGCGGCCGCTCAGGCGATGGCCTGATGCGAGCGGTCGAACTCACGGTCAATGGCGTTGCAGTCGTCGAGGCGGTCGAGCCGCGCCTCCACCTCGCCGATCTTTTGCGCGAGCGGCTCGGCTTGACGGGCACGCATCTTCGCTGCGAACAGGGTGCGTGCGGCGCGTGCACGCTCCTGATCGATGGGGAGCCGGCACGCGCGTGCATCACGTACGCGGTGCTGTGCGAGGGCGCGCAAGTCACCACCATCGAAGGCTTGGAGGACGACTCGGTCATGGTGGCTTTGCGACGGGCATTCACCGCCGAGCACGGCTTGCAATGCGGCTTCTGCACGCCGGGAATGCTGATAACCGCGCGCGACATCGTCCGGCGTCTTCCCGACGCCGACGAACGGCGCATTCGCCTCGAGCTGAGCGGTAATCTCTGCCGATGCACCGGTTATGTCGGCATCGTGCGCGCCATCCGCCGGGTGTTGCAGGAGGTGCGCTCCGGCGCGCTCGCCGTGGCGGCGTCCGAGCGGCGCAAGCTTGGGCCGGTCGGATCGGGCCGCGCCGGGCCAGTCGCCGGCGGGCTTTCGGTCTCGCCTGCCGCCGCGGCCGGCGGCGACAGACGCGGCGCCGTTGCCGACACGGATTTGGGCCTCGGCGGCAAAAAGCCCAACATTGAGATCCACCAGTCTTTGGTCATCGCCCGGCCGCAAGCGGAGGTGTGGATCTTTCTGGGCGACATCGAGCGCGTGGTTCCGTGCATGCCGGGAGCCACGCTGAGCGGCGTGCGGGGCGACCGGCTGCAGGGCCAGCTCGCGATCAAGCTCGGCCCGATCGTTGCCGCGTTCGACGGGGAGGCCCGCGTCGTGCGTGACGACGCCATGCAGCGCGGCATGATTCTGGGAGCGGGCAGGGACCGACTAGGCGCCTCGCGGGCGAGTGGCGAGCTCGAATACCGCTTGAGCGCGGAGCAGGGCGGAGCCGCGACCCGCCTCGACATCACGGTGCGCGCCCTCTTGCTCGGACCTTTGGCGCAGTTCGGGCGCAGCGCAATCGTCACCGATTTGGCCGCGCGCCTCAGTGAGGTCTTCGCGCGTAACCTTGAGCGGCGATTGGCGGGATTGCCCGACGCGACGCAGCAGGGGGCGATACCAGCGGCCTCGTTGCTCGGCGTCGTCATCGCCGAGCGCATCAAGAATGCGCTGGCGCGATTGCTGGAGAAGTTTTGGCGATGATACATGCAGTTGTCGGGGCCGGTTCGATGAGCCGAATGCAACAGGGCTTGGCCTCTCACTTCTCTCTCGCCCATCCGGGCGGTGTGGAGACGCATCGCCAAACCGGTCCGAACTGAGAATCCAGCGCGCAGGCAACAATGTCCTCACACGGTGTCGGAGCTCGCGTGGCGAGAAAGGAAGATGACCGCCTCATGCGCGGTCGCGGGCAGTTCGTCGCCGACATTCGGCTGCCGGGAATGAAGGACGTCGCTTTCGTGCGCAGCCCCGTCGCCCATGCCCGGCTTCGCGGTGTTTCCATCCCGCCCGACCAGCGCGGCGCCACGTTCACCGCGGCGGATCTCGTCGGCGTGAAGCCGATCCGGGCGGTGTCCGGGTTGCGCGGGTTTAAGATCTCGGAGCAGCCGCCGCTCGCCACCGACAAGCTTCGCCACGTCGGCGAATTGGCGGCGATGTGCGTCGCTGCGACGCGGGCCGAAGCGGAAGATCTCGCGGCGGCGGTCACGCTCGATCTCGAGGAGTTGCCGGCCGTTCACGACATGCTGGACGCGCGCAAGAACAACGCCGTGCTCGTTCACGAGCACTGGGGCGACAACGTGTTTCTCGAGACGTTTGTCGACATCGATATCGGCAAGGCGTTCGACGCGCCGATCAAAGTGTCACGCGAAATCCGCACCGCGCGCCAATGCATGGCGCCGATTGAAGGGCGCGGCGTGGTCGCGTTCTGGGACGCGCGGCTCGAGCAATTGACGGTCTACTCGGCCTGCCAGATGCCGCACATCGTGCGCACCGGATTATCGGAATGTCTCGGGCTCGAAGAGGGGCAGGTGCGCATCATCGCCCCCGACGTCGGCGGCGGGTTCGGCTACAAAGGCATCCTGTTGCCGGAGGAGATCTGCCTGGGCTGGCTCGCCATGCAGTGCTCCCATCCGGTGCGCTGGATCGAGGATCGGCGCGAACATCTCATTGCCGGCGCCAATTGCCGCGAGCACCATTACCGCATCACCGCCTACGCCGAGCGCGACGGGCGGCTGCGCGGCATCGACTGCGAAGCCGCGGTCGATTCCGGCGCTTATTCATCCTACCCGTTCTCCGCCTGCCTGGAGGCCGCGCAAGTGGCGAGCATCCTCCCGGGGCCGTACGATTTTCCCGCCTACCGCTGCCGCACATTCTCCGTCGCCACCAACAAATGCCCGATCCTGCCGTATCGCGGGGTCGCCCGCACCGGGGTGTGCTTCGCGCTCGAACTCGTGCTCGACGCGGTGGCGCGCGAAGCCGGGATCGAGCCGCACGAGGTGCGAAGGAAAAATCTGGTACGGCCCGAGCAGATGCCGTTCGACAACATCACCAACAAGCATTTCGACAGCGGCGATTATCCGCAGTCGCTGCAGCGTGCGGTGGCGACGATCGACGTCGCGGGCGTGAGGGCGCGGCAGAAGCGCGCCGAGGCGGACCGGCGCTTGGTAGGCATCGGTCTTGCGACCTATTGCGAGCAGGCCGCGCACGGCACCTCGGTCTATTACGGCTGGGGCATTCCGATGGTGCCGGGCTACGAGCAAGCGACCGCGCGGCTCACCCCCGACGGCGGCCTCGAGCTGCGCGTCGGTCTGCACTCACATGGACAGGGGCTGGAAACCACGCTGGCGCAGGTCGCCCATGAGATCCTCGGCATCGACATCCGCAAGATCAAAATCGTGCTCGGCGACACCGCGTTGACGCCCTATTCCACCGGCACCTGGGGCTCCCGTGCGATGGTCATGGCCGGCGGCGCGGTGGCAACGGCGTGCCGGGAGATCGCCAGGCGCGCGGGACGGATCGGGGCACGCCTCCTGCAGAGCGATCCCGCCCATGTGTCGGTGCGCGACGGCCAGGCGGTCGGGCCACGCGGCGCCATCAGCTTGGCGGAGATCGCGCGTGCCTGGTACCTGCGGCCGCAAGATCTGCCGGGTGACGTCGATCCCGGAGGGCTCGAGGCCACGACCGGTTACAAACCGGCGCGCGACACCGGCACCTTCAGCTATGCGACGCACGCCGCCATGGTCGCGGTCGATCCGGAAACCGGAGACGTGGAAATCCTCCGCTATGTCATCGTCGAGGACGGCGGCAAGCTGGTCAATCCGATGATCGTCGACGGGCAGATCTACGGCGGGTTCGCGCAAGGGGTGGGTACCGCGCTTTACGAGGAGATGCCGTTCGATCGTTCGGGGCAGCCCCTCGCCTCGACGCTCGCGGATTATCTCCTGCCCAGCGCGATCGAGGTCCCCGCGCCCGTGCTGGTCCATATGGAGACGCCGGCGCCGTACACCGAGTTCGGCGTCAAAGGGATCGGCGAAGGCGGCGCGATCGCGCCGCCGGCGGCGATTGCCAACGCGGTCAACGACGCCTTGCGGCCGCTCGGGGTCGAATTGCTGGTGTCGCCGATCACGCCGCAGCGCATCATCAAAGCCATCGCGGATCAGGTCCGCTCGCGAAGCATGGCGCGGATTGACTGACGCCGAAATCGCCGCTTAATGAGCCTGTGCGGCCGGATTTTCGGGGATCGCCTATGAGCACGAGTGTCGCCCAGACGCTGCTACAAAAAATCGACGACAGTCGCGACAACGCAATCTCGTTTCTGCGGCAGATGATCGCCATCCCCAGCGTCACCGGGGACGAGGCGAAGATCCAGAAGTTCCTAGCGGACTACATGGGCAAGATCGGCCTCGACGTGGACATATGGGAGACGGATTGGGAAGCGCTGAAGAAGCATCCTGCCTACCGGCCGGTCGACCGCGGCTACGAAGGACGCCCCAACATCGTTGCCACCTTGAAGGGCACTGGCGGCGGGCGCTCGTTGCTGTTGAACGGACATACCGATGTCATCCCGGTCGGCGGCGGCGAGGGATGGAGCGATGATCCGTGGTCGGCCACCATCAAGAACGGCCGTATCTATGGGCGAGGCTCCGCCGACATGAAGAGCGGCGTCGCCAGCCACATCATGGCGGTGGAATCCCTCATCGCCGCCGGGCTCAAGCCCAAAGGCGACGTTTACATCAATGTCGTGATCGACGAGGAAGTGAGCGGCCACGGCACGTTGGATACGGTGATCCGCGGCTACAAGGCCGACGCCGGCATTTCCGGCGAGACCAGCGACCTCGCGGTCCAGCCGGCCTGCATCGGCCGCATCTGGTTCGAGATCGAGATTCACGGCAAGCCTGCCGGCATTCAAAAGCGCTACGAAGGGATCAGCGGAATCGAGCTCGGAAACAAGATCGTCAAAGCGGTCGCCGACCTCGAGGCCAAGCGCGTGGCGACGGTCACGCATCCGCTCTATCCCAACGCGCTCGATACGCTTCCCTGCATCGTCGGCAGCTTCGCGGCCGGGAATTATCCGAGTGCCTTTCCGGTCAACTGCCTGCTCAAGGGGAGCATCGGAACGGTGCCCGGCGAGGACCATGAGGGCGTCAAGCGCAGCCTCGTCGAGCAAGTGGCGCGCGCGGCGGCCGAGGATCCCTGGATGAAGCACAACCCGCCCAAGGTGCGGTTCGTCGGCTATGACGCCGAGGCATCGGAGATTCCGCGGCGGCACCCGATCGTGGAAACGGTCAGCCGAAATTACAAAGCGGTGACCGGCCGCGATCCCGAGATCAGCGGCCGGCAAGGCGCGGCGGATACGCGCTTTCTCAATCGTTACGCCGATACTCCAACCGTGATCTTCGGACCGGGCTCGACCGCGGTGATGCATGCCAACGACGAGTACGTGTCCATCGACGACTATATGACGGCGATCAAGGTCGTGGCGCTCAGCATCTGCGACTGGTGCGGCGTCGATGGTCGACAGGCATCATTCGTGCGCAGTCGAATGGGTGGCGTGCGAACTCGGTCTGACGATGAGGCGCAGCCCATCGTGATCAACACTCCAGAATGAGCAGAACCGCCCTCCCAAGGAGACATTATTGCAAGCACGGCCCACCATCGCGGTGATAGGCGGAACCGGCGACCTCGGCTCGGCGCTGGCGAAGCGTTGGGCGGCGGCGGGCTATCCGATTGTGTTGGGCTCGCGCTCCAAGCAGAAGGCGCAGGCCGCCGCGCAGGCGATGAACGCCGGCTCCGTCACCGGAGACGACAATCGCGCGGCGGCAGCGGCGGCGGACATCGTCGTCATCGCGGTCCCCTACGCCAGCCATGAAGCCATCCTCAACGAGATCAAGCCCGTCGTCGCCGGCAAGATCGTGGTCGACGCGGTCGTGCCGCTCGCTCCCCCGAAAGTGTCCGTGGTGAACCTTCCGCCCGACGGCTCCGCCGCCTTGAGCGCGCAGCGGCTGCTTGCCGAAGCTGCGCGTGTCCAGTCCGCCTTCCACAATGTCAGCGCCGCCAAGCTCGCCGCCGGCGGCAACGTCGATTGCGACGTCCTCGTGTTCGGCGACGACCGAGACGCCCGCGCAACCGTGATCGAGCTGGCGAATGCGGCGGGAACGCGGGGTGTCGACGGCGGGCCGCTTGCCAATTCCGTCGCCGCGGAGGCGTTGACCTCGGTCCTCATCGGCATCAATCGGCGCTACAAGATCGCCGGCGGCGCCGGCATTCGCATCACCGGCTTGCCGGCAGCGCAGCCGCGGTGATGCCGGATGAGCAGACCTGCGATCATACTCGACGATCTCGATCGCAATCTCAGCCGCGAGGAAGCGCTGGCGCTGATCGACCTCTCGCTCGAGAAGCTGCTGCCCGCGGCCGCCCGCCGCCGCGACGCCGCCCACGGCTCGATCGTGTCCTATTCGCGCAAGGTCTTCATCCCGCTCACCCAGCTGTGTCGCGACGTTTGCCATTACTGCACCTTCGCGCATCCGCCGCGTAAGAACGAGCGCGCGTATCTGTCGCTCGAGGACGTGCTGGCGATCGCGCGCGCGGGTCAGGCGGCGGGCTGCAAGGAGGCCCTGTTCACGCTGGGCGATCAGCCGGAGCGGCGCTACCGAGCCGCCGCCGATGAGCTGGCTCGTCTCGGGCATCCGACGACCTTGTCCTATCTCGCGCAGGCTGCGCGCGCGGTGCACGATGCGACCGGCTTGCTGCCGCATCTCAATCCCGGCCATTTGACGCCGGCCGATGCGGCCGCCTTGCGCGGCGTGTCGGTGTCGCAAGGGCTCATGCTCGAATCGGCATCGGAGCGGCTGTGCGCGCCCGGCGGGCCGCACCATGGCTCGCCCGACAAGCAGCCGCGCGCGCGGCTCGCGAGTATCCGCGCCGCCGGCGAAGAGCGCGTGCCGTTCACCTCGGGCATCCTGATCGGCATCGGCGAAACGCGCGCGGAGCGGATCGATTCGCTCCTCGCCCTGCGCGCGCTCGACGACGCTTATGGCCACCTCCAGGAAATCATCATCCAGAATTTCCGGCCGAAAGCCGCAACCCGCATGGCAGAGTGGCCAGCGCCATCGCTCGAGGAGCATTTGTGGACCATCGCGGTCGCGCGCCTTTTATTTGCGCCGTCGATGAACATCCAGGCTCCGCCGAATCTCAGTCCCGGCGTTCTGCCGCGCTTGATCGATGCGGGCATCAACGATTGGGGCGGGGTGTCGCCGGTCACGCCCGATCACGTCAATCCGGAGGCGCCGTGGCCGGCGCTGGATGCGCTCGCGCGCGCCACTGCCGCGGCCGGCAAGCAACTGGTGGAACGGCTGGCGATCTATCCGGCCTTCGCGCGCCACGCCGATCGTTGGGTCGATCCCGCGTTGCGGCCTTCGCTCATGGGCCGCGTCGACGCCGACGGCTGGCCGCGCAGCGATGCATGGTGTCCCGGCGCCCGCGCCGCGCTTCCCGACGATGCTGCGCGCGTCGGCGGCTCGACGATCGCCGGCGAGATTCCCGCCATTCTGGCCAGAGCACAGGCCGGCAACGCGCTGAGCGAGAACGAGATCGTGCGGCTGTTTCGCTGCCGTGGCGAGGAGTTTTCAGCCGTGTGCGCGGCGGCCGACGAGCTGCGCCGTACGGCGAATGGCGACGTCGTGTCTTACGTCGTCACCCGCAACATCAATTACACCAACATCTGTTACTTCAAATGCGGCTTCTGCGCCTTTTCCAAAGGCAAGCTGAGCGAGAACCTGCGCGGTCGCCCCTACGAGCTCTCGTGCGACGAGGTCGCACGCCGCGCGCGCGAGGCGTGGGCGCGCGGCGCCACCGAAGTCTGCATGCAGGGCGGCATTCATCCGAGCTATGACGGCACCACCTATCTGGACATTTGCCGCGCCGTGAAAAGCGCCTCGCCCGGCATCCACATCCATGCGTTTTCGCCGCTCGAAGTGCATCAAGGCGCGGCGACGCTCGGCGTTCCGGTCGAGAATTTCCTGCGCTCGCTGCAAGCGGCGGGGTTGGGCACGTTGCCGGGGACCGCGGCGGAAGTCCTCGATGACGAGGTGCGCGCCGTGCTTTGCCCGGACAAGATTACGACCGCGCGCTGGCTCGAGGTGATGCGTGCGGCGCACCGCAGCGGATTGCGCAGCACTGCGACCATCATGTTCGGCCATGTCGACCGCTACGAGCATTGGGCGCGCCACCTGCTGCGCATTCGCGAGCTGCAGGCGCAGACGGGCGGCTTCACCGAGTTCGTGCCGCTCCCCTTCGTGCACATGGAAGCGCCGATCTATCTCAAAGGCCGCTCCCGGCGCGGCCCCACCTTCCGTGAGGCGGTGCTGATGCACGCGGTGGCGCGCCTCGCGCTCAATCCGCTGATCACCAACATTCAGACCTCCTGGGTTAAGATGGGCCGCGAAGGCGTCAAGGCGTGTCTGCGCAGCGGCGCCAACGACCTCGGCGGCACGTTGATGGATGAAACCATCACCCGCTCGGCCGGTGCGAGCCACGGAACCGAGATGATGCCGGCCGAGATGGAAGGCATCATTCGCTCGCTGGGCCGTATCCCGCGCCAGCGCGACACGCTTTACCGCACCGCTGCGCAGGAGCGGTACCGCGCATCCTTCGAGGCGGCGCGCGCCGCCGACGCGCAGCTTGAAGGAGCCGCACCGGCCCTATGACGGCGCCATTCCTCATCGAGCCGGAAATCCTCGACGGCGAGCGCCGGCGCGCCGCGGTCGAGTGCCTGCGCGCCGCGCAGGTGAAGCTGCCGACCTGGAGCGAGCTTGCTGATCCGACGCGCATCCCGGACGGCGTCGGCACGAACCTCAAATCGGTCGGCCCGGACGAGCCGGATGCGAAGAATCTGTGGCGCGTGCACTGGTTCAACGCCGCCGACCGCAAGGCGCGCGTGCCGCTGCCCGGCCATGTTGTCCTGCCGCAGGCGCTGACCGGCGTGAAGGCGCCGATCGTCGTTCTGCTTGGGCGGCGTTTTCCCATGATCGGGGCGCACAAGGTGCTCGCGGCGTATGCCTGCCTGGTGCCGCGTCTGGTGACCGGACATTTCGATCCCGCGCACGACCGCGCGGTGTGGCCGTCCACCGGAAATTACTGCCGCGGCGGGGTCGCCATCTCGCGCATCCTGCGCTGCCGCGGCGTGGCGGTGTTGCCCGCCGGCATGAGCCAGGAGCGTTTCGACTGGCTCAATGAATGGGTCTCGGATCCCGCCGACATCATCCGCACGCCGGGAACCGAAAGCAATGTCAAGGAAATCTACGACAAATGCGCCGAGCTTGCGCGTGACGAGCGCAACGTGATCATCAACCAGTTTTCCGAATTCGCCAACTACCTGATCCATTATTACTGCACCGGCGCGGCGTTCGATCGCGTCTTCGCGCATGTAAAAAGCGACAACCCGAACCGCCGGCTGGCGGCGTGCGTCTCGGCGACCGGCTCGGCCGGAACCATCGCCGCCGGCGATTACCTGAAATCCCGCCACGGCGCCAAGATTGCCGCCGCCGAGGCCGTCGAATGTCCGACAATGCTCTGCAACGGATACGGCGAGCACAACATTCAGGGTATCGGCGACAAGCACATCCCGCTGATCCACAACGTCATGAACACCGATCTCGTCGTCGGTGTCTCCGAGCTCGCCAGCGATTCGCTGAATCTTTTGTTCGGCGGCAATATCGGGCGCAGCTACCTCGTCGGGCGGCGCAAGATCGATCCCGACGTGGTGAGGACCTTCGACGACATCGGCATCTCGGGACTAGCGAATATCGTCGCCGCCATAAAGGTCGCCAAGCATCTCGATTTCGGCGCCGACGACGTGGTGATGACGGTGGCGACCGACAGCGCGCTCCTTTACGCCAGCGAACGGCGCAGCTTTCTGGCGCGCCGCTACAGCGAGGGGTTCGACGAGGTCAATGCCGGCGAAATCTTCAGCCGCCACTTGGAAGGGATCGCCGACGATCACGTCCTCGAGCTGACCCATTTCGACCGCAAGCGGATTTTCAACCTCGGGTACTTCACTTGGGTGGAACAGCAGGGCGTGAGCCTCGACGATTTCGAACAGCGAAGAGATCAGCGGTTCTGGCGCAGTCTCGTGGACGGCATACCGACGTGGGACCGCTTGATCGACAATTTCAACGCCGAGGTCGGCGCCGCGCGCGGACGGTGATCGCCATGGCGAAGACCAACGACAAATCGCGCGCCGGCACGCCCCAGAGCTATCTGGAGCTGCGCGAGGATCTGCTGCGCCGCGACCGCAGCCTGCGCGACAAGGTCGTTTCGCTCGAAGAGGCAACTTCGTTCGTGCGCGACGGAGATTCGGTCGGGATCGGGGGCAGCACCATGTCACGCACCCCCATGGGCATGGTGTGGGCGCTGGTGCGCGCGGGTCGCAAGCACCTCACCTGCTCGCGCAGCATCGTCTCCAGCGACGGCGACCTGCTGTTCGCGTCGGGCATCTGCGACCGCATCGTGACGAGCTGGTTCAGCCAGGGAATTCTCTGGGGCGTGTCGAAAGTGATGCGCCATCACGTGGAGAGCGGGAAGGCGCGATACGACGAGTGGAGCCACATGGCGATGGGCATGCGGTTTCGCGCCGGCGCCATGGGCGTTCCCTTCATGCCGATTCGCTCGATGCTGGGGTCCGACGTTCGCAAGCAACGCCCCGAAGCGAAGGAGATCGATTGCCCGTTCACCGGCGAGAAACTGCTCTTGGTTCCCGCCCTCAACCCCGATGTCGCCTTGATCCACGTGCAGCGCTGCGATGCCTACGGCAACGCGCAAATCGACGGGCTGCAGTTCATGGACATCGATCTGGCGATGGCCGCCAACAAGGTGATCCTGACCACGGAGCGCATCGTCTCCAACGATCAGATCCGACGCGCGCCGGACCAGACCAAGATACCTTTCTTTGCCGTCGACGCCGTGGTCGAATTGCCGTTCGGCTGCGCCCCGCACGAATGCTATGGCGTGTACGAGCCGATGTTGCGCCACATGGAATACTACGTGGGCCTGGTGAACGCCGATCCGGTGAAAGGAATGCGGGAGTACATGGATCGGTTCGTGTACGGGCCGAAATCGTGGAGCGAGTTTCTCGCCTTGATCGGTATCGAGGAGTTGCTCGAGGCGGCGCGCGCCGGGGAGAGCATCTACGATGCTTAAGAAGCACAACTACAGCGCGGCGGAGCTGCTCACCATCCTGAGCGCGCGGCAGCTCAGCGACGGGCAGGTGGTATTCGCCGGCGTGGGGATCCCGCTGTTGGCCGCCACCCTGGCGCAGCGGCTGCGCTGCCCCGGCCTGACGATCCTGTTCGAAGGCGGGGTGATCGGCGCTTTCATCGAGCCGGGAAAGCTTCCCCCTTCGACCAACGATCAGCGATGCACCAGGCGCGCCAACATGGTGCTCGGCAGCGCCGAAGTGCTGCTGCTGCTGCAGCGTGGCTACGTCGACGTCGGATTCATGGGCGGCGCGCAGGTGGACCAGTACGGCAATTTGAACAGCTCGTTCATTGGCGATCCGGCGCGGCCGAAGACCCGACTGCCGGGGACAGGTGGCGGCAACGACATCGCCTCGCTCGCGCAGATGATCGTGGCGATGAAGCACGAGAAGCGCCGCTTCGTCGAGCACGTCGATTTCATCACCAGTCCCGGATACCTGCAGGGCGGCGAGACGCGGCGAGCCAGCGGCCTCCTTGCCGGCGGCATGTTCCGCGTCGTGACCGATCTCGCGGTGTTCGGATTCGAAGCCGAGAAGCGGCGCATGCAGGTGATCTCGCTCAATCCGGGCGTCAGCCGCCAGACGCTTCAGGACAACACCGGGTTTACCCTCGACTTCGCGCCCCATCTCGGCGTCACCGAGCCGCCCACCGACCAGGAGCTCGAGATCCTGCGCGAGCTCGACCCCGAACGGCTCTACACCGCATAGAGAAGGCTTGAGCGAGATGTAGCAGCGCGAGCGGCAATCTCGGTGTGCTTCCTCCCCCGTACACGGGGGAGGGGACGATGTGGCTCTAGAGGAGTTTGTAATGGCGCGTTTGGATCGGACATTCGGCATCGCGGTGCCAAATTTCACCGCCTATCCGCAGATGCCGGACATCAAGGCCCTGGTCGAGTACGGAGTGCGAATGGAAGCGCTTGGCTTCGATTCGCTTTGGGTGTGGGACCATATCCTGCTCGGCGTCGAACCGAATTTTCCCATCATCGAGTCCTTGACGCTGCTCACGGCCATTGCCGCGCGCACCAGCAAGATCAAGCTCGGCACCGGCATTCTCGTGCTGCCGATGCGCAATCCGGTGATTCTCGCCAAGCAGCTGGCATCCATGGATCTGTTGTCGGACGGCCGGCTGCTGATGGGCATGGCATCGGGCTGGTATCGGCGCGAATTCAACGCCATCGGCGTGCCGTTCGAGCAGCGCGGCAAGATCATGGATGAAAATCTCGACATCCTCAAACGCTTCTGGACCGAGCACATGGTGAGCGGCAAGTTCAGCCGCTACGACATCCCCGCCGGTGTCATGTATCCGAAGCCGGTGCAGAAACCACATCCGCCGATCCTGATCGGTGGATATGTCGATCGCGTGCTCAAGCGCGCGGCCCTCAGCGGCGACGGTTGGCTCACCTATTTCTACCGGCCGGACAGCTTCGCCAAATCGTGGGACAAGATTCGGGCATTTGCGAAGGAGGGGGGAAAAGATCCGGACAAGCTTCTCAATGCTTCGCAGCTGCCGATCTACGTCGGCAAGTCCCGCCAGGCGATCGAGAGCCAGATGATGGAGTGGCTCACCAAGGAGTGGGATTTCGCGTCTTGGAGCGAATCGACGAAGGACAGCGCCGTCATGGGAACCGTCGACGAATGCGTCGAGCAGCTCAAGGCGCACGTAGCCGTCGGAACGCAAAAGATCATCTTCGTTCCCTACAAGTACGAGGCGGAGCAGATCGAGCTTATTGCCCGCGAGATCATTCCCCGGCTGAAGGCGAAATGACGCACCTCGCACGGCGCGGCGATCATGGAGAAGCCTGCCGCCGCGCTAACTTGGCGCGAAAGCATGCATCTGGCCGCGCCGTGTGGGCGCAATTTCGGCTTGCCCACGCATTCGCTCCTCATGTTATCATTCGCCCAGAAGCGCGGACGGCCGGAAGCGAAGGGGCCGTGCAAGGAATCAACGCATTTCCAATAGGATCTGCCGCTCACTTGCCGCGCAAATAGCTACGCGATGATCGGCTGGCGCCGCTCGCACACAGGAGGGACAAACATGAAGCAATACGCAGGCACGGCCGCGCTCGCGGCAATCGTTCTTGCCGCCGCGGTGACGACGGCGCCCGCGCAAGACACGATCAAGGTCGGCGTCATTCAGCCGCTGACCGGGGCGTTCGCCGCATCGGGAAACTACGTCGCCAACGGCGCCAAAATCGCCGCCGACGAGATCAACGCCAAAGGCGGCGTGCTCGGCAAGAAATTGGAGCTGGTGATCGAGGACAACAAGAGCAATCCGACCGAAGCCGCCGCGGTCGCGGAGAAGCTCATCGTGCGCGACAAGGTGCCGGTGATGATGGGCGCGTGGGGCTCGGGCTTCACGTTGGCGATCATGCCGAAGCTGATGGAATACAAAGTGCCGATGCTGGTGGAGACCTCCTCGGCCGGTAAGATCACCACGTCGGGTAATCCCTACATCTTCCGCATTTCGCCACCCTCGGCCGTCGAAGCGGTCGCCTTTGCCAAGATCGTCGACAAGCTCAACATCGGCAAGGCCGACTTCCTCGTCGTGAACAACGATTGGGGGCGCGGCGCCGCGGAAGATTTCGGCAAGATGTTCAAGGAGCACAATATCAAAGTCGGCCTGGTCGAGACCATGGATCCGCCGGCACAGGACATGAGCGCTCAGCTTGCCAAGATCAAAGCCTCCGATGCCGACACGCTGATCGTCACTACGGCGGTCGAGCAGCTCACGCTGATCTTCAAGCAGGCGGCGGCGCTGGGCTTGAAGAAGCGAATCATTACTACGGGTGGGTCGCAGAATCCAGATCAGTTGATCGAACAGGCCGGTGCGGCAGCAAACGACACCACGCACATCACCTTCTTCACGCCGTGGAAGCCCGAGGTGTCGGCCGATCCGGCGATGGCGAAGGCGTTCATCGAGGAATGGAAGAAACGCAGCTATCCCTTCGCCGGGTTGACCGAGAGTTTCCGCGGCTATGACGGCATCCGCACGATTGCGGCCGCCATCGCCAAGGCGGGCAAAGCCGAGCCGGAGGCGATCCGCGCGGCGTTGTGGCAGGTCGAACTCCCCGGCATGAACGGCAAGATCAAGTTCGAGAAAGCCGGCCCCTCGGGCCAGGAAAGCGGCCAAAGAAATCAGGGCATCTACCTCATCAAGATCGAGAACGGCAAAATCGTCCTTCCCAGCGTGTGACGACGCTCGCAGCGATTTCGGTGCGCTCCCTCTCCCCATTGGGGGAGAGGGCTGGGGTGAGGGGGTTACGGACCTGTCGAGAGACCTTAACCCCTCACCCCACCCCTCTCCCAGCCGAAGTCGGATTTATCCGACTTCGGCAGAGTTAAAGTCACCGAACTCGGGTAAACCCGAGTTCGGTGGGAGAGGGAGCAGATCGAGTCCGCCGCTTGATAATTAAGCGTTGATTCCGGTCACAGCGAATCCGCGCTAGAGGCCGAGACGCCGGAACATTCCCGGCGAGGCCCGCGTCCGGACCCGTGAGAGGCACGTGGACGAATTCCTCCAGCATCTCCTCAATGCCGTCATGCTCGGCGGCACGTATGCCCTGCTCGGCATCGGGTTGACGCTGATCTTCGGCATCATGCGCGTGGTGAATTTCGCCCATGGCGAGCTCTACGCGTTCGGCGCTTATGCCGTCTATCTCGTGGTCCCCGCGCTCGGCCTCAATTTCTTTCTCGGGCTTATCGTCGCGGTGATCGCGGGGGCGCTTCTCGGCGCGCTGATCGAGATCGCGCTGCTGCGGCCGATGCGCGGCGCCGACATCGATACCGTGATGCTGGTGATGATCGGCGCCTGGATCGTGATGCAGAACACCGAGCTGCTGCTCTGGGGCGGCGTGGCCAAGGCGATCGTCACCCCGTTCCCGGAGGCGCCGTTGGTGATCGGACCGGTATCCATATCGTGGCTGCGCCTGTTCGTCCTCGCCGCGGCGCTCATTTTGATCGCGGCGAGCTACGTCCTCATCCAGCGCACCAAGCTCGGCAAGGCGATGCGCGCGACCTTCCAGGACGCCGACACGGCGGCGCTGATGGGAGTGAACATCACGGGCATCTTCACCGCGACCTTCGCCATCGGCTCCGCGCTTGCGGCCGCGGCGGGGGCGCTGCTCGGTCCGGTCTTTCTGGTGACGCCCACCATGGGCGACCTCGCCTCGCTGAAGGCCTTCGCCATCGTCATCCTCGGCGGTCTCGGCAACATCACCGGCGCCACCGTCGGCGGCTTCATCCTGGCCTTTGTCGAGGAGATCGGCGCCGGCTACGTCTCCTCCGGTTACCGCGACGCCATGGGCTTCTTGATCATCATCATCGTGCTGCTGTTCAGGCCAACCGGACTGTTCGCGCGGGCGGAGCGCGTCGGATGAAGCGCGCCTTGCCGGCGGTGTGGCTCGTCCTCTTCCTCACCGTTCCGCTGTGGCTGCAGGACCAGTACCTGCTGCACATCCTGATCATCACCGGCATTTTCATCATCGCGGCGATGAGTCTCAACCTGCTGCTCGGCTATACCGGGCAGCTCAGCCTCGGGCACGTGGCGTTCTTCGGCATCGGCGCCTATGCCAGCGCCTTGACGACCCTTGGTTTCGATATCGACTTGTTCGGATTGCGCGTGGCGCATCAGCCTTGGCCCGCCATCATCGGCTTGTTGGTCGGCATGGTGGTCGCCGGATTGAGCGGCTACGCGATCGGCCGGCTTTCGTTCAAGGTGCGCGGCGCCTACTTCGTGATCGTCACCATCAGCTTCGCCGAGGTCACGCGGCTCGTCGCGCTCAATTGGGTAGAGCTGACGCAGGGGCCGTTGGCGCTCACCAATATTCCTCCCTATACGCTCGGATTTCCTGGGCTCGGCGACTACACGCTCTGGAACAAGACCGCCTACTACTATCTCGTGCTCGCGCTCGGGCTCATCGCCTACGTCGTGATCAGGCGGCTGGTCGGCTCGCGCATCGGCCGCGCGATGATCGCGCTCAAGGAAAACGAGACCCTGGCAAGCGCGGTGGGCATCGATGTGACGCGCTATCTGGTGCTAGCGGCGGTGGTGTCGGCGGCGATGGCCGGCGCCGCCGGGAGCCTCTATGCGCACTATCTCAAGATCATCGATCCCGACATCTTCCTGTTCATCTACACCGTCACCATGGTGATCATGGTGATCACCGGCGGGAAGGGGACGCTCGCCGGCCCCATCGTCGGCGGCATGATTTTCGGTTTCCTGCCGGTGATCCTGCGCCCGTTTGCGGCGCCTGCGGTGCAATGGATCCTTTACGGCGGCTTGATGATCGCCATCGTCTTCGTCCTGCCGCAAGGCATCGTTCCGGCGCTGCAACGCTTCGTCGCCAACCGGCCGGCCCGCAAGGGCGGCGCCGGCGCGAGAGGATTGGAATGATGCCGGCAGCCAGTACCCCGGGGCAGGCGGTCCTTTCGATCGCGCATGTGGCGGTGCATTTCGGCGGGCTTGTTGCGCTTTCCGATCTCGATTTCACGGTCGGCGAAGGAGAGATCGTCAGCCTGATCGGGCCGAACGGCGCCGGCAAGACCACCGCCTTCAACGTGTTTACCGGGTTTCTCAAACCCACGGCCGGCGAGGTTCGCTATCGCAACACGTTGTTGAACGGCCTCAAGCCGTACGAAATCGCGGCCCTCGGGCTCGTCCGAACATTCCAGCGCACGAGCATCTTCGAGAACAACACGGTGTTCGAGAACGTGCTGATCGGATTGCACCGGCTGGGACGTTCGCGGCTGTGGGACACGCTGCTGGCGCTGCCGCGCGAACACGCCGCGGAACGGGAGCTTGCCGACAAGGCGCGCGAGATCTTGCGCGTCGTGGGGCTCGAGCGCCGGGCGGCCGACGTTGCCGCCACCCTTCCTTACGGCGAGCAGCGCCTGCTCGGCATGGCTTTGGCGCTGGCGGCGCAGCCGTCCATGCTGCTGCTGGACGAGCCGGTGTCCGGCATGAACCCGAGCGAGAGCGCCAGGGTCATGACACTGGTGGAGAGCATTCGGGCGTCGGGCGTCACCATCCTCTTGGTCGAGCACGACATGCCGATGGTCATGCGGGTGTCGGACCGCATCGTCGTCCTCAACTACGGCCGCATCATCGCCGAAGGTACCCCCGCCGTGATCCAGAAAAATCCCGACGTCATTCGCGCCTATCTGGGAGAAGGAAAGAAGCGTGCTTGAGCTGCGCGATGTGGTCTGCCGCTACGGCCAGGTGACGGCGCTCAAGGGAGTGTCACTCACCGTCGGCAAAGGCCAGCTGGTCGCCCTCATCGGCGCGAACGGCGCCGGCAAGACCACGACGCTCAAGGCGATCTCGGGACTGTTGCATCCGAGCGCCGGAAGCATCGTGTTTGACGGACACGACATCACTCATGCCTCCGCGCGCACCATCCTCTCGCTCGGGCTGGCGCATTGTCCGGAAGGGCGGCACGTTTTTCCGCAAATGACGGTGCTGGAGAATCTTGAGATGGGCTGTTATCTGCGCACCGACCGCCGCGAGATCGCCGCCGACATGACGCGGGTGTTCGATCAATTTCCGCGTCTCGCCGAGCGCCGGCGGCAGCCGGCGGGGACCTTGTCCGGCGGCGAGCAGCAGATGCTCGCAATCGGCCGCGCGCTGATGTCGCGGCCCAAGCTCATCTTGTTCGATGAACCCTCCCTCGGGCTCGCCCCCACCATCGTCGAGCGCACGTTCGACATCGTGAGCAACATTCGCGCTTCCGGCACGACGGTGCTGATGGTGGAGCAGAATGCCTCCGCCGCGCTGAACATGTGCGATCACGCCTATCTCCTGGAATCCGGCGCGCTGGCGCTGGAAGGCAGCGGCCGCGAGTTGATCGACAACCCACACGTGCGCACGGCCTATCTCGCGGGGTGACGTTTTGAGTCACGGACGGAACAAAGATATATAAGGTCGAAACTTTCTTACCCCGCGAGACGGAAGCAAGCGATGGCGCGAACGCTCCTCAAGAATGGCTACGTCGTGACCGTCGATCCGAGGCGCTCGGTATTCCCCGGCGGCTTTGTCGCCATCGACGATGCGCTGATCTCCGCGGTCGGCCCGAGCGAGCGCGCGCCGGCGGCCGACGGTTTCGATGAGATCATCGATGCCTCCGGTGCAGTCGTGCTGCCCGGCCTCATCAATATGCACCAGCATCACTGGTACACGCTGTTCAAGGGACTCTGTGACGGATATCTGCTCGAGGACTGGGTCAGTGAATTCCTCCTTCCCGTTACGACGCAGCTCGATGAGGAGGCCATGCGGGTGTCGAGCTACATCGCCGGGATGGAGATGCTGGCGACCGGCACCACTTGCTCGCTCAATCATTCAGTGACGACGACAAGCCCCGCGATCGTGGGTGCGACCATCGAACCCCAGCTAGAACTTGGAATTCGCCAAGTGTTCGCCAAGGAGCTGCGCTGCAAGACGCCAGGCAACCCCCGCCATGCGCTGAGCCTAGACGAGGCGCTGGCAGACTGGACCGAGGTACATCGACGATGGCACGGCAAGCACGATGGCCGCGTGCGCATCGCCATGGTCATCGAGTCCAATGCGCATTGGGTCGCGGCCGGCATGTCGACCGAAGAGCTGATTTGCCGCGGCTATGAGCTCGCCAAAAAGCTCGATGCGCGCATTTCGACGCACATTGCCGGCGGCACGTTTTCGCTGGAGAAAGGATTCCTGAAATACCTGCGGGAGACCGGCCGCACCGACGTCCGCTATCTCATGCAGCTCGGCATTCTCGATCCGCACTGGGTGCTGATTCATGGCATCCATTGTACGGAGCTCGATATCGAGCACATGGCGCGGGTGGGCTGCGGCTTCGTCTACACGCCGACGAGCGAATCGATGCGCGGAGGCGGCATCGGCCCGGCGGCCAACGCTCTGCGCGCCGGGGTCAACGTGGCGCTCGGCACGGATGGACCGATGGTCGATTACAGCGTCGATATGGTGGAGCAGATGAAGAGCTGCGCATTGATGCAGCACGTGCGTCACCTCGATCCCACGCGCATGCCGGCGGAGACGACCATCGAAATGGCGACCATCAATGCCGCAAAGGCGCTGGGCCTCGACGGCGAAATCGGCTCGATCGAGCCGGGCAAGCGCGCCGACATCGCCGTTTTCGATGTCGATAAGCCTTATGTCGGCGTCCTGCACCGCCCCATCTCGAGCTTCATCTGTGCCGGCAAAGGGAGCGACGTGCGCTGTGTGTTCGTCGATGGCGACCTTGTCTATCGCGCGGGAAAATTCACCCGCTTCGCCGACGGTGAGCGGATGCTCCGCGAGGGTGAGCGCATCGCCAGGCGCGCTCTGGAAAACGCCGGGTTGCGGCATCGAGCCGAGCAGCACTGGCGGGCGTGAGCGGAGACAAGCGTACACGTCATGGACATCCTCGTTGAAGGCGTGTCGCGCATCTGGCCGGGTCGCAAGGGTACGTCCGTCACCGCGTTGCAGGACTTCAGCTACCACTTCCGCTCCGGACGATTCACGTGTCTCCTCGGTCCGAGCGGCTGCGGCAAGAGCACTTTGATCCAGATCATGGGCGGGATCGAGGATGCGACCAGCGGATCCGTGCGCGTCGTCGATCCAGCTGTAACCTCGCGTGCCCGCCCGCTCGGCCGCGATTCCGTGATGGTGTGGCAGACGCTCAACCTGTTTCCCTGGCGCAACGTGCTCGACAACGTGGCTTTCGGTCTGGAAATGCAGGGAATGCCCAGGGCACAGCGGCACGCCAAGGCGCGCGCGCTTCTCGTATCGGTCGGCTTGCGCGGATTTGAAACCCATCTGCCGGGCCAACTCTCGGGCGGCATGCGCCAGCGCGTGGCGCTGGCGCGCGCCTTGATCATGGCGCGGCCGATCATGCTGATGGACGAGCCGTTCGGCGCGCTCGATGCCCAGACCAAGATCGTTATGCAGGAAGAGCTGCTGCGCATCTTCGATGAAACCCGCAAAACCATCGTGTTCGTCACCCACGCGATCGAGGAGGCGATCTTGCTCGGCGACGAGGTCATCGTCATGACCGCGCGCCCGGGCCGCATCAAGGAGGTGATTACCGTCGATCTGCCGCGTCCGCGCTCGCTCGAGCTCGTGAGCACGAAGGCGTTCGGAATGCTGTTCGACCGCGCCTTCCACCTCATCCGCGAGGAGGTGATGAAGTCGCTGGAGCAGCAGGCGGCTATGCTCGAGGAGGCGCAATGAAGCTCTCCGCGCGCGGCCGCCGCATTCTGGAGTTGACGCTCCCCGCACTCACCGTGGTCGCGTTCGTCGCCGGCTGGGAGGCTTTCGTCGACCTGCGCGGAATTGCGCCGATCTACCTGCCGGCGCCAAGTTCCATCCTCGAATACTTGCTGCGCATGATCGCGGACGGCTCCATGGGTTTTAATCTCGGGGTTACGTTGCTGCGGATTTTCGCCGGATTTGCCGTCGCGGCCGTGGCCGGCGTCCTGGTCGGAGTCGTGATGGGCATGTCGCGCATCGCCGCGCGCGTGGCCGATCCATGGATCGCGGCGCTCTATCCGCTGCCGAAAATTTCTCTCATTCCCCTGCTCATCATCTGGCTCGGCACCGGCGAGACCTATAAAATCGTGATCAGTGCCGTTTCGGCATTTTTTCCCATCGTCATCAGCGCCTATTCCGGCATCCGTCAGGCCGATCAGGGGCTGATCAAGGCCGCCAAGGATCTGGGAGCCAATCGCCGGCAGGTGCAGATGAAAGTGGTCATTCCCGCCGCCATCCCGAGCATCTTCGCCGGGCTGCATTTGGGAATGGGCGTGACGATCATTCTGGTGGTCGCCGCGGAAATGATCGGCGGATCCGGCCAGAGCGGCATGGGCTATCTGCTCATCCATGCCGGGCAGGTGATGGAGACGGAGAAGGTGTTCGCGAGCCTGGTCGTACTCGCGGTCATGGGCGCCCTCGTGATCAAGGCGCAGCAATGGATCGACCGCCGAGTAGCGCCGTGGACGGCGCTCCACGACGGCCACTAAGCAAAGGAGACATGGGCATGCTGAGACGCCGCATTTTTTCAACGCTGGTTCTGACTCTCGTCGCCGCGGCTTGGCTTCCCGCAGCGCCCGGCCGCTGCGCCGATCTCGTGCGCGTCGGGGAGGGCCCGTTCATCACCGGCGGCGGTTTTCTCGTCGCCCGGGAAAAGGGCTACTTCAAGCGGCTCGGTATCGACATCGATACCAAGATGTTCATCGACGGCGCCCTGGCGGTGCCCGCGCTCATTTCCGGCGAGCTCGACATCACGTTCATGACCGCCAACGCCGGACTGTTCAACTCCATCGCCAAAGGTGCGCCGCTCGTACTCTTTCTCGACCGCGGCAACAACAAGGTGGGCCGCGCCTATACGGCGATGAACGTCACGCAGGAACTTTATGACGAAGGCGTGCACAGTCCAGCGGACTTCGCCAAGCTCAAGGGCAAGAAAATCGGCCTGAGCGCGCTGGGCAGCATCAACCAATACACGTTCGCGCTCGCGCTACAGCGCGCCGGTCTCGATCCGCGCAAGGATGTGCAGTGGATAACCAACGTGCCCCAGCCGGATCTCATGAAGATGCTCGGGACCAAGCAGGTCGACGCCACCGACCTTGCTTACCAGTTCGGCGTCTTCGCCCAGGACAACAAGGCCGGGCCCGTGGTCGCCAAGGGCGACGACGTCGACCCGGACGGTCAAATCGGCATGTACGCCGCCAAGCGCGACTTCCTGAGGGACAAGCGCGACACAGCCGTGCGTTTCACCATGGCCTATCTGCAGGGCGCGAAGGAATTCAACGCCGCAGCGGCGAATCCCGACGCCAACAAGGAGATCGTCGAGATACTTGCCCGCACGACCGCGCTCGGCAAGCCGGAGCTGGTGCGCGCCATCGCGCCAAACTGGTCCTACGTCAACGAGGACGGGATCCCGAACGTGAAGTCGGTGATGGCGATGCAGAACTATTGGGCCGACTATTTCACCTATGTGGAGAAGAAGGTCCCGGAGCAACAGCTGTTCGACCTAAGCATCGCCAAGGAGGCGGTCGGGCGGCTTGCAAGCGAGCGGCCGTTCGGAGGTTAGCGCCAGCGCATTCCGTCCTGGTGCGGGGAGGGCTTTCTCCGGCGGGTCCCATGCTGACATTCGTGCTCATCCACGGCGCCTGGCATGACGGCTCGTGCTGGGACGAGGTCGCCGCGCATTTGCACAACGGCGGTCACGTCGTGCACGCCCCGACCATCGCCGGCAACGGGCGCAATGCCGATCGGCGCGTCGATCACGCGGCCTGCACGAAGTCGATCGTCGACTTCATCGTGTCGCACGACCTTGGCGACGTGATCCTCGTGGGACACAGCTACGGCGGCACGATCATTGCGAAGGTGGCGGAAGCGGAGCCGCAACGGCTCAGGCGTCTCGTGTTCTTCAACGCCTTCGTGCTCAATGACGGCCAGTGCCTGTTCGACGAAACTCCGCAGAACGTCGAGCACACCGAGCGCGGCGCAAAGGCGAGCGGCGACGATACCTTTCTTCCGCCGTTCGACTTGGTGCGCGATGTTTTTTTCAACACCGTGAGCCGGGAAGATGCACTGCGGTTCTACGGCAACTGGACGCCGCAGCCGATCCAGCCGTTCCGCGACAAGCTCGATCTTAAAAAATTCTTCCGCCTCGAGCTGCCCAAGAGCTACCTGCACGCGACCGAGGACATTCGCGTGCCGATGCCGGAACGCTCGTGGCACCCGCGCTTCTCCAATCGCCTGCAGCGATTCCGCTACGTGGCGATGCCCGGCGACCACGAGGCGATGTACACCAATCCGGCGCTGTTGGCGCAAAAGCTCGTCGAGGCGGGGCGCGACTGAGGCGACAAGTCGGCGCGAGTCCTAAGACGATCCGAGCAGATTGAATGGCTCTCTCGTCCGTCATGCCCGGCCTTGGGCCGGGCATCCACGTCTTTCTCCGGCCTCAGTGAAGACGTGGATGGCACCGGAACTCGGTTTGCCCGAGTTCCGGAACTATTAGGCGCCGCAAGTCCGGTAAACCGGACTTGCGGTGACAAGCCCGGCCATGACGTCAGTACGCGGTTTGCTATGAGCGGAACAAACTCTAATACGCCTGCAGATATTTTGTGATGTCCACGTGTCCCGGCAGCGTGCCGACCGCGGTGGAGAAATCGATGAATTTCTGAAACTCGGCCTTGTGCTTATCCGTCAGCTCGCCCGCCATGTAGTAGCGCACCATCGGCACCGTATCGACGACGTCTTCCGGGGTGAGCGTGTTCTTGGCGAGATACTTGCGCGCCTCCTGCGGGTTGCCATTGACGAAGTCGATCCCCTTTTTCCACACCGCGGCGAAACGCCGGGCGACGTCGGGGCGGCTCTTGATGAAGTCGCTGGTGACGGCACAGCCGGCTGCGAACGCGTTGCCGTTCTCGTCGCCCAGGATGTACTTGGCGATGACGCCAGCCTCGAGCGTGCGCGCCACGCCGAGCTTGCGCATGGTCGAGGCCTGCGGCTCGAGCGTGTAGCCGGCATCGAAAGTCCCGCTGGTCATGACGTTGACGTGCTGGCTCATGTCCAGTTGGTCCATCGTGTAGTCGCCCTCCTTGAGCCCGACCTTGGCGAGGATCGCCTTCGCCGCGACGAGGTTGGCGGGTCCCGGCGCCGACATGAGGCGCGCCCCTTTGAGGTCCTTGAGCTCCGCGGCCGGGTAGCCGGTGCGTGCCACGAACTGCTCCATCTGGTAGGTTTTGCTTTGGCTGTGCACGCCGATATACATGGCGACGCCGGGCTTCTTGAGATTGGCGTTCATCGCCTCGATGGTCACGAGGACGATGGCGGCCTCGATCTGATTGCTGATCATCGCCGCGATATTGGGCGGGCCGCCGATGAGCCGGATGGTCTCGGGTTCGATGTTCTGTTCCTTGAAAAACCCGCGCTCGATGGCGACGAAATAGGGCAGTGACGACGCGGTCGGGAACACCCCGACCTTGACCTTGTCCTGCGCGGCGGCCGGTTGCGTCAAGCCGGCGAGGGCTATGATTGCCCCCAGTGCCATCGATCGGATCGTCTGCATCACATCCCCTCCATTGTTCGCGGTATGCACCACGTTTCGCCGCGGCATGCAGGAACCGGTCCAGCATCGTCCGAGTCCGCCTCCGGCGGCCGGCTTCTTATCCTGCCGTCGCCTTCGCCCGGACGAGCGCGATGGCAGCGTCCGCAGCGTGGGCGAGATCACCAGCGTCAGCGCCATGGACCGTTTTTGCTATCCGACATTTGCGGCGGGCTGGAATTCACAAGACATTAATGGATTGTATGGGCGCGGCAAGGCGGCCTGACGGATCCAATGCCGAGGTCAGGACGAATGCAATTCATGGGGCCGGCGGCGCCCGGACGCCGGCGTGCCGTGCTGGAGCGTATCGTCTTCGGGATCGACGCTGCGCTGCGCCGCTGGAATTCCGTCGTTGAATTCACCACCGACCCGACCTGCATTCTGCGCATCAGAGTGGATCGCCTCGAGCGGCCGCTTGTGCTCGCTGACGGCACGTCCGCCCGCGCCGGCGAGCGCTTCGTCGACCTGCATTTGTGGAACGAGCAGATTCCGCCGATGCCGAAGGAGGGCGCCTCGATTGCGTGGGCGCGGCGGATGCACGTCTGCTTCCTGCAATCGTTGCAGCAGCTCGTGCGCTACCTCGCCGCGCGACCCGATCTCAACGACATCGCCGTGGTGCGCTGCACGTTGATGTTCGCCAGTCCGGAGCGCGACGAGCAGATGGCGCGCCTGCTCGGTCGCTACGGTTTCGAGCTCGTCCCCGGCGCAGGCGTGCTGACGTTTTCGGAACGCGCCCGCTGCTTCGGCGAAAACATCCAGATCTCGCTGATCGTATTGCTGCGCAATGCCTCGGCACTCAGACGCGACACGCTGCGCCGGGGCCGCACGCGGATGTTCATCTCGCGGCGGGCGCTCGAGCAGCGGTACGGCGGTGCCGCCCGCGTTCATTCCTAGCCGTGCTCCATTACCTTCGCCAGCGGCCTCGCACAAAGATTCATTAACCCTGTCGAGAAGGGAACGCATGGAAGCCGCGCTTTCGCCAATGTTGCGGACAGACTGCCGGACACCTCCAGTCGGGGCGACGAGGAGGAGAGGCCTATGCTTTTCCGTGTCGGTCGAACGTTCACCGTCGCGTGTTGCGCGAGCGCTGCGGCAATCGAACTCGCGGTCGCCGCCGACATCCCCTATCTGCGAAGTCCGCCGCCGGTCGACGTGCCGGCGAGCTGGGCCGGCTTCTATCTCGGCGGCCAGATCGGCTATGGCGCCGACAGCGTGCGCTGGCGCAACTTGGGTGCGTCTGCGTTTTTCTCGCCGCTGAATTCGGGAACGCGCGACAGCGGGAGTGGCGTGATCGGCGGCGGGCAACTCGGCTACAATTTTCAATATAACCGGCTCGTGTTCGGCATCGAGGCATCGGGGTCGGCGGCCGACTTCGATCGCAGTTTTGCCAGTCCCTATTTCCCCGCGACCGACGTGTGGTCCTCGAAGCTCACCTGGCTGACCACGGTGACCGGCCGCGTCGGCTACGGGTTCGACACGTGGCTGCCTTATATCAAGGGCGGCTTTGCCGCCGGCAACGTCGAGACCAGCATTCGCGACAACGCGTTCGGCGTGTTGGCGCAGGGCTCGGCGGTGCATACCGGCTGGACCGTGGGCGGCGGCGTCGAGGTCAAGCTCACGCGCAGCATCTCGCTCGGCTTGGAATTCATGCACACCGATCTCGGCCGAGGGAACGACATCAACGGATCGGTCGCGGCCGGCTTCGTGCCGGCGACGCCGGAAAGCTACGGCGTTGGGCTGCGCAGCGACAGCATCATGGCGCGGTTCAATTATCTCTTCGGCCAGTGAGGCGGGGCCGCGCGCTGCCCCTTCCGTGGCTGGGCGGGGCCCCGCCGCTGCGGCTTGCTCGGCGTTGCCGCGTCGACTACATACCCTGCGGACCCGCGAGGCTAACCCAGCATGCGAAGGCTGGGAATCGTCGCGGGCGCCCTGGAAGTCCTTTGCACCTGATGGCGGGGTAGCTCAGCTGGTCAGAGCGGCGGAATCATAATCCGTAGGTCGCCGGTTCGATCCCGGCCCCCGCTACCATCATTCCGCACCCATTCAGGAATGCTCTTTCCGCGCATCGCATCGCCTCGCTTCGAGCATGCGCGGGGATCATTGGGCCATCGCGATCGAGGTGATTGACCTAGCTCCGGTGCGCCGCGCTAGGTTATCTCAGGAGCCTGGTACACGATCGTCCATCCCCCACACGCGTTGCCCGACACCTCATTCGGTCTTGAACGTATGCAGCCCTCTCTTTTGCGGCGCGGTGAGGCGATCGCTCTCCTCGCCGCCATTGCCTTCGCCTGGGGGACCAGCTGGCCGGTCATCAAGGCGATCCTGCAAGACCTGCCGCCAATGTGGGCGATGGTGCTTCGATCCACGATTGGCACTGCTGTCTTATTTGCGATCTCAGCCTTTCGCCGAAATCTCGTCCTTCCGCGACGCGGCGACGTTCCAGTCGTCCTCAACATTGGTCTGCTCCACATGGTTGCGTTTACCGGGCTGGTTACGCTCGGGCTCCAGTTCGTCCCGGCCGGACGCTCGGTCGTACTCGGTTACACCACTCCGCTCTGGGTCACTATTGGAGCGCGGCTGTTTCTCGGCGAAGCTTTGACGCTATCGCGCGTCATTGGCCTCATCGTCGGTCTATCCGGCCTGCTGCTTCTGTTCGATCCTTCGACGTTCGACTGGAGCAACCACGACGCGGTTATTGGCAACGCTTTGGTGCTCCTAGCAGCCGTGTGTTGGGCCGTAAGCATTGTGCACGTGCGCGCCCACAAGTGGATCTCCACGCCCTTCGAGCTGGTCCCCTGGCAGGCATTGCTGGCAACGTGCGTTTTCGTCCTCCTGGCGCTCATGTTCGAAGCCGTGCCGCGGATCGAATGGAATGCTCGCTTGGCCGTGTTGCTGCTCTACGGCGGGGCCGTGGGAATAGCGGTTCCCTACTGGGCCATGCAGACCGTCAACCGCAGCCTGCCGGCCATCACCACCGCGCTCGGATTGCTTGCGGTCCCGATCGTCGGCGTGATTTCCTCCTCGATTGCATTGGGCGAGCCGCTCACCCTCGTGCTGCTTGCGGCGACAGCCCTCATCATCGGCGGCGTTGCCATTGGGCTCAGCGATCCAATCGGCAGATTGTATCGACCTTAAACCGCCCGGGTTGCTATCGTGGATACGATCCGGTGCCTTGGCATCGAGAGAAGGCAGGAGGGGGACCATGACGATCGAGATCGCAGCCTTTCGCAAGCGATTCACTCGGCGTGCGGCTCTCGGGGGCGCCGCAACGATGCTTGCAGCACCCGCTTTTGCAGAGGACTGCCGGATTGGACCGCCACCCCATGCGAAGGGTCCGCCCGTTTGGATGGATATGGACCAGGTCGAACTCGATGCGGCCTACGATCAGGCGTTCTACGCGCCGCTGATGCTGGAAATCTTAAATCGTCTGGCCTCGACGAGCGAAGCGGTGCGCACTCGCCTCGGCCCGCCGATGCGCGAGGCTTATGGTCCGACCGCGGTCGAGAAACTCGATGTCTATCGAACCAACCGCGCCAAAGCCCCGATCTTCGTATTCATTCACGGCGGCGCTTGGCTGGGCGGAGAGGCAAAAAATAACGCATTTCCAGCCGAAATGATTGTCAACGCCGGCGCCCACTACGTTCCGCTCGACTTCATTGCAATAAAGGAGGCTGGCGGGGATCTCCGCGTCATGGCGGATCAGGTGCGTCGCGCTATCGCCTGGGTCTATAGAAATGCCGACAAATTCGATGGTGATCGTGACCGTCTCTATATCGGCGGTCATTCCTCGGGAGGACATCTCTGCGGCGTGGCGCTGGTGACCGATTGGCAGAACGATTTTGGCCTGCCGGGAAACATCGTGAAAGGCGGGCTGTGCATGAGCGGCATGTACGACATGAAGGCCGTCCGCCTCTCGAAGCGCAACGCATACGTCAAATTCACCGACGAGATGGAACAAGCGATGAGCTCGCAGCGCCATCTCGATCTATTGCGCGCGCCGATCATCGTGACTTACGGCACCGATGAGACGCCAGAGTTCCAGCGCCAGAACCGAGATTTTGCTGCTGCGGTGAAGGCTTCAGGAAAACCGGTCGAACTGGTCGAGGGACCGCACTTCAATCACTTCGAAATGCTCGAGTCGCTGGGTAATCCGTACGGGCCGAATGGCCGGGCAGCCCTCGCGCTGATGAAACTCTCACCGGTGTGAGCTTGGAGAAGGCAGCCGCCTCGGCAACTCTGCCAGCGCGCAGTTAGAGCTTTCTCGCCATCCGCGTGTCAGCAGGCCCCACCGCCTCCAATCGACAGGTGTTCGGCACCCGCGCTATGATCGCGGTGGGGCACGCACGGGGTGTAGACCATGGTAAAACATTTCGACCACTGCACGATCGTCGTGCGCGACGTTGAGCGCGCCAAGATGTTTTTTTTCAGTCTTGGGCTTCAAAGAAGCCGTTTCCGTTGTGATCGCCGGAGAGCCGTTTGCCAGTTACATGGGTGTTCCGGGTATCGAGGCCGATCACGTCACGCTCGTGTTGGAGAACGCGTCCCCTCGATCGGAAATCCAACTTCTGCATTACCGCCATCCCGAGCCGCTGCCAGATCCACACATTCGCGACCTCTACAAAGTTGGGATGAACCACCTCTGTTTTGCGGTCGAAAACATCGAGGCCGAAGTTGCCAAGCTCAGAAGCAACGGGTTTAAGACCAGGAACGAGATTATGGATTTCCACTCACGCAAGCTGGTGTTCATCGACGGCCCCGAAGGGGTGACCATAGAACTCTCGCAGTGGCACTAGAGCCGCTCCGTCAAATGGGCGGGGCAGGCAAGGCGGGCAGCACGGTTTCGAGAGCGAGCCCGATCGCCAGAAGCTCGTGGTCGCTTTTTTCCGGCGCGTCGATTGCCAGGCCGACAGGGAGCCCGGCTTTGGTCATACCGGCGGGCAGACTCAGGCCGGGGATGCCCGCGGCGCTGCCGGGAGCGAGATTGCGGATAAAGGTGGACAGAGTCGACACCGGCACGCCGTTGAGCATGACCGTGTCATCCTCTCCGATTTTCGCGGCCGGCAGCGGCGTTGTCGGGAATACCATCGCGGCGACGCCGCGCTCGCGGAAATAGCGGCGGTAGGTCTCCTGCAGCGCTGGACGATGTTTGCTGAGCGCCTCGCGATACGTGGCCTCCGACACCGCGTCTGCGCCGCGCAGGCTCGCCAGTGCTCGCTTGACCGACGGGCTCTTCACTTGTGCCATGAGGGCGGCAAAGTCGAGGCCGGTTTCGTGCTCGGCCAGATACCGCTCGAGCTCGATCACCGTCTCGTAGAGCATGATTGGAAAGCCGGCCGCGGCGTCGAGCGCGGCGACATTGGCAACATCGCCCTCGACCAGCACGACACCGGCGTCGCGCAGTCGTGCCAGCGCTGCTTCAAGTATCGCGGCGAGCTCGGCGTCGAGATCTTCCCAGAAATAGCCGCGCGGCAGTCCGAGGCGCAGCCCTTTGAGAGCTGAGGGCGTGACCTCGGTCGGCCCGCCGGTAATGACGCCGTCGAGGAGCACGCAGTCGCCAACATGACGCGCCATCGGTCCGGCGGTGTCACGGGTATGCGAGAGTGGAACGATGCCGGCCTGCGACCAGCGCAAGGTGGTCGGGCGCATGCTCGTGATGCCGCAAAGTGCGGCAGGGACGCGTATGGACCCGCCGGTATCCGTGCCGAGGGCGGCCGGCGCGAGCCGCGCCGCGACAGCGGCGGCGCTACCGCCGCTCGAGCCGCCGGGGATGCGCGTGGGGTCGTACGGGTTGCGCGCCGGACCAAACGCCGCGTTGTTGTTGGTCGGACCATAGGCAAGCTCTTGCAAATTGGTTTTGCCGAGCACGATGGCGCCCGCATCGAGCAAGCGCTGCACAATCGCTGCGTTGCGTTTCGGGCGATGCGCCGCGAGCGCGGGCGTTCCGGCGGTGGTGGGAAACTCGGCGGTATCGATGTTGTCCTTGAGCGCGATCGGAACACCATGCAGCGGCCCCAGCCGCTCGCCGCGCCGACGCCGCGCGTCGGCGGCGCGTGCCGCAGCGCGCAGGCGGTCCGCCTCGAGGCTGATGAACGCGTTGAGCGGTGACGCCGCGCAGCGCGCCAACAGCGCCTCCGCCAGCGCTTCCGCCGTTTGCTCGCCCTTGCGGAGCGCATCCGCTGCCCTCCCGGCACCGAGTTCAAATAACACCGGCATCCGCTCGCCTTCCTCTGTAATTACTCGTCGCGGCGCACCTTACAGGCCGCATGCGACAGAATGAATGGGATCCCGCTGGGACTATGATCAGCCGCCTGCGCTACTCCAAACACGCGCCCGAGCACCGCATCGGTGATCGTTTTTGGCCGGCGGAAGACTGGCAGATCTGCGCCTTGCATCGTCGCCGCTATGTGCGAAGCTTCGCGTAGGCCCCATATTGGCCGCCGGATCAGCACTCGCAGGCTTGCGTCGCAAGAGCGGCATGGATGACGGCAAGACTGCAAAGGTCAACGAGGAGGAAAAGATGTTCATTGCCATGAACCGCTTCCGGGTGAAGAAGGGATCAGAAGCGGCGTTCGAGCAGGTGTGGCTCAGCCGCGACTCGCAGCTGAACAAGGTGCCGGGCTTCGTCGAATTCCACCTGCTCAAGGGCCCCGAGCATGAAGAGTTCACGCTCTATGCGTCGCATACGGTCTGGCAAAGCATGAGTGCGTTCGAAGCCTGGACCAAGTCGGAGGCTTTTCGTGCCGTCCACAAGGATGCGGGACAGAACAAGCCGCTCTACATCGACCATCCGCAATTCGAGGGGTTCGAGGTGAAGCAGACCGTATCTCGCGGCAAAACCGCGGTCGCCTAGGGTTTGCCGGGCTGCGAAAATCGGTTTTCAACGTGACGCCGGTGCCACGCCCTCCGATGCGGAAAACTCCATCGCTATCGCGCGTCGGCGCGCCGCGTCGGCGCCGTTGAGCTCTTGGCATTAGGCTCGGCGGGAGAGAGCGTATAGGTGAGCCACAGGTTCCAGCCCTCGGGCCGGTTCGCCGCGGCAAACTCCTTGTAGGCTTTGACGTTCAGGTTGGCATCGAGCTCGCCCAGGGAGACGGTGTAGCCGAACTGGCCGCCGGCGCTCGCGACGCGCGACTGGAAGCAGCCGACCCGGTCGCCGGCGCCGCCATCGCAACTCGCTTGATTATAGAGATAGCCCACCAGGCCGATCTGGAGCTGCTTGGTCAGGAAACGCGACGCGCCCCAATCGAAATGCACGTCGACCCCGCTGCGGTAGTCGGTGTCGGGGTTGACAAAATTGTAAGTCAGCCCGGCAATCGCCGAGAATTCGTAGCCTGTCTGCTCGTTGAAATAGGTGTAGCCGCCGCCCGCGTCCACAGCGCCGTGGCCGATGCCGATATTGGACAGCCGTTCGCGGCTGTAGGCGCCGACTGGAACATTGCCGGTCACGTAAGTCATCACGTTGTGCACGCCGGTGTTCCAGCGCAGCGAAAACTGCGGAGCCAAATCTCCGAAACCGGTTATTGTGTCGCTGAACGTCTCGAACCGAGATTCGGGGGATCGTCCGACGAGCGACTGGTCGGTGATGACCGCATCGTCGGTTGTCCGCTTGCGGCCGTAAGTCGCTTGCACCGCGAGGGCGGCCTGGCCGCCGAAAACCGGGGTCGCGAACGTGTATGTCGGGGTCACCATCGCCAGATCTTCAGGCTGGATCGAGATGGCGCTCACGTTTTCGCCAACCTCGCCGGTGAGCCGTCCAACCCTGATCAAGCGGGCGCGCGCGACGTCGCTGCCGGCGGTGGTCGAGGTGTGCCAATAGGTCGACGTCAGCGAGAAGCCGGGCTGGGAGGGAGTGGCAGCAAGGCTGGCAAACGATCCCGGGGTCCAGAAGCTCTCGCCGATTTCGTCCGCCGTGGCAAAGTCGCCGGCAAGCGCCAGCGCCGCGCCAACGGCTGCACCTGCCAGGCACCTCGACCACAACCGAAGCCGCGCGGCCGATCCGCTCATCCCTCTTGCGCCCCCACGGAGCTGCGCGGCGCCCCGCGCCCGGCTCCGTCATGTGCCCTGCGGAACTATACGGAGCGCCACGCCCGCGTGTGCGGCCCGCGAGGGCGATAAGCGAGGTCTGCGCGAAAAATCTTGGCGATTGTTGCCGGCCGGAAACACTAAGGGACCGGGTCGGCGTGAGGGCGTCATGAATGAGGCCGCCAAGACGCTCCGCGTGCAATCTCGGACAGCCTCTCCGACGCTGTGATCGAGTAACCCTATTGACCGGTCTTGGGACAGTGCTACAGGCCAGCCGAGCTTGGCATGGCCGGTTTTGGCGACGTTGATCGAGCCGTGCGCAGCTCGAAGCGGACGATGGAGGGGCGCTGAAGAAAGTTGGAGGTTCATGATGGCCGAGGCGAAGTTTTCTCAGATCGTTGCCACGCGCCTGGTCCTCGCCACCCTCGCATCCGCGGCGGCCTTCGCTTGTCTTGTCCCGAGCGTCGAGGCGCAAACCCCGCAGGCACAACCCGCGCCGTTCGTTGGGATCGTCGTGGTCGGTGAGGGGAGAGTGACGGTCGCCCCGGATTACGCGCAGATCGCGAGCGGCGTAAGCACCAGGGGCAAGACCGTGAAGGAGGCAAGCGACGCCAATTCGAAAACGATGGCTGCCATCATCAAGGCGCTCCTCGAGTCCGGCGTTACGCAAAACGACGTGCAGACCTCGCGGTTTTCAGTCCAGCCGGTCTATGTGCCGCCGGCGCCGAACACCGAACCGAAACTTGCCGGATACAGCGTTTCCAACCAGCTCAGGGCGAAGATTCGGCAGATCGACAAGCTCGGCGAGATTCTCGATCGGTTGATCGCGGCGGGGGCAACCGACGTCGGGAACATCGCATTTTTGGTGTCCGACCCGTCAAAAGCGCTCGATCAGGCGCGCGAAGCCGCGATCGCCGACGCGCGACGCAAGGCCGAGGTCTATGCGCGCGCGGCCGGCATCCGGCTTGGGCAGGTGGAATGGATCACGGAGGCCTCCGGATTCGGTCCGGTTCCGCTGCGGGGACAAGGCGCGTCCGCCGCGCGCGCGGCGGTGCCGATTGCGACCGGCGACGACACGTTGGAAGTCACGGTCACGGTCGGCTTCACGATTGCGCCCTGATGCGACCGCTAGGCTTATTGTCCTGTTAGGCGAAAAGTGGACCAGCCAACGGAGGAGGGCCCCCTCACCAGCTGCGCTTGAAGCCGGCCCGCAGACTCTTCGAGAACTCGCCGGCCGCGGTTTCGCTCACCGAGCCGGTCACGCTGAACGGTCCGCCGAGCAGCTTCTGCTCCGCGCTCAGCGTGCGCAGCCATTTGTCGTCGCTGCTCGAAATATCGGCGCCGAGCGACACGCTGGTGTCGGTCGGCAGGAAGTTGAAACGCAGCGCCTGGCTGCTGGCCCAGCCGTGGGCTTGGCCGCTCGCGTTCGGCAGCGAATGGGTCATCGAAATGCCGTTCTGCCACGTCAGCGCGACATCGTCGCCAAGCGGCACGGCCCGGCTCAGCGTCGTGCCGAGCTTGCTTCGCTCCTGCGACGGATCGATTCGCGTCTCGATCGACGTCTGGTCCCAGCCGAGCGGGGCCTGCATGCCCGGCGCGGTGACGGTGGCCCAGGCGACACCGGTCGATTGATCGGGCACGGCGCCGGCGGTCAACGGCTCGGGCTGGAAGGTCGCGGCGGGAATCGCCGGCTTGGTGTAATCAACTCCGACTTTGCCGGACCAGTCGGCCGCGGACGCTTTGCCGGTGGACGGATGGATGGGGCCGAGCTTTCCGGGGTCGGGTTCCGGCGTCGAGAGGTCGAGTTCCGGCATCGACGGGTCGAGCGGCGCGTCGGGGGAGAGCTCGGCCGGCGCCGCGTCGCTCGACGGCTCCGCGGTCTGCGCGCGTGCCGCGCCCGGCAGCAACGTCAGCGCCAGTGACAGCGCGCAGAGCTGCAGTCCTCGCATTCGATGCATCGGGCCGATCCGCAGGTTCATTGCTGCCATCGAATCCCATGGCCTTGGCATTTTCTGGGCGAATGTGCCGAACGCGAAGATCGCGCGGCGGGCAGGGACACAATTTCGCGATTGGCGCGATGGTTAACGGCCTGGAGCAACCCAACGCGTTGAAAATCTTCGCATCGTGCAAAGGCCCTGCGCGCGGGCTGCGGCTTTCGCGCCACACTCAACCATGAAACGCAAGCGAGGGCTCATGCGTTAAGCGCATGGGCAGAGTGTCAACTCTAGCCTTTGCCGCTCTCGGCTGCGGAGGAGCATGGCATGTGGCGTGGAACGCGGCCCCAAGCGCGCGGTATAATGGTGATCACGCTTTTTGCGTGCGCGCTCGCCGCGGCCGAGAGCGGGTATCGCGGGCTCGTCGATCAGGATGCGTGGGCGATGGACGAGACGACGGGCCGCGCCGACCCCTCCGGCGGCAAGTCCGCGCGGGGTGAACTCGCGTTGAGCGACGAGCAGCGCGGCCGCATCTATGACAGCGTGATGCGCATGCCTGATGCGCCGGTCTCGCAGGCGCCGCCGCCCGCGGTCGCCGACGCCCTGCCGCCCGGCGTGCCGATGCAGGATTTGCCCGCCGCCGTCGCCCGCGACGTTCCGCCCGTGCAGGGGCACAAATTCGTGAAGTTCGACGACCGCATCGTGGTGGTCGATCCTGCGAGCCGCCTGGTCGTGGCGATGATCCCGCGCTACCGCCTGCTGCCGTAGATTCAACGCCATCTATCCACGCGTCATGGCCGGGCTTGGCACCGCAAGTCGGGTTTACCCGACTTGCGGCGTTCATAGTCCAGAACTCGGGCAAGCCCGAGTTCTGGTGCCATCCACGTCTTCATTCGCGCCGCCGCAAAGACGTAGGATGCCCGGCAGCGCAGACAAGTTTACGCAGTCTGCGCAAGCTTGACTGCGTGCCGGGCATGACAGCTGAGTAGGCGGTCGGCGCGGGGCAGCGTGCGCTGATCGCTTCGGCGTTGGTCCGACCGCGCTGGCATCCGCCAAAGCGGCATCTTATCATCGCCGACATCGTGCTTTCGCGACATGACGCCGGCACGGATCGCGACCGACAAGGAGGAATTGGCGATGTTGACGTTGTACTATGCCCCGGGGGCCTGCTCGATGGCTGCGCACATCGTGCTGGAGGAGAGCGGCGAGAAATATCAGCCGCAGCGGGTCGACCTCGCCGGCGGCGAGCAGCGCTCCGAGGCTTACCTCAAGATCAACCCGCAGGGCCGAGTGCCGGCGCTGAAGCTCGACGGCGGCGAGCCGCTCGCCGAGAACACCGCCATCCTGCCCTATCTCGGCAAGCGCTTCGGGCTGTGGCCGACCGATCCGCTGGCGGAAGCCAAGGCGCTGTCGCTGATCGGCTTCTTCGCCGCAAGCGTACACCCCGCGCACGCCCATGTCGGACGACCCGAGCGCTACGCCGCGGACCCCTCCGCCTTCCCCACGCTCAAGGAAGTGGGACTCAAGACCTTCCACGGCTATCTCAAGCAGATCGACTCGAGGCTCGCCGGGCGCGAGTGGTTCGGCGACAAATACTCCGTGGTCGATCCCTATGGTTTCGTGTTCTACACCTGGGGCGTGCGCCGCGAGCTGCCCATGGGGGAGCTCAAGCACTACACCGCGTTCAAGGACCGCATGCTGACGCGCCCCGCGGTCAAACGCGTGGTCGAGGACGAAAAGGTCAAGGTCTGAAGCCGCTCTCGGCACTGACGAAGAGATAGTTGCTCGATTCAATCGGGACACGCCCTAGCTCGCCCTCCAGTGTGAGCTACTTCACTCTGGCTCCGGCGCGGCCCTCGTATGCTGGCGAGGTCACCGAGCGATCGGTGATGATGGTAGGTGTCCTACCATCGCCCGCTTGGGCGTTTCCTCCCTCGACTTGGCCTCGCCGGCTCCGCCGGCGGGGCCCTTTTCGCAAAAAAAACGCGCGCCGGCTTGGCCGGCGCGCCGCCACTTGGCAGTGGTGAACTCGTTAGTCGCGCAGGCTTGGCGCGTCAGGCACCTTTTTCCAGTGCGTCAGGCTTTCGGCGATGATCTTCGTCGATTGCAAAGCTGCCTGGCTCAAGGTCGCGTATTCGACGATCTCGCGTTGCACCCGCGCGGCCTCGCTTTGCAGCGTGTCGCGCAACGTCTGCAGCTCGGTGATGAGCCGGTCGATCTCCTGCACCGAGGTGCCCGCCACGCGCCCTAACAGCTGGTTGATGTTGTTGGCGACGAGCTCGCTGTCGCTCTCCGGCTGGCGGCGAATGCCTACGACGTCACGGCGGACGAATTCGCGGATCTCGCCTTCTACTTCCGTCTCCGGCAACGTATCGATCTCGGCGGACTCACGCGTCTTGAGAAAGCTCATGATGGGTACCCCCGTTCAGCGCCCTACCCCGTCGGGCAGAACTCCACGGGTTACTTTCCGCACGAGAATGTGACGACTTCACGGCCAAATAAAATCCGTGCCGTGGCTTTTGCGCGATCCTGCCGTACCGGTAAACGCCAGGGCTCCGAGGGCGCGTTGTCCGCAGTCGTCATGCGCGGGCAGAAGCGCGTCGAAGACGCGCGCAAGCGCGCTCATGACCCGCGCATCCATCGAAAAAAGCGTTTCGCTCAACGGATGGATTGCAACGGAACTCGGGCTCGCCCGAGTTCCGCAATATTGAAGTGCCGCAAGCCGGGCGAGCCCGACTTGCGGTGTCAAGCCCGGCAATGACTGGGGATAGGTCGGCGCCGAGGCCCTTGCAATCCTCGAGGCACCTTCTGCGCCACGGCAGCGCAATCGGCCAGCGCTTGCATCGCTGCTGCCTATTTCGCGGCCGCCTTCATCTTGTCGTAGAGGAAAACGTAAACCTGCTTGTCGAGCGGCTTGTGGCAGTTGAAGCAGGCGCCGAGGTTGGCGGCGGTGTTCACCGTCTTGTCCGGTTTGAAAGCCTGGTACTCCCACTCGCCGTTGCGCACGTTGTCCGGGTACTCGCTGCCCCACCCCGTGCGCTTCTCCATGGTCGCATAGCCGATGAGGTTGCCTTTGACGAAGCGGCCGTTGGCGTCCTTTTCCGGATTGCCTTGGGCATCGAGCTTGGCGGCGTATTGGCGCATGGTGATCACGGTGCCGCTCGGCAGCGGCTCACCCTTCTTGGCGGCGTCGAGCGCCGCCGCGTTGGCATAGAATTCGCGGAACTGCTTGTTGTCGGCGCGATCGACCGTGGTGAAGAGGACGCCCGCCTCGTGGTTCTCCGGAAAGGCGACTTTGTCGCCGCCGGCGGATGCCGGGGCGGCGACGGCGAGTGCCGCGAGCGCGGCTGCGGCGGACGCGATGGTGATATTGCTGCGCAGTGTCATGGTGTCTCCCCCTCTGTTGCCGGCCCGGCGTGCCGTGTGCCCGGTCTCCCGCGCGCGGCTCGTTCCAGCATATTTCGAAACGGCGCGCGGCGGTTGTAACATGGCGGTGATGCTTTGCCGCCGACCGTCCGCCTGTCCCGAGCCGCCGCATGCCCGCTGACGCCGTCGCGCCGCTGACCTTTGCGGTCGGCGACATTCATGGCTGTCTCGATAAGCTCGACCGCCTGCTCGCGGCGTGCGAGGCGCACGCCGGGGCGCGCCCGGCGCGCTACGTCTTTCTCGGGGACTACATCGATCGCGGGCCGCACAGCCGCGGCGTGATCGACCGGCTCATGGCCGAGCAGGCGGCGCGGCCCGGCACCGTCGTGTGCCTGCGCGGCAACCACGAGCAGATGGCGATCGACGCGCACGCGAGCGCGAGCGCGGTGCCGCTGTGGCTGGCGAACAATGCGCTCAGCACGTTGCGCAATTACGACGGCAGGTGCATCTCGCCGGAGCATCTCGCCTGGCTCAACGCGCTGCCGTTCTGCCACGACGACGGGCTGCGCTTCTTCGTGCACGCCGGCATCGACCTGACGGTGCCGCTCGCCGCGCAAGCGCCGGAGGTCATGGTGTGGATGCGCGAGCCGTTCCTGAGCGAGTGCGATGCGGTCGATTGCGGCCGCTTCATCGTGCACGGCCACACGCCGCTGCAGGGCGGCACCCCCGACCTGCGCCGCCGCCGCGTCAACCTCGACACCGCCGCGGTGATGGGCGGCCCGCTCACCGCGGCGGTGTTCGACGACACGCAGGCGCCGCCGCTCGCCTTTTTGACGGATCGGAGCGGGGAGCGGAGATCGCCGGCGCAGACGATGGGGGAGGGCAGAGAACGGCGGTAGCGACGGTGCGCCAAAGGAAACGCGTAATCGTGCAAAAGCTTCATCTAAGCTGGAACGCGGTCCAGGAGCGTTTAATATCCTACGAATCAATCGTGGCATTCCTGGCGTAGCGCACGCATGCACGACGTTCAACGCGACTTGCTCACCTTCGTCGGCAGACATCGCTTTGCGACTATTCTTGCCGATCCGCCGTGGCGATTCACCAATAAGACGGGCAAGATCGCTCCCGAGCATCGGCGGTTGTCGCGCTACGGGACGCTGAGTCTCGATGCGATAATTGCGTTGCCGGTCGAGCAGATCGCGGCGTCGACCGCGCACCTCTATCTGTGGTGCCCGAATGCTCTACTGCCTGAGGGGCTCGCGGTGATGAAGGCGTGGGGCTTTACCTACAAATCCAACATCGTCTGGCACAAGGTGCGCAAGGACGGCGGGTCGGATGGACGCGGGGTCGGTTTCTATTTCCGCAACGTCACCGAGCTCATGCTGTTCGGCGTGCGCGGCAAGAACGCGCGCACGTTGGCTCCCGGACGGGGGCAGGTGAATCTGTTGGCGACGCGCAAGCGTGAGCACTCGCGCAAGCCGGACGAGCAGTACCAGCTCATCGAGGCGTGCAGCTCTCCGCCCTATCTCGAGCTGTTCGCGCGCGGTACGCGCAAGGGATGGACGACGTGGGGCAACGAGGCCGACGACGGCTATCGTCCGACGTGGAAGACCTATGCCCACCATTCCGCGGCGGCGAGGATGATCGCCGCGGAGTAGTGGCAGGCGCGCTGGACGCGGCTAGCTCTTCTTCGCGAACGGATTCTGACCGGGCTGGATTGGCTCCCGCGTCAGCGCGAAGGGCGAGAGGTTGGGGCCGCCGCCCTTCTTCTTCTTGTTCCACTCGGCCTTCGGCTTCTTCTTTTCCTTGTTGCTGCGCACCTGACCCTTGGCCATGACCTTCTCCCGTGTTGTTCGCCCGCGCGTGCGGTGAATGGATTGAAGCGCTGCCGCCGTACGGATTCAAGCGGCGTCCTCGAGCCGCTATCGGGATATGCGATCGAGCCAATTCCATCAGTCTTGGATTTTGCGACCGCAAATTGAATTTTAATATTGACTACGTTTCGAAGCTTTGCTAGAAGATGCGCAGCCTCGCTCGTTGAGGGCGTGTTCTCGAGACGATCCTGAATGCGGAGCGAGGCGTGGCGTCCTGCGGCGGCGGCTCGTAACCGCTCGCCCCGGGAGGCTCGGGACGCGCCGGGCGAGCATTACGACTCGTCTTTGCGGTCTGGGGCCCAAAACCGCCACGGTGGAGCGCCGAGAGGCGAGCGTCCCGCGTCATGGGACGCAAGGCGCCTCGCTAGGCGCCTGGCGTGTCGCGATATGGCACGCCGCACGGGTGTTCCGCCGAGCACCCGAACGTCTCTCGGCGCTCCGCCCACCCTCATTGGGGTGAGCGAAGCAAGAATGCAAAACCCGAGCGCAAAAAACGCGCCGCGGGAACGAGATGGGCTGTTTGAAATCGTGAGCTGTGGTTTATGCGACGCCCGTCCTCATCCTGAGGAGCGCGCATGCGGAAGCCGTTCCGCAAAGTCGGACGCGCGTACGCGCGTCTCGAAGGATGAGGACGAAAGTTAGTGCGCCCTCATGCTTCGAGACGCATCGCAGCGCTGCGAGGCTGTTGAAGCGCTTGCGCACGCGACGCTGCGATGCTCCTCAGCATGAGGGCAGGACACGTGCTTGGTCCGGGCCAAGAACCAACCTGCGGATGTAGAAAAGTGGCGCCGACGAGGGCTCCCTGTTTCCGGCACAGGGAGCTGCGCAACTCGAGCGTGTGCGGCTATTTCTTTTTCTTCGCCGCGCGCCTCTTCTTCGGCGGCGGCTTGTACACCATGCCTTCGAGCTTCATGCCGTCGGGGTCGGTGAAATAGACCGCGTAGTACGAACGGCCGTAATATTCGCCGGGCGGATCGACGACGGTCATCCCGTGCTCGGCGAGAAAAGCGCCGAGCGCGTCCACATCCTTGCGGCTCGAAAGCTCGAAGGCGTAGTGGTGAAAGCCGATGTCGCCCTTGCGGTACTTGAGCTTCCTGCCTTGCGCATCGGCGGCGGCGATCCAGAACAACGTCTTGCCGTTGCTCCAGCCGGCCATGTCGCCGTACTCGTGTTTGAGCTTGAAGCCGAGAAAGCCGAGCAGCTTGCCGTAGAACTCCTTCGAGCGGGCGAAGTCGCCGACGCTGAGCACCAGATGATCGATGCCGACGACGCGGGGCATGTCATGCTTCCTGAGTTCTTGAGCGCATCATACTCCATTCGTCATTGCCGGGCTTGACCCCGCAAGTCGGGCCTGTCCGACTTGCGGCGCTTTAATACTCACGGAACTCGGGCAAGCCCGAGTTCCGTCGCAATCCATCCTCTTCGAAAAAAGTTTTGCCAAGAAGATTGACCCGCGGGTCGTAAGCGCGTCTACGCGCGTCTTCGACGCGCTTCTGCCCGCGGGTGACGCCGACCCATTTGCGCCTCACCGCCCCCGCGGGCGCCAGCCGCCGCGCATGCCGGGCCGGCCGGTGGTCGAGCGCGGGCCGGGACGGTAGGGCTTGGATTCCTTGGCGGGGCCGGGGCCCATCTCGTCGAGCGTCGGCTTGCGCGGGCCCTCGCGCGCATCGCTGCGTCGCGCGGCTTCGCCACGCGGTCCCCGCAAGGGGGAGGGCGAACTGCGCGAGATCGCGACCGCCTTGGCGGTTGGATCGTCGAGCACCGCGAGCTCGGTCGCGCGCAGGCGCTTGATCTCGTCACGCAGCCGCGCCGCTTCCTCGAAGTCGAGATCGGCGGCGGCGGCGCGCATGCGCGTCTCGAGATCGGCGATCACCGCCTCGAAATTGCGGCCGATGGTGGCGGCAGCCTCCTCGTCGCCGATGCCGGCGAGCCCGCCGCCGGTCGAGATCAGCACGTGATCGCGCTCGTAGACCGACTCCAATATGTCGGCGATGTCGCGCCGCACGCTTTCCGGCGTGATGCCGTTGGCGGCGTTGAACGCTTCCTGCTTTTCGCGCCGCCGATTGGTTTCGGCGATCGCCCGCTCCATCGAGCCGGTGACGCTGTCGGCATAGAGGATCACGCGGCCGTCGATGTTGCGCGCCGCGCGGCCGATGGTCTGGACGAGCGAGGTCTCGCTGCGCAGGAAGCCTTCTTTGTCGGCGTCGAGGATCGCGGCCAGCGCGCATTCCGGAATGTCGAGGCCCTCGCGCAGGAGGTTGATGCCGACCAGCGCGTCGAACGCGCCCAGGCGCAGATCGCGGATGATCTCGATGCGCTCGATCGTGTCGATGTCGGAATGCATGTAGCGCACGCGGATGCCCTGCTCGTGCAGGTATTCGGTGAGGTCCTCGGCCATGCGCTTGGTCAGCACGGTCACGAGCGCGCGATAGCCGGCGGCCGCGACGTGGCGCACCTCGCCGACGAGATCGTCGACCTGGGTGCGCGCCGGGCGCACCTCGACCGGCGGATCGATCAGCCCGGTCGGACGGATCACCTGCTCGGCGAAGATGCCGTGCGCCTGCTCGATCTCCCACGGGCCGGGCGTGGCGGAGACGCCGACGGTCTGCGGCCGCATGGCGTCCCACTCCTCGAAGCGCAGCGGGCGGTTGTCCATGCAGGAGGGCAGGCGGAAGCCGTATTCGGCGAGTGTCGCCTTGCGCCGGAAGTCGCCGCGATACATGCCGCCGAGTTGGGGAACGGTGACGTGGCTCTCGTCGACGAACACGAGCGCGTTGTCGGGCACGTATTCGAACAAGGTCGGCGGCGGCTCGCCGGGCTTGCGGCCGGTGAGATAGCGCGAATAGTTCTCGATGCCGGCGCAGCTTCCGGTCGCCTCCATCATTTCCAGATCGTAGAGCGTGCGTTGCTCGAGCCGTTGCGCTTCGAGCAGGCGGCCGGCGGCATTGAGCTCGGCGAGGCGGGATCGGAGCTCCTGCTTGATGCCGGCGATCGCCTGCAGCAAGGTCGGGCGCGGCGTCACGTAGTGCGAGTTGGCGTAGATCTTCACGAACTCCAGCTCGTCGGTCTTTGCTCCGGTGAGCGGATCGAATTCGTGGATCGACTCGATTTCGTCGCCGAACAGGCACACCCGCCAGGCGCGGTCCTCGTAGTGGGCGGGAAAAATCTCGATCACGTCGCCGCGCACGCGAAACGCGCCGCGGTAGAAGTCGCCGGCCGAACGCTTGTATTGCAAGGCGACGAGATCGGCGATGAGCTGGCGCTGGTCGATGCGCTCGCCCTGCTTGAGCGTAAAGGTCATGGCCGAGTAGGTTTCGACCGAGCCGATGCCGTAGATGCAGGACACCGACGCCACGATGATGACGTCGTCGCGCTCGAGCAACGCGCGCGTCGCGCTGTGGCGCATGCGGTCAATCTGCTCGTTGATGGAGGATTCCTTCTCGATATAAGTGTCGGTGCGCGGGACGTAGGCCTCGGGCTGGTAGTAATCGTAGTAGCTGACGAAATATTCCACCGCGTTGTCGGGAAAGAACGACCTGAACTCGCCGTAGAGCTGCGCGGCGAGCGTTTTGTTGGGCGCGAGCACGAGTGCCGGCCGCTGCGTCGCTTCGATCACCTTGGCCATGGTGAAGGTCTTGCCCGAGCCGGTGACGCCGAGCAGGACCTGCGTGCGATCGCGCCGGTTGACGCCTTCCACGATGTCGGCGATCGCCTGCGGCTGGTCGCCCTTGGGCGCAAAAGCCGATTTGATCACCAGCCGCTGGCCGCCTTCGGACTTTTCCGGCCGCGGCGGCCGGTGCGGCGTCCACGGCCGCTCGCTGAATTCAGGGCGGCCCTCGCGCAGCAGCGTTTCCAGCGCGTGCACCGTCGCGGCGGCCCCGCTCACGCCGCGAAAACCGACGCGGCGCGAGCTCCTCGCGGCGTCCTCCGCCGAGTCGCTGTCGGCCGGGGCAGGCGCGCTCTCGTCGTCGAGGCCGAGCGCCTTCGCCAGGTCAGGATCGAGCTCGCCGAGAGGCGCGCCGCCCCGGTAGGGCGGCTGCGGCGCCTCGCCCAACCCTTGCCCGGTCGACTTGCGCGCGCGGTGCGCGGCGGAGAAGTCGGCGCGCCGGTCGAAGGAATTGTCGGGGGGCGGCTTGAGCCCGGTCTGCGAGCCGGGGCCGGCGGTTCCCTGGCCGATGCCGGGATTGAGCAGGTCGGCGAGCGCCGGATCGGTCGGCGGCGCATCCGGCCGTGCCGCCTTGGCGCGCGTCGGCTTGGCGGGGTCCTTCTTCGAATGCTTGGCCGGATCGCGCGCGCGCTTGGGCGCGGCCGGCTGGTCGGGAGCTTTTGCCATCGTCCAAATATGGAGCCGGGGCTATGATGGGAAAAGGGCGGACCAGGGTTGCGCACACGCATTGTCATGCGCGACGGCGGCCGCGGCCCGGTTGAACCCCGGCTACGCCTTCTTCCAAAATGCTGGATGCCAGGCGCCGGCAAGAGCGCAGAAAAGACGAGGAGGAAAACGTTGCTCTGCTCCAAGCCGCTGACACGGCGGAACGTGTTGAAAGCTTCGGCCGCCGCGCTGGCGCTCGCGCCGCGATCCGCTTCGGCGCAAGCCAATTATCCGGCGCGGCCGGTCAGGGTGGTGATCCCCTATCCGCCGGCGGGCGGCGCCGACACCGTGGGTCGGCTCTTGTTCCAAAAGCTCGGCGAGATGTGGGGCGCGCAATTCGTGATCGACAACCGCGGCGGCGCCGGCGGCACCATCGCAGCCGCCGCCGTGGCCAAGGCCGAGCGCGACGGCTACACCCTCATGTTCGACGCCACCGCCCATTCGGTGAATCCGTCGCTCTACGCCAATCTGTCCTACGACACGGTCAAGGACTTCCAGCCGATCTTCCTGGCGGCGCTGATCAGCAATCTGTTGGTGGTCAACAAATCGGTGGAAGCGCAGAGCGTCGCCGACGTGATCGCGCTCGCCAAGGCGACGCGCGGCGGCCTCGATTGGGCCTCTTCCGGCAACGGCACGGTGCAACACCTCGCACTCGAGATGTTCAAGCACCGCGCCGGCATCAAGATCAATCATATTCCCTATCGCGGCGGCGGGCCGGCACTCAACGATCTCATCGCCGGGCAGGTGAAGTTCTACTTCTCCAATGCCGCGGCTTCGGTCGGTCATGTCCAGTCGGGAACGGTCAAATGCATCGCCCACACCGGCAAGGGCCGACTTGCGGCGTTGCCCGACGTGCCGGCGGTGGCGGAAACGCTGCCTGGCTTCGAAGCCTATGAATGGCAGGGACTGTTCGCGCCGGCCGGCATCCCGGCGCCGATCGTCGACAAGCTCAATGCCGGGATGAACGCGGTGCTGCGACAGCCCGACATGATCGAGCGGCTCAAGCAGCTCAACGTCGACTCCCGCGAGAACACGCCGGAGGAGTTTCGCGCCTTCGTAGCGGCGGAAATCGAGAAGTGGCGCGACGTGGTGCGCGAGGCCAACATCAAGCTGGGCTAGCTGCGGGTAGGGCGCTGCCTTCTCGCTGCGTCACCCCGGGCAGAAGCGCGTCGAAGACGCGCGTAGACGCGCTTATGACCCGGGGGTCCAACCTTCTTGGCAAAAGGCTATCTTGCAAAAACGATGGATTGCAACCGAACTCGGGCTTGCCCGAGTTCGGTAGATATTAAAGGCGCGCCGCAAGTCGGACAGGCCCGACTTGCGGTGTCAAGCCCGGCAATGACAAGTCCGTCGATGCTGGGCGGACAATGGAGCCATGCTCGGCGCGGCGTTGCCGGAGTGCTTGCCGGATGGCTCCGGCATCCGAAACTATGTTACAGCAACATCCGATCGATTGCAGCGAAGGACGACACCAATGATCGACCTCTACTATTGGACTACGCCGAATGGCCACAAGATCACGATGTTTCTCGAGGAGACCGCAGTTCCCTACAACATCATGCCGGTGAACATCGGCAAGGGTGAGCAATTCAAGTCGCAATTCCTGGACGTTTCACCGAACAACCGTATTCCCGCGATCGTGGATCGCGCGCCGGCCGGCGGCGGCGAGCCGATTGCCGTATTCGAGTCCGGGGCGATCCTGCTCTATCTCGCCGAGAAGACCGGCCGCTTCCTGCCGCGCGATGCGCGCGCCCGCATCGAGGCCATCCAGTGGCTGTTCTGGCAGATGGGCAATCTCGGCCCCATGGCGGGCCAGAACAATCACTTCAGCCATTACGCGGTGGACAAGATTCCCTACGCCATCGACCGCTACCGCAATGAAGTCAACCGGCTCTACGGCGTGCTGAACAAGCGGCTGGCGGATCGCGCGTTCGTCGCCGGTGACTATTCCATTGCCGACATGGCGATCTATCCCTGGATCGTGCCGTACGAGCGGCAAGGCCAGAACATCGCCGATTTTGCGCATCTCAAGCGCTGGTTCGAAACCATCCGTGCGCGGCCTGCGGTCGAACGCGCCTACGAGAAGGCGAAGGCGGTCAATCCCAACATGGGCGGCATCCGCACCGCGGAGGAGCGCGCGATCCTGTTCGGCCAGACGGCAGCCTCGGTGGAACGCGCCGCCGCGCAGGCACGCTAAGGGGAGGCGGTTACAGCAAAGTCCCGAGCGTCATTTTGCGGGCGCGGGCACCGCAGGCAACCGTCACCGCGCGGCGGTTCTCGCCGGCTCGCTCCGCAGCGCTGCGCGGGTAATCGCTTGCGCTTCCTTCTGGATGCGCCGCAGGTGATCGTTGCCGCGAAAGCTCTCAGCGTAAAGCTTGTAGACGGCTTCCGTGCCGGATGGACGGACCGCAAACCAACCTTGAGCGGTCACGACCTTCAAGCCGCCGATCGGCGCGCCATTCCCCGGCGCCCTCGTCAGCACGGCTTCGATTGGCTGACCGGCAAGCTCGGAGGCGCTGACGTCCTCCGGTGAAAGCGCGAGAAGAGCGGCTTTCTCGTCCGCGCTGGCGGGCGCGTCGACACGCTCGTACGCCGGTGCGCCCAGCTCACGGGTCAACTCGGCGTAGAGCTCGGACGGATCGCAGCCGGTGCGCGCCATGAGCTCAGCGGCCAGCAAGCCCATGATGATGCCGTCTTTATCCGTCGTCCAAACTTTGCCGTCACGCCGTAGAAACGACCCGCCCGCGCTCTCCTCGCCGCCGAAGCCGAGCGATCCGTCGAGGAGGCCTGGCACGAACCACTTGAATCCGACCGGCACCTCGACCAGCGTGCGCCCGATCTTGGCCGCCACGCGATCAATGATGCTGCTGCTCACGATGGTCTTGCCGACCCCCGCCCCGGGCCGCCAGTCCCGACGATGGGTGAAGAGATAGAAGGTCGCCGCCGCAAGATAATGATTGGGATTCATGAGGCCCGCGCTGCGCGTCACGATGCCGTGTCGGTCGGCGTCGGGATCGTTGCCGAAGGCGATATCGAATCGATCTTTGAGCTCGATCAGATTCGCCATAGCGTAGGGGGACGAGCAGTCCATGCGAATCTGGCCGTCCCAGTCCAGCGGCATGAAGCGGAACGTCGGATCCACCCGGTCGTTCACGACCTCCACCTGAAGCCCGAAGCGCTCAGCGATCGGGCTCCAGAACGCTACGCTTGCTCCGCCGAGCGGATCGACGCCGATTCTGAGCTGCGCACTCGCGATGACCGCCATGTCTACGATCGAACCCAGGTCCGCCACGTACGTCCCGACATAGTCGTGCGCGTGGGTGGTGGCTGCACGACGCGCCTCGCTATACGGCAGTCGCGCCACGGCTCGCAGCTCGCTCGATATCAGATGGTTGGCTCTGTCCTCGATCCAGCGTGTCACAGCTGTGTCAGCGGGTCCGCCGCTCGGCGGGTTGTATTTGAAGCCGCCGTCTTCCGGCGGATTGTGCGACGGCGTGATGACGATGCCGTCCGCGAGACCTGTCGTCCGGCCGAGGTTGAAAGTGAGGATGGCGTGCGAGACTGCCGGCGTAGGGGTATAGCCGCCATTGCTGTCGATCATGGTGTCTACGCCGTTTGCCGCGAGCACCTCGAGAGCAGTCGTGAAAGCCGGCTCCGACAACGCATGCGTGTCTCTTCCGATGTAGAGAGGGCCGCTGGCGCCCTGACTCGAGCGGTAATCGCAGATGGCCTGCGTGATCGCGAGCACGTGCGTCTCATTGAACGAGCCGCGCAGGGAAGAGCCGCGATGTCCGCTGGTGCCGAAGCCGACCCGTTGCGCGCGGTCCGCGAACTCGGACTTGCGCGCGTAGTATTCCCGTTGCAGGCGGCCGGCATCGATCAGCAGGTCGTCCGGAGCAGGCTTACCGGCAAGCGGATGGAGCGTCATTGCTATCATTGCCCTTGTGGAATGTTTCCCGACGATCCTTCGAGCGCCAGCGCGAGAAGGACCACGGACCGCGGCTGCACCACATAGGTCGCCTGACTTACGAGCGGCGCGGTCTCCCAGGGACAGACGTCATCGGGGGGGTCGCATGCGGTATCGATACAGCGCCGCCACCCCTGCTGCCGGGCGCCAGGCACCGGCGGCAACTCGAACGTCAGCGGCTCCCAATGGGCGTTGAGCATCGCGTGGAGCAGGAACCGGGCTCGCAAGCTCTGCAGCGTGAAGGCCAGGGAGTGCGAGTGGTGGCTCCAGTCTGGACGTTTGAGCGAAACGCCGTGCCATTCGATCCGCGCGCGGCGAAGGAGCTGATTGAGGCTGAGCGCGCTCCCCTCCAGCACGACATCGCGGCGCTGGTGAAATGCGTTGAGCGCTTTGACGAACCGGTGGATGTCGCCATGTCGCTTTAGCAGGCTCCAGTCGAGCCAGCTGATGTCCGAGTCCTGGCAGTAGGCATTGTTGTTGCCCCTTTGGGTTCGGCGCACCTCATCGCCCATGAGCAGCATCGGCGCCCCAGCTGCCAAAAGTAGGAGTGTGAGGAAATTTTTAACCTGGCGGTTGCGCAACGCCTCGACCGTCGGATCGTCGGTCGGCCCCTCCGCGCCGCAGTTCCAGCTCAAATTGTCATCGCAGCCGTCGCGGTTGTTCTCGCCATTGGCTTCGTTGTGCTTGTGGTTGTAAGAGACTAGGTCGTTGAGGGTGAAGCCGTCATGGCAGGTGACGAAATTGATGCTTTGTTCGGGCTCGCGCTCCTTGTGACCGTACAGATCCGGGCTGCCCAGGATGCGCGAGGCCACGGCCGACACCGAGCCGTTGTCGCCCTTCAGGAACCGCCGCACGTCGTCGCGGAATCGACCGTTCCACTCCTGCCACCTGTCGCCGACGAAACTCCCCACCTGATAGAGTCCGGCGGCATCCCACGCCTCTGCAATCAGCTTGGTCCCGGCGAGCAAGGGATCCGACTCGATATCCCAGAGAACCGGCGGGTTCGGCAGCGGCCGGCCTTGCTCGTCGCGCGAAAGGATCGACGCGAGATCGAAGCGGAAGCCGTCCACATGCATCTGGGTCACCCAATAGCGCAGGCTATCTTGGATCAGCCGTCGCACGATCGGCTGGTTGGCATTGAGCGTGTTGCCACAGCCGGTGTAGTCGGCGAAACGAGACTTGTCCTTCTCAAGAATATAGTAGACGTCATTGGCGAGGCCTCGATAGCACAGCGTCGGACCGGTCAGCCCGCCTTCCGTCGTGTGGTTGAACACGACATCGAGGATGACTTCGATTTCGGCGCGGTGGAGCGCTTTCACCATGTCCCGAAATTCATCGAGCACGGCGAGCGCTTTCTTCTGTGAACTGTATCCGTGATGCGGCGCGAAGAATGACACGGGCGCATAGCCCCAGTAGTTCGTCTTACCCGGCGGACAGTCCTGCGCGTCGAACTGGAACACCGGCAGGAGCTCTAGTGCGGTGACGCCTAGATCCTTGAGGTACGGAATTTTTTCGATCAGTCCGGCATATGTACCGCGCTTTGCGGAGGGCACGCCCGAGTTGGGATGGCGAGTGAACCCAGCCACGTGAAGCTCGTAAATCACGGTCTCGGCGAAGGGCCGCTTGAGCGGCAGATCGCCCTCCCAGTCATACCGATCGGGATCGGCTACGACGCTTTTCATGGCCAGGCCGGCATTGTCTCCCGACCGCGCCGCAGCCCACCGGTCGTATCTTTCTGGGACTGCTACAGCGAGCCCGTACGGATCGAGGAGCACCTTCTCGGCGTCGAAACGATATCCATGCTCCGGGGCGAATGGCCCATGCGCCCGGTAGGCATATACCTGCCCCGGCTGGAGGCCTGGTACAAATGCATGCCAATAGTGATGGGTGCGGTGATTATCCGCATCGAGAGGGATCACTCTCGCGGGCTGGGTGGCATTCCCGTCATCGAACAGAAGCAGCTCGATCAGCGTTGCACGTTTCGAGAACACGCTGAAGTTGACGCCGCCGGGACGGACGGTCGCGCCGAGAGGAGCACTCGCGCCCGATGTGACGACGCGGCTGCTCATGACCGCGTCATGCTCTCTCGTCTAGCCCGATCGGTCTAACATTCCAGATGTCGCGGCAATACTCCCGGATCGAGCGGTCAGAAGAGAAACGGCCGACGCGAGCGCTGTTGAGAATCGACATGCGCGTCCAATTGCTCTGATCGGAATACGCCTCGCTCACGCGCTGTTGGCAGTCCACGTAGGACTGATAGTCCGCCAGGAGCATGTAGTCGTCGCGGGTGAGCAGCGATTCGACGAGCGGATGAAACAGTCCGCGGTCGCCATCCGAAAACACCCCGGAATCAATGACATCGATCGCCTCGCGCAGTTCCGGATTTGATTCGTAGATGCCGCGCGGGTTGTAGCCCTCGGCCTTTCGTCGCTGCACCTCCTCAGCCGTCAAGCCGAACAAGAAGAAATTGTCGTGGCCCACTGCATCCCGGATCTCGATATTGGCTCCGTCCAACGTGCCGATGGTCAATGCGCCATTCATGGCGAACTTCATGTTCCCCGTGCCCGAGGCCTCCTTGCCGGCCGTGGAGATCTGTTCCGACAGATCGGCGGCAGGATAAACGGGCTGGCTGTTCTTGACGTTGAAGTCCGGCAGGAACACTACCTTGAGAACTTGAGAAACGACCGGGTCTCGATTGACCGCCGCGGCGACGGAGTTGATCAGCTTGATGATCAGCTTGGCCATGCGGTATCCGGGAGCGGCCTTGCCACCGAAGACAACGGTGCGCGGGGTGCCGCCGGCGACAGAGCCGCGCCTGAGCCTGTTATAAAGCGTGACCAGATACAGCACGTTCAGGTGCTGGCGCTTGTACTCGTGCAGCCGCTTCACCTGGATGTCGAATAGGGACTGCGGGTCCACGATGATGCCGGTTCGCTCCTTGATAACATCCGCCAGCCCGCGCTTGTTGTCGGCCTTTACGGCTTGCCAGTCCCTCCGGAAATCGCTGTCGGCCGCCAATGGCTCCAGCCGCTCGAGCTCGTATTCCAGATTCGCTATCCATCCCTCGCCGATGTGCCGAGTGATAAGCGCGCTCAATTTCGGGTTGCACAGCGCGAGCCAGCGCCGCGGCGTCACGCCGTTCGTGACGTTGAAAAACTTCTGCGGCGCTACCCGGTAGAAGTCGCTGAGCACCGTCTGCTTCAAGAGCTCGGTATGGAGAGCGGCGACTCCGTTGATCGCGTGGCTGCCCACGCTGGCGAGGTGTGCCATGCGCACGTATTTGCCTCCCGCTTCATCAATCAGCGAAAGCCTCCGAATGAGCTGATCGTCGTTCGGATAGCGTTGCCGGATATCGTCGAGAAAGCGGCGATTGATCTCGTAGATGATCTGCAGATGGCGTGGCAGTAGCCTGGCGAACAGCGGCAGCGGCCAGCGCTCCAGCGCTTCGGAAAGTAGCGTATGGTTTGTGTACCCGCAGGTTTGCTGCGTGATAGCCCAGGCTTGATTCCACTCCATTGCGTGCTCGTCCACGAGGAGCCGCATTAACTCGGCGACTGCAATGGAAGGATGCGTGTCGTTCAACTGAGCGGCCCAATATAAATGCAGGTCCTCGAGCGGCTTTCCGCGCAACAGGAGCAATCGGATCATGTCCTGAAGTGAGCAGGACACGAAGAAGTACTGCTGTTCCAGCCGCAACTCCTTGCCTGCTTCAGGCTCGTCATTCGGATAAAGCACCTTGGAGATGGTTTCGGAGGCCACTTTTTCGTGCACCGCCCCGTAGTAGTCCCCGACATTGAATGCGGCGAAATCGAACGACTCGGCGGCTTCGGCCTTCCACAGTCGCAGCAGATTTGTGGTGGGGGCCCGGTAACCTGGAACAGGAGTGTCGCAGGCGACGCCCTTGACCACCTTCTCGGGAACCCAGCGCACGCGATAGCGGCCCTTCTCGTCCTGGTAGGGCTCGGTGTGCCCGCCAAGCTTCACATCGAAAGTGGTTTCCGCCCGCACGATCTCCCACGGGTTGCCAAAGTGCAGCCATTTGTCCGTCACCTCGACCTGCCAGCCGTTTCGAATCGTCTGATCGAAGATGCCGTACTCGTAGCGGATGCCGTAGCCGATGGCGGGAACGTTCAGTGTCGCCAGCGAGTCCATGTAACACGCCGCCAGCCGGCCCAGACCGCCATTGCCCAACCCTGGCTCCTGCTCCTGCTCCAGGATGCTCGACAGGTCTTGCCCGAGGCGCGACAGTGTCGCTTCGACGGCCTCCCAGATCCCGAGATTGATCAGCCCGTTCCCCAGATGCGGTCCGGTCAAGAACTCCGCTGAAAGATACGCGACCACCTTGGCATCCGTGTTCGTTCCGCCGATCGCTTCCAGCGTCTCTATGTAGCGTTGCATCATGCGGTCGCGCACGGTGTAAGCGAGCGCCATGTACCAGTCGTTGCGCGTGGCGAGCCCTGGCGGTTTGGCCTGCAGGCAGTGCAGGTTGTCGATCAGAGCCCTGCCAAGGGCGTCAGCTTCGAGGCTGGTGCGAATGCTTTGACAATCGTGCGCCGTCCGTGCCCTGGGTGGCGGTTCAGGGGCGACTGCGAATGCCATACGTGTTTCCTCCTCACCACCTGGGTTTCTCCCGATCGCGTGCGGACCCGGGACCGCCAAGCATCAGACGTTGTCGGCCTCCGTCGAACGAACTGCGACGGTCGACGCCTCTTGCCCCCATCTCCAGCGGGTGATTTCCGGCATGTCGTCGCCGTGGCGGGCGATGTACTGCTTGTGATCGATGAGCTTGTTGCGGATCGCCTGCTTGGCATAGGCGGCGCGTGCTTGAAGCTTCGGCACGCGGTCGATGACATCGCTGACCAGATGGAAGCGGTCGAGATCATTGAGCACGCACATATCGAAGGGCGTCGTCGTGGTGCCCTCCTCCTTGTAGCCGCGCACGTGAATGTTCTCATGACCGGTTCTCCGGTACGTCAGCCGGTGAATGAGCCACGGGTATCCGTGAAAGGCGAAGATGATCGGCTTGTCCGTGGTGAAAAGGGTGTCGAATTCCTGGTCCGAAAGGCCATGCGGATGCTGGCTCGGCGGTTGCAGCTTCATGAGGTTCACGACGTTGACGACGCGGACCTTCAAGTCCGGTGTGTAGCGTCGGAGAATGTCGACAGCGGCCAACGTCTCGAGCGTCGGCACGTCACCGCAGCAGGCCATCACGACATCGGGCTCGCCGCCGCGGTCGTTGCTCGCCCATTCCCAGATGCTGACTCCGGCGAGGCAATGTTTGATGGCTTCGTCCATGGTCAGCCATTGAGGAGCAGGTTGTTTGCCCGCGACCACCACGTTCACATAGTTTCGGCTGCGCAAGCAGTGATCAGTCACTGACAGCAAACAGTTGGCGTCCGGCGGGAGATACACACGGATGATCTCGGCCTTCTTGTTGACGACATGATCGATGAACCCGGGATCCTGATGGCTGAAGCCATTGTGGTCCTGGCGCCAGACATGGCTCGACAACAGGTAATTCAGCGAAGCGATCGGCCGCCGCCAAGGAATATCGTTGCACACCTTCAGCCACTTGGCGTGCTGGTTGAACATCGAGTCGATGATGTGGATGAAGGCCTCATAGCAAGAGAAGAAACCGTGCCGGCCAGTCAGGAGATATCCCTCGAGCCATCCCTGGCATTGATGCTCGCTGAGCATTTCCATCACGCGCCCATCGGGCGCCAGATGATCGTCCCAAGGATAGATTTCCGCGGCCCAGGTTCGATTGGTAACCTCGAGCACATCCTGCCACCGGTTCGAGTTATTCTCATCCGGACTGAACAGGCGGAAGTTTCGTTTCTCCATGTTCAGCTTCATGATGTCGCGTAAAAACCGTCCCATGACCCGCGTCGATTCGGCCATGACAGCCCCGGGTCCAGTCACTTCGACGGCATAGTCGCGGAAATTCGGCAGCCGCAGTTCGCTCAGCAACAAACCGCCGTTGCTGTGCGGGTTGGCGCTCATGCGGCGCGTGCCCCGAGGAGGAAGCTCGGCCAACTCGGGGCGCAACCTGCCGCTCTCGTCGAACAGCTCCGCGGGCCGGTAGCTCTTCATCCAGTCTTCGAGGATTCGTACGTGGGCTGCATTCTCGTGCATCTCGCCCATCGGCACCTGGTGCGACCGCCAGTAACCTTCGGTGCGCTTGCCGTCGATTTCCTTCGGACAGGTCCAGCCCTTGGGCGTGCGAAGAACGATCATCGGCCAGCGTGGGCGCGCCTCGACACCGTTTTTCCGCGCATCGGCTTGAATGCGATGAATTTCGTCGATGACCTTGTCCAGCGTAGCGGCCATCAGCTCATGCATCTTCTCCGGCTCATCCCCCTCGACGAAATACGGCGTGTAGCCATAGCCGCGGAACAGCTGATCCAGCTCCTCATGGCTGATGCGGGCGAGAACGCAAGGATTGGCGATCTTGTAGCCGTTCAGGTGGAGGATCGGCAGAACCACGCCGTCGGTCACGGGGTCCAGAAACTTGTTGGAATGCCAGCTCGTTGCCAGCGGCCCAGTCTCCGCTTCGCCGTCGCCGACCACACAAGCAACGATCAGATCCGGATTGTCGAAGGCTGCTCCGTAGGCATGCGAGAGCGAGTAGCCGAGCTCGCCGCCCTCGTGGATCGAACCGGGCGTCTCCGGCGCCACATGGCTCGGGATCCCGCCGGGAAACGAAAATTGGGTGAACAATCGCTTCATACCCTCTTCGTCGGCGGAGATGTTCGGATAGACCTCGGTGTACGTCCCTTCGAGGTAGGCGTTCGCGACCAGGCCCGGACCGCCGTGCCCGGGACCGGTCACGTAGATCACGTCGAGATCATGCTTTTTGATCACCCGATTGAGGTGGACATAAATGAAGTTCAAACCGGGCGTGGTTCCCCAGTGTCCGAGCAGTCGCGGTTTGATGTGTTCCTTGCTCAGCGGCTGCTTAAGCAATGGGTTGTCGTAGAGGTAAATCTGACCGACCGAGAGGTAGTTCGCGGCCCGCCAATACGCATCCATCAATGTCCGCTCTTTGTTGGACAGAGCCTGCGCCGCCTTTGTCTCCTGCTTGCGCGTCATCGAATGCCTCCATGGTGGAGATGGTGGCGTGTGTCCGTGGTGAGGGTCACCGCTCGGCGACAGAGGGCACTCTGGCCGCCCGCCGGATTCTCCTCCCGGCCATGCCAAGCTTCAAGGGCCGGATACTGAAGCGCCCGGCCGTAGGAGAAATCGATTCTCCAAGGCTTCGCTGGTTGCCGGTTGATTGTGCTCAGATGTGCGGTCGCAAGCTGTGCGGTAGCGCGAGTTCAAAAGACGGACAGCTTACAACACGCAAATGTAGGAATTGTGTAATCACGCCAGATGCGGGATCTTCGGGCGCTCGCCGCGCGCCTTGCCGGTGATCGGCGGCCGCGGCAGCTTGGGGCGGCCCGCTTCCATGACAAAGGTGTGCGCGAGCGAATACCACGGTCCTTTCACGTCGGCAGCCGGCGCTTTGTCGTTCTCGTGGCGCACATAGTTGCCGATGAGATGACGCGTGACGCCGAACTGAACGTCGGTCTCGATGAACCTGTCGTCCTGCACGTAGAGCTGCGTGATCAGCGTCTTGAAGCCCTCCTTGCAGGCAAGGAAATGCAGATGCGCGGGACGCATATTGTGGCGGCCTTGCGCGCGCAGGAGATCGCCGGTCGGCCCGTCGATCGGGATCGGATAGCCGGCGGGTTTCACGCTGCGAAAGCTGATGCGGCCCTGCGCGTCGGTCACGAACTTGCCGCGCAGGTTCATGTCCGCCTGCGCCGGGTCCTGGTTCTCGTAGAAGCCTTCGGGCGAGGAGTGCCAGACATCGACCTCCGCGCCCACGATCGGGTCGCCCTTGCCGTCGCGGAATGTGGCCTCGACGAACAGCGCCGGCCCCGGCGTGGGCGAGCGCACGATCGAGCCGCCGTTCGGCGTCAGCGGAGAATGCATGCGCCAGAACGGTCCGAGCATGTTGTGGTCGGTTTCCGTCGTTCCCTGGTTGCCGTTATTGATTAGGCAAACCAGCGCCGATAGCCCCATCGAGCCCGCCATCAGCACCGCCTCGTTGTGGGACTCGTTGCTGTGTTTGCCGAGGGCGACGATATAGGCCGCGGCGGCGTGGAACTCCTCCTCCGTCAGCCGCGTCTCGCGCACGAAGTCGTGCAGGTGGCGCACCAAGGCGGACATGATCTCCCGGAACCTCGCGTTCGGGGCGCGCTGCAGCTCCGAGAGCACGGCGGTGGTAACGTCCTTTTGGTTCTCGATGATCATGCTCGCCTCTTCGCTGCGTCACGCGCGGTCTTCAACGGCGTCGTCCCGCCGAGGCGAGCAGACTAGGAAAAAGCCGTGGCTCTATTCAATGGTTCCCCGACGCCGTGGCCGCGCTGGGGCGACAAGGCTAATGGTTCGGCTCGCCGCCGAGGAAGCCTGCGATTTTCCAGGTGCCGCCGTCCTTGACGTAGCACAACTGCTCGCCGCCGATCGGAAGGATGCTGTCGATCGGGACGTAGCCGACCTTGCCGCCCGCGGTGAGCACTTTGGCAAAGGTCGCGAGCACCGCATTGGCCGGCGAGTCGTCGGGAAGGACGCGCACGAGATAGAGGCCGAGCTTGTCGACAACGGCGGCATCCTGCTTCGCCGCCGCGCGCACTTCGATGCCGTCACGGATCGGAAAGGCCCAGTCGGCCGCGTCGGTATGGGTCACATTAGCAAGCTGGTCGGCGGCGCGCTCGTCGAAGAGGGGCTCCGCCGGGGCGCAGAACACGCCCTTGCGGTCCGGGTCGGCCATCGCGGTCGCCTCCGCCGCATAAGCGGCGAGCGCCTCCCAGCCGAAACCATCCGGCCCGTCGAGGCTCAGCGCCTTGCTGAGATTGTCGATCGCGGGCTTTTGTTTGTCGGCGATGTCCTTGTTTTCCGGCACCCAGAAGAAATTCGCCGCGACCAATCGCGCAAGCGCGGCGCGGTCCTTGTTCTTGGCGATATCGGCGAGCTGCTGGCGGAAGGTCTCGAAGCTCGGATCGTTGACGCCAGGCGGCAGCGTGATCGGCACGGGCTTGTAAGGTCCGAGCGGCGGCTCAGGCGGCTGCGTCGGCGGTTGCGCCGGCTGCACTTGCGCCGTCACTTGCGCCATGACGGGCACGGGTGCGAGCGCGCCCGCGATCACGAACCCCGCGGCGATGAGAAAGGTGGAGGAGAGGCGTGAATGCCGCATCGGGAGGTCTCCCGTGGTTCCAAGCACTGTTGCTAGCGCTGGATTTAGCCCGCTCTACGGCAAGAAAAAAGGGGTTGGCCGGCGCCAGAAACTCAGTGGAGGTGTGCGGCGACAGACTTCTGCACGCGGCCAGGTTCGGGCCGCTGCAAGGCATCGCGCTGAAAGCGCAGAAGAAAAACGGCTCCGGCCGCGGGCGAATGCGTGCCGGAGCCGGCAGTCATGACGAACAACGCACGCTACAGTTTACGCCGAAAATATGCGGAGGGCGTTTCCTAGGCATCTGCGTATATCGGTTGCATGTTACAGCAGCATGACGAATCCGCTGGTTGTGGATGAGACGCGACGGTGCCCCCATAGGCACGGCCGCGGCGCCTGCCCATGTGTTGTTGAGTGTGCCGCGGAGCGCGTTAACACGAGCTTGCGCTGCGAACTTCGTAATCGGGAGTCTCCATGCCCTCGACCTTCGCCTCGCCTTATCTGCTACCGATCGCGCTTTTGCTCGGTTCCAATATGTTCATGACGCTCGCGTGGTACGGGCATCTGCGCTTCAAAGCGGTGCCGCTCATCGGCGTGATTATGGCGAGCTGGCTCATTGCATTCGTGGAGTATTGCGCGGCGGTGCCAGCGAACCGCTGGGGCAGCGCCGTCTATACCACCGCGCAACTCAAGACCATCCAGGAGGTGATCACGCTTCTGGTCTTCGCCGGCTTCTCGATCGTTTACCTCAAGGAGCCTTTGACTTGGAACTATGCGGTCGGGTTCGTGCTGATTGCGTTTGGGGCGTTCTTCGTTTTTCGCGGCCCACTGTGATCACTGCGATCACGGGCTGCGCGCCCATGCCCGGTGCGAATGCGCCAACGGCGGCGGCGAGCCACCCTTCCAATTTTTCATCTGTTGGTCATGATTGCGAAAGGCGGCGACCGGCACATTGCCGCTGCGGCCGCGCAGACTGTCGCTGACGCGCGGCGGCGCGGGTCCGCTGGAAGCGACGATGATCCATGGCCCTTGATCCCAAAGCGGAAGCTGCCCTCGCCTTGCACCGGTTCGGCCTCGGCCCGCGCGCCGGATCGATCGCGGCCATTGCCTCGGATCCGCGCGGCGCGCTGATTGCCGAGTTGGATCGCGCGGGCGCTGGCCGCATCGGCACCGCGGATTTGCTGACGAGCGGCGTCGCCGCGCGTGCGGCATTCGCCTATCAGCAGGCACAGCGCGCGGCACGGCAAGCGGAGCGCGCCGCCCAGCAGACCAACGCGGCCGGCTCCGGTGCGCCGGAGATGCAGGTGCAGTCCGGCCCGCTCTCACCAGCGCCAAGGCCGGCGGCCGGTCCTGGCTTGCCGCAGCAGATTTATCTGGCCGAAGCGAAGGCGCGCATCGATGCCGCGCTCGCCGCCGACATCGGTTTTGTCGAACGGCTGGTCTGGTTCTGGTCGAACCATTTCTGTGTATCGGCGGACAAAGGCAATGTGCGCCAGATTTGCGGCGCCTACGAGCGCGAGGTGATCCGCGCCAACGTGCTCGGCCGCTTCGGCGACTTGCTGTTGGCGGTCGAATCCCATCCGGCCATGCTCATCTATCTCGACAACGCGCGCTCGATCGGGCCCGCGTCGATTGCCGGATTGCGACAGAGGCGCGGTCTCAACGAGAACCTCGCGCGCGAGATCCTCGAATTGCATACGCTCGGCGTGCGCACGGTCTACACCCAGGACGACGTCACTCGTTTCGCCAATGTCATCACCGGATGGACCGTGGTGCCGTTCCGCCAGGACCCCGTGCGCGGCGGCGAGTTCGAATTCAATCCGCGCATGCACGAGCCGGGGGCGCAGACGGTGATCGGCAAGAGCTATCCGGATGCCGGCTTGGAGCAGGGCCGCGCCGTGCTCGCCGCGCTGGCGCGCCATCCCGCGACGGCGAGACACGTGGCGAGCAAGCTCGCGCGCCACTTCGTCGCCGACGAGCCGCCGCCCGCGCTGGTCGAGCGGCTGGCCAAGCGCTTCCTCGCCACCCAAGGTGATTTGAAAGACGTGGCGAAAGCGCTCGTGAGCGCGCCCGAAGCCTGGGAAGCGCCGCGGGCGAAGCTCAAGCGTCCGGGCGAATGGGTCGTAGGCGCGTTGCGCGCCGTCGCCGCCGCGCCCGCCGATATCGGCCCGGTGATGCAAGCGCACAATCTCTTGGGCGAGCCGCTGTGGCGGCCCGCGGCTCCCAAGGGCTTTGCCGACGAGAGCGCGCCGTGGCTCGACGGCCTGGCGCAACGTCTCGACATCGCCAACCAATTCGCCCGCCGCTTTGGCGCCCAGGCCGATCCGCGAGAGGCATTCGAAGAGGCGCTCGCGCCGATCGCCTCGGACGAAACCCGACAGACCATCACGCGTGCCGAAAGCCGTCCCCAGGCACTCGCGCTTCTGTTCATGGCGCCGGAATTTCAACGCCGATGATGGCCATACCGAATGCCGGGTAACGAAACGCGTGCGTAGGATCGAACGAGGTGAGCCGATGCTGACCAACCCGCACGCCGCGACCCGCCGCGAGCTGCTCATCGCGTCCGGCACGCTGTTCGCCTGGGCCTATCTGCCGAAGCTGGCGTGCGCGGAAGGCCGCGATCCGCGCCTCCTCGTCATCGTGCTGCGCGGCGCGCTCGACGGGCTCGCGGCGGTCGTGCCGGTGGGCGATCCGGATTGGGTCGCGCTGCGCGGGGACCACGCGCTCATGCTCGGCGGCAAGCCGGCGGCGCTGCCGCTCGACTCCTTCTTCGCGCTCAACCCGGCCATGCCCAACCTGCATCGTCTCTACAAGTCGGGGGCGGCGACCATCGTGCACGCGGCGGCGACGCCTTACCGAGAGCGCTCCCACTTCGACGGCCAGGACGTGCTGGAGAGCGGCCTTGCCAAGCCGGGTACGGCGGACAGCGGTTGGCTCAACCGCGCGCTCGCTTCGTTGCAACCGGCCGACCGCGCCGGCGGCTCACGCGATGCCTTCGCGATCGGGCCGATCGCCCCGCTGGTAGTGCGCGGGCCGGCGCCCGTGCTCTCGTGGACGCCGCGGCGACTGCCGCCGGCGAGCGACGACACCGTGATGCGGCTGATCGAGCTCTATCGCCACACCGATCCAATCCTCGCCCGCGCGCTCGAGGAGCGCATGGGGCTTGCGAGCATGGCACGCGCCGGGGGCATGGATGGCGAGCAGCCGCGCCCGGTCGGCGCAGGGCAAGTGCGCGCCTATTTCGCCGAATCCGCCGGCACGGCGGCGAAGTTCCTGGCGCGGGCGGATGGCCCGCGTATCGGCGCACTCGCCTTCGACGGCTGGGACACCCACGCCGCGGAAGGCGCGACGAACGGCCGGCTTGCAACCTTGCTCGGCGCGCTCGATGGCGCCATTGCCGCCATCGAGGCCGAGATGAAGGATGCATGGCCGGAGACGGTCGTCGCCATCGTCACGGAGTTCGGCCGCACCGCGCGCATCAACGGCACCGATGGAACCGATCACGGCACCGCGACCGTTGTGTTGCTCGCCGGCGGCGCGCTGAAAGGCGGCCGCGTCATCGCCGACTGGCCCGGGCTCAAACCAAGCAAGCTGCATGAGGGGCGCGACCTCAAGCCGACTACCGATGTGCGCGCCGTGCTCAAGGGCTTGCTCAAAGACCACCTGCGCGTTGACGCGAGCGTGCTCGCCAGCAAGGTCTTTCCCGATAGCGCCGCGATAAAGCCGATGTCCGGTCTGCTGCAGCAGGCGTAGCGCCTGCCGCGCGTTTGCTCGCTCTAAAACAACTTAGTGCGACGGATTCGGTGTGGCCCCCTCCGGGGTGGCAGCGCGGAAAGCCTTCACGAAGGCGTTGAGATCTGCGGCCGCAACGTTGGAGACCGCCCAATACGTGACGCCGTCGTCGGTCCAGGATACGACGTCGTAGCCGGCGATCTGCTCTGCGGGCATCGCCGCCGCGCGGCCAGCGGGGAGCGCGCTGACGCTGATCAGGTGCTGGCGCACGCGATAGACGAGCGTCGGAACCGGGGTGCGTCCGATCACGTCGATGCGGCCGCCGACCAGCGCAAAGCCGTCGTTGGAGAGATCGACCACGCGGGGAGCCTCCGGAATTCGCCCGCTGAACCACGGCTTGACGGTATGGCGGTCGGAGGAGTCGACATCGACCGGATGGGGGGCCATCAGCGCGCGCACGTGATTGGCCACGATCATGTCGGCATCGGCAGGGGCAGGGGAGAGCGCAAGCCAAGTGGCGCCGCTGCCCAGGAACGCCGCCACCGCCACCGAGGCCGCGAGCGCGCGCCACGACGGATGTGACGCTATCCGCGCCGGCGCAGGGCGCGCGCCGACCGCCGCTTCGATCCGGCGCGCGAGCCCCACCGGCGCCGCTTCGCGTGGCAGCCGCTCGGCGATCGTGCGCCGCAGCGCCTCGATCCGTTCGCGTTCCGCTGCCAGCGCCGGATCGTTCGCAAGCTGCCGCTCGAGTTCGAGCGCGTTGGCAGGATCGAGCTCACCGTCGACATAGGCGTGCACGAGCAAGCGCGGATCGGTCGTCGAAGTTGTCATGACCCGGCTTTTTCCTCGCCCTCTGCGATTCGCTGCATCAGTCGCCGCCTGGCGCGCGCCAGTCGCGACATCACCGTGCCGATCGGTACCTTGGTCACCTCGGCAATCTCCCGATAGTCCAGCCCCTGCACGTCACGCAACACCAGCGTCTCCCGAAACGGCACCGGCAGCTCTGCGATGGCTGCCTCGAGACGACGCGCGTCGGCGCCGGCGATCAGCGCTGCCTCCGGCGTCTGCGGCTCCTGCCCGAAAGCGGAGGCGCCGCTCGCCTGTTGCCGCTCGACGGCTTCGAGATCGTCGACCACGAGCAGGGACGCCGAGCGGTTCTTGCCCAACCAGGTATAGGCCGCATGGCGCACGATGGTCAGGAGCCAGGCGCGCGCGTTCATCCCGGCAAAACCGCCGATGCCGCGGAACGCGCGCAGGCACGCCTCCTGCACCACGTCCTCGGCGTCGGCCCGGTCTCCCGTGAGCCAGCGCGCGAGCGCGTAGGCGTCGGCGAGATGCGGCAGCACCACGCTGGCGAAGCGCGCCTGATCGTCCTCGCTGCTCAGGCTTACCATCCTCGATGCGCACCGCTGCGATCATACCGGTCAAGATCGCCCGGTGGGCGGATTTATTCCCGAGATTCGCGCGCTTTTGGCGCCTTCGCCGCCGGACCCTGACTGCGGAACCCAGCGCCTCACGCCGCCGAGCGTTCGGCAGAGCTCACGTCCACATCGAGGAACCCGCCTGATTGCCGGCGCCACAGCGCGGCGTAGTGGCCGCCGTGCCGCAACAGCTCGTCATGCGAACCCTGCTCGATGATGTGGCCGCGCTCGAGCACGATCAGGCGATCCATGCGCGCGATAGTGGAGAGCCGGTGCGCGATGGCGATCACGGTCTTGCCCGTCATCAGCGTGCCCAGGCTCGATTGAATGGCGGCCTCGACCTCGCTGTCGAGGGCGGAGGTCGCCTCGTCCAGCACCAGGATCGGCGCGTCCTTAAGGATAACGCGGGCGATGGCGATGCGCTGCCGCTGGCCACCCGACAGCTTCACGCCGCGCTCACCGACCTGCGCCGCGTAGCCGCGTCGCTGCTTCCAATCCTCGAGCTCGTGAATGAACTCGTCGGCGTGCGCGAGCTTCGCCGCCATCGCGACCTCGGCATCGCTTGCTTGCGGGCGGCCGTAGCGGATGTTGTCGCGGATCGACCGGTGCAGCAGCGAGGTGTCCTGAGTGACCACGGAGATTTGCGCGCGCAGGCCCTCCTGCGTCACCATGGCGATGTCCTGGCCGTCGATGAGGATGCGGCCGCCCTCGAGATCGAAAAAGCGCAGCAGCAGATTGACCAGCGTCGACTTGCCGGCGCCCGAGCGGCCGATCAGCCCGATCTTTTCGCCCGGCCGCACGGTGAGCGTCAGGCCGTCGATGACGCCGCTCTCGCGCCCGTAGCCGAAGCGCACGTTCTCGAATTTGATCTCGCCCCGCGTGACCTGGAGCGTCGCGGCATCGGGCCGATCGGTCAGCGCAATCGGGCGGGCGATGGTCATCATGCCCTCCTGGATCACGCCGACGTTTTCGAAAATCGTGGTGACCTGCAACGCCACCCAGCCCGCGATGTTGACGATCTGCCAGGCGAGCGGCAGCGCCATCGCCACTGTCCCGACCTCGACCTTACCCCGGGTCCATAACACCAGCGCTAGCGCGCCCGTGCCGGTGACCATCGCGGCGTTGAGCGAGGATAGGCAGAAGGCAAACAGGGTGTTGAGCCGCAGCGAGCGATAGAACAGACCGGTGTGGTGATCGATGGCGTCGCGCACGTAGGCATCCTCCTCGCGCGCGCGGGCAAACAGCTTCACGGTGAGAATGTTGGTGTAGCTGTCGACGATGCGACCGGTCAGCAACGAACGCCCTTCCGAGACGTCCTTGGAACGGTCGCGCATGCGCGGCACCAGGACGCGCAGCAGCAGCAGGTATCCGAGGAACCACAGCGCCACCGGCAGCGCCAGCACCGGGTCGGCGGATGCGAGTAGCACGAGCGCGCTCGTGCCGTAGACCAGGATGTACCAGACGCTGGTCAGCAGCGCGACCAAAGTCTCGCGGATGGCGGGGCCGGTCTGCATCACGCGGTTGGCGATACGGCCGGCGAAGTCGTTCTGGAAGAACGCCCAGGACTGGCGCACCACGTGCCAATGATTCTGCCAGCGGATGCGATTCGATACATTCGCCGAGATCGCCTGGTTGGCGATCAGGTTCTGCGCCGTCAGCGCGAGCGGCCGCGCGACCAGCAGCACCAAGGCCATGCCCAGGAGATGCGGCCAGAATCGCGCGAACAACTCGTCCGGCGGCCTTGACGTGATCAAGGTGATGATGCGCCCCATGAACACGGGGATGGTCGAATCGAGCAAGGCCACCACCAGCCCGGCCGCGAACAAAGCGGCGAACAGGCCCTTCGCCTGGCGGGCGAAATGCCAGAAAAAGGCCATGAAGTCGGCAGGCGGCGCCGCCTGTTCGGGTAGATCGGTGGGCTTCAACAGCCGCTCGAAGCGCGAAAACATGGCACGGACTCAGGTTAACGGGTGGCGAGCGCGCGGTGGCGCGTGGCGCCCAGGGGCCCTTGTTGCGGTGATCGGATGCGCGCGAGTAGAGAAGCTTCGTGTCGGGACTATGACATTCCGCTGTTGCCGTCTCGGCGAAAGCGCAGACCCGCTATCTGCGCACGGTGCCCCTCGACGCGAGCGGGGGGTGCCCCTCGCGGGGACGACAGCAGCGGCCGAGTCCTTACAGATGCCTGAACTGATCTCACTGGGCCGGCGCGAGTCGCAGGATTCGCCCCGAGCTGCTGTCGGTCGCCAGCCAGAGCGCGCCGTCCGGCCCCTCGCGCACGTCGCGGATGCGCTCGCGTAATTCCTGCAGGAGGCGCTCCTCCTTGACCGGCTTGTCGCCGTCGAGTTCGAGCCGCACCAGAATCTGGCCGGCGAGCGCGCCGATAAACAGGCTGCCGCGCCAGGACGCGGATAGATTGCCGGTGTAGAACGTCATTCCCGACGGGGCGATCGAGGGCACCCAATATTTGATCGGCTGCTCCATGCCCGCTTTGTGCGTGCTGTCGTGGATCTTGGCTCCGCTGTAATCGATGCCGTAGCCGATCACCGGCCAGCCGTAATTCTTTCCCTTCTCGATGATATTGACCTCGTCGCCCCCGCGCGGGCCGTGCTCGTGCTCCCACAGGTTGCCCGTGACTGGGTGGAGCGCGAGGCCCTCCGGATTGCGATGCCCGTAGCTCCAGATCGCAGGCTCCGCCCCAGGCGTCGCGACGAAGGGATTGTCTGGCGGGACCGAGCCGTCCGGCCGGATGCGGATGATCTTGCCGAGATCGTTCCCGAGAATCTGCGCCTGGTCGCGCGTGGTGAAGTGGTCGCCCGTGGTGAGGAAGAGATTGTCGTCCGGCGTCTGCACGATGCGGCAGCCGAAGTGGTTGCCGCCGGAGAGCGGCCCTGCCTGGCGGAAGATCACCTCGACCGCCTCGATTCGTGCTGTGCCTTCCGCGATGAGCCGGGCGCGGGCGAGCGCGGTGCGCGCGCGGCCCTCGACCGGCTCGGCGTAACAGAAATAGATGGTGCGGTTCTGCGCGAAGCTGCGGTCGAGCACGACGTCGAGCAGGCCTCCCTGCCCCGAGGCGAAAACCTTCGGCACGCCGGCAAGCGCGGGGGAGAGCGTGCCGTCCTTGCCGATGATGCGCATGCGCCCGGGCCGCTCGGCCACCAGCATGCGCCGATCGGGGAGGAAAGCGAGCGCCCAAGGGTGATCGAGTCCGCTCGCCGCGGTCTGCACCACGAGGTCGCCGGCGGAGGAATGAAAGACTTGCGCGGGCGCGCTCGCCCCGCCGGTAACGAGCGCGCAGGCGAGCACCAACACCGACCATCGCATGCTTGTCTCCGTACGCCGTGTCGATCTCGCGGCGTCAATCTGTCACGCGCGGCAACGATGCGGTGGCGCCGATCTTGCGGCAAGCTTGCCGCCGTTCACATCGGTGTGACAGCATAATTCGCTTTGCCGCGTGCGCGCCCCGTGTCATCGTTCGCGGCAAAATTCCAGCAGGCGAACAGGCGAGGACGTCCATGAAGATGACTACGATCGCCGCGGCGATTGCCGTCGCAGTCGGGGGCATCGCCAGCGCCCACGCGCAAGCCTACCCGTCGCATCCCATTACGATCATCGTGCCGTTCCCTGCCGGCGGGCCGACCGACACGCTCGCCCGGATCTTGAGCGAACGCATGCGCGTCTCGCTCGGTCAGCCGGTGATCATCGAGACCGTGACCGGCGCCGGCGCCAGCATCGGCGTGGCCCGCGCGGCGCAAGCGGCGCCCGACGGCTACACGCTGAGCATCGGCAATTGGACGAGTCACGTCGGGGCTGGCGCGATGTATCCCGCCGTTCACGATGCTCTGCTGGAATTGCAGCCGGTGTCGCGGATTAGCGCCACACCGTTGATGATCGTCGGGAAGAACGCGCTGCCGCAGAGCGCGCGAGAATTGATCGCCTGGCTCAAGGAAAATCCCGGCAAGGCCTCCGCTGCAACCGTGGGGGCCGGCAGCGCGGCGCATGTCTGCCTGCTCTATTTTCAGCAGAAGACCGGCACCCGGTTCCAGCTCGTCCCCTACCGCGGCGGCGCGCCGGTGATGCAGGATCTGGTGGCGGGGCAGATCGATTTCTTTTGCGCCGAGGCGTCGCAGACGCTCTCCTTCCTGCGCAGCGGCGCGATCAGGCCCTTTGCCGTCATGTCGAAAGAGCGCTGGCCTGCCGCGCCCGACGTGCCGACCATGGAGGAGGTCGGAGTCTCGGGGATGTACATTTCCTTTTGGCACGGGCTCTGGGTGCCAAAAGGCACGCCCAGCGACATCGTCGCCAAGCTCAACGGCGCGGTCGTGGAGACGCTCGCCGACACGACGGTGCGGCAGCGGCTCACCGATCTCGGGCAAGTCATTGCGACGCGCGAGGAGCAGACGCCCGAGGCGCTCGCCGCCTTCCACAAGGCTGAAATCCAGCAATGGTGGCCAATCATCAAGGCGGCGAACGTCAAGCCGGAGTGACATCTCCATAACAGCACTGCCGCGCGTCGCTAACGCGCGGCAGTGACTTCCCCCGACCGGCCGCCGAAACGATGATCAATGCCGTCGCGGCAGAGCGGCTGAAATGGCGGTGACCCCGCTCATGGCGGTAAGCAGCAGTGCAATGCTCAGCGCAATCGCGAACGGGACGCCGTCGCCCTTTGGTATGGCGCCCGCGACTTCGGCGCGCGCGAAACCGATCGAGACGGCGGTGACAACGACGACCGTCGACAAGACGAGCGCGGCGGTGATGATCAATTCGACGAGAGCGATGGGGCGCTGCCTTGGCGCGCAGCCCTGACGGGTCTCGCACTTCCTTGCGCTGCGTCCGGATGGCATTTTCGGCATGTCAGTCTCCTCGAATCACTCGAGAATTTGTTGGCGCATGCCGGCGTCGGTTCGGCCGGAGTTGGGCGAACACTTTGGGGAAGGAGGGCAAATTTGTGTTTTAGGTTAACGAATGGTTAACGCGCAAAGCGCCCGGCCATCCGTAGAAGAAAGATCGCTGGTCCGTGGCGCGCGCAGCAGGCGGGCTCGGTCATTCCGCCGGAACCGCGTTAGCGGGCTGCCAATCCATGGCGACATGGCCCGGCTGGGCCGCGACGCGCTCGAGCCAGCCGCGAATCGCGGGAAAGCTCGTGAGGTCGTAGTCGCACGCATGCGCGAGATGGGTGTAAGCGTAGAGCGCGATGTCAGCGACGGTGTAGCGGTCTTCCACGAAATAGCGACGATGCCTGAGGTGATGGTCCATCACGGCGAGCGAGCGGTAGCCCTCCTCCATCCAGTCCTCGAGCGCGTGCTGCTGCAGCTCGCGGCCGCCCTTGACCAGCGTGAGCCAGAAATAAGCGGCGCCGATATTGGGCTCGATGCTGTGCTGCTCGAAGAACATCCATTGCAGCGCCTCGGCGCGATCGATCCGGTGCTCCGGCCGCAGCCGTGTGCGGCTCACGAGGTGCCAGAGGATTGCGTTCGATTCGGCGAGATAACGGCCGGGCGCGGCTTCGAGCAGCGGCACCTGGCCGTGCGGATTCTTGGCCAGGAATTCCGGCGTGCGGCTCTCGCCCTTGAGGATGTCGATTTCGACCAGGCGATAGGGGATCGCGAGCTGGGCGAGCGCGAGGCGCACCTTGTAGCTGTTGCCCGATCGTCGCATGGAATAGAGCGTAAACATCGCCTGCCTTCGGGCGGTGCTCTTCAGCCGCCTGCTTGAATATGGCTTAACGCATCAGGGCGGCAATGTCATGGCGCAGTCGGGGAGCCGGGGAGTAGACGCCGACTACCGATGCCATGAGCGGCAGTCCCAATCTTCTGCGGCGGCGCTCACGTGCAGAAAATCATTTCGCCGTCATTCCGCCGCCACGCGATGCGCGCGCGCATGTGTGATGAGGGCGTCGTCCTCCACCGGCGCGATCGGCGTGAAATCGCGGTGAGCGATCCATTCGGGCCGGGTGAATTTGGTGATGTGATTCGAAACGGCGCACAGCGTGAGATACACGATCTTGCGCGGGTAAGGCGTGATGTTGGGCGGCGAGGCGTGCACGAGATTGCCGTGAAACATCAGCACCGAGCCGGGCTTGCCGGTCGGCGCCACGATGCCCACGCCGCCCGGCGGTGCGGCTTCCGCGCAGAGCCGCGTCACCGTCGCGGGATCGAGCGTCCAAAGCGGGTAGGAGGTCGTGCTCGTGTCGTGACCGGCCGCGAGCGTGCCGTATTTGTGACTTTTCGGAATCACCATCAGCGGACCGTTGATCGGCAGGACTTCGTCGAGAAAGATCGAGATATTCATCGCGCGCGGAAGCGGCATGCCGTCGTCGCGCGCCCAGGTGCCGTAGTCCTGGTGCCATTGCCACACGTCGCCCTCGAACGCCGCCTTGGCGTTGATCTTGAACTGATGGACGTAGACGCCTTCGCCGAATAGTTGCTGCAGCGGTTCGACCAGCCGCGGGTGATGCGCCATCAGGCGGAAAGCTTCGTTGTAGGTATGCGCGGCGAAAGCGGTGCGCGGCGCGCCTGTCTTCTCGCGCCAGACCTCCTGGCGGTTGGTCCGGAAAATCTCTTCCGCCTCGCTGCGCAGAAGCGCGACCTCCTCTTCGGCGAAGCAATTGGGGAAAAACAGATAGCCCTGCTCCTCGAAGCCCTCGATCTGCTCGCGCGTGAGCTGCATGGCATCCTCCCGGGAACCGTCGTTTCCTGGCAGCGGACAGTTTAGCGGCCAAGCCCGGCAAAATCACCGGGGCGGCGAATGGGGAAGGCCCATGGGTGGCGGCGGGTTCCTCACGCCCGGGACGGGTTGGCGCGGCTCGATCGCGGCCGGCACGGCATCGAAAACACGTTTTCGCCCCGATGCCATCACACTGGTGTGTGCATCGGCGATTGAGACTTGCCGGCGACGGCAACGCCGATTAGGAAGCTCGCGCCGCCAAGCGGAGAGTCTCATGCCCCTGCTCGCAGAATCGCTCAAGCGCATCAAGCCGTCCGCCACCATCGCCGTGACGGACAAGGCGCGCGCGCTCAAAGCCGCCGGCCGCGACGTGATCGGATTGGGCGCCGGAGAGCCGGACTTCGATACGCCGGAGCACATCAAGCGCGCCGCGATCCGCGCGATCGAAGGCGGCAAGGCGGCGAAGTACACTGCCGTCGACGGCATTCCCGAGCTCAAGGCCGCCATCGCCCGCAAGTTCAAGCGCGAGAACGGACTCGACTACAAGCCGAGCCAGATCACCGTCGGCACCGGCGGCAAGCAGGTGCTCTACAACGCGTTGGTCGCGACGCTCGACCCCGGCGACGAGGTGGTCATCGCGGCGCCGTATTGGGTGAGCTATCCGGAGATGGTCATGCTCGCCGGCGGCGAGCCGGTGGGCGTCCCTACCACGCTCGAGTCGGGCTTCAAGATGAGCGCCGAGGCGCTCGAGCGCGCGATCACCCCGAAGACCAAGTGGGTGCTGCTCAATTCGCCGTCGAATCCGACCGGCGCGGCCTATACGCGCGCCGAGCTCAAGCGGCTGACCGACGTCCTGGTCAGGCATCCGAACGTCTACGTGATGACCGACGACATGTACGAGCACCTCGTCTACGACGAGTTCGAATTCACCACCCCGGCGCAGCTCGAGCCTCGACTGTACGATCGCACGCTGACCGTGAACGGTGTGTCGAAGACGTACTGCATGACCGGTTGGCGCATCGGTTACGGCGGCGGACCCGAGCCGCTGATCAAGGCGATGGCGATGGTGCAGTCGCAATCGACCTCGAACCCGACCGCGGTGTCGCAATGGGCGGCCGTCGAGGCCCTCGACGGACCGCAGGACTTCATCGCCAAGCACAACGCCATCTTCAAGGAGCGGCGCGATCTTTGCGTGTCGATGCTCAACCAGGCGCGCGGCATCCGTTGCCCGAAGCCCGAGGGCGCTTTCTACGTCTATCCGTCGTGCGCCGGCACCATGGGCAGGACCGCGCCGACCGGTCGCAAGCTCGGCACCGACGAGGATTTCGTCACCGAGCTGTTGGAGGCGGAGGGTGTGGCGGTGGTGCAAGGCACGCCGTTCGGCTTCGGTCCCGCGTTTCGCATCTCGTATGCGACCAAGACCGAAGACGTGGAGGAAGCGTGTCGGCGCATTCAGCGCTTCTGCGGCAACTTGACATGACGATCGCGATCTTGCGTAAGGTCTGCCGCTGAGTCGCAACCCGGTCGGGCTTGCGCCAATCGAGCAAAAGGAGGGTCCATATGTTTCGTTATGCCGTCGGGGCAGCAGCCCTGACGCTTGTTATCGCGCTCGCCGAGCCAGCAGCCGCCCAGCGCGTGCGTGCGGGCGTGCTGACTTGCGACATCTCGGCCGGCATGAGCTTCATCGTCGGGTCGCAGAAGTCGGTCGTGTGCACGTTCGCGCCCGAACCGCCCGGGCCGCAACAGGTCTACAGCGGCTCGATCAGCAAGTTCGGGCTCGATGTCGGCGCCACCGGCGGCGGCGTGATGGTGTGGGCGGTGTTCACCGACAGCATGGCGCCTCCGGGCGCGGGCTTTCTCGCCGGCGACTATTTCGGCGCGAGCGGGCAGGTAACGATCGCCGCGGGACTCGGCGCCAACGTTCTCCTCGGCGGCAACAACAACACGGTGGCGTTGCAGCCGATCTCGGTGGCGACCTCGGTCGGGCTCAATTTCGCTCTTGGCGTGGCGGAATTACATCTGCGCTCCGGCCCCTGACCGGCGCAACCTCGATGCGATGATGAACGGCCGCCCTCGAGGCGGCCGTTTTCGTCGCTGAACGAGCGCGTCGTCCGCTCCGGTTCCGCCCCCGGTCGATGAGACTCCGACGCCTCTTGCCAGTCTCCCTCCGGCCTGAAACGATGGTTGCAACGGTCTCGCAGAAGACTGCATCTCGCTCGCTACGGGAGGCGGAAAATGGCACAGAACGGCACACGAGCCACGGGCCCACGGTGCATCGCGCTGGTGGGCCCATTCCAAAGCGGTAAGACGACGCTGCTCGAAGGGATCCTCGCCCGCACCGGCGCGATCCAGCGTCAAGGCACGATCGACGCGGGGAACACCGTCGGTGACGCCAGCAAGGAAGCGCGTCATCACATGATGAGCGTCGAGATCTCCGTCGCCAGCGCCAATTTTAAGGGCGACACGTATACTTTCGTCGATTGCCCAGGCTCGGTCGAATTCGTCCAGGACATGCGCGCGGCGCTGCCGGCGGTCGATGCCGCGGTTGTCGTCTGCGAGCTCGACGAGAAGAAGGTGCCGCAGCTTCAGCTCATTATGCGCGAGCTCGAAGCGCAGAAAATTCCGCGTTTTCTCTTCCTCAACAAGATCGACAAGGCGGATTCCACCATCCACGATGTGCTCAGGGTCTTGCAGCCCGCCTCCCGCGGCAAGCTACTGGTGCGACAGATCCCGACGTTTTCCGGCGACATCATCACCGGCTTCGTCGATCTCGCGCTGGAGCGCGCGTTCGTTTACAAGGAGCACGCGCCCTCGGAAGTTATTCCGCTCGAAGGCGATGCGCTCGATCGCGAGAAGACAGCAAGGTTCTCGATGCTGGAGACCTTGGCCGACCACGACGACGAGCTGATGGAGCAGCTGCTCGAGGACATTCAGCCGCCGCGCGACAAAGTATTCGACGATCTGTCCAAGGAATTGCGCGAAGGTCTGGTCTGTCCCGTGCTGTTAGGCTCGGCCACGCGCACCAACGGCGTGCTGCGGCTGATGAAGGCGTTGCGCCACGAGACGCCCGGCATCGCCGATACCGCCAAGCGGCTCGGCGTGAAATCGGGCCAAAGCGTCGCTTACGTGCTCAAGACCATCAATACCGCGCACGGCGGCAAGATGTCGGTAGTGCGCGTGCTCGGGGGAAAGATCGGCGACGGCGCCAATATCACGACCGCCGACGGGCAGACCGGACGGGTCGCCGCGGTTTTCAAGCTAATGGGTCAAAACAGCGAGAAGCGCGGGGCCGCCGAGGCCGGCGAGACCGTGGCGCTCGGCAAGCTCGATCACACCAAGACAGGAGATACCTTGAGCGACGGTGCGCAGCCGCACGCGGCGGTTGCCAAGGTCGTTCCTCATCCGCCGGTGCTCTCCATCGCGGTCGCCGCCAAGGAGCGCAAGGACGACGTCAAACTTGGGCAGGCGCTCGCCAAGCTGGTCGAGGAGGACCCTTCGATCAGCGTTGTCCACAATCCCGAGGCGCATGAAGTGGTGCTATGGGGCCAGGGCGAGATGCAGCTGCGCGTCGCCACCGAGCGGCTGGCCGATCGCTTCGGCATCGCCACCGTCACGCACAAGCCGACGGTGGGTTACCGCGAAACCATCAAGAAGGGCATCGTTCAGCGCGGCCGCCACAAGAAGCAATCAGGCGGCCACGGCCAATACGGCGACGTCGTTCTCGACATCAAGCCGCTGCCGCGCGGGTCGGGCTTCAGCTTCAGCGAAGAGATCAAGGGCGGCGTGGTGCCGCGCAATTACATTCCTTCGGTGGAGGAGGGCGTCATCGACGCGCTCAAGCACGGTCCGCTCGGCTTCCCGGTGGTCGACGTCGCGGCGAAGCTGATCGACGGCTCCTACCACACGGTCGATTCCTCCGACATGGCGTTTCAGCTCGCCGGCCGGCTCGCGATCCACGATGGCTTGCCGCAGTGTCAGCCGGTGCTGCTCGAGCCGATCTATCAGGTCGAGATCGTCTGCCCGTCGGAGGCAACCGCCAAGATGAACGCGCTCATGTCGGGACGGCGCGGCCAGATCCTCGGCTTCGACACGCGCGAGGGCTGGGAGGGCTGGGACGTGGTGCGCGTGCAGATGCCGGAATCGGAGATCGGCGATCTCATCGTGGAGGTGCGCTCGGCGACGGCTGGCGTCGGCAGCTTCACGTTCAAGTTCGACCATATGGCCGAACTCATGGGCCGCACCGCCGAGCAGATCGTGGCGGCGCGCAAAGCCGCGGCGGCCGCCTAGCGGCGCGGCGCCGATCCCGCCTTGCGCTTGCGGCGGTCGCCAACCGCCGCAGCGGCCTAATCCGCACTCCGTCCCGGTTTCCAGCCGTGTCGGCGCATCACTCGTTCTGCCGCAGCCGTGACTTGCCCGTGATGGACGGCGGGCGTAATCGAATAGCGCCCTTCATCTGGAGCATGAGTCATGCACGTCATTCGCCGCCGCGGGTGGCAAATTCCCGAACGCCTCGCCACCCCCGAGCACCTTTTCTTCAATCGCCGCGCCCTGCTGGCCGCCAGCGGCGCGGCCGCGTTGACGCTCTCGCCCAAGGTGGCGCTCGCGCAGCGGATCAGCGATCTGCCGGATCCGACCAAGGACCTCTATCCGGCGAGTCGCAATGAGAAGTACACGCTCGACCGCCCGGTCACCGACGAGAAGATCAATACCAACTACAACAATTTCTACGAGTTCGGTTCGACCAAGAGCGTCGCCAAGGCAGCGCAGGCGCTCAAGCTGCGGCCATGGACGATCAAAATCGACGGCATGGTGGAGGCGCCGCAGGAGATCGGCATCGACGATCTTATCCGCAAGATGCAGCTCGAGGAGCGGCTCTATCGCCATCGCTGCGTCGAGGCCTGGTCGATGGCCATTCCGTGGAGCGGCTTTCCTCTCGCCAGGCTGGTTGAGTTGGCCAAGCCTCTGTCCTCGGCAAAATACGTGCGGATGGAGACGTTTCTCGATCCTTCCGTCGCCACGGCCCAGAAGCAGAGCTGGTATCCATGGCCATACGTCGAAGGATTGACCATCGCGGAGGCAACCAACGAGCTCGCCTTCCTCGTCACCGGCGCCTACGGCAAACCGGTCTCGAAAGTGCAGGGCGCACCGTTGCGTCTCGCCGTGCCCTGGAAGTACGGCTTCAAGTCGATCAAGTCGATCGTGCGCTTCAACTTCACCGATCAGCGGCCGAAAAGCTATTGGGAGGCATTGCAAGCGTCCGAGTACGGCTTCTGGGCCAACGTCAATCCGCAGGTGCCGCATCCGCGCTGGAGCCAGGCCACAGAAGAGCTCATCGGGCGCAACGAGCGGCGCCCCACGCTCATCTTCAACGGTTATGCCGATTATGTCGCCGACCTTTACAAGGGACTTGAGCGCGAGCGGCTCTGGGCGTGAGCGGCGGCGCGCCTCATCCGCGCCGGGTTCCCGCTAGCTCTTTTCACCCACCGCGCGCCGCACCGGCGCGGCGTCGCCGCTAGGGATTTTCCCCGACTTCGACCTCGGCTAGGCGGCTGCGCCAGTCCTTGCGGCTGCGTATGAGCGACAGCCCCGCCAGCGCCAAAAGCGCAGCGCATAGGCCGAGCAGCGTCAGTGCGATCGGACGCTGGAAGAATATCACCCAATTGCCGTTCGACATGATCAGCGATTGGCGCAGCGACATCTCGAACGTCGGCGCAATCACCAGCCCGAGCACCAGCGGCGCGGGATCGAGCCCGAACTTGCGCAAACCATAGCCGATGATGCCCATGATCAGCATGATCCACACGTCGACGATCGAGTGACTGACTTCGTAGACGCCGATGATGCAAAACATGATCACCAGCGGATAGAGGTAAGCGTACGGGATGCGCAGTATGTTCACGAAAATGCCTACGAGAGGCAAATTGAGCGCAAGCAACATCAAGTTGCCGACATACATCGAGGCGACGAAGCCCCAGAAAATATTCGGATGCTCGTTCACCAGCGTTGGGCCGGGTGGGACGCCGTGGATCATCAGCGCTGCGATCAGCACGGCGGTAATCGGGCCGGTCGGAAGGCCGAGCGCCAGCATCGGCACGAATGCCCCGGTCGAGGCCGCGTTGTTGGCCGCTTCCGGTCCGGCAACGCCGGCCACCGCGCCCTTGCCGAATTCCTCCGGGTGCTTGGAGAGCCGCCGCTCGACGCCGTAGGACAGAAAGCTCGAAATAATGTGCGCCGAGCCGGGGGTGAGTCCGATCAGAAAGCCGAGAACCGTCCCGCGCGCGATCGGCATGGCCGATTCCCGCCATTCGCGGCGGCTGGGCAGCAGCTCTCGCAGCCGCGGCGCGATCACCTTGCCGACTACGCTTGCGGACGGCGTCGACAAGATCTCCCCCAGCCCGAACAGGCCGATCGCGACCGGGACGATGCCGATTCCATCCCCCAGCTCGGCGATGTCGAAGGAGTAGCGGAAGTGCCCGGTCATATTGTCGATGCCGATGGTGCCGAGCAGGAGTCCGAAGCACGCCATCAGCAGTGTACGCGGCAGCGATGTCGAGGACATGTAGGCGAGAAAGATCAAGCCGAGCACAAGCAGCGCGGTATATTCCGGCGGCCCGAAGCGCAGCGCGAATGTGGCGAGCGGCGGCGCGATCAGCGTCAGCATGAGGACGCCGAACGTACCGGCCACCCATGAGCCGACGGCAGCGATGCACAAGGCTGCGCCCGCGCGTCCTTTCTGCGCCATCGCATAGCCGTCGATGCAGGTCATGACCGAGGAGGCTTCGCCGGGAATCCGCATCAGGATCGAGGTGGTCGAGCCGCCGTATTGCGAGCCGTAGTAGATGCCGGCCAGCATCACCACCGACTTGGTGGTGTCGAGGCCGAAAGTTGCTGGCAAGAGAATGCTGATGCCGGAAAGCGGCCCGATGCCCGGCAATACGCCGACGATGGTGCCGACCAGGCAGCCGAGGAACGCATACCACAAGACGTCGGGCTGCAGCGCGACGGAGAAGCCGAGCAGGAGACTTTCCACCGTCCCCATTGCTAGAATCCGAGAATGCCGCGTTCGAGCGGCGTCTTCAGCGCCACGTCGAACAACAGATAGGTCAGCGCGACCGCGCCGATGCTGAAGCCGGCGGCGAGGAGGGGGTTGCGCCGCTCGGTGCCGAAAGTCAGCGCGAATAGCAGCAGCGCCATGGTCACGAGGAAGCCCAAGGTCTGATAGAGCGCGATGGCGACGGCGGTGATCGCGACCACCCGGGCTGCGTGCGGCAGGTCGCCCCAAGCGACGGTCGCGACCGCCGCGCTCTCGCCCGCGCGCAGGATCAGCAGCAATCCGAACAGAATGAGGAAGGCGGCGACGAGCTTGGGCATCATGCCCGCTCCGGGGAATGACAGCGTGCCGACCGGCAAATCGCCGCTGAGCGCGACAACGAGCGTGCCGAACGCGACAAAGGTGCCGCCGACGATGTGATCAGTATGCAGAGTCACGCTCTCTTCGTCCCCTCCCGCCGGCCGCGCGCGCTCGCAGCGCAGCTTAAGGCGCTCGATTGTCGTGCGGCGCAGTCGTGCGGCGTAATCGCGGTCGAGCTCACCCCTCGACCTTGCCGATCGAGCGGATTGCCGCTTCCATGCGCTTGCTGTCGGTCTCCCAGAATGCCGCGAATTCCGGCTGATCCATGTAGGCGAGTTCCTGACCGAGATTGGCGAGCGCCGCCTTGAATTGCTCGCTGTGCGCCGCTTTGTTCACTGTCGTGCGCAGATAAGTGACGACCTCAGCCGGGGTTGCCTTCGGGGCGAACATGCCGACCCAGAGATAGTATTCGATGTCGTAGCCTAGCTCCTTCATGGTCGGCACGTCGGGCAACGCCTTCGAGCGCTGCGCGCCGAATAACGCGAGGGGCCGCGCTTTGCCGGCCTTGATCTGGGAAAGGCTCGCCGAAATCGACGAAACCAGGACCTGCGAATTGTTGCCGAGGAAAGCGGTCAGCGCGGGCCCGCCGCCCTGAGTCGGCAAATGCCGCAGCTTCAAGTCGCCAGCAGCGGCGGTAAACAGCGCCGTCGGGATATGCAAGGCGCCGTAGAGGCCCGAGGAGCTGAAGATGATTTCGTTCGGCCGTTTTTTGGCGTCGTCGATGAGTTCTTTGAGATTCTTGTACGGTTGATGATCGTTGACGATGAGAACGCATGGATCAGCCACGAAGCGTGCAATCGGGATAAAGTCGGCGCGGGTGAACTTTGGCGTGCGTCCAAAGAGCTTGTCGACTTCGGCGAAACCGGAGATCGACGGGAGGTGGAGAAGGAGCGTGTAGCCATCGGGCTTGGCGTTGGCGACGAACTGCGCGCCGACGGCTCCTGCGGCGCCGGATTTTGTCTCGATCACCACCGGCTTCTGCACCATCGGCTCCATTACCGCAGCCAACGGGCGGCCGACCACGTCCGCCGCGCCGCCCGGCGGGAAGGGATTGACCAGCACGATCGCGTGGCTCGGATAGGCGGCCTCTTGCGCGAACGATGCTTTGAGGCTCGCCGCTGCGGCAGCGGAGCCGATGATGAAGCCGCGTCGATCCATGCTGTCCTCCCGAGGATCGCCTCGCATTCGAAGAGGCGCCGGTTTCCTGCGGGCGGCGATGCTAGGAGCCACGTCCGGGAGGGTCAACCTCGCGCGTCCGCGGCATAGGGCGCAGTCGCGCGCACGCGATGCCAAGCCTTGCCGCCGGGCAGCACTGTTGATCAGCTTGCGTGCCCAGCACTCATTATGATTCAACATTCGCGGTCACCGCCTGCCCGGACCGCGAGCGGCAGGCCAAGAGCACATGCGAGCGAGGACACGACATGCCGGCCTATTGGGTTGCGCGATCCAGAATCAACGATCCGGTCGAGTACAAGAAGTACACGGACCTCGTGCCGGGCATCATTGCCAAGTTCGGCGGCAAGGTGCTCGCGCGCGGCGGCCGCTATCAGATGATGGAAGGGCCGGCCAAGTTCCAGCGGTTCGTCGTGATCGAATTTCCCAGCTTCGAGCAGGGCGTCGCCTGTTTCACTTCGCCGGAATATGACCGTGCCGCGGCTTTCCGCCGCAACGGCGCGGGCGAAGTGGAGACCGTCATTGTCGAAGGCGGCGATTCGACGCGTTAGCATTCCTCAACCGGCCGCCCACTAGCGCGCCGCCGCCCATTGCCCATAAGATGGGGCAACAAACGTACGTAATGGGAGGATGACCATGCGGTATAATCCAATCTATCGGGCGGCGGCGGGTTGCGCTCGCGCCTGCGTGGCGCTGGCGGTTTGCGCCCTGGCGTTCGCGGGCGCGGCCTGGGCGCAGTCCGGCGAGCCGATCAAGATCGGGTTCAGCATGGCGCTGACCGGCGGGCTTGCGCCCAACGGCAAGTCGGCGTTGCTCGCGCAGAAGATTTGGGAAGAAGATATCAACGGAAAAGCCGGCCTGCTCGGTCGTCCTGTCAAGCTCATCTACTATGACGACAAGAGCTCGCCGGCCGAAGTGCCTTCGATCTACACGAAGTTGCTCGATATCGACAAGGTCGACCTGATCATCGGCCCCTACGCCACGGCGATGATCGCGCCGGCCATGCCGATCGTGATCCAAAGGAAGAAAACTTTCATCGGCCTGCTCGGCCTCGCGGTGAACAGCGAGTTCAATTATCCAAACTATTTTGTGATGATTCCGTCCGGCCCGGACGCGAAGCCGGCCTTCACTAAGGGCTTCTTCGATCTCGCCATGGCGCAGAATCCAAAGCCGCAGACGGTGGCGATCGTGGCGGCCGACCAGGAATTCTCGCGCAACGCCGCGGACGGTGCGCGCGAGAATGCGCAGAAGGCGAAGCTTAAGATCGTTTACGACAAGACTTATCCGCCGTCGACCACGGACTTCGCGCCCATCGTGCGCGCAATCCAGGCGACCAATCCGGACATCCTCAACATCAACTCCTATCCACCCGACTCCGTCGGAATGGTGCGCGCGATCAACGAGATTGGCTTCAAGCCGAAGATGATCGGCGGCGGCATGGTCGGCCTACAGGCGACCGCCATCAAGACGCAGCTCGGCCCGCTGCTCAACGGCTTTACCAATTACGACTTCTGGCTACCGGTGCCGAAGATGGATTTCCCCGGCGTTGGCGATCTCATCAAGCGCTACCAGGCTCGTGCCGGGGCCGAAGGCGTCGATCCGCTCGGCTATTACATGGCGCCGTGGGGCTACGCCCAGCTGCAAGTGCTGCAGCAGGCGGTTGAAGGCACCAAAAGCCTCGACGATGCCAAGCTCGGCGACTACATCCGCGCCAACACGTTCAGCACCGTCGTCGGCGACGTGAAGTTCGGTGCCAAGGGCGAATGGGCGGAGTCGCGTGTGCTGCAGGTGCAGTTCCAGCATGTCAAGGGCAACGACGTCGCGCAATTCAAAGACATCTCGACGCAGGTGGTGGTGTCGCCGGCGCAGTACGAGTCGGGCAAGGTGATCTATCCCTATGAGAACGCGAAGTAGCGCGCCAGGTGTTACTCCTCGCCTACTGAGGTGCGCCTGCTCGACGGCGCCCCTCGACAGCAATCGAGCCGCGGGCGAACTCGATGCGGGTGTGCGCTTGACACGTGCGCGCCCGGCTAGAGCCCGAGATAGAACTTGCGAATCAGCTCGTTGTTGTTGAGTTCGTCGGCGGAGCGGCCCTCGAAGGCGATCTGGCCGTGGACGATTACGTAGCCACGGTCAGCGATGCGCAGCGCCTGCGGAAAGTTCTGCTCCGCCATCAGTACAGTGAGCTTGTACTGATCCTTGAGCTCCTTGATCTTGTCGATGGTGCGGCTGACCAGCACCGGCGCCAGGCCAACCGAGGGCTCGTCGATCAACAGAATGCGCGGCGAAAGCATCAGCGCGCGTGCGAGTGCAAGCATCTGCTGCTCGCCGCCGCTCATCGAGCCGGCAAGCTGAGCGCGCCGCTCGGCGAGCCGCGGGAAGCATTCGAAACAGAAGTCCAAGTTTGCTCGCAGCGAGGCACGGGCTTTGCGGCGGAACGCGCCGAGCAAAAGGTTCTCCTCGACCGACAATCGGGGAAAGAGGCGGCGGCCTTCCGGCACTAGCGCGATGCCGAGGTCGACGATCTGCTCGGTGCTGCGGCCGATGAGATCGTGCCTTTCGCCGTCGATCTCGACCACGATGCGGCCGGCGCGCGGGCGCACGATGCCCATGACGCATTTCATCAGCGTCGACTTGCCATTGCCGTTGGTGCCGAGCAGCACCACCGTCTCGCCCGTGTTGACGTTGAGCGACACGTTCTCCAGCACGCGCACGGCGCCATACGCGGCGTCGATCTTTTCGATGGTCAGGCTATTGGCCAAGGTAAGCCCTTTCCACCTCGGGATCGCGAATCACCGCGTCGGGCAGGCCGTCGGCGATTTTCTTGCCCGAGACCAGCACGATCAGCCGCTGTGAGAACTTCATCACCGCGCGCATGATGTGCTCGATCAGTATGATGGTGATTCCGCGTTCGTTGAGCCGGATGAGCAGGCTGACGATGTCGTCGACCTCGGATTGCGACAGTCCGGCCATCGATTCGTCGGCGATGAGGAGTTTCGGCTCGGCGGCCATGGCGCGGGCGAGCTCGAGCTTGCGCATCTCCACTTGGGTGAGATCGCGCGGTAGGTGGGTCCCTTTGTCCGCCAGCGCGACGAGCTGCAACAGCTCGGCGCAGCGGGTGTCGAGCTCGGCCGGCGAAAGTGCGCGTCCCGGCCGCGCGTTGACGGTATAGAGAAGCGGCACCCGCAGATTGTCGGCGACCGTCAAGGTCGTGAACGGACGCGGAAGCTGAAAGCTGCGCGCCATCCCGCGGCGCGTGCGTTCGTGTGTGAGCAGGCCATCGACCGTTTCGCCGTCGAAACGCACGTTGCCGGTCTCGTTGACCAAGGTGCCGCAAATGCAATTGACCAAGGTCGACTTGCCGGAGCCGTTGGGACCGATCAGGCCGACGCGCTCGCCCGCGGCGACGTTGAGGTCGATGCCGTCGAGCGCGACGAAACCGCCGAAGCGTTTGCTCAGACCGGTAACCTCGAGCAGCGTGCCAGCCATTACTTCGTCCTTCGTATCCAGCCCTGCACCAGCCCGACGATGCCGTTCGGGGCGATGATCACGAAAGCGACCAGCAGCAGGCCGACGATGAGCAGGTTGACCGCCGAGGAAATGGTCACAGTCGCGATCTGCTGCAACGATCCGAGCAGGATCGCGCCGATGAGCGGTCCGACCCAGCTGGTCGTGCCGCCGATCATCGGCATGGCGATGGAATTGACTGCGTATTCGAGCCCGAAAGCGGACGAGGGCTGGAGATAGCCGATGTAATAGGGAAAGGGGGCCCCGGCCATACCCATGAGCGCGCCGGAGAGCGTCGTGGCGATGAGCTTGAGGCGCAGCGTGGGTACGCCCGATGCTTCCGCCGCAAGCTCGTCGTCACGGATGGTTGCGAAACCGTAGCCCAGCTGCGAGCGCTCGATCCCGCGCGCGATGGTGAGTGCGATGACCGCTAGAGCGAGCATCAATAGAAACAGATACTGGATATAGGGGCCGATCAGCGCAATCTCGTTGGGGCGGATGATGTAGGCGCCGCGCGAGCCGCCGACATAATCCCAGTTGACGATGAGGGTTTGCAGCACGACAGCCAGGGCGAGCGTCGCGATGGCGAAGAAGGCGCCGCGCAGCCGCAGCGTCAGATAGCCCATGCCGAGTCCGACGATGCCGGATACGCCGCCGCCGATCACGATGAGTAACGGAATCGGTAACGGATAGAGCTTGTGCAGGAACACCGTTGAATAGGCGCCGAGCGCGAAGAAGGCGGCCGAGCCGAAATTGACGTAGCCGGTGTAGCCGCCGAGAATGTTCCAGGCTGTCGCCAGCACCACGAATTGCAGGACGGTATAGCCGGCGAAGAACACGTAGTCATTGTTCACCCAGCGCGTGGCGAAGAACACGGCGATCGCGACGGCGATCAACAGCAGCAGGAAGACCCGCGTCCGCACGATGGACAATCCTATCGTCCGAGAAGACCCGCCGGTCGAAATGCGAGGGTGAGCAGGAGTACGCCGAATGCCACTGCCGGCGCCCAGGACGGGCCGTAGAACGTGGCCGTGAAGCTCTCGAGAATGCCGAGCAGCATGGCGCCGATCACCGTGCCGGGAAGGCTGCCGAGTCCGCCGAGCACGCAGATCGCGAACACGCGGCCGATATATTCGCGTCCGACCGAAGGCTCGACCGGCTGGATGATAATCAGCAGCGCACCAGCCACCGCGGCGGTCGCGATGGAAATGCCGAACGCAATGCGCTTGATGCGTACCGGCGAGGCGCCCATGAGCCGCAACGCAAGCTGGTCTTGCGCCACGGCCTTGATCGCGCGGCCGATGAATGTGTACGACAGATACAGCTCGAGCGCGGCGAACAGCGCGAGCGCGGCGATACACGGCACCAGCATGCGCAGTGGGAAATCCATCACGCCGAGACGCCAGCTCGGTCCGATATAGGGCGCTTCGACGTAACGGTAATCGACGCCAAACACGAGGATGAGCATCACCTCGGTGACGAACAGCAAGCCGAAGAAGAATGACAAGCCGCGCAGCGATTCCTGCCCGCGCCGCTCGAAGGACTCGTAATAGACCTGATAGACACCGGCGCCGAGCAGATAAAACACCGGCAGCATGAGGATGCTGACCGCGATCGGATCGATCCCGAGCCGAGCGTTGACGATATAGGCGATGTACGAGCCGAGGATGATGAAGGCGGGATGGGCGATGTTGACAATATCGAGGATGCCGAACGAGATCGATACGCCGAGCGTCACAGCGGTGTAGAATCCGCCGAGCAGGATGCCGGCGATCACCGCGTTGATCAGCAGATCGAAGCTGAGCTCCACCTGTTTCCCCCTCCCCACGGCGCCCTCGCCACGTGCTCATAAGCAGCGGGGCGATTGACGGCCGTTATCGAGACTGTCGCGGCCGGGTTCGTCCCGGCCATCACGTCTTATTGCGAAAAGCAAGAGGCGGATGCCCGGCAGCGCCGACAAGTTTACGCAGTGTGCGCAAGCTTGACTGCGTGCCGGGCATGACAAATCGCCAATTGGCGCGCTGTTATCGTCACGTTGCTGGCCAGCCCACCTTCCTTGCGTGCCAGTGTGCAGGAAGGTTTTGGGGTTGGCTAGTCCGTTTCACGGAGCCGGTGCACTTACGGCTGAGCCCGAGCGGGCAGCCGTGCCGCCCCGCACGTAAGGCGAGACGGCGGTCGTAGGCCGCGGCTTACGCGGCGGCCTGCCGCCGGACGCTTTCCGGTAGCGGCAGCGGCTTGTTGGCGCTTTGCAGGAATTCGATGGTCATGAAGACCATCTCCTTGTCGCCGAGATTTTCGAGGTCGTGGACCTTGAACTGGCCGGAGCCATAGGTCTCGTGCCGAGTCTCGCCAGGCGCGTAGGTGTATTCGACCGTGGTGCCGTCGTGCACGTGCTGGCGCCCGCGACCGCCGGTGACGGCGGTCCAGAAATAGTCGAGCACGTGCCGGTGGAAGCCGATACGCTCGCCGGGCTTGAGACGAATGGTCCACACGCGGACTCGATCGCTCTCCGACACCAGCGCGTTGCCAACACAGGGGTTGGGATTGTTCTTTTCCCGCTCGAATTCCGCAGCGATCTCCGGCGGCCACGCCGATTTCACCGCGCTCTCCGCCTGCTTATCCAGCATCGTCAGGGCCATGGCATTCCTCCAGGTTTGGCTCGATATATAGCAATTTTGCGCGGCAGGAAACGGTAGGATCGAACGGAATGCGCAAGGCCAAGCGGCATGCGCTCGTCGTCGGCGGCTCGATGAGCGGCCTACTGGCCGCGCTGCTGCTGCGGCGCGCCGGCTGGGAGGTCGACGTCTTCGAGCGGGTCGAGCGCGAACTCGCGGGGCGCGGCGCCGGCATCGTCGCCCAGCCCGACCTGATCGAGACGGTGCGCCGACTCGGCATCGATCCAACCGATCTCGGGGTCGAGATCACGACCCGCAAAATCCTTGATGCGTCCGGTCGCGTGGCCGCGGAATTCGAATGTCCCCAAGTTCTAACCGCCTGGGAGCGCGTCTACCGGCTGCTGCGCGATGCGTTTCCGCGCCAGCACTACCACCGCGGCCGCGGCATCAGCGCCTTCGTGCAGACGGAAAGGTCGGTGCTCGCGCAGTTTGCCGATGGCGGGGAGGCGGAAGGCGACCTGCTGGTGGGTGCGGATGGACTTCGTTCCACCATCCGCCAGCTATGCCTGCCCCAACTCGCGCCCAGCTACGTCGGCTACGTCGCCTGGCGCGCGCTCATCCCCGAGGCGGCGTTTCCGGCGCCGATCCACCGCGAGCTGTTCAATTTCATGACCTTCTGCCTGCCGCCGGGCGAGCAGTGCCTGGGCTATCCCGTCGCGGGACCCGACAATGACCTGCGTCCCGGCCATCGCCGCTACAACGTGGTTTGGTACCGGCCGGCGGACGAGCGCGCCGAACTCACGCGCCTGCTGACCGATGACGCCGGCAACACCCACACGATATCGATCCCGCCGCCGCTAATCCGTCGCGAGGCGATCGGGCAAATGCGCGCGGCCGCGGAACGGCTGCTCGCACCGCAATTTCGCGAAGTGGTGCGCATAATGGAAGAGCCGATCCTGCAGCCGATCTACGATCTCGAGACGCCGCGCATGGCGTTCGGGCGTGTCGCCATCATCGGCGACGCGGCGTTCGTCGCGCGTCCTCACGTCGCGGCCGGCGTCGCCAAGGCGGCGGACGATGCGGCAACATTGACGGCGGCGCTCGACCTCGACGAGGTCGAGCCGGCGCTGCGACGATTCGAAGCGCAGCGCCTGCCGGTCGGCAGGCGCATCATCGAGCGCGCGCGGCACCTCGGCGCCTATCTGCAGGCCACGCAGACCGCCGCCGAGCGGGAGCGCTCGCAGCGCCACAGCATTCCCGAAGCCGTGCTGGCGGAGACCGCAGTGCTCGATTTCTTGCGCGAGTGAGGGCGGCGTGCGCCCCGCTCAGGTCCGCTTTGCGCGCGGCTTCGCGCTCCCCCGCTTGACGCCCGCCATCGTCTCCAGCACCGCGCAGACCGCCGCGGTGTCCTGCTCGGCGTGCCCGCTGCGCATCGCCTTGTCGTAGATCGGCACGGTGGCGTCGAACATCGGCGTCGGACAGCGCAGAGCGCGCGCAAATTCGCCGATCACCGCCATGTCCTTTTGCCACACCGATATTTTCATGCTGGGATCGTCATAGCGGTCTCGCACCATCATCGGCGCGCGGAGCTCGAACACCCGCGAGTTCGCCGCGCCCGACGTGACCATGTCGAACACCGTGCGTGCGTCGAGGCCAGCCTTGAGCCCCAGCACCATGGCCTCAGCGCTCGCAACGTTGTTGATGGCGACGAGGAGATTGGCGACATATTTCATGCGGCTGCCGTTGCCGAAGGCGCCGAGGTCGTGCGCCGCGCGCGCGAACGCGGCAAACAGCGGGCGCAGACGCCGGATCGCCTGGCGCTCGCCGCTGGCGTAGACCACCAGGTCTTTGACCTTGGCCTGCGCGCCGGTGCCGCTCACCGGACAGTCCAGCATGACGTGGCCGGCCCTGCGCAGCGTGCGCTCCGCCTCGAGCTTGTCGTCGATCGCAAACGTGCTCATCTCCACGATGATCCGTCGGTCGACGCCGGCGCCGACGATCGCCTTTACCGTCGCATCGAGTGCGGCCGGCTTGGGCAGGCTGGTGATGATGGTCCTGATCTCGGCGGCGAGCGTCTTTACATCTCGGGCAATCTCGACGCCGGCGCGCGCCATGGCGCGGCGGCGGGCGGCATCGATGTCGTAGCCCACGACGCGCCAGCCGGCCGCGACGAGGTTGCGTGCGAACGCGCCTCCCATGATGCCGAGCCCGACGATGCCGATGCTTCCCTTCGCCATTGCCAGTCTCCATTGGCCGGTCCATCCGACGCGGACGCTACACGGCGATTTCACCTGCCTTCAAGCGCGATCTGCGCATCGGCCGCAGCAGGGCTATCTCGCGCGTGCCTAATCCCTTATCGTCACGCCGACTGCGGAACGACGTGGCAGTGCGGGCAAGCGCATAGGAGGCAAGTCCGATGCAAATCGGCATCGCCGGGATCGGTAAGATGGGCGCGGCCATCGCGCAGCGACTCATGGAAGTCGGACACACGGTCACCGTGTGGAACCGCTCCGCCGATAAACTCAAGCCCCTCGTGGCTGCCGGCGCCGCGGTGGCCGCCACGCCCGCCGAGCTCGCGTCGAAAAGCGAGGTCGTCATCACCATCCTCACCGATGCCGCCGCGATCGACGCGGTCTACGGCGGCGCATCGGGGCTGCTCGAGGGCAACGTGCGCGACAAGTTGTTCATCGAGATGAGCACGGTGCGGCCGCAGACCCAGCTCGCGCTGGCCGCGAAAGTGCGCGCCAAGGGGGCGGCCCTCGTCGAATGCCCGGTCGGCGGCTCGACCGCTCCGGCGCAGCAGGGCAAGTTGATCGGATTGATGGGCGCTGAGCCCGCTGACGCCGCACGCGCGAGGCCGATCCTCGAACAGCTTTGCCGCCGCCTCGAGCATTGCGGCCCGGTCGGCTCCGGCTCAGTGATGAAGCTCACCATCAACATGCCGCTGATGATCTATTGGCAGGCGCTCGGCGAGGCGCTCGCGCTCTGCGGTCCGCTCGGGCTCGATCCGGCGCGGATCATGGACCTGCTCGCGGATACCTCGGGCGGCCCGAACGTGCTCAAGGTGCGCGGCGCAGGCGTGGCGCAGATGCTCAAGGGCGGTGACGCCGGACCGGTGACCTTCGATGTCGACAGCGCAGTAAAAGATCTGCGCACCATGGTAGCGGAGGGCAAGGCGCGCGGGGTAGAGCTGCCGCTCACCGCGACGACGCTTGGCTGCTACGAGGAGACCAAGCGAAACGTCTCGGGCGCGGCGGAGGTATCCACAGTGTCGGTTTATTGGGCGAACCGCGCCAAGCAGCGATCGGAGACCGCCTAAGCCAACGCACTCTCTCTCAACGACCGTTTGGAGCGCCGAGATGTCTGTCGTTACCCTTGCTCAAGCCTCGACCATCGTGGACGCCGCGCTCAAAAAAGGGCGCGAGACGAATTGCGCTCCGCTCACAGTGGCCGTGCTCGACGCCGGCGGCCACCTGGTGGCGTTCAAGCGCGAGGACAAGTCGGGCCTCCTGCGTTTCGACATCGCGTTCGGCAAAGCCTGGGGGGCGCTGGGCATGGGCTTCGGCTCGCGCACGCTCGCGGGCCGCGCGGCCAAGACCCCGCAGTTCTTCACCATGCTGGCGGCTGCCAGCGGCGGGCGCATGGTGACCAATCCTGGCGGCGTGCTGATCAAAAGCGCAGCCGGCGACATCGTCGGCGCGGTCGGCATTTCCGGCGATACGTCGGACCGCGACGAAGCCTGCGCGATCGCCGGCATCGAGGCGGCGGGGCTGAAAGCCGATCCCGGACAGGACGCGAATTGACCTCTGTGAGGCACATTCCGGCCCAGGCGCAAGTGGGGCAAGCTCGGCTTCCCGTGCGCGTAATAACGAGTTCGATCAGGCCCGCCGCCGAGTCGCAGCCTTTGGCGCTCTGCGGCCATTCGCCGCGACCGGCGTCAGCGCGCGCTCCCAGCGTGCGTGGATGTTGGCCACTTGCGCTTCGAAGCAGTCGAGGAAGCGGCGTGCGGGCAGGCTCAAGGTGCGGCGCGCCGGCTGGATGACGACGAACTCGGCGCGCACGGTCGGATTGATGATCGGATTGACGATGAGATCGCCCTTGCCGATGTCATTGATGCAGATGAGGCTCGGCAGCACGGTCACCCAGTCGGAGCGCGCGACGAATTCGAGCGTACCGATCATGGCGTCCATTTCCAGCATGGCGGCGAGCGCCACGCCGTGGGTGTGGAAATAGGTTTCGAGGTTACGGCGGCGAACGTTCTGCGGCCCGGGCACGACGATTTTCAGCGGCGCGCAATCGGCGAGCCGCACTGGGACGAGCGGCGTGAGCCCGCGTTGGCGGCCTGACAGCAGCATTTCACGGTCGCGCACCAGTAGCCGCGATTTCAATCCCGTGCGCCCCTCGAATGCCGGCACGACCGCGAAATCGAGCTCGTCGGCGAGGACCATGTCGGTGAGCAGTGCGCTGTAGCCCTCCAACAGGTGTAGCCGGACATCCGGATGGCGCGGCACGAAATCCTGCAACGTGGGCGCCAGCACCGCGCGCGTGAAAGTGGGCATCAACCCAATGCGCAAATCGCCGCCGAGCAGGCCGGCGAGGCTGCGGGCTTCCTCGTTGGCGTGTTCCAGGCGGCCGACGGCTTCGATGCAGCTCTTGTAGTAACGCAGCCCCGCCGGCGTCGGCACGATGCCGCGCGCGGATCGCTCGAACAGCTTGACGCCGAGCGCGCGCTCGACCGCGGCGACGTGCTGCGAAATGCCCGATTGGGTGGCGTTCTCACGTTCCGCCGCGCGCGTGAACGAGCCCTCCTCGCAGACGGCAATGACGGCGCGAACTTGCCGCAAAGCAATGTCGACCATGCCGCAACCTATCATGAAAACTGATGGCCAAATCCAGAATATATTATTTTGGCAGCAGAGGGCGCAGGGCTACGATTCAATTCTCGCGCAACAAGAACTGCGCCGACGCCGGGGAGGACCCATGGGAACGGCAAATTTCGGCATCGCCGGATTGGATTGGCAGCAACGCGTCAACTGGGATCGGTTGAAGAAGTACCGCACCGAGCGGGCGCGCGAGCACATGAAGAAGCATGGCCTCGGCGCCATGCTGTGCATGTACGACGAAAACGTGCGCTATCTCACCGGCACGCTCACGCCGGGCTGGAATCGCCTCAAGCCGGGCCTGCGCTATGCGCTGCTGTGCGGCGACGGCGCCCCGGTGCTGTTCGAGCAAGGCGATCTCGGTTTCCAGATCGAGCGCCACTCGCCGTGGATTCCGAAAGAGAACGTCCGCTACTCGTACGCTTGGATCAAGGGCGCCGCCGGACCTGCTTCGCAGCAACAGGTGAAGAAGTTTACCGACGCGATCCTTTACGAGATGAAGCGCCACGGCGTCGCCGGGCAAAAGCTCGGCGTCGATTTCATCGACATCAACATGATCAACATCTTCAAGGACAAGAAGATCAATTGGGTCGACGGCATGACGCCGATGATGGAAGCGCGCGCCGTCAAGAACCAAGACGAGCAGGAGTGCATGCGCATCGTCGGCGCGATCGGCGATGCGACGCACTGGGAGTGCATGAAGTTCTTACGGCCGGGGATCACCGAAAACCAGGTGACGGCGCACCTGATGAAGTATCTCTACAGCATTCCCGGCATGGAGGACGTCGAGGACGTGATCGTCTCCTCCGGCCCCAATACCTGGCCGAACTGGCGCAATTTCTCGGACCGCATCATTCAGCCCGGGGACATCGTGTTCATGGATTTGGCCGCGCTCACCTGGAACGGCTACAAGTCCTGCTATTACCGCACCTATTGCGTCGGCAAGGAACCGACGCGCGAGCAGAAGGATACCTACGCCACCGCGCTCGAATGGCTCTACGATTCGATCCACGCGGTCAAAGCCGGGACCACCACGCGCGAAATCGCCAAGAAGTGGCCGTCCGCGAAGGAAGCCTGGGGCTACAAGGAAGAGGATCAGGCGGCGGCGAACCTGTGGGGCCACGGGCTCGGGCTGGCGCAATACGACCCGCCGGTGATCTCGCGCATCTGGTCGCTCGACCATCCGGTCGAAATCAAGGCGGGGATGACGTTCGCGCTCGAGACCCAGCACGGCAAGCGCTTTCGCTACGGCGTCCGCATCGAAGAGATGCTGATCGTGCACAAGAAGGAAATCGAGATCATATCCAACTTTCCGGTCAAACAGATCACGGTGGTCGACCCGATCCCCGGCTACGCCGATCACGTGAAATGACACGGCATGACGGAGTTCATTGTTGAGCTCACGACCGCGACGGCGGCGGATGCCGACCGGATCGGCCCGAAGGCGGCGAACCTGGCGGCCCTCGCGCGCGCCGGCTTGCCGACCCCGGGCGGCTTTTGCCTGAGCGCGCAAACCTATCACGCACAAATTGCGGCGCTCGGATTGGCGCCGCTGATCCGCCGATTTGCCGATGCCGATATTCCCCAGCAGCGGCGCCTGTCCGTCGAGATTCGGCTTGCCCTTTATGAGCAGCCGATCGCGCCCACGATCCTGGCGCCGCTCCTCGCAGCATGGCACGCGCAGCGACAAGCGAATGCTGGGGCAAGCGCGGTGCGCTCGTCAGCCCTCATCGAGGATCGCAAAGGGAGCAATTTCGCCGGCCAGTTCGAGAGCTTTCTCGGCATCGACGAGGAGGCCGGGCTGCTGACTGCCGTGCGCGCCTGCTGGGCCGCGCTGTGGACCACAACGGCGCGCCGGAGCATGGAGAACCACGGATGCTCGCCCGCGGACACCGCCATGGCGGTGCTCATTCAGCCGCTCGTCGACGCGCGCGCCTCGGGCGGGGGCCTGAGCGAAACGGCCGCGGGCGGCATGCTCATCAGCGCGACCTGGGGGCTCGGTTCCACCATCGCCCAGGGCGAGGTGGTTCCCGACCGCATCGTGCTGTCGCGCCAAGGCTTCGTGCGCAAGATCGAGGCCGGCCGCAAGGACCACCGCGAGAGCTGCCGGCACGGCGCCACTACGGTCTCCCAGGCAGTGCCGAGCGAACTTGTCGACGCGCCGTGTCTTGACGCGGCGCAGGCGGTGACGCTCGGGCGCATGATGCGCAAGGCGGAAAGCGTAATCGGCGGCGCGGTCGAGATCGAATGGGCGCTCGACGAAGCGGGATTCAAGTTGCTGCAGGCGCGACCGCTCGCGGTCGAGCCGAACACCATACCCGACGAGATTTGGCGCAAGCATCCCGGGCTCAGCGGACATCCGGCAGGCGTCGGTTGGGGCGCCGGCCGCGCCGTCGTCGTGAACTGCGAATGCGAGCTGGCGCGGGTTGCGCCCGGCGACGTGCTGGTCACGCGCATCGCCAGCCCGGCGCTGAGCCACGTCCTGCCGCGTGTCGCCGGCGTGGTGGCCGAACTCGGCGGTTCCACGTCGCATCTTGCTTCGCTCGCGCGCGAGCGCGGCATCCCGATGGTGCTCGGCGTCCTTGACGCCACGGGCCGCATTCCGGACGGCGCGCAGGTCGCGGTGGATGGCGTCGCCGGCGTGGTGCGGTGGATGGCCTGATGCGTCCGCGCATCTTCGTCACCCAGCCGGTTTCCCGCAGCGCCATCGAGCGCTTGCGCCGGGTCGCGAGCGTCAAGATCAATCCCGACTCGAGCCGCATCATTCCCAAGAAGGCGCTGCTCGCGGCTGTGCGCAATAGCGACATCGTGTTTTCCCTTCTGCACGACCGGATCGATCGCGACGTGCTGGCGGCCAATCCGAAGCTGGCCGCCGTCGCCTCGCAATCGATCACGCCGGACAACATCGATGTTGCGGAAGCAACCAGGCGCAAGATTCCGGTGACGGTCGTCCCGCCGATCGTGGCGGAGGCCACTGCCGACCTCACTTTCGGTCTGATGCTGGCGGTGGCGCGGCGGATGGTCGAGGGGGATCGGCTCGTTCACCGCGGCCGTTTCCCCGGTGCGCAATCGAGCCATCTCCTCGGCACGGCGCTTTACGGCAAGACCATCGGGCTCGTCGGCGGCGGCGGACGCATCGGCACCGGCGTCGCCCGTCGCGCTCGCGGTTTTGATATGCGGGTTCTCTATTGGTCGCCGCGCCGCAAGCCCGAGGACCTCGAGCAGGCTTTCGGGATGACCTATGTTTCGCTCGATCAGCTGCTCCGGGATGCCGATTTCGTGTCGCTCCATTCGCCGCTCACCCCCGCGACCCGGCATCAGATAGGTGCGCGTGAGCTCGCGCTGATGAAGCCGACCGCCTTCTTGATTAACACCGCGCGGGGGGCGATCGTCGACGAGAAGGCGCTGGCGCGGGCGCTAAGGAAGCGCCAGATCGCTGGCGCCGGCCTCGACGTGTTCGAGCACGAGCCGCAGGTGACTCCGGCGCTCTTGAAAATGGCCAACGTGGTCGCCACTCCACATCTCGGCAGCGCAGTCGTGGAGGTGCGCGAGCAGATGGCGAATATCGTCGTCGACAATATCCTCGCGCTTCTCGGCGGCAAGACACCGCCGAATTGCATCAATCCGGAAGTCTTGCGAAGGTGACAGCGCCCCCGCCCGGGAGCCGCCCATGCCCCGTCCCTTGATCGCGGTTACCGACAGCCCGTTTCCCTCGCTCGATCCGGCGAAGGCGGCGCTGGCGCGCATCGATCCCGATCTGCGGGTCGCAAACAGCGCATCGGCCGAGGATATTTTGGCGGTGGGGCGCGATGCCGACGCCCTCCTCGTCACCTATGCCAAGCTCCCCGGCGACCTCTTGCGTCAGCTCAGACGGTGCAAGGCGATCGGCCGTTTCGGCCTCGGCGTCGACAATATCGACATTGCCGCCGCGACCGAGCTCGGTATCACCGTCACGTATGTGCCCGACTACTGCATGCAGGAGGTCTCCGATCACGCCATGGCGCTGCTGCTTGCGCTGGCGCGGAAGGTTCCGCAGTCCAACGCGCTGGTCCAGGCGGGGCGCTGGGACATGCCGGCCGTGGTTCCGATCCATCGGCTCGCCGGCCGCGTGCTCGGCCTCGTCGGTTTCGGCAACATTCCGCGCGCGCTGGCGCCCAAGGCCAAGGCTTTTGGGCTGCGCGTGGTCGCCCACGATCCGAACGTGTCGCAGCAAGCGCTTGCCGACGTCGGGGTCGAGAGCATGAGCTTCGATCGCTTGCTCGAAATCTCCGACTTCGTCTCGATCCACGCTCCGCTGCTGCCGGTGACGCGCGGGTTGTTCAACGCCGAGGTCTTCGGCAAGATGAAGCAGGGCTCCTATCTCATCAACACCGCGCGCGGGCCGTTGGTGGACGAAGATGCGTTGCTCGCGGCGCTCGATTCCGGGCGCCTTGCCGGCGCCGCGCTCGATGTGGTCGCGGTCGAGCCGCTGCCCAAGGAGTCCAGACTGATCGGCCGCGACAACGTCGTCCTGACCCCGCACACGGGCTTCTATTCGGTTGAGGCGCTCAACGAGCTGCAGACCAAGTGTGCTGCCGATGTCGCCCGCGTGCTCAGCGGCGAGACGCCGGTCTATCCGGTCAAGACGCGGTGAGCTCGCATCAGCCGCAAGCGTTGTGTACCGCCCGGCGGCTCATTCCGCCGTCCAGCCGCCGTCGAGGATGAGGGCTGCGCCGGTCATGAGCGTGGAGGCGTCGGAGGCGAGAAACATGATCGCCCCGGTCAGCTCGTCCAGCTGGCCCAGCCGGCCGAGCTTGATCTTGGAGAGCACTTCCGCGCGGAACGCCTTGTCTTCGAAGAACGGCCGCGTCATCGGCGTCTCCAGGAAGGTCGGCCCGAGGCTGTTGACGCGGATGTTGTGCGGGGCAAGCTCGATCGCCATCGCTTTGGTGAAGCCCTCCATGGCGTGCTTGGTGGCGCAATAGACGGTACGGCGCGCGGCGCCGACATGGCCCATTTGCGAGGAGATGTTGATGATCGAGCCGGGACGCCTGGCTTCGATCAGACGGCGCGCAACCGCCTGCGCCATGAAGAACGCGGCGCGCACGTTCAGGGCAAAAATGGCGTCGAAATCCTCGATCTTCACGTCGACGAAGGGTCCGGGCCGATTGGTGCCGGCATTGTTGACGAGCACGTCGAAAGGCTCCGCCGCCGCGATCGCCCGGCGCACGGCGTCGAGATCGGTCACGTCGAGCTGAAGCGTGTCCGAGTTGTCGCCGCGCGCGCGAATGGCTTGCGCCGCCTCCTCAATCTGCGCCTGCGTGCGCGCCGCGAGCGTCACGTGCGCGCCGGCTTGCGCCAGCGCCGATGCCGCCGCCAGCCCGATGCCGCGCCCGCCGCCGGTGACGAGCGCGCGCTTGCCGTCGAGACGGAAGGAGGGAGTTTTGGCCAGATCGATCATCGTGCGCCTGTGTCCTGCGCCGTGATGCCAGCATGCCAAAGCCTAGTCGGCGGGACCCGCGAAGAGAAGCAAGTTGCCATCCGGGTCCTTGACGATAAATGTCTTGGCACCCCAGGCCTCCTTCCTCAATGTCTGAAAGAACGTGATGCCTGCCGCTTGAAATTCCAGGAACAGCTGCTCGATCTCCTCGTGCGTGGCGACAGCCATGTCAGCCGACAGCAGACTCTCCCGATCCCTGAGAGCGGGATCCATGACGGGATAATCGACGAATTTGAGATTGAGCAGGGCCCTATCCCTCTTCACCTGGGCATAGAAGGGCGGTTCGCCATAGGTGAACACAATTGAGAAGCCAAGCTTCTGGATGAAGAAATCGCACGACGCCTTGATATCGGCAACGAATAGCTGCGCTGCGATCGCAGAGATGACCGGTCTTGATCTCGTGTCTTGACTTGGCATGGCGACGGCAAGCGCGTGACGCGGCCCTCACTCCGCCGCCTGGGCGAAGGCCACGTTGCGCCCGCCGTAGCGACGCACGCGCACATTGGCCTGCTCGGCATGGGCGTAGAAGCCCTCGAGGATGCACAGCCGCGAGCAATATTCGCCGACCAGCGCGGATGCTTCGTCGGTGAGCACTTTTTGGTAGGTGCAGGTCTTCAGGAATTTTCCCACCCACAAGCCGCCGGTGTAGCGCGCCGCCTTCTTGGTCGGCAGCGTGTGGTTGGTCCCGATCACCTTGTCGCCATAGGCGACGTTGGTGCGCGGGCCGAGAAACAGCGAGCCGTAGTTCTTCATGGTATCGAGGAAGTAATCCGGATTTCGTGTCATCACCTGCACGTGCTCGGAGGCGACGCGGTCGGCCTCGCGCACCATTTCCTCCTCGCTCTCGCAGACGATGACTTCGCCGAAATCCGCCCACGCTTTGCCGGCGGCGTCCGCGGTGGGAAGGATGGCGAGCAGCCGCTCGATCTCGTGCATGGTTTCACGCGCAAGCTTCTCCGAATTGGTGATGAGGATGGCCGGCGAGGTCGGGCCGTGCTCGGCTTGGCCGAGTAGATCGGTGGCGCAAATCTCGCCGTCCACGCTGTCGTCAGCGATGATCAGGGTTTCGGTCGGACCCGCGAGCAGATCGATGCCGACGCGGCCGAAAAGTTGGCGCTTGGCTTCCGCAACATAGGCATTGCCGGGTCCGACGATCATGTCCACGGCGCCGATCGTCTCGGTGCCGAGCGCCATGGCGGCGACCGCTTGCACGCCGCCGAGCACGTAGATCTCGTCGGCACCGCCGAAATGCATGGCGGCGACAATCGCCGGGTGCGGCCCGCCCTTGAACGGGGGCGCGCAGGCGATGATGCGGTTCACCCCGGCAACGCGCGCCGTCACGATCGACATGTGCGCCGAGGCGACCATCGGATAGCGTCCGCCCGGCACATAGCAGCCAATCGAATTCACCGGGATGTGCCGGTGCCCGAGCACGACGCCGGGCAGCGTCTCGACCTCGAGATCGCGCATGGTCTCTTTCTGCTTCTGCGCGAAGTTGCGCACCTGCGCCTGCGCGAATTTGATGTCGTCGAGCTCGCGTTTGCCGACCCGGGAGATCGCGCGCTCGATCTCGCGAGCGTCAAGCTTGAACGAGGGCGGCGACCAGCTGTCGAAGCGTTGCGACAGCTCGCGCACCGCCGCGTCGTGCCGCGCCTCGACCTCGGCGAGGATGCTTTCTACCGTCTCGCGCACCTTGGCGTCAGCGGCTTTGATCGCGCTCGCGTCCATTCCGCGCTTGAGGTAGCGGGCCATGGGAGCCTCCGTGTCAGGTTTCGTCGCGAACGGCCTGTTCCCGGCCGCCCGCATCGTCGAGCGTCATTATATCCGCGGACGCGAGCCGTCCGAACTCGCTTGCCATCCGGCATGGGCCGCGGCCTATGGCGTCATTTGATTGCCTGCGGATTGATCGGCGAGCCGGTGCCGCCGGTGATGATCAGCGGCGGTCCGCAGAAGAAGAACTCGTAGACACCGTCGGCGGCACAATGTTCCGCCAGTTCCTTGAGATAAAAGATCTCACCCATGCACAGCCCCATGGCGGGAATGACCACCCAATGCCAGGGCTGGTTCGCTTCCGCGGTCTCGTTCGGCCGCACTTCGACTCCCCAGGTATCGGAGCAGATGGCCGCGATTTGTTTGTCCTGGCACCAGTAGCAGTTCTCGAACTTGACGCCGGGCGCGTCGCCGCCGGCATAGCCGCCCCATTTCTTTTCCTTGAGGCAGCGCTCGAGCTGTCCAGTGCGAATGATGACGAAGTCGCCGCGGCCGATCTCGACCTTCTGCTTCTTGGCGCACCGGTCGAGTTCGTCATTGGAAATGCCTTCGCCGTCGTTGAGCCAGTCCACACCGCGGAAGCGGGCGATGTCGAGCAGCACACCACGTCCCACCATCTTGCTCTTGGAATGCTCGATGCCTAGCACGTTCAGCCCTTTGGCATCGATGAGCTTGGCATCATATCCGTTGTAAGCGCGCTCCTCGTAGAAGATGTGTCCGAGCGCATCCCAGTGGGTCGCACCCTGCACGCACAAATTCAGCGTGTCGTCGGCGTAGCGGATTTTGTTCCAGTCCTGCCGGCCAGCCACGGCGTCGGTGCCGGTCGCCAGCATCTGGTGGATCGGATTGAAGCGTCCTCCGAACAGGCCGGTCTGCGGGCCGTTGCTGTCGAGCGGAATGCCGAGCGCAAATACCTTGCCGGTGCGGATCAGACGGGCGGCCTTGACGATATCCTCGGGCGTGACGTGGTTGAGCGTGCCGATCTGATCGTCCTTCCCCCAGCGGCCCCAGTTCTTGAGCTTCTCCGTGGCCTCTGCGATCGCCTGCCGGCCCACTTTGATGTCCATCGACTGCTCCCTGCTCCTTATCGCACTCGGACCCCGCTGCCACGCCACAGCTCGGTCCGATCGACCGATCGGGATTGTGACCTCTCGGGCGAACTTCGTCCATTTGCAAATCGGCTGCTCTCGCTCAAGCGCGAGTGGCCGCCGCCATCAACGACGCAACCGCCGCTAGACCATTGGCACCATCGACAGCCGCGGATCGGCTCCGGGAACGTAGGTTTCCGGCAAGCCGAGTTCCCGGCGCACGATGTTGGCGCCGCGCACCAGGGCGACCATCTTGTAGTAGGCGTGCATGCGGCTCATCGACTGCCGGCCGAAGCCGCAGTCGCTCGACAAGATCAGCCGCTCCGGCTCGATATAGCGGAGCGCGACGCGGATCAGTTCGGCGACCTCCTCCGGGCGCTCGACCTGCAGCGTGCGGTGACTGATAACGCCGAGCGCAACCTTCTTGTCCTTGGAGATCGTCTTGCCGATGGCCTCGAAATCCATGCCGCGGTTGAATGCGCCCTCGAAGGTGATGACGTCCACGTCGAGTCGGTCGAGATACGGCAACGCATCTTTATAGGACTGGTCGCGGCTCGCCACGCGCTGGGCGGCGGGGCTGCCCCAGCAGGTGTGGCACCACACCTCGCACCTGCCGCGCAAGCCTGCGACTTCAGCGTTGAACGCTTCGACCCATTGCGCCGGCGCGATGGTCGCGTTCGGGTCGGCGATGACTTGATGGATCGCCGGCTCCTCGATTTGCACGATCGGCGCGCCGGCGTCGGCCAGCGCGTGGTACTCGCGGTTGAGCGCGGCAGAGAGATCGAACAGGAGCTTCAGCCGGTTGCGGTAGTGCTCGTCCGTCAGCATCAGCGCGAGGATCTGGGCCGAGATCGAACCGATCTTCACCGGCCGGTCGGTCATGGCCGCAATCGCCTTGTAAGCGCGATCGAGCTCGAGCGCGGTCGCGCCGATCTGGCCTTCGACCGGCGGCGTCATGCGCGTCTCGATCACCTCCCACATCAGATCGCCGGGGCCCTTGTCGGCCATGAAGTGTGCGGGCGGGACCTCGACGCGTGGCTTGCCGATGCCGCCGATGCGCTCGGTGGCGTAGCTCACCCAACTGCGGCCAGCGACGTCGTCGTCGAGACGCGCGTCACCGTCGACGAAAATGTCGATGCCGGCGCGATGCTGGGCAGCGACGTTGCACGCGAGACAATCAAAATGTTGCTCGCGGTAGGCGGCCTGCGACAGACCATGGGAGAGCGGCGCGCCGCGCAGGTTGGCCTTGTACCAGCTCGGCCGCGGTAAAGCGCCGGTCGTGGTGGTGAGAAGTGCCTTGCCTTTGCTGGCCGTGAACATGCCGCCGCTAGACCTTGCCGAGCGCGTGCAAAATCTTGTCCGGCGTGAACGGCATGTCGGTGAGCGGCTTGGCCTTAAGCGGCCGCAGCGCGTCGTTGATCGCATTCATCACCGCGCCGGGCGCGCCGGCCGTGCCAGCTTCCCCCGCGCCTTTGGCGCCAAGCTCGGAATCGCGGGTGGGGGTGACGACGTGCCCCACTTCAATGTCGGGCATTTCGGCCGCCATCGGCACGAGATAATCCGCCATGTTGCCGTTGAGCAGCTGTCCGCGCGTGTCGTAGATGCAATGCTCGAACAGCGCCCCGCCGATCCCCTGCACCACGCCGCCGCGGATCTGCTCGTCGACAAGCTGCGGGTTGATCACGGTGCCGCAATCCTCCACGCACCAGTGTTTGAGCAGGGTTACGAAGCCGGACTCGGGATCGACTTCAAGGTAGCTCGCCTGCACGCCGTTGGTGAAAGCGAACGGCCAGGCGCGCGGCACGTAGTGGCGCGTCGCCATCAGCTCCGCCTGGAAACCAGGCGGCAGCGTGTCGGGGCGGAAATAGGCGATGCGGGCGAGCTCTTGCAGGGACAGGCGCTCGGTGCCGCTGTCGCGATCGACCACTCTGCCCTCGCGGATGTCGAGGTCCTCCGGCTTGGCTTGCAGGATCGAGGCGGCGCAGGCGAGTACGTTGGCGCGCAGCGCCTTTCCGGCTTGCCAGGCAGCCTCGCCGCCGATGCCGGCGGCGCGCGAGGCCCAGGTACCGCCGCCGTAGGGCGTGTTGTCGGTGTCGCCGGTAATGACCCGCACCTGCTCGATCGGCACGCCGAAGGCGGAGGCCGCGACCTGCGCGATGACCGCCTCCGCGCCCTGGCCCTGCTCGGTGACGCCGGTTTGGCAGATGATCGCGCCTTGCGCGTCAAGCCGGATGGTGACGCCGTCCTGGGCGGAGATTTTTGCCCCACCCACGCCGTAGAAGGCGGCGCTCGGATTGGTCACCTCGATGAAGGAGGCAAAGCCGACGCCGCGGTAAATCCCCTGCGCGCGCAGCCGCGTCTGCTCGGCGCGCAATCCGGCGTAGTTCATCATCGCGTCGAGGTGAGCGAGCGATTCGTGGTGCGAGAGCGCCTCGAATTTGATCCCGGATGGGCCGCTGGATGGATGGGCATCGTCTGGAATGAGATTGCGGCGCCGGATTTCCAGTGGGTCCATGCCGATCTTGGCGGCGGCCAATTCGACCAATCCCTCCGTCACCGCGGTCGCAATCGGATGGCCGACCGCACGGTACTGGCACATCACGTTCTTGTTCTGGAACACGACGCGCGCCCGAGCGCGATAGTTGGGGCAGGTGTAGGGCCCGCCGGTCAGGTTGACGATCTGGTTCGCCTCGATGCCCGACGTGCGCGGGTAGACGGAATAAGGCCCGATGCCGGTGAGGTCGTCGATCTCCCAGGCGGTGATGGTGCCGTCGATCTTGACGCCGATCTTCGCCTTGATCCGATGGTCGCGGGCGTGGATGTCGGTGACGAAGCTCTCGATGCGATCGGCGACGAACTTGATCGGACGCTGGAGCAGCTTGGAGAGCGCAACCGTGGCCATCTCGTCCGCGTAGGTGTGCACCTTGATGCCGAACGAGCCGCCCACGTCCTTGGTCACGACGCGAACCTGATGCTCCTCGAGGCCAAGATGCTTGGCGAACAGGTTCTGCATCATGTGTGGCGCCTGGGTCCCGTGATAGACGGTGAGTCGCGCGTCCCCCGGATTCCAGTCGGCGACGATGGCGCGCGGTTCGTTAGTGACGCCGGTGTGGCGGCCGAAACCGAAGGTCGTCTCGATCACGGCGTCGGCGTCCTTGAAGCCCTTGTCGGGGTCACCGCCGACGTGCACGCGCTCGAAGGTGAGATTGTCGCCGAGCTCGGGATGGATGACAGGAGTGCCGGGCTCGAGCGCGGTTTCGGAGTCGGTGACGGCGGCGAGCTCTTGGTAATTGACCTCGACCAGCCCGCACGCATCCTCCGCCTCGGCGCGGCTGCGGGCGACAACGGCGCATACCGCCTCGCCCTGCCAACAGGCGCGCTCGATCGCGATCGCGTGTTGCGGCGCCGATTTGATGCCTTTGAGGTGCGTCAGCACCCCGACCCAGGGTGTGATGACTTTGGCCAGCTCGGCGCCGGTGACGACGGCGATCACGCCGGGCGCGTTGGCGGCGTCCGCCGTCGCGATCGCGACGATGCGCGCATGCGCGTGCGGCGAGCGCACGAAGGCCGCGTGCGCCATGCGCGGCAGCGTCAGATCGCTGACGAATTGCGCGCGACCGCGCGTGAGGCGCGCCAGATTCGGCCGCGGCACCGAGCGCCCGATGTAGGAGTTCGGTCGGTCAAGCGCGGACACGATCGGCGGCGAATCCTCGGCAATTTTCATCTCGGCGCACCCCGGTGCCGCACGTAGGCGAGTTGCGCGGGTGAGGCGGTCAATTTTGCCGCCAACCGTGCCGCAGGCCGACACGCACGTGACGACGTTTGTCGTGCGATCATCCCTTTGCTCCTGAGCGCGCCTGCGCCACGGCTTCCACCGCGTCGACGATGGCGTGATAGCCCGTGCAGCGGCAGTAATTGCCGGAAAGATGGGCGCGGATTTGCTCGCGGCTAGGAATGCCGCCGCGGACCAGAAGTTCCTGCGCGGTCAGCAGCATGCCCGGCGTACAGTAGCCGCATTGCAGCGCATTGCGCGCGACGAACGCGTGTTGCAGATCGGTGATCTCGGCGGCATCGGCCACGCCTTCGATCGTATCGACGCGCGCGCCGTCGCATTGGACCGCAAGCATGAGGCAGCCGCGCACCACCACGCCGTCCACGCGCACGCTGCAGGCGCCGCACACCCCGTGCTCGCAGCCGACGTGACTGCCGGTGAGCGCAAGGTCCTCGCGCAGAAAATCAACCAAGGTCTTGCGCGCGTCGACACGCTCGCGCACCTTCTCGCCGTTGACCGTGATCGCGATGTCGTGGAAGCGCTCGCTCATGACGGTGCCCGACCGAGTTGCCGCGCGACGCGCCGTAGCAGCACGCCCGCGAGATGCATCTTGACCGCGCCGGATGCGTGCACGTCGTCGGGCGGATCGAGATCGTCGGCGAGCGCGTTCACCGCCGCTTCGATATCGCCATTTGCCAGCGCGGCCTCTGCCTTGCGCGCGCGCACCGCCGTCGCGCCGATGCCGAAATAGGCGAGGCGAATGCCAGCGAGGCGCTTGCCCTCGGCCTTCGCGCAGGTCGCAACTCCCACCATGGCGTAGTCGCCGTGACGGCGGGCAAACTCGGCGAAGCCGACGCGGGTGTCCGCGGTCGCGGCCGGAACGCGAATGGCTGTGAGCACGTCTCGTGCGCCAAGCGCGGTCTCGAATAGGCCCGCGAAGAAGTCATCGGCCTTGACCGTGCGTTGCCCCGTCGGCCCGGCGATGTCGATCTCACCACCTAGCGCGAGCATGCATGCCGGCAACTCGGCGGCCGGATCGGCGAAGGCGAGCGACCCGCCGATCGTGCCGCGGTTGCGGATGGCAGGGTGGCCGATGTGCGGCAAGGCCAGAGCGATGAGCGGCGCCGCCCGTGCGATCTCGGCCGAGCGTTCTGCCTGCGCATAGCGCACGAGCGCGCCGATCTCGACGTGGGCGTTCTGCAACGAGATTCGATCGAGCCCGCCGACGCCGTTGATGTCGACCAGTAGCGCGGGCTCACTCAGCCGCATGTTGAGCGTCGCAATCAGGCTTTGCCCACCGGCGAGCAGCCGTGCATCTTCGGTCGCCAACAATTCGATCGCGTGCCCGACCGAGCGGGCCTTGGCGTAGGCAAACGGTGCCGGCTTCAACCCGTCCCTCCCGGCGACGCTTATGGTTGAGCTATTGTCGCCGCTTGGGGCGGGGCGTCAATCCTTGGCGGCCGCCGTTCGATTGGTGAAGCAGCCGTTGCCGAGACCGGTGCCGATCGTCAGCACTCCCCAGCGCGTGACGTCGCGCATGAACGGTGCCTCACTCAGGCCCTGCACCACCGCGTCATTATGCAGAAGGATCAGCGTCTCGTGCTCGCCGATGCTCGGAATGGCTGCATGCAGCGCGCGCGGCAGGTTGAAGCTCTTGCTCTCCCAGTTTCCCGGCAAATTCTGGGCGCCGCGCGCGATGGTGCCGTCCTCTTCGATGAGCCCGGGACAGCCGAGGCCGATGAAAGGTGCCAGGCGCAGCCCCTCTTTGTCGGCCCGGGCGATCAGGCGCGACAGCATGTCGATGAGCTCCTCCACCGTGCCTTCGCGCGTGACGCGCTTTTCGTCGGCATGCCGCCACAGCTCGAACTTCCAGACGAACGCCTTGGATAGATCCCTTGCCTTTTTCAGATTGAGTGCGACAACGCCGGCGCGGATGTTGGTGCCGCCGATGTCGACGCCGATGATCGCGTCGTGCGCCTCGAACATCCAGCGCGGCGCCAAATGCGCGGCGCCAATCAAGCCGGCCTCGTCGGGGTGGTTGCGGATGGGCACGAGATCGATGGGCACCTTGTCAGCTTTCAGGATCACGGCTGCGCGACCGATGGTGAGCTCGCCGACCCTGCTGGCGCGGAATCCACCGCCCACGACGATCCTTTCGGTGTCGCGCCAGGCCTTGAGCTTGAGGAAGCGGCGGATGACGAGGGCAAGCTCTTGCGCGAAGTCCTCCACTGCGCCCTGCACGACGCCGCCGGCCTCGGGGTCTCCCTGCGCTAGCAGCGAATCGAGCTTCTTCCTGCTGATCTCGCTGCTGGGCTCGTCGCCGAACGGATCGTCGCCGGCCTTGCGCAGCGGCTTGCGCCAGCGCTCGATAATCTCGCGGAACGCGCCTTTGTTGGCGCGGTCGCCCAGCAGGCCTTCGTCATCCTTCAGCTCGACGTTATAGCTTTCAACCTCGACGGAGGGGAGGCGGGCAGCGCCATGCGTCGGAACGCTCGGCGCGGTCGTGCTCTGATCGGTCATCAATCGTTTCCCATGGCAAGTCCATGACAACTGCAAAGAGAGGCAAAAGGTTTCGATGCGTCGCTTAGGGCGATGGGGCGGCAAGCCGGCATACAATGTCGATTGCCCGCCGCATCAGCGTTTCCGACGCTTCGAGGGTGCGGAAGGCGGCATGGGAGGTCAGCGTGACATTCTCCATTCGCGCGAGCGGATGATCCGTCCTGAGCGGCTCGGCATGAAAGACATCGAGCCCGGCATGGCGGACGTGGCCACTTGCCAGCGCCGCGAGGAGGGCGGCTTCGTCGACCAGCGCCGCGCGCGCGGTATTGACGAGGATCACCCCCCGTTTGGCGCGGGCAAGGCGTTTGGCGTCGAGAAAACCCCGCGTCTCGTCGTTAAGGGCGAGGTGGAGCGAGATCACGTCGGCCCGTCCCAGCAGTTCATCGAGCCCGACCAGCGGTACGCCGGCGTGCGGCCGCGGCGAGCGATTCCAGCCGATCACCTCCATGCCGACACCGCGCGCGATGCGCGCCACCTCTCCGCCGATGCCGCCAAGCCCGATCAGGCCGAGCGTCTTGCCGTTGAGTTGCATGCTCTCGAGCGGATCCCACACGCCGCCGCGCACCGCCCGGTCCATGCGCGCGAGATCGCGGCAGCAGGCGAATATCAGCGCCATCGTGTGCTCGGCGACCGCGACGTCGCCGTAGCCCTTGATGGTGTGCACCTCAATTCCCAGCCGGTTCAGCGCTGGCACGTCCATGTAGCTCGACGCGCCGGTACCGAGAAACACGATGTGCTTAAGCCCGCGGCACTGGGCCATCGCCTCGGTCGGCATGTAGGAATGATCGTCGAGGCAGACTTCGTAGCCGGCGAGCAGCCGTGGCAGGTCGGCGGATTGAAACGGATCGCGATTGATCGCGATCGGCGGGTCGTCGGGCCGCTGCACCCGCGTGAATACCGGCGCGAGCTGGTTGTTGCAGTCGATGAAGATCGATTTCATGTCGTGCCGGTTTCCCCGGTCCCGTTTGTACGAATATTGAGTACCGTATCAACGGGCAAGCAGGGAGAACGGCCGGTCTGGCTAATATTGAAGCAATCACGTTTGCGAGTGATGGTGCCCGAGGAGCTTGCGCGCAGCCGCGCAGGTTGGTCTCATGGGAATTGTGGCGGACCGGCCGGAATAAGCGCGGGTGCAGCGTTGTTGTTGCATCGTGCGACGTTCGCCGCTGAGGAGATTTTCGGGAGGACGACATGAACCAGATGACACGGCGCGTATTCGGCGTGGCCGGCTTTGCCCTGCTGCTCGCCACATCCGCGAGCTTTGCCCAGCAACCGTCGCCGACTGTGCGCATCCGCGGCCAGATCGAAAAGGTAGACGGTGACGTCTTCGACATCAAAACCCGCAGCGGGGAGATGGTGAAAGTGAAGCTCGTCGATCCGGCGCGGGTATTGGCCTTCGTCAAGGCATCGCTGGCCGACATCCAGGTCGGTAAATTCATCGGCGTCACCGCCATGCCGCAGGCCGACGGCAGCCAGAAGGCGATCGCCATCCACATCTTTCTCGACGCGCAGAAGGGCGTCGTGGCCGACAGGCATACCCCCTGGGATCTGCAGCCGGGCAGCACCATGACCAACGCGATCGTGGACACGACGGTGGCCGGCGTGGACGGCCAGGTGATCATGGTCAAGTACAAGGACGGCGAGAAGAAAGTCATCGTTCCGCCCAACGCGACGATCGTCGCCTACGCTCCCGCCGACAAGAGCGAGCTCAAGCCCGGTGCCCATATCATCATCTTCGGGGCCACCAAGCAGGCAGATGGATCATTGACGACGCCAGCCATCAGCGTCGGACGCGATGGCGTCACCCCGCCGATGTGAGCGGGGGGAGCCGTGCAGTAGCTAGCGGCGCGGGATTTGCGCGCCGCCGCGGCGGACGGGCGCGTGCGCCGAGCCGCGTGCGGGGACGTCGAGGTCGCTTGCCAGCAAGTCCGGAAGGCTTGCCGGCGCGGCGATGCGCGGCGGATTGCGGCGGCCGCGGGCGCGGCTGTCGACCTTTTCATCGTGCGGGCGTTTGACCGCGTCGGCGCGCGCGAGCGCCTCGATCGGCGGCGCATCCTCGGTCAACCGGGCAAGCAGTGAGGTGAGATCGTCGAGCCTTGCCGCGACGACGTGGATCACGTCGGCTTCCTTCTGCAGTTCTCCGCTCACAGCGATATAACGCGCACCCATAATGACAGGACGAAAGCGCTCGAACGTCTTTGGCCAGACGATGATGTTGGCGACCGCGGTCTCGTCTTCGATGGTCATGAAGATGACGCCGTTGGCCGAACCCGGCTGCTGGCGAACGGTGACGAGCCCGGAAACGCTGACCCGCGCCGAGGACGGCAGCAGACGCAGCTCCTCGTTGCGAACGATGCCGCGTCGAGCGAGATCGGCGCGCAGGAATGATGCCGGATGCGGGCGCAGCGACAGTTCGAGAAACCGGTAGTCATTCACGACCTCTTCGCCGAGCGGCATGGGAGGGAGCCGCACCGCGGGTTCGCGCGGAACCGAAACCTGCGCAGGGGCTTGCGGCAGAGCGGCTGCCACGCGGAACAACGGCAGATCGTCGTCCCGGTCACCGACGCGGCCGAGCGCTTTTGCCGCCCACAACGCCTGCCGCCGGCTGAGACCGAGCGAGCCGAAGGCGTCAGCATCGGCGAGGCGCGCGATGATGCGCGGCGACAGGCCGGTGCGCAGCCAGAGATCGCGGACACAGCTGTAGCCGGCGGCGCGGTTCTGCACGATGGTTCTGCCATGCTCTTCCGACAGTCCCTTGATCTTGCGGAACCCCAGTCGTAGCGCGTGGGTGGTGCGCATGTCGTCCACCATGTCGCGGTGGAGTGCATGCACGCGCGCCGCCGGTTGCGGGCCGGGCTCGAGCGTGGCATCCCAGTGGGAATGGTTGATGTCGACCGGACGCACTTCGACGCCGTGCTCGCGCAGGTCGCGCACGATTTGCGACGGCGCGTAGAACCCCATCGGTTGCGCATTGAGCAGTGCCGCCGCAAACACGTCCGGATAACGGCACTTGAGCCAGGCCGAAGCATAAACCAGCAGCGCGAAGCTCGCGGCGTGACTTTCCGGAAAGCCGTATTCGCCGAAACCCTCGATCTGACTGAAGCAGCGCTCGGCGAAGTCACGCGGATAATTCCTCGCCACCATTCCTTCGATCATCTTGCTCTTGAACATGCCGATGGTGCCGGTGCGCTTGAAGGTCGCCATCGCGCGGCGCAGCTTGTCGGCTTCGCCCGGCGTGAAGCCGCCGGCCACGATGGCGATCTTCATCGCCTGCTCCTGGAACAAGGGGACGCCAAGCGTCTTGTCGAGGACCGCTTTGAGCTCCTCTGACGGATAGGTCACTGGCTCGAGTCCCTGCCGGCGGCGCAGATAGGGATGCACCATGTCGCCCTGGATCGGGCCCGGTCGCACGATCGCGACTTCGATGACGAGATCGTAGAATTTCTCCGGCTTTAGACGCGGCAGCATCGACATCTGCGCACGGCTTTCGACCTGAAATACGCCAAGCGAGTCGGCGCGTTGCAACATGCGATAAACGGCGGGATCCTCTTTCGGTATCGTAGCGAGGTCGAAATATCCCTGCCCGGGGTCTTGCCCTTCGCGGAAGGAACGGAACGAAAGGTCATAGTGCGTCTCGGTCAGCTCGAATGCCTTGCGCAGGCACGTGAGCATGCCCAGCCCAAGCACATCGACCTTGAGGATGCCGAGCGCGTCGAGATCATCCTTGTCCCACTCGACGAAGGTGCGGTCCTGCATCGCGCCATTGCCGATCGGAACCACCTCGTCGAGCCGGCTGCGGGTGATGACGAACCCACCGACATGCTGCGAGAGATGGCGCGGGAAGGATTGGATCTCGAGGGCGAGCGCGCGCATTTTCTGCATACGCGGGCTGTTCACGTCGATGCCGGCGCGCACCAGTTCGGCGCTGCGCACGCCGCCGCCGCCCATGCCCCAGATCGAGGAGGAAAGGGCGCCGATCGTGTCTTCCGACAGCCCGAACACCTTGCCGACCTCGCGGATGGCGGAACGGCCGCGGTAGGAGACGACGGTTGCGGCTATGCCGGTATGGTCGCGCCCGTAATGCGCGTAAATGTGCTGGATCACCTCCTCGCGGCGCTCGTGCTCGAAGTCGACGTCGATATCGGGCGGCTCGCCGCGATCCGAGGAGATGAACCGTTCGAACAGCAGGCGGCCGTCCCGCGGGTCCACATCGGTGATGCGCAAGCAGTAGCAGACCGCGGAGTTCGCCGCCGAGCCGCGGCCTTGACACAGGATGTTTTGGCTCCGCGCGTAACCGACGATGTGATGGACGGTGAGAAAATAAGGCGCGTATTTGAGCTTGGCGATCAGCGCCAATTCATGATCGAGCGATTGGCGGACGGTATCGGGGATGCCGTCGGGATAGCGCGCGGCGGCGCCCTCCCAGGCCATATGGACGAGCGCGTCTTGGGGCGTCGCGAAGCCCGCGCGCATCTCTTCGGGGTATTCGTAATGCAGATCATCGAGCGAGAAGGTCAGCGTCGCATCGAGCGCCGCGGTCTCATCGATCGCTTCCGGCACGTCGCGGAAGAGACGCGCCATCTCGGCGGGCGGCTTGAGATAGCGCTCGGCATTCGCGGCAAGTCGGCGTCCCGCCGTGTCGATCGTCAGGTGCTTGCGGATGCAGGTGAGCACGTCCTGCAATTCGCGCCGGTCGGGATGGTGATAGATCACGTCGTTGACGGCGATGAGCGGCACGGCGGTTTGGCGCGCGAGCGCAGCGCGCCGGGCGAGCCGCGCGCGGTCATTGCCGCGATAGAGCATGGCGGCGGCGAGCCGCACACGGCCCCCGGCCGCCTCGCGCAGCAAAGCAATGAGCTCGGTGGTGCCGGCTTTTTTCTCGGTCTTTGCGAGGAGCCGAAGACCATCCCTTGATCCTTCCGGATATTGCTCGAGGGCGCCTTGCTTCGCGGCGCGAACGGAGGCGGAGGACGACTGCAGGTTTCGCAGGAAAGGCGGCGCGGGATGCTCCCACGTCGAGCTCTCCATCACAATGAGCTCGAGGCCGTCGATATGTTCGAGCAAGTCGTCGCGATAAAGAATGCATTCGCCTTTCTCCGCGCGCAGGTTGCCGCGCGTGAGCAGCCGGCAGAGCCGTCCCCATGCCGCGCGGTCGCGCGGATAGGCGAGAATGTCAGGCGTGCCGTCGGCAAACACGAGCCGCGCCCCCGGGTGATAGGCAAGCGTCAATTCTTGCTCGCGTTTGATGAGGTGCGCGCGCACCACGCCCGCCACCGAATTGCGGTCGCAAAGCCCGAGACCGTCGAGCCCGATATGCGCGGCCTGCAGCATCAGCTCCTCGGCATGCGAGGCGCCGCGCAGGAACGAGAAGTTCGAGGCGACGGCGAATTCGAAATAGTGCGGCATGTCACGCATACAGTCCGTGCACAAACCAACGCGGCGGCGACAATGCCGTGTCGCGGTAAAGACCCGCGCGGAACAGCCAGAAGCGCAGCCCCGCCGTGTCCTCGACGTGGAAATAGTCGCGCGCCGGGCCGCCGTCCTCGCTCCACCAGACGCCTTCAATGCGTTCGGGTCCTTCGGCGCGAACGACTTCGTGCAGGGCGCGGCGCCAGCGGAAGCGCGCCGGCGGGCCGTCGGGCACGAGGGCGAAGACGTCGGCGATGGGCTCGGGTTTGGCGAGCAAACGCAACGGACGCTGGCTCAATCCAGCCTCGGCGCGGAAGCGGCGGAACGCATCCCAGCCGAATTCGGCTCGCGTCATGGCCTGCGCCGGCACGGACGCGGCGGCAAGCTCGGGAATGTGACTGTCGCGGGCGACGAGCCGCGAAACCCGTCGCCGCCCCAGCCGCGCGCTCAGGCGATCGATCAGGCGGTCGAGTCCGGCCTGATCTTCGCGCGTGCCGAGGCTGATCTGCTCGTCTGCGCAGGTCTCAGCATTGAGCACCGAGAGCCGCGCCAGATCGAAGCCGAAACCCGGATCGATTTCGTCGCCGAGCGCGGCGAGCCGCTCGACGAACAGCGCGCGGATCGCCTGCGGGTTGCGCAGCGGCCGCGAGGTGCCGACCACGATGCGCTTGACCGCGCCATCGGTGCGAAAAAGGGCAAGCTCGAGCCGCCGCGCGCCGTCGCCGCGCGTGGTCAACGCCGTCTCGAGCCGCGCCGCGAGCCGCTCGACGCATGCGAGCACGTCCTCCTCGCGTGCGATCGGCTCATGAAAACTTTTCTCCGCGACATAGGGCGGGACCGGCAGGCGCGGGGTCAGCGGCTCGTCTTCGCGGCCGAGCGCACGATCGAGCTGGCGCAAGAGATCGGCACCGAAACGGGCAGCAAGCGGCGAACGCGGCAGATCGAGGATGTCGCCGACGCGTTTGAAGCCGAGGCGCGCCAGCGCGGCGACGGTCTCGCCCGGCAGCCGTAGCGCTGGGAGCGGCAAGGGCGCAAGACGTTCACGCGGGTCGCCACTCGCCTCCGCCATGGTCTGCGCATCGCCGAAGCGTGCCGCCGCGGAGGCTGCGCCGATGCTTGCGGCAATGGCGGCGCGCGCAGACAAGCCCAGACGCGTTATCCGCGCGAGGAGATCGTCGCGAAGCTTCTCCTCGCCGCCGAAAAGATGCGCGCAGCCGCCGATGTCGAGCAAGATGCCGTCGGGCGGATCGACGGCGACGAGCGGGGTGTAGCGTTGGCAGGCATCGGCGATGGCGTCGAGCAGGCGCGCGTCGGCGTCCCGGTCTTCCGGAACGGCGGTGAGCGTCGGATGCATGGCGCGGGCCTGCGCCAGCGCGAGACCGGTGGCGAGTCCGAGCCGCTCCGCCGCGACGTCGACCGCGAGCAGGAGATCGAGGTTGCCGCGCTTGCCGACTACGACGAGGGGACAAGGCGCCTCACGCCACTGCCGTGCGATGCGGTCGGTCGAAAGCCGCTCCAGCCATAGGCTCAGAATGCGTTGCGAGCTCGAAACGCTGCTCCACACTGTTCCACTCCACGATCCATGTTCCGAGAGGGCCGCGACGGTTGCGCACGAGACGCGCGACAAGACGCGGCGGGCCGATGCCGTGACCGCGCTCGACATTGAGCGAAGATGCCGCGCCGATGATCCAGCGCGTGACGGCGGCGGAGGGTGCGTCGTCCGGCGCGGTGTACAAGATCAACCCGAGCGCGCTGCCGGCTGCGGCCGCAAGCGCAAGCCGCCGCGTCGCCACCTGGTCGATGCCGCGCGGCCGCATTTCGCCGATCACCATTCCGACGGCGCGGCAGCGTAGTGCCTCCTCCATCGCCCAAAGCACGTCACGCGTGCGAGCAGCGGCAACCGTGATCAGCTGCTCGGGAGCAATCCCGATCCCCTCGACAGCAAGGCCGTAAAGCGCGCCATTCTCAACGAGCGAGAGGTCCTCGGCGATCCAGATCACGTTTCGTCCCGCAGCGGGAACCGAAATCGCGCCATCGTGCTCGCGCGCCTGCCATGAATTGGGGATCGCGGGCGGTGCTCTGCGCCGCGATGTCATTCGCGCCGCGAGCGCGAGCGCGAAGATGCTGGCGGCGGCGACTTCCGCCTCCCGCGCGGCGGCGATTTCGTGCAGCGCGCTCGAACCGAACCCGCCGCCGAGCGCGCCGTCGATCGCCGGGTTGCCGAGCGCAAGCAGTGCGCCGTATTCGCCGGTATGGCCGCCTGGCGCTTCCAGCGCGCAGAGTTGCCGGCGCAGCTGATCGATGCGGGCTGCTGGCTGTGCAACAGAAGAAGAGTTCAATCGTCCGGTTGCCATGGGCTAGAGAGGCCAAGCTTGTTCATGCTTTGTTCTATTGATTCCCGAGCCCGCCGACGGCGTCAAGCGCCCAACTAAGCTATTAAGGGAAGGCTGTTTCCACGCAACCTGCGGATCCCCGGGCCGCCACTATCCCCCCGCGGTCGCTCTCGGCCCTACGGCTGGGCAATGATGCTGCGGTCCACGTCGCGCACACTCTTCACGCCGCAGAGCGCCATGCTCACATCGAGTTCGCGGGCGAGGATGTCGATCGCCGCGGCCACTCCCGCCTCGCCGCCGGCACCGAGACCATAGATGTAAGAGCGGCCGATCAGACAGGCGCGCGCACCGCACGCGAGCGCGCGCAGCACGTCTTGCCCGGAGCGGATGCCGCCGTCGAACATCACCTCGATGACGTCGCCCACCGCATCGACCACTTTGGGCAGCGCCGAGATGGAGGAGGGCGCGCCGTCGAGTTGGCGGCCGCCGTGATTTGAGACCACGAGGGCGCCGGCGCCGGTCTTGGCGGCAATGCGGGCATCCTCCACGTCGAGGACGCCCTTGAGGATGAGCTTGCCTGGCCACAGCCCGCGGATCCACTCGACGTCCTTCCAGTTCAACGTCGGATCGAATTGACTCGAGGTCCATTGCGCCAGCGAATTTACGTTTTCCATGCCGCGCACATGCCCGGCGAGGTTGCCGAAGGTCTTGCGCTTGCCGCGCAGGACCGATAGCGCCCACGCCGGTTTGGTCGCGATATCGACGATGTTGGCGAGCCTGATCTGCGGCGGCACCGTCATGCCGTTGCGGAGATCACAGTGGCGTTGGCCGAGCACCTGAAGGTCCACAGTGAGCATCAGCGCGCTGCATTTTGCCGCCGCCGCGCGCTCGATCAGCGCGCGGATGAAGCCGCGGTCCTTCATCACGTAGAGCTGAAACCAGAACGGCTTGTCGACCGCCTGCGCCACGTCCTCGATCGAGCAAATCGACATGGTGGAGAGCGTGAACGGAATGCCGGCTGCCTGCGCCGCCCGACAGGCCAGAATTTCTCCGTCGCCGTGCTGCATGCCGCAGAGGCCGATTGGCGCGAGTGCCAGCGGCAACGAAACCCGCTCGCCCATGATGGTCGTGCCGAGATCGCGTTGCGAGACATCGACGAGCACGCGCTGGCGCAGCTTGATGTCTTCGAGGTCTGCGCGGTTCGCGCGCAGCGTCCCCTCCCCGTAGGAGCCGGCCTCGGCGTATTCGAAGAAGGCGCGCGGCACCTTGCGGGCTGCCGTCCGACGCAGGTCCTCGATGCAAGCCACGCTCCGCATGGCCGCGATTTGTAGCACGATCACGAACCAGGGAAGAGCAATCAGGAGCGGGGGAAAGCCGCCTGATCGCCGAGTCCTAGGCGCCCGGACCCGAAACGCAGGCCACGGTCGGGGCGTTGTTACCCGCAGGAGCCGCGCGTGCGCCGCTTGGCGGGAGAGAGATGCATGGCAGAGCCGAAACACACCGCCGAGGGGGAGCCCGACGACAAGGCTAAGCGTAGTCGCGAGGAGGCGCGCCAACGCAGGCTCGAGCGCTCGCTCGAGAAGGGGGCTCGAGGACAGCTTTCCCGCGTCCGATCCGGTCAACGTCACTCAGCCCGTGCCCTCGCACCGCAAGGCCGGGAGAGAATAGCAAAACCAGCCGCTTAGGAGCACCACGCCAGTCGGTGCCGCGACCCTTATCCATACCCGCGGAAAGCCCTCGTTTTCTTTGAAGATCTCAGGCAATTGACCTATCCTTCGGTGGGCAACGTCGCCGCTCGCGGGGATGGGGAAACATGGCTCGAAAGTACTTTGGGACCGATGGCATCCGCGGTCGTGCCAATGGGAGCATTACCCCGGAACTGGCGCTCAAGGTGGGGCAGGCGGCGGGGTTGGTCTTTCGCCGCGGCGATTATCGCAACCGCGTGCTGATCGGCAAGGACACCCGTCTCTCCGGTTACATGATCGAGACGGCGCTGGTGGCCGGCTTCACCTCGGTCGGGCTGGACGTATTCCAGACAGGTCCCATGCCAACCCCCGCCGTCGCCATGCTCACGCGCTCCATGCGCGCCGATCTCGGCGTGATGATCTCCGCCTCGCACAATCCCTACGACGACAATGGCATCAAGCTGTTCGGGCCTGACGGCTTCAAGCTGTCCGACGAGGTCGAATACAAGATCGAAGAGCTGGTCGACTCCGAACTGGTCAAGATGTTGGCGAAGAGCGCGGACCTCGGCCGCGCCAGGCGCATCGACGACGGGCAGGGGCGGTACGTGGAGTTCGCCAAGCGAACGCTGCCGCGCAACCTCTCGCTCGATGGATTACGCGTGGTGGTGGATTGCGCCAATGGCGCGGCCTACAAGGTTGCACCGCAGGCATTGTGGGAGCTGGGGGCCGAGGTGATCACGCTCGGGGTTGAGCCCGATGGCTTCAACATCAATCGCGAATGCGGCTCGACCGAACCCGCCCCGCTTTGCCGCAAGGTGAAGGAAATGCGCGCGGATATCGGCATCGCGCTCGACGGTGATGGCGACCGCGTGCTCATCGTCGACGAGCGCGGGCACATCGTCGATGGCGACCAGTTGCTGGCGGTGATCGCGGAAAGTTGGAAGGCTGACGGCCGCCTGGCCAAGCCGGGCGTCGTCGCCACCGTCATGTCCAATCTCGGGCTCGAGCGTTATCTCGGGAAACTGGAGATGTCGCTCGCGCGCACGCCGGTCGGCGACCGCTACGTGCTCGAACACATGCGTGCGCACGGCTTCAACGTCGGGGGCGAGGCGTCGGGCCACATCATCCTGTCCGATTACACCACGACCGGCGATGGGTTGCTTACCGCGCTCCAGGTTTTGGCGGTGGTCAAGAAGCAGGAGCAGCCGGTGTCGAGCGTCTGCCACCGCTTCGATCCGCTGCCACAAGTGCTCAAGAACGTGCGTTACCGGAGCGGCAAGCCGCTCGAGAGCGTCAAGGTGCGCAATGCCATCAAAGACGCGCAGGCCCGTCTCGACGGTCATGGCCGGCTGATCGTGCGGTCGTCGGGCACCGAGCCGGTGATCCGCGTCATGGGCGAGGGTGACGACAAGGTGCTCATCGAGGAGGTGGTGGACGGCATCGTCGACGCCCTCAACAGTGCTGCCTGAGCAGGCAGCTCCCTAGGGCTCGTTCGTTTTTCTCTATCCGATTGCTACCGCTTGCAAAAACGCACGCGCCGCGCCGCGGTGGCTCCGGCCCACATTGGAATAGCTACAAAATCAGCGTTTTGTTTTTGCCTCCCGCCGCACTCTCATGTATCGACAGTTACATAAAGGACTAACACCCGGGAACAGCTCCCCTCCATGATCGTCTGTTCTTGCAACGTGCTAAGCGACCACGACGTGCGCACGGCGCTCGGCCACGCTACGGCGCCACGAAACGCGGGGCAGGTCTATGGCTGCCTCGGCTGCAGCCCCCAGTGCGGCCGCTGCGCGCGCACCATCCGCCGCATCATGGACGAGGCCACTGCGGCGGCCGCCTGCGCCGGTTGTCCGGCAACCGCCACCGCCGCTGAATGAACTTCCGCTAGCCCCTCGATGGGGCGCAATCCCCTTGTCGCGCCCGCCTTTTTATAGGCACTCTGAACCGGCAATTGGCAATCGCGGCCGGTTGAGCGCAGGGGATTTACACCATGCAGGGCGACGCACGGGTCATCGAATACCTCAATCGCGGCCTGCGGCACGAGCTCGCCGCCATCAACCAGTACTGGCTGCATTACCGGCTGTTGGACAACTGGGGCTATCGTGCACTGGCCAAGAAATGGCGCCAGGAATCGATCGAGGAAATGCAACACGCCGACAAGCTCGTCGTGCGCATCATCTTCCTCGACGGCTTTCCCAATATGCAGGTGATCGATCCGCTTCGCATCGGGCAGAACGTGAGGGAGGTGCTCGACTGCGATCTTGCGGCGGAGATGTCGGCGCGCGCGCTCTACCAAGAGGCCGCCACGCATTGCCATGCCGTCAGGGACTATGTCACCCGCGACCTCTTCGAAAAGCTCATGCACGACGAGGAAGAGCACATCGATTACCTCGAGACGCAGCTCGACCTCGTCGCCAAGCTCGGCCTCGAGCTTTACGCCCAGTACCACATCGGCGACACCGACGACGACCACTCGGATTGACCGACCGACGGTTCGTCTGCGCGTTTGCGTGCTGAGCGAACCGCCCCCGCCCATTTTTCGTGCGCGTCCCGAGCGCGGCCGCCGCTTGACGGGGCGCGGCCCGTTCCGTATGTCCGGCCGCGGGACACCCCTCCCCACCGAGGGGCGCCTATCTGGAAGGGTAGATCATGAGCAATGCGATGCCGACCGTGCGGCCGCTCGTTCCGCACTTCTCCTCGGGTCCTTGCGCCAAGCGCCCCGGCTGGAGCCTCTCCGCGCTCACCGACGCGGTTCTCGGACGCTCGCACCGCTCGAAAATCGGCAGAGCGAAGCTCAAACGCGCGATCGATCTGACGCGCGAAGTGCTCGAAGTCCCCGCCACGTACCGCATCGGCATCGTGCCGGCCTCCGACACCGGCGCGGTCGAAATGGCGCTGTGGTCCATGCTGGGCACGCGTCCGGTCACGGTGCTCGCGTGGGAATCCTTCGGCGAAGGCTGGGCAAGCGATATCACCAAGGAGCTCAAGCTCCCGGACGTGACGGTGCTCAAGGCCGCTTACGGGGAGCTTCCCGACCTTGCCAAGGTCAACCCGGCTTGCGACGTGATCTTCACCTGGAACGGCACCACCTCCGGCGTGCGGGTGCCGAACGCGGATTGGATCGCCGCCGATCGCGTCGGTCTGTCGATCTGCGACGCCACCTCCGCCTGCTTCGCCCAGCAGCTCGACTGGCCGAAGCTCGACGTCGTGACGTTCTCCTGGCAGAAGGCGCTCGGCGGGGAAGCCGCGCATGGCATGTTGATCCTCTCGCCGCGCGCGGTCGAGCGGTTGGAATCCTATGCACCCCCCCGCCCATTGCCCAAAATCTTCCGTCTCACCAAAGGCGGCAAGCTCAACGAGGGCATCTTCGAAGGCGAGACCATCAACACACCTTCGATGCTCTGCCTCGAGGACTATCTCGACGCGCTTGCCTGGGCAAAATCGATCGGCGGCCTCAAGGCATTGATCGCGCGCGCCGACGCCAACGCCAAGGTGATCGCGGATTGGGTCGCGGCGACGCCGTGGATCGAATTCCTGGCCCGTGATCCTGCGCTGCGATCCAACACCTCGGTGTGCCTGAAGGTGGTCGACGCGTCGGTGGCAAAGCTTGCGCCCGACGCGCAGGCGTCCTTCGTCAAGGGCATCGCCGCCGCGTTGGAGAAGGAAGCCATCGCCTACGACATCGCCGCATATCGTGATGCGCCGCCGGGCTTGCGCATATGGTGCGGCTCGACCGTGGAGCGGGCCGATGTCGAGGCGCTCACGCTGTGGCTCGACTGGGCCTTCGCCAAGAGCAAGGACGCGCTGCCGAAAGCGGCGTGACGACTGCAAATCGGACTGCGCTCGTGCGCTTGCGCGGACGCTGACAGCGATAAAGCGAAGCAGCCATGTCTCCCAACGTTCTCATCTCCGATGCGCTCTCCCCCGCCGCTGTTCAGATCTTCAAGGATCGCGGCATCGAGGTCGATTTCCAGCCGAAGCTCGGCGCCGACAAAGAGAGGCTTGCGCAGGTCATCGGTGAGTTCGACGGGCTGGCGATCCGCTCGGCGACCAAAGTCACCCCCAAGGTTTTGGAGAAGGCGAAGCGGCTCAAAGTGATCGGGCGCGCCGGTATCGGCGTCGACAACGTCGACATTCCCGCCGCGACCGCCAAGGGCGTGATCGTCATGAATACGCCGTTCGGCAATTCGATCACCACGGCCGAGCACGCGATCACGCTGATGCTCGCACTCGCGCGGCAAATCCCGCAGGCGGACGCCTCCACGCAGGCCGGCAAGTGGGAAAAGAACCGCTTCATGGGAGTGGAGATCACCAACAAGACGCTCGGCGTGATCGGCTGCGGCAATGTCGGCTCAATCGTGGTCAACCGGGCGATCGGCCTGAAGATGAAAGTGATCGCCTATGATCCGTTCCTCTCGCCCGAGCGGGCGGCGGAGCTCGGCGTGGACAAGGTGGATCTCACCGAACTGCTCAGGCGCGCGGATTTCGTGACCTTGCACACGCCGCTCACGGAGAAGACGAAAGGCATCATTGACGCCAGGTCGATCGCGGCGATGAAGAAAGGCGTGCGCATCGTCAATTGCGCGCGCGGCGGACTGGTCGATGAGGAGGCGTTGCGCGCCGCGCTCGATTCCGGGCACGTGGCCGGCGCGGCCTTCGACGTCTTCACCGAGGAGCCGGCGACCGAGAATCCGCTGTTCGGCCATCCCAACGTGGTGTGCACGCCGCATCTCGGAGCCGCCACCACCGAGGCGCAGGAAAACGTCGCGCTGCAAATCGCCGAGCAGATGTCGGACTACCTCCTGCGCGGCGCGATCTCCAATGCGGTCAATTTCCCCTCGATCAGCGCCGAGGAAGCGCCGCGGCTGCGGCCCTTCATCGAGCTGGCGGAAAAGCTCGGCTCATTCGCCGGGCAATTGACGGAAACCGGCATCCTCAAGGCGCAGCTCTCCTACGAAGGAGACGTCGCCGGCATGAACACCAAGGCGATGACCTCGGCCGCCATTGCCGGCCTGTTGCGGCCCATGCTGCAGGAGGTCAACGTCGTCTCCGCGCCAATCGTCGCTAAGGAGCGCGGCATTGTGATCGAGGAGATGACGCGCGCCGCGGCGGGCGACTACGGCAACCTGATCACGGTGACGGTGGTGACCGAGCGCCAGACGCGCTCCGTATCGGGCACGGTGTTCGCTGACGGCCGGCCGCGCATCGTCAACATCAAAGGCATCCGCATGGACGCGGGGTTCGGCCGGTCGATGATCTACATCACCAATCTGGACAAGCCCGGCTTCATCGGGCGTTTCTCGTCGACGCTGGGAGACGCCGGCATCAACATCGCCACCTTTCATGTCGGCCGCGATGCGCCCGGCGGCAACGCTGTTGCGCTGATCGAGATCGACGGCGACTTGCCCCCGCAAGTGCTCGCCGCCGTGCGCGCGCTACCGCAGGTGCAGCAGGCGCGACCGCTGAAATTCTGAGTGCCCCGCCTCAACCGGTTTGCGCGTGCAGTGAATGAATCTCGGTTTGCGTCGAGCCGTTGGTTGCCCTCACCCTCGCTGCCTCGGCGGCCGCGACTTCCAGCAGATACGCCAGATCGTCCAGTTCGACTTTGCGGCACATGCGGCAGAGCTCCCGCGTCATCGTGGCGGCGTAGTGGGCGACTTGCGTCCTGCTTTCCATGACTCCCTCCAGCTCTTTGGGAGCTCAAAGATGAAACACAACGCCGCCGGCCGATGTGAACTGGTTCACATTCGGGATTGATTGTTCCCTCAGCGCTTGGTGTCGGCCCCAGCGCCCAGCGAAAGGCCCCCGTCGCTGCGGCGGTTCGACCCGTGTCGAGGGCCCAGCGCGGTATTCGGCCGCAGACGACGACGGGGCAAAATCCTTACCGCCGCGATGTTGCCGCAAGATTGCCTTGGAGAGAGCCAATTCATTCGCTGTGCTGAGGGTGGGCGACGGCAAGGGGTGAATAAGACCCGCAAAATCAGGCAGTTGGGCTGCGACGGCAAGCTCCGCTGCGGCCGCGTTAACTCGCCTGGAGCGTTATGAGCCCCTGATCCGGGGTCCGAATGGCGGGGAATGCCTTTGTCGCTTCGATATTGTCCCGGGCACCGCCGACGCGGAGGAAAGCCGCCTCATGGCCAATGTGGTCGTGGTTGGGTCCCAATGGGGGGACGAGGGGAAAGGCAAGATCGTCGATTGGCTGTCCGAGCAAGCGGACATCGTGGTTCGTTTCCAGGGTGGACATAATGCGGGTCACACGCTGGTTATCGATGGAATCACGTACAAGCTGTCGCTGCTGCCGTCCGGGGTCGTGCGACCGGGGAAGCTTTCTGTGATCGGCAATGGGGTGGTCATCGATCCGTTCGCGCTGCTTGAGGAAATCGACCGCCTCAAGGGGCAGGGGGTCGACGTCACGCCCGAGAGCCTGCGCATCGCCGAGAACGCGACCTTGATCCTGCCGCTACACCAGGAACTCGACGCGATTCGCGAATCCTCGAATGCGCTCACGCGCGTCGGCACCACCCGGCGCGGCATCGGTCCCGCCTATGAGGACAAGGTCGGTCGGCGCGCCATCCGCGTCATGGATCTGGCCGATCCGCTGGCGCTCGGGCGTAAGATCGAGCGCCTGCTGGCCCATCACAACGCCCTGCGACGCGGGCTGGGACTCAAGGAAGTGGGCGTCGCCGCCGTTCGCGAGCAGCTCGAGAGCGTCGCCTCGCGCGTACTGCCTTACGTCGATTCGGTGTGGTCGCTCCTCGATCACAAGCGTCGCGAGGGCAAGCGCATCTTGTTCGAAGGCGCGCAGGGCGCGCTGCTCGACATCGATCACGGCACCTACCCATTCGTGACCTCGTCCAACACCGTCGCGGCCCAAGCGGCCACCGGCTCGGGACTCGGCCCGGGGTCGATCGGCTATGTGCTCGGCATCTGCAAGGCGTATACCACCCGGGTGGGGGAGGGACCGTTCCCCACCGAGCAGGACAACGACATCGGCCGCCTGCTCGGGGACCGCGGACGCGAATTCGGCACCGTGACCGGTCGGCCGCGGCGCTGCGGCTGGTTCGATGCCGTACTCGTACGGCAGACCGTACGCACCAGCGGCATCAACGGCTTGGCTCTGACCAAGCTCGACATCCTGGATGGTTTGAGAGAACTTAAGGTTTGTGTGGGATACCGCCTTGATGGTCGGGACATCGACTATCTGCCGGCGGGCGAGCACGCCCAGGCTGAGGTCGAGCCGATCTACGAGGCCGTCGAAGGCTGGGAGGCGGAGACCGCGCGGGCGCGGTCCTGGGCGCAGCTGCCGGCACAGGCGATCAAATACGTGCGCCGCGTCGAGGAACTGGTGGGCTGCCCGGTCGCGCTGTTGTCGACCAGCCCCGAGCGCGAGGACACCATTCTGATGCAAAACCCGTTCGAGGCCTGACAACCAGGCGCAATGCTGCAGCCGGAACGAGTACTCCGATGGCCGACTATTACCCTCTGATTTCCCGCGCGGTCGGCGCGCTTGAAAAGAACAGCGGCGAGAATCGCCGCGCGATCTACGATCGCGCGCGCGCGGCTCTGCTCGCGCAATTGCGCGGGGTGACGCCGGCGCTGGATGAGTCCGACATCACCCGCGAGCGCCTCGCGCTCGAGGAATCGATCCGCAAAGTGGAAGCCGAATCGGCGCGACAGTTCGTGGAAGCCTCGCGGCGCATGCCGGCGGCCAAGCTGCGCCAGTCGCGCCAATGGGAGGAGCCAGCAAAGGCGCGTTCGATCGAGCCCGATCCGCGCCGAGCGGACGACGTCGAGCCGCGGGCGCCGCGCGCCGCCAGTCTGCCGCCGGTTGCGGCAGAGCGTGCCGCTGCGCCGGACGACATCGCGCGCAGGCCGGAGCCGGCATTGCCGCGCGGCATGAACGAGCCGCAGCAACCCGAGTCGATGTTCGACCGGCCGTCAGCGCCGGAGCCGCCGCCGGAACCGGAGCCGCAACGCCGCGGCGCAGGCGAACGCCGCTCGCTGTTGGATCTTTTCCGCGGCATCCCTGCGGCGGCCCTTGGCGCGTCGCGTGCGGAGAAAGCCGAGCGCGCAAGGGGCGAGCCGGCCGCTGCGCCCACCTCGGAGATTGATGTGGGCCAGCATGCGCAGGAGGAGCCCCAGTTCGACCAGTCCGAGCCGCGGCGCTTCGAGCCGCAGCTCCCGCGGGAACGCGTGGTCGAAGAGGCGCAAGAAGACCGCATGTTCGCTCCGCGGGAGGCGCGGGAGAGCCGTTCGCGCGAGGATTTCTCACAGCCGATGCTGGAGTCGTCATTCGCGCTCGACGATGCGCATCCGCTTGCCCCGGACGCCAACGCGTCAACCCATGCGGCCGACGACGAGTACGCCTACGACGACTATGAGGACGACGTCGCGCCGCGCCGCTCGTATCGCCCGCTGATCAAGAGTCTCGCCGCGGCAGCCATCGTCGTCGCGCTCGCCGGCATCGCCGTATGGCAGTGGCCGAATATGCTCGCGCTCTACCGCTCGTTCCGCGCGCCGGCCGTCGAGACCGCACGCGAGGCGCCGCCGCCTCCAGCGGCGACACGGCCGAAGATCACCGATCGTATCGAGCCGGGCAGCCCGCAGACCGCGCCGACGCCGGCCCCCGGGGCGCAACCAGGTGTCACGGCCGCGCAGAAAGTGGTGCTGTATGAGGAGGATCCCGCCGATCCCAACGGAAAGCGCTTCGTCGGTTCGGCCATCTGGCGGACCGAGACTATCACGCCGGGTCCCGGACAGCCGCCTGAGCTCGCCATTCGCGCGGACGTCGAGGTGCCGGAACGCAAGCTCGCGATGACCTGGTCGCTGCGCCGCAATACCGACAAGGGGCTGCCCGCGACCCACACGGTCGAGATCATGTTCAAGCTACCGGCGGACTTCCCCGCCGGCGGCATCTCCAACGTTCCCGGTATCCTGATGAAGCAGGCCGAGCAGACGCGCGGGGTCCCGCTCGCCGGCCTCGCGGTCAAGGTCACGCCCGGCTTCTATCTGATCGGCCTGTCGAACGCGGAGGCCGACAAGGAACGCAACATCCAATTGCTTAAGGAACGGAGCTGGTTCGACATCCCGGTGGTTTACAACAACAACCGCCGCGCGATCTTGGCCTTGGAAAAAGGCACGCCCGGTGAGCAGGTCTTCGCCGACGCGTTCAAGGCCTGGAAGCAGTAGTCGCGGAGTCATTGCCGGGCGTGACCCGGCAATCCATCACTTTGCGCAAAACGTTTCCCGATGGATGCCCGGGCCATAAGCGCGTCTACGCGCGTCTTCGACGCGCTTCTGCCCCGGCATGACGCAGAAAAGCGCTGTCTCAATGCGCGTGCAGTACCGGCGCGTTGGGACGGCTTTCCATCGCCGTGAGGCGGTTCTTCACCGCACGCTGCACTTTCTCGAAAGCGCGCACCTCGATCTGCCGCACGCGCTCGCGAGAGACGCCGAACTCGGATGCCAGATCCTCGAGCGTGACCGGATCGTCGGCGAGCCGACGCGCCTCGAAGATACGCCGCTCGCGCTCGTTGAGCACCGAGAGCGCTTCGCCGAGCGCCTTTCGCCGGTTATCCGATTCCTCGTCTTCCACCAGCCGCGTCTCCTGGTTGGAGACGTCGTCGACAAGCCAATCCTGCCATTCGCCGGAATCGCCATCGTCGCGGATGGGGGCGTTGAGGGACACGTCGCCGCCGAGACGGCGATTCATGTCGACCACGTCCTGCTCGGTCACGCCAAGCCGCTTGGCGATGAGCTTGACCTGGTCGGGACGCAGGTCGCCCTCTTCGAGCGCCGAAATCTTGCTCTTGGCTTTGCGCAGGTTGAAGAAGAGCTTCTTCTGATTGGCGGTGGTGCCCATCTTCACCAGCGACCAGGAGCGCAGGATGTACTCTTGGATCGCCGCCTTGATCCACCACATGGCGTAAGTGGCGAGGCGGAAGCCTTTGTCCGGCTCGAAGCGCTTGACCGCCTGCATCAGCCCGACATTGCCTTCGGAAATGACTTCGGAGATCGGCAGACCGTAGCCGCGGTAACCCATGGCGATCTTGGCGACCAGGCGCAAATGGCTGGTGACGAGTTTGTGCGCCGCATCGCGGTCGCCGTGCTCGCGCCAGCGCTTGGCCAGCATGAATTCGTCCTGCGGTTCCAGCATCGGGAACCGCCGGATCTCCTCAAGATATCGGGTAAGGCCGGATTCGGCCGTCAAAATTGGCAAAACTGCAGCGCGGGCCATTATAGCGCCCTCCAAAGTTTGCCCCCGGTGACCGGCGGGCAGAGCACACCGCCGCTCCCCGAGCCGACGGTGCTCGTCATGCTGCGACCGCGAAGTCTAATCGCGGGCGCAACACTACAGGACGAGGGGGTACGAACAAAGTTAACTCGGCGTCACGTCACCGTGACTCTTCCGTGTCCGCCTAAGCCCTTGCGTCGGCTTGAACATTTGCTCAAGCTCTTGCGCCCTGCGCACCGAGGCTATGGCGTAAACGTAAGAAATCGTCCGGTAGTTCCGAGCGGAACTCCAGATTCGTGCCCTGCGATGGGTGTTCGACAACCAACAAATAGGCATGAAGTGCCTGTCTGCCAAGGGCTTCCAGCGCGGCTTTGGCGTCATCGGAGAGCTGATTCGCCTTGGTCTTGAAGCCGCCGCCATAGACCTTATCGCCGAGGAGAGGGTGACCGATCGACGCCAGGTGGACGCGTATCTGGTGGGTCCGTCCGGTCTCCAGCCGGCAGGCGATGAGGCTCGCCACCAGTGTCCCATCGCGGCAGGGATAGCGTTCGAGCACTTCCCAATGGGTCACCGCGGCGCGGCCGTTAGCGCGCACGGCCATCTTCTCGCGCGCGTGGGGATGCCGGCCGAGGGGCTTGTCGATGCTGCCGCGCGGCCGCTCCGGCGCGCCCCACACGAGGGCCAGGTAGCCGCGACGCAGCGCCTTGCCGCGGCCTCCCTCGGCGAATTGGCGGCTGAGCGCGCGGTGGGCGCGCTCCGTCTTGGCCACCACCATGAGGCCGCTGGTGTCCTTGTCGAGCCGATGCACGATGCCGGGCCGTTTGACGCCGCCGACCCCGATGAGGCTTGCGCCGCAATGGGCCACGAGCGCGTTGGCCAGCGTGCCGGTCCAGTTGCCGGCGGCGGGATGCACGACGAGTCCGGCCGGCTTGTCGATGACGATGAGTTCTGCGTCCTCGAACACCACGTCGAGTGCAATGTCCTCGGGCGCGATCGCGGTGTCCTCGGCGGGCGGAAGCTCGAGCACGATGCTGTCCCCGGCGTTGACGCGATGACCGGGATCGCAGATCGTGGCGCCGTCGATCGCGACGCGACCCGCCAGGATCAGCGCCTTGTGGCGCGAGCGCGACAGCTCGGCCACGCGCTCTGCCAGCACGCGGTCGAGCCGCTCGCCGGCGTCCTCGGCGGCGACTGTCAGTTCTTCGCTGCGCCGCTGCGTCATGGCCCAGAGCAATCCGTCGGCGGACGATAAAGCACCACTCGATCCCGCGGCCGCGCGCATCGTCGCCAAGGTGCGCTGGCTGATGCTGATCTCCGGCGCCACCACGCTGGTGGCGATCGCCGCCGTGTTCGGCGTCATCGGCTATCGCGTTTTCAAGGCCGAGGGAAGCGCGCCGGCGGAGGTCACGGCACTGTTGCCGAAGGGCGCGCGCGTCGTCGCGACGGCGATTGCCGAAGATCGCATTATGGTGACCATCGATGTGGGCGGTACAATCGAGATCCGCATCTTCGATGCCAAGACGCTCAAGCCCGCGGGCAAGCTCAAATTTGCGGCTGAACCCTGATCCATCCAGCGGTGAACGTGTTCGGCCCTTTAAGGGATCGGCATGACCTCCCATGACGGGCGGCGAGGACCGAGGCGATGCAAGCCGCCGTGACGAGGCGATGTCTGGTGTGTGCGGCGACGGGCCGCTTGGCCGCCGCCCTCATCGGCTCGGGCCGCGCCGAGTCCTCGTATCCCGAGAGATCGATCAAGGTCATCGTGCCGTACACGGCTGGCTCTCCCAACGATACCTTCGCACGGGCAGTCGCTCCGGTCCTCGCCTTGCGCGTGAAACAGCCCGTCATCGTCGACGACCGGCCCGGTGGCGGCACGCTGGTCGGCTTGAAAGCGGTCACGACATCGGCCCCCGACGGCTACACCTTGCTCTTTACCAATACGCCGACGCACGTCATCGCTCAGTTTGTTGCTGACGGCATTGCTTACGATCCGATCCGGGACTTCGCGCCCATTGTTGCGGTCGGAACGACATCCCTCGTGTTGGTTGTCTCGGCGAGAACTCCGGCGAATACGCTGCAGGAGTTCATCGCCTACGCAAGACGCAATCCTGGCAAGCTGAACTTCGGGTTTGGGCAAGGGACGCTGCCGCATCTGATCGGCGAAGCGTTCAAGACCGCCACGCGGACCGATATCGTCAGCATTCCTTATCGCGGTGGGGCGCAGGCCATCACCGATATGTTGGGCGGCCGCGTCGATATGAACTTCGGCGCCGGGGCGACGCTCCTGCAGTTGATCCGAGAAAACACCATCAAAGCGCTCGCAGTGACGAGCCCAACGCGCAGCGCCGAGCTTCCCGACGTTCCCACCATGATCGAGTGCGGCTTGGCGAGCTTGACCACGGTCACGCACTACGGACTTTTCGGCCCCGCCGGCATTCCCGCCGAGGTGGTGGCGAGACTCAACGGCGAAATCAACGAAGCTCTCGAAACGCCTGAAGTTCGCGCGGACCTTCGAAGCGCCGGCATCGAACCGACCGGCGGCTCGCCACACGACTTTGCGGCGGTGATCGCACAGCAATTGCGGCAATGGGGGCCGGTCGCGAAGGCGACGCGGTTCCGGATGGATTAGATTGGATGGATGTGCGCGCGCTTCGCCGCCGGACGCCAGACCGCCGATTTGCGGCCTTTATCCTGGGCGCGGGGTGCTCCTTGCGCGCGGCGGTGATCGGCGCTATCTCCGGAGCTTCTCCGCCGGCTCCCTTCGTCTAGCGGCCCAGGACGTCGCCCTCTCACGGCGAAAACAGGGGTTCGAGTCCCCTAGGGAGCGCTCGTTAAATCAAATACTTAGTGGAAAGCCGCGGGTTGGTGTCCAACGGATGTCCAATAAACGTATGCGGACAAGCATGGACTCCATGACTGGGAAAATCGCGTCGGCGAGGCACGCGGGCATCCTTGATGCCGCCGAGCGACAAATTCGGCATTCTTCGAAGGTGCACTTACTTAGGGTGACTGCTGGTTCGGCGCTCAGCAGCCTGCTCGATCTTCACTGCGAAGCGGCTCAC
>DASSGH010000009.1:0-80072 GCA_035693615.1 Xanthobacteraceae bacterium
CGCGGTAGTTGCCGACGTTCTGCACGCCGCTGTCGGGATCTTTGGTGATGTAATGGCCGGCCGAGAGGTAGGGCGCGTTGTCCCACCCTGGCGTCGAGATCGGCACCGGCAGACCGTCCAGTCCGTTGCCGTCGCGCTCCAGATCGGCGCCGGTCACGACCACCTCTTGGCACGGCGCCTCAGTAACCAACCGCGGCGCAATGGGATCGGCCATGGCCTTGATCCAGGCCTGGCCGATCTCCTCGAGCGGCTTGGCGAAACCGAGGCGATAGACCTCGCGGTTTGCCGCCAGGCCCGCGACCAACACGGAGATATCGAAGCGCCGGCCCTTGGAATCCGTCGGCTGGGTGAACAGGAATGCCTTGCGCTCCGGCTCGGCAATGCCGCCACGATACTGCCAGCGCACCAACGGGTGCATTTCGGTGTCTTTGTTGATTGGCTCGTCGACGATGACGAGCAGCCCCGCACGCGCAAGCGCGAGAACGTGCTCGTGCAGGTCGGCGTAGGTGCGCGGATGCGTGGGCGGGCCGTCGCGATAGCGCCCGAGCGCGCTCAACGCACGCTCGCCTGTTTGATCGTCCATCGGCGCCTCCGCCAACTCACGGTGCCGGACGCGCGGCGAGGGGCTGCGTTGCGCGCGACACTCCTGCCTAGAACAAAGACTTGATCGCCGCCGCCGCGGCGAATGCTTGCTCATCGCCGTCGACGAATCCCGTCACTTGCAAGCCGAGCGGCAGCCCCTCGTCCTGCAGCAGGGGAAGCGAAATCGCCGGGATGCCGAGCAACGACACATGCGAAGTGCAGTTCGGGTCACCCGTCGATTCGAGGCCGAGCGGCGCGGCGGCGGGCGCAGACAGGCTCACGCAGGCATCGCATTCCGCCGCCAATCCGGCGTAGAGCGCACGTGCTTTGTCGCGCTGGGCGAGATCCTTGCGATAGTCGTCAAGGCTCATCGCTTCGGCCTCAGCGAGGCGAGCCAGCATGACGCGGCTGATCTTGCTCGCATCGCGGTCGCGGTACGTATTGAGCGGCCAGCGCCACTCCCAGGTGTTGATCCGCATGGAGAGTGGCCGCGCCTGGGCGATTGCGGCATCAGCCGCGGCGACGGTGGCATGGGATTGGCGTGTGAGAACGTCGATGCCGGCAGCCTTGAGGCGGGCGAGCGCATCGGCCATGGCGGCTCTGGCGGCCGGCGAGGCGGCAGCCCAGCCCGCGGTTTCGAGGAATGCAAGCCGGCGCGGTTTTCGTGGCGGCGGCGTCGTGGGTGGCCCGTACAGACCGGGGTAGCCGGGATCGCCGCCGGCGCGAATGGCGATCTCGTACGCGACCTGCCAGGCGTCTTCTAATGTAGTCGCCAGCACGCCGGTCGAGCTCTGGCTCAAACCGTCGTAACTGCCGCCCCGATTGAGTGCACCCACGGACACCTTGAAGCCGACGCAGCCGCAATAACTGGCTGGGCGAATGGTCGAGCCGATCACCTGGGTGCCGAGGGCCGTGCTCACCATGCCCGCCGCCACGCCCGCGGCCGAGCCGCTGCTCGATCCGCCCGGGGTGCGGCGCAGGTCATGCGGGTTGCGCGTGCCGCGCGGCTCGGTCGAGGCGAATTCGGTGGTGACGGTCTTGCCGACGATGACAGCGCCGGCCTCGCGTAACGCCACTACGCTCGCGCCGTCGCGTTCGGAGCGGAAGCCGGCGAACAGCGGCGAGCCGTTCTCGGTCGGCATGTCGGCCGTCTCGATGATGTCCTTGATGCCGATCGGCATGCCGTCGATTGGCGAGCGCGACCGACCCGTGCGCCAGCGCGCGGTCGATTGGTCGGCTGCCGCGCGTGCGCCGGCGAGGTTGAGGTTGACGAAGGCGCCGATCTTGGGCTCGAGGGCGGCGAGATCGGCGAGGCAGCGCTCGAGGAAATCGCGCGGCGTGTCTGCGCCGCTGGCAAAGCGCCCCGTTGCCGAAAGGTAAGGTTTTGGCGAAAGCTTCAATTTGTCGTCAGGTGCCAGCATAGGGGCCCCCCTCTTTCGAACTTGTGCTGCCCGGAAGCGAAATGAAGTCCGGGTTGATGCCTGACTTCCGCCTGCAGATCGCTTCGCTGATCGGTGTTATGACGTCTTCTTACTTCTTGCTCTCGTCGTAGTAGTGGATCTCGTAGAGCAGGCAGCCGCGATCCGACTTGAATGGGCCGTGGTGGACGCCCGGCGGGCGGCAGGCATAGGTCGGCGCGTCGAACGGTTCGCCGCCTTTTCCCTGCGGATCGTTCCCGACGATCAGGTCGCCGGAAACGAGGTAGACCTCCTCCCAATGATCGTGCACGAACGGCGCGGTGGTGAAGGTGCCGGGTTCGAAGCGCAGCAATCGGGTGCGGCTTCCCATTTTCCGTGTTTCGTCGAGGTCGCTGGCAAGAATTTTTTGCTTGATGCCTGCGGGATAGCCGGGCGGCGTGGCCCAGCCGTTGTTCATGTCGACGCGGGTGAACTCAAGATGCGGTTTGTTCATCGGCATGGTCTTTGTCTCCAGCAATCATTCCTCGCATGCGAAGATGGGGAGGGCTCGCAAGCAGCCACGGATGAAAGTACTCATTTGGCTTGATATCATCGACGCCGCCCTGTCAACAAGCTCTCGGCCAACCGAGCCCCTTGCAGCAACGCCATGCGATCGCTCGCCCAAGTCAGAACCGACCTCGCTCGCGGCGGCAAAAGCCGCGGCCTGGTCGAGGAATGTTTGGCGCGGATCGCGGACGAATCCGGAGAAGGGCGGCGCGTTTTTCTCAAGGCCTATGGAGAGGACGCGCTCGCAGCGGCTGATTTTTATGACCGTGTCCGCGCGCGCGGCGGAGCGGCTTCGCCGTTTGCCGGCATTCCGGTGTCGATCAAGGATCTGTTCGACATCGCAGGCGACGTGACCACGGCGGGCTCGATTGCACTGAAAAATGGGAAGGCGGCGACACGCGATGCGCCCGCGGTCGCCCGCTTGCGCGCGGCCGGGCTCATTCCGATCGGGCGTACCAACATGACCGAGTTTGCCTTCTCCGGCCTGGGCATCAACCCGCATTACGGCACGCCGCTTAACCCCTACGACCGCGGGGCGGGGCGCATCCCCGGCGGCTCGTCCTCGGGCGCCGCGGTATCGATCACCGACGGCATGGCCTTCGGCGCGCTCGGTTCCGATACCGGCGGCTCGTGCCGCATCCCGGCGGCATTGTGCGGCATCGTCGGCTTCAAGCCGACGGCGCATCGCGTTCCGACCGCGGGAGCCTTTCCGCTCTCGACCTCGCTCGACTCCATCGGCCCGCTGGCGGCCACCGTCGCGTGCTGCGCCGCGCTCGATGCCGTCCTCGCCGGCGAGCCCGCGGTCGATCTCCCTCCGTTTCCGCTCGCCGGATTGCGCCTGGGGCTGCCGCAGACGATGGTGCTCGAGAATGTCGAGCCTGCGGTCGCGCGTGCCTTTGACTCCGCGCTCGACGCGCTGCGCAAGACGGGCGTGCGGATCACCGATATCGCGTTGCGCGAGTTGGCGGAGCTGCCGCAGATCAACGCCAAGGGCGGATTGGCCCCGCCCGAAGCCTATGCCATTCACCGCGCGCTGATCGCCAAGGCCGAGAAGATGTACGATCCGCGCGTGCTCGTGCGCATCCTGCGCGGGCAAGAGCAAGACGCCGCGGATTACATCGACCTCGTCAATGCGCGCGCCGATTTCATCCGGCGCGTTGCCGCCGTCACCGCCCCCTATGATGCTTTGGTGATGCCGACAGTTACCGTGGCGGCACCGCGGCTGGGCGATCTCGCCTCCGATGAAGCCTACCGCCACGCCAATTTTCTGGTCCTGCGCAATCCGTCGATTGCGAATTTCCTCGACCGCTGCTCGATCTCCGTGCCGTGCCATCGTGCGGGCGAGGCGCCAGCCGGCCTCATGCTGATCGGCGAGCACGGCGCCGACCGCCGCTTGCTCGCCATCGCCGCCGCGATCGAGGCGGTGGTGTCGCCGCGCTTGGCGCAAGCTGCGAGCGAGCGACAATAGGAGATGGGCCGATGGATTTCACCTTGAGCGCGGAGCAGCAGCAAATCCGGGATGAGGTCCGCAAGCTCTGCCTCAAGTTCGACGATAGTTATTGGCTGGACAGGGATCGCAGCGGCGAGTTTCCGCACGAGCTGCATGCCGCGCTCGCCGCGGCCGGTTGGCTCGGCATTGCCATGCCGGAAGCGTACGGCGGAGCCGGCCTCGGCGTCACCGAGGCCGCCATCATGATGCAGGCGATTGCCGAATCCGGCGCCGCCATGAGCGGCGCATCCGCGGTCCACATCAACATTTTCGGCCTGCAGCCGGTCGTCGTCTTCGGAACCGACGAGCAGAAGCGGCGTATGCTGCCGCCGCTGATCGCCGGACAGGACAAGGCCTGTTTTGCCGTGACTGAGCCCAATGCCGGCCTCGACACCACCGCCATCAAGGTCCGCGCCGAGCGCCGGGGAAATGATTACGTTCTCTCGGGCCAGAAGATCTGGATATCCACGGCCCAGGTCGCCAACAAAATCCTCATCCTCGCCCGCACCACCCCGCTCGAACGGGTCAAGCGCAAGACCGAAGGCTTGAGCCTGTTCTACACCGATCTCGACCGCAGCCGCGTCGCCGTCCGCGTGATCGAAAAGATGGGCCGCCATGCGGTCGATTCGAACGAGATGTTCTTTGACGGCATGGTCGTGCCCGGGGCCGACCGCATCGGCGCCGAGGGTGAGGGCTTCCGCGCGATCCTGCACGGCATGAACCCGGAGCGCATTTTGATCGCGGCGGAGGCGGTCGGCATCGGGCTCGCGGCGTTGCGGAAGGCCGCGGCCTATGCCCGCGAGCGCGTCGTCTTCGGCCGGCCGATCGGCCAGAACCAGGGGATCGCGCACCCGCTGGCGCGATGCTGGATTAATCTCGAAGCGGCCAACCTGATGGTGATGAAGGCGGCGAGCCTCTACGACCGCAACGCGGACTGCGCCGCGGAGGCGAACGCGGCCAAGTATCTGGCCGCGGAGGCTGCCTTCGAAGCCTGCGAGACCGCCGTCCTCACCCACGGCGGCATGGGCTATTCCAGGGAGTTTCACGTCGAGCGCTACCTGCGCGAGGTCATGATCCCGCGGATTGCCCCGATTACGCCGCACATGATCCTCAATTTCATCGCAGAGAAAGTTCTCGGGCTGCCCAAGTCGTATTAACGGTCTGTTGAAATGGATCGTTGCTCTTTTGGGTCCGCCGTGGGGGTCAAGGCACATTCCATGAGCTTGCGCCGGAATACCGGACGAGGTCCGTTTCTCGCCCTAGCGCTGCTGCTCGCCTTGGGTGCTTGGAATTGTGCATCGGCGGAAGGTGCCGCCGGTTCGGCGAAGAAACCCGCCCGCTCGGCCTGCGATCGCGCGGCCTTTCGCGTCGTCGTCGACGTCGGGCACACCGCGCAGGTGCCGGGCGCCATCAGCGCACGCGGCTTCTACGAATATGATTTCAATCTGCGGCTGGCAACGCTCGTTGAGCACAAGCTGCGCGACGCCGGGTTTGCCAAAACGATGCTGCTGGTGACCGATGGACCCGCGCGGAAAAGCCTGTCCGATCGCGTGGCGCGCGCCAACGGGTCCGGGGCGGATCTGTTCCTCTCGATCCACCACGATTCGGTGCCGGACTCGTTCCTGCAAGATTGGGAGTATGAGGGCGAGGCGCGTCATTTCAACGACCGGTTCAAAGGTCACTCCATCTTTTTCTCCATCGACAACGCCGATCCAGAGGGAAGCCTGGAGTTCGGCAGGCTGCTTGGCGAGGAGTTGAAGGCGCGGGGCCTGCAATACACGCCACACTACATCGAAAGGTTCATGGGTCACCGGCAGAGATTGCTGGTCGATGCCAAGGTCGGCGTCTACCGCTACGATCAGCTGATCGTGCTCAAGTCAACACACATGCCCGCCGTGCTGCTCGAGGCCGGCTCGATCATCAATCGTGACGAGGAACTGTTGATGAACTCGCCGGAACGCCAATCGCTCGTTGCGGCCGGGGTGGCGGAGGCGGTGGACGGCTTTTGCGCCATTCGACGGCCGCGCAATCCGGACCGTACTGCCCGCCCGGCGGGCGCGCCCGCCAAGCAGCCAGCGCAGCCGGCGAGCACCGCCAAGGTGCAATGAGCCACTAGTGCCCGGTTTTCGAAGTTCGTGATACAGCGCGGCACACTCGGGCACGAACTTCGAAAACCAAAGGGCACTAGCAACTCTATGATTCTAGTGCCGCTTTTCGATTTGAAATTCCTGAGGCGGACTCGCGGCACACGGTGCAGGAATTTCAAATCGGCGGCACTAGCGTGGCGGCGGACGGGTCAGGCCTTTAAGACTGCCGTGCGCTTCCTTTCTTCGATTTGAGAGGGAAGCGACTGCGTTCGCCGCTCGGGGCCGATTCCATTTCACCGAACCGTGCTCTAGAACCATCTCCGATTCGAATAGCGTCGGTTGGAGGGCGCCATGAGCATTCCGAAGCCGGTCTACAATCCGCCGTTCAACATCACACGCGCCAGCCACTCGGTGCTCACGGTCAGCGACCTGGCGGCGAGCCGAAATTTTTACGTGGATCTCCTCGGCTTCATCGTCAGCGACGAGGATCGCGATACGCTCTATCTCCGCGGCGTCGCCGAGGCCTGTCACCACAGCCTCGTGCTCAAGCGTGGGAGCGGCGAGCCGCAAGCCGAGCGCGTCGGCATGCGCGTCTTCAGCGAGGAGGATCTGGAGAAGGCGAAGGCATTTTTCGACAAGGCTGGATTGCCGGCGAAATGGGTCGAGGTCGCGCATCAGGGTCGAACGCTGCATGCCACGGACGCAAGCGGCGCGCCGATCGAATTCTGCGCCACCATGGAGGTGAAGCCGCGCCTCCTCGTCACCTTCGCGCAGCACCGCGGTGCGGTGCCGCAGCGGCTCGATCACTTCCAGCTGCTGGTCCCGGACGTGCAGAAGGCCTGTGAGTTTTGGATGAGCATGGGCTTTCGGCTCTCGGAGTATATCTCGCCCGACGGAACCGAGGACCTGCTGTTCGTCTTCCTGCAGCGCAAAGGCAATCCGCACGATATTGTCTTTGCCCCGGGGGATGGGCCGCGGCTCCATCACGCGGCGTTTGCGATCCCGGAGTCCTATCATTTCTTCCAGGTCTGCGACCTTGCCGCCGAAATGGGCTTCGCCGCCAACGTGGAATTCGGTCCCGGCCGCCATGGCCCCGGCCACGCGCTCTTCGTCTATATGCGCGATCCCGACGGACACCGCATCGAGCTCTTCAATACGCATTACCAGGTGATGGATATCGAGAACGAGCCGGTGCGCTGGGACGCGAGCCATGTGATGCAGCGTCGCTGGCAGCTCCCGGCGCGCCGGCAATGGTTCGTCGAGGCGAGCCGCTTTGCCGGCGTCGAGCCGCGCGCACCCGCGCGCAAAGGCGATCCAATCAGTCTCGAGAAGTTCATCGCCGCCGGCATGCGATGAGAAAAGGGGAAGGGGAAGCAAGTCTGCCGGTTCCACCCTCCGAAGGCGCTGTTGCTGCGATCCCCCGCTACTTGTGGCCTGCCGGCAGCATTTCGCTCGAGGAATTGATCACTGCGTGAATGCTGCGCGCGAAGTCGATGGCGCCGGTGACGTCCATGTCCAGCGCGGCGCGCGCATAGTCCTTGCAGCCGACGCGGGCCGGCCGCGGCGCGGCCATGATCTGCTTGCAGAGCGCGTCCACGGCCGCGTCGAGCTCCGCCGCGGGAGCGACCTCGCTGACGATGCCGGCCTCGCGCGCGCGCTGTGGGCCGATCACCGCGGTCGACCAGACGAGATACGTCATCGCCTTGCGCGGCACGCGATCGACCAGCGCCGACATTACCATGGTCGGCATGATGTTGTGCGCCATCTCCGGCACCTGAAATTTGGCGCTGTCGGCGGCGAGGGTGATGTCACAGACCGCCGCAATGGCGCAGCCGAAGCCGAAGGCGCGCCCGCGTACCACACCGATCACGGGGATTTCGCAACGGCGGAACGCGCCGTAACAGTTGAAGATCACGTCGTTGCGGCGGCGCAACTCCAGTGCTTCCGGGGGCGCGCCGGGCGGGCGTTTGCCCATGGTCTCGCGGCCGACGCAGAAATCCTCGCCGGCGCCGCGTAGGACGACGATCTCGGAGGACTCGGCGGCGCCGAGCAGGAGCTTGGTCAGTTCCACCGCCATGGCGTCGGAGGCGGCGTTGCCGATCTGTGGCCGGTTGAGCGTGATTTCCAGCACCGGTCCCTTGCGGGCGGTGAGAATGTCGCTGGACATGCAGGGTCCTCCTGGAGCGTGTGATCGCGGAGCAGGTTTCCGCCATTTATTCTAGCGCGGCATGCGCGGGGAGACGCGCGTCGTCCGACGCGCTCCTCCCCGGGCACGACAGGTTAGGGTAATGGAGTTGCGAGGGAAGGGAGAGGATATTTCCAACCTAGCAATGGGGAAGGGAGGTCCGATGCAGGGCTGCGAGAGCTCCAATGAGCCGCCGCGGACGGAGCCGGCGCTGCGCGCCATCGCCATGCCCGCCGACGCCAACCCGTACGGCGATATCTTCGGCGGTTGGCTGCTGTCGCAGATGGATCTCGCGGGCGGCGCCGTTGCACGGCGGCGCGCCAAGGGGCGCACCGCAACCGTGGCGATCACCGCCATGACCTTTCATCGCCCGGTCTTCATCGGCGACGAGGTGACGTGCTACGCGCAGATCGTCAAGGTCGGCCGAACCTCGATCACGGTGAAGGTCGAGAGCTGGGTGCGACGCGGCATCGGCGAGGAGCAGATCGCCGTGACGGAGGGCATTTTCACCTATGTCGCCATCGACGAGGATCGCCGGCCGCGTCAGGTGCCGCCGGACGATTGATCGCGGACCGGGGTCGAGAAAAAATCTGGGCAGCTTGCTACCATCGACCCCGGCCTTAGATGGATGCGGGAGGAAGGCAAAACTTCATGACTTCAAACAACAGCGCTCCATCCCTGGACCAACGCGAGTGCAGCGTGCGCGAGGTCTTGGGCGGGCAGGCGCCGCAGGACTTACCCGTAACGGTCAAAGGCTGGGTACGTACGCGGCGCGATTCGAAAGCGGGCATCTCGTTCGTGCATCTGTCGGACGGCTCCGCCTTTCACCCGCTGCAGGTCGTCGTGCCGAACACGCTGCCCAACTACACCGATGAGGTGCTCAAGCTCACGGCCGGTTGCGCGGTGGAGGCGACGGGAACGATCGTGCCTTCGCCGGCGAAGGGCCAGCCGTTCGAGATGCAGGCGCAGGTGATCAAGGTGATCGGCTGGGTGGACGACCCAGATACCTATCCGATTCAACCCAAGCCGCACACGCTCGAGTTCCTGCGCGAGGTGGCGCATTTGCGCCCGCGCACCAACGTGATCGCGGCGGCGACGCGAGTGCGGCACACGCTGGCGCAGGCGATCCACCGGTTCTTCGACGAGAACGGCTTTTTCTGGGTGAACACGCCGATCATCACCGGCTCCGATGCCGAAGGGGCGGGCGCGCTGTTCCGCGTGTCGACGCTCGACCTCGCCAACCTCCCGCGCACGCCGCAGGGCCAGGTGGATTTCGCGCAGGATTTCTTCGGCCGCGAGGCGTTCCTGACGGTATCGGGGCAGCTCAATGTGGAGGCTTATTGTCTTGCACTCACCAAGGTCTACACATTCGGCCCGACGTTTCGCGCGGAAAACTCGAACACCAGCCGCCACCTTGCCGAGTTCTGGATGATCGAGCCGGAAATCGCCTTCGCCGATCTCTCGGACAACGCGACGTTGGCGGAACAGCTGCTGAAGTTCACCCTCGAGACCTTGTTGAAGGAACGGCACGAGGATCTCGCCTTCTTCGACGAGCGGATCGAGAAGGGCCTCATCGCCAAGCTCGAGGGGATTGTCGGCTCGCAATTCGTGCGGATGGATTACGCCGAGGCGGTCGCGGTGCTCGAGCGCGCGAAGGACAAGTTCGAGTTCCCGGTGAAATGGGGCATGGACCTGCAATCGGAACACGAGCGCTATCTCACCGAGAAACACGCCAAGAAGCCGGTAATCGTCATGAACTACCCGAAGGACATCAAGGCGTTCTACATGCGCGTCAACGACGACGGGCGCACCGTCGCCGCCATGGACGTGCTCGCACCCGGGATCGGCGAGATCATCGGCGGCAGCCAGCGCGAAGAGCGGCTCGATATGCTGGATGCGCGCATGGCGGAGCGCGGCATCGACAAGGAGCATTACGCCTGGTACCGCGATCTGCGCCGCTACGGCACGGTGCCGCATGCGGGTTTCGGGCTGGGATTCGAGCGCACGCTGGCCTATGTCACCGGCCTGGCCAACGTGCGCGACGCCATCCCCTTTCCGCGCACGCCGGGCAACGCACGCTATTGAGGCGCGCGGCTGAGCGTCCATGCTTGCGTTCGCAGGTCACTGGCCCTGTCCATGTCCAAGCTTCGCGTCCAAAGTTTTAGCGTCTCCCTCGACGGCTACGGCGCTGGCCCCAATCAAGACCTCGAGAACCCGCTCGGCGTCGGCGGCATGGCATTGCACCAATGGGCCTTCGCCACCCGTACCTTTCGCCGGATGTTCGGCAGCGATGGCGGCACGAGCGGCATCGATGACGAGTTCGCGGCGCGCGGGTTCGCCAATATCGGAGCCTGGATCCTGGGCCGGAACATGTTCGGGCCGATCCGAGGACCCTGGCCCGACGACACGTGGAAGGGATGGTGGGGCGACGACCCACCGTACCACACGCCCGTCTTCATACTCACCAACTACGCTCGGCCACCGATCGCCATGAACGGCGGCACGACGTTTCATTTCGTCACCGATGGCATCCATGCTGCGCACAAACGCGCCAGCGAGGCGGCGGGGGATCGGGACATCCGGCTGGGTGGCGGCGTCGCCACGATTCGGCAGTACCTCAGCGCCGGACTCATCGACGAGATGCACCTCGCCATATCTCCTATTCTCCTTGGGTCCGGCGAACACCTTCTCGCCGGGATCGACGCGGCCAAGCTCGGTTATCGGTGCACTGAGCACGTTGCCACGGAGAACGCCATGCACGTCGTGCTCACCAAGCGGAGCTGACAAACCACTGCCGATCGCGCTGCCCGCCTGGCCGGGTGCACGTCCTGTGTCAGTTTGACCCTCTGCCGCCGTGTGCCCCCGGCTTGCACGGCACCCGCCATGCGCGAATACTCGCGTTCACGCCGGCTGGGGGCTTCGAAAGGGCAACACATGGACCGCCGCCGTTTCCTCATCGGCACCGCCGCTAGCGCGCTGGCCACACGACAGGTTTCCGCGCAAGAGGCTTTTCCCTCGCATGCGATCACCATCGTCAACGCGTTTCCGCCCGGCGGCGTCAACGATATCGTGACGCGGCCGCTCGCCACCGCGATGGAGCCCATCCTCAAGCAGCCGGTGGTGGTCGAGACCAAGGCGGGCGCGGCGGGCCAGGTCGGCGCGCAGGTCGTCGCCAATGCCAGGCCCGACGGATATACGCTCCTCTCGCACAACACCGGGATTTCCGGCTATGCCGAGGTCGATAAGCTGTTCGGCCGTCCGGCCAAGGTCACGCGCGCCCATTTCATTCCGCTCGCGCGCATCATCGCCGATCCGGTCCTGCTGCTCGTGAACGAGACGCAACCCTACAAGACGCTGCAGGAGTTCATTGCCGGTGCCAAGGCGCAGCCGGACACGCTCGTGTTCAGCTCGGGCGGCCTCTATGGCGCGTCGCATCTGCCGCTGGCGTATCTCGAAAAGGCGACGGGCCCGCTGCGGCTGCGGCATCTGCCGACCAACGGCGGCGGTCCCGCGATCGTCGCGATCCTTGGCAACAATGCGCAGGTCACCGCGCAAACCGTGTCGGCCACGCTGCCGCACATCAAAGCGGGCAAGTTGCGCCCGCTCGCCACCTTTGGCGCGAGCCGCTCCAAGGCGCTGCCCGAGGTGCCGACGCTCAAGGAGCTCGGCTACGACGTCGAATACTATCTCTGGGCCGGCATATTCGCGCCGCACGGCACGCCGGCGGAGATCGTGACGACGCTGCGCGCGGCCATCGGCAAGGCGGTGCAATCGCCCGAATATCAAACCGCGCTCGCCAATGCGGGCTTGGAGCTCGCCTATCTCGACGGGCCGGACTTCCAGAAGTTCTGGGACGTCGATGGGGCGCGCACCGATGAGGCGGTGATCGCGATCGGGCGGCAAGGATAGACCGGCTCACGCAAGTCCGACTCGGTAAACCAAAAACGTCGTGCCCGGCGCAAGGCCGGGCACGATCACTCAATCCTGGAAGCGTTGAACTTCAGCGGTAGGTGCCGAACCAGCTCGTGGCGTGACGTTCGGCGGCCGGCAGCACCACGACCTTGGCGCCGACCTTGACGCGGTCGTAGAGGTCGATCACGTCCTCGTTGACCATGCGGATGCATCCGGCGGTGGCGCGGCTGCCGATCGTCGACGGCGCGTTGGTGCCGTGGATGCGGTAGAAGCTGCCGCTGAGATACATGGCGCGCGCGCCGAGCGGATTGGTGACCCCGCCGGCCATGAAGCGCGGCAGATAGGGCGAGCGGGCAATCATCTCCGGCGGGGGCGTCCAGTCCGGCCACTCCGACTTGCGCTCGACCGTCTTCACGCCCGACCAGGTGAAACCCTCGCGGCCGACGCCGATGCCGTAACGGATCGCCTGGCCGCCGCCGAGGACATAATAGAGATAGGTGTTCTGGGTATCGACAACGACCGTGCCCGGCGCCTCGTTAGTCTGGTAGTTCACAGTCGCCCGGCGCAAGTCGGCCCGGACCTGGTTACCATTGTCGGTGGAGGTATAGCCGAAACCGAGCAGGGCGAACGGATTGGCGGATGCCTGCGTGGCGAAGGCGCTGGCGGCGACGGCAACAGCCGCGGCGGCCGCAAAACGGCACAACGTATTCATGATGGATCCCCTTTTCCCCTTCGCCTGTTAGTCGGCCCAGGGGACGATGGGGTTCAAAACGGGTCGAAAAATTTCTGCCGGGATCCGGACCCAGGCGGACGACGTGGTTAACCGCCCGCCCGCTTGGCCGCGGCCGCAAGCTCTTCGAGCCGGCCTGCAAGCTGCTTGAGCTCCCAATCCCGCGCCAGCGTGGCTGCCTTGCCCCAACTCGGCCGCTGGTCGGCAAGGCGCGGCACTTTCGCCTTGCGGTCCATGGTGGCGAGCGATCGGAAGAGCCGCAGCCTCGCCGCGTGGCCGGCAAAGCGGCCTGCCCTGAGCGCCTTCTCCAGCGTGCCGTAGGTTCGCAAGACCTGCGCTGCTCCCGCCGCCCCCAGTCCCGCGACACCCGGCAGCCTGTCCGAGGGATCGCCGCGCAACGCAATGAAATCCGGAACCTGCGCGGGATCGACGCCATAGCGCGCGCGGACCTCGGCCGGGCCGATCCGCGCGACTTCGCCCGCCCGCACCGGATAAAGGATGGTCGTGCCGGCGGAGGCGAGCTGGAAGGTATCGCGGTCGCCGCTGGCGACCAGCGCGCTGCCGCCGCGCCGCTCCTCGGCGGCGACCGCCGCGGCGAGAAAATCATCGGCCTCGTAGCCCGCGCCCTTGGCGTTGGCAAAGCCGCAGGCGGCGACGAATTGCGGCAGCACCTCGAGCTGGTCGAGCAATGCGTCGTCGAATTCGCGGCCGCTCTGGTAGGCGGGAAATCTCTCGTGCCGATAAGTCGGCGCGCCCACCGTGTCCCAGCACACGAGCACCGCCCGCGGCTGCTCCGCCCGGTAGAATCTCAAGAGCACGTTGGCAAAGCCGAGGATCGCGCCGGCCGGCTTGCCGCCGCGCCCCAGGATCGTTTTGGGCAAGGCATGATAGGCACGATGGGCAAACGAATCGCCGTCGATGATCAGCAAGGGCCTGCGGGTTGGGGCCGACGCGTTCGACCGCGCCGAACGCGGCGCGTTCTTCGGCGGGCTGCGAGAATTTCGCCGTGCTTTCGCCTCCTCGCCCAGCTCGATCCACGCCGGGGCGTGATCGCTGGCGCCTTCTTTCCCGCGGATCTTGCGGTCGACGCCGGCCGCAAGCAGGCGCTTCGCCGCCTGCGCGCTCAGCAGCAGATGATCGACCCTTAGCCCCGCGTCTCGCGGCCAGCGGTTTCGCATATAGTCCCAGAACGTGTACATCGGCGCGTCGGGATGAAGCGCGCGGATTGCATCGACCCACCCTTGGTCGAGGATGCGTTGAAAAAGCGCGCGGCTCTCCGGCTGGAGCAGGGCGTCCTTCGCATAGGATGTGGTGGGATAGATGTCGCGGTCCGTCGGCACGACGTTGTAGTCGCCCGCAAGCACGACCGGGATGTCGGCGCCGTAAAGTTCCTCGGCATGGGCTGCGAGCCGCTTCATCCACGCGAGCTTGTACGCGAATTTGGGACCGGGCTGCGGATTGCCGTTCGGCGCGTAGAGCGAAGCGATCAGCACGCCGCGCACGGCGGCCTCGATGTACCGGCTCTCTGCATCGGCTCTCTCGCCCGGGAGCTGCGTGCGCGTGACGATGGGCTCGCAGCCGCGGGCGAGGATCGCAACGCCATTCCACGACTTTTGACCGCGCCATACCGCGCCGTACCCCGCTCGCTCGATTGCGGGCGCCGGAAACTCAGCATCCGGTGCCTTGAGCTCTTGCAATGCGACGACGTCGGGCTTGGCGCTGCGCAGCCAATCGAGGAGGTTGGCAAGACGCTTGTTGACGTTGTTGATGTTGAAGGTCGCAATTTTCATGACCAGCGAGCTTATTGTAACAGTCGCGCTGTTGGGAACGCCGCGCCGATACTCAAGACCGGGCATGACGCCTCATTGGCGCGCGGGGTCGCAACCCGACCGGCCCTCCGCCGGTCGGTTAATGATTTGATAATTCCGCGCTGGCAATGTGCGCGCCGCGAGTGATTGCTCGCAGGTCCGAATCTGCGGGCAATGCGGCGCGAGTCCTCAGACCGCCCCAGTCTGGAGGGTGTCAGATGCGGTTGTTGGCGTCGAGCCTGCTGATCGGATGCACGGCCTTTCTTTTGCCCGCGTCCGCGCATGCGACGTCTTGGACGTCCGCCAAATTCCCCGGCGAACAGGATCGAGCCGTTCAGGGCTGCGCTGAGGGTGCGCAGAATCCCGGCGACTGGTTCTGCATTATTATCCGCTGCGATCGGCCTGGCACGCCGCTCAGTCTGCATTTCTCGGCAGCGGGACCGGACATCCATGGCGACATCAAGCTCATCGTCGACGAAGACACCTTCGCCGTGAAGGTGCCGGAATCGGTCAAGTCGCCGCTTCCGTTGTCGACGCGCGCTGAAGCGATGCCCTATGCCTTGGTCGATGCGATGAAGGCGGGAAGCATGATGTCGGTTGAGGGCGCCCATCTGCAGGCGCCGTACAATCGAATTTCCTTGGAGAACTCACGCAGAGCCATCGAAACGATCGAGTGGACCTGCGCGCGCCCCTATCCCAGCGCCGCAAGGCTCTGGCGGCGCATCACGCGCAGCTTGCCTTTCTTCTGATCGCCCGCGGCAGCGCGTCCACGCCCGCAGCCAGTTTCAGTTCTTCCGCGCCTCGCTATACGGATAAATGATGTTGCCGGTACTCGGCCGGCCACAGGATCACCTGCTTGCTGCCAGCGCGGAATTGCTCGAGGTCATTGGGTCCGACGTTCTGGACTTTGCATGGCTTCCTCCCCTGGATGTTTGCTTAGACGTTTGCGTATGGCGCTGCGGCCGCTTGGACGCGCATCGGCGCGCGTTCGACTTTGCTTATCCAGTGCTATTGCATCATCTCGTAAGACGGCATAGGCCCAAGACTGGCAGCTTCCGGTGGTTTCGGCCAACTTTTCGGACGGTGCCGATTGCCCCTTGCCAGGCCACAAAACACTTCGCCACTCTCGGGAGGATCGCCATGAGGCATTTCGTCCAGATCGCGGCGGCGCTCGCCGCACTGCTGAGCTTGCTCGTGCCGACGCAGGCGGAGCCCGTCCCGCCTCCGGCGAAGAGCATCAAGGCGGAAGAGACCGCCATCCTGCTGGTCGACTTCCAGGCCAATTTCGTTTCGCCCGAGGGCGCCTGGTACGGCAAGTTCGCGCAACACTACGCGAAGACTCGTATGCTCGAGCGGATCGTCGAGCTGGTTGGCAAGGCGCGCGCCAAAGGCGTGCTCATCGTCCACATCACCGAAGGCTACACCTCGGATTATCGTGAGCTCGATCCCACCAATCCCGGAATGTTTCACCGCGGGCAGATCGGCCGCGGCGCCTGGAAGATCGGCTCCAAGGAGGCGGCCTATTACGAGCCGCTCAAACCGGCGGCGGGAGACCGCGACCTTTTTTTGCCGCCGCGCAGCCAAGTCAGCGGTTTCGCCGGGACCGGATTGAGCGAGATTCTCCGCTCGAAGGGCATCAAGAACGTGGCGGTCGCTGGCTTCACCAGCGACGTGTGCGTCTACGCAACGGTCCTATCGGCTTACGATCTCGGCTTCCACGTCTATGCCTTGCGAGAAGGCACGGTCGGCTTCTACGACGCCATGGCCGAGCAAATGGTCAACTTCGTCTATCCGATGTGGTCGCAGGTGGTCGACAACGACGAGTTCGACAAAATGGTCGAGGCAAGCCCGACGGCCGCACGCAAAGCCTCGGCGCAGTAACGACGCGCGGGATCGATCATCGCGACCGAACCGCAGCGGTCCCTTGCCCGACGCACATGCCCAAGGCCGTGGCAAGACGCGTCGGTCTGGGTCTTGTCACCGCGGCTCTCCTGTTCGCGGCTCTTACAATCGTCACGGCGCGCTGGGGTGATGCCACCCTTTGGCCTCCCGCGCCAGGCGCGCCGATCACCGAAATTTACATCGTCAATCACGGCTACCACGCCGGCATCGCCGTTCCCCGCGCCGCGCTCGCCGCGCAAGCGAGCCGGCGCGGTCTGAGCGCGCTCGGCTACGTCGCGACGCGTTTTGCCGACTTCGATTGGCTCGAAATCGGGTGGGGCGATGAAGGCTTTTACCGCGACGTCCCGACGGTCGAATCCTTGACCGTGGCGTTGGCCCTGCGGGCGCTGTTTCGGCCGGGGAATCCCTCCGTGCTGCACGTGGTCGGTATTAACAACGATCCGCGGGCGATGTTCGCCACCTCCGAGCTGGTGCCGATCGGCCTGAGTGACGCCGGATTTGCGCGAGTCGCCGCCATGCTCGATTCGACCTTCGCCCGCAGCAACGACAGCGTGACGCCGCAAGAGCTTGGGCCCGGCCTTTACGGAACAAGCTTATTCTTTCGGGCTAGCGGCGCGTTTCATCTCTTCAATGTGTGCAATCACTGGATCGCGCGCGTGCTCGATGCCGCCGGCATACCGACCACACCCGTGCTCGCGACTTTGCCGTTTGGCCTGCTGCTTGATCTCAGATGGCGCTCCGGTCTTGTTCCGTTGGCGCCGCCTGCGCCAAAGCCGTGAAACGCCACCCTCTATATCGCGAGAGGATCGCAAATTGGAGCGCCGGCGCGCGATGCACTATCGCGACTCCGCCGGCCTCGCCCACGGCCGGCGCGCGCGATCGGCCGTCTTGAACGCGGCGATCTCGCGCATGTAGCTTTCCGTGATCGCGACGTCGTCCCAGCCGTTGAGCAGGCGAGCGCGGCGGACCGGATCGATGGCGAAGCGCAAGGTTTCGCCGCGGCACTCAATCGTCTGCTGCTCGAGATCGACCGTCACGGGCGCATCCGGCGTCTCGTCGATGCGGCGCGTGAGCGCGGCCGCCGCATCGTCCGCGACGACCGCGGTCAACAATCCGTTCTGCGCAGCGTTGCCGGCGAAGATGTCGCCGAATGAGGGCGCGATCACGCAGCGGATGCCGTAATCATAGAGCGCATAGACGGCGGCCTCGCGCGAGGAGCCGCAGCCGAAGTTGCGCGCGCCGACAATGATCCTGGCCTCGCGCCAGGCCGGCCGGTTGAGCGGAAAATCCGGCCGCTCGCGTCCCTCGGCATCGAAGCGCAGATCGCGCAGCAGCGCCCTTCCCAGTCCTGCTGCGCGCGGCAATTTGAGAAAGCGCGCCGGCAGGAGTTGGTCGGTGTTGAGATTGGCGATGTCGAGCGGACAGGCGCTCGCCGTCAGCCGGGTGAACTTCTCCATGCGCGCCTCATGCTTTGCGTCCGGCGAGCAGCGGCCGCACGTCGCTCAGTCTTCCCGTCACCGCCGCCGCAGCGACCATGGCCGGAGACATCAAATGCGTGCGTGCGAGCGGTCCTTGCCGCCCGCGGAAATTGCGGTTGGTGGTCGAGGCGCAGCGTTCCCGCGGCGGCACCACATCGCCGTTGATCCCGACGCACATGGAGCAGCCGGACTCGCCCCATTCGAGGCCGGCGTCACGGAAGATGCGGTCGAGTCCTTCCTGTTCGGCCTGACGCTTGACGGCGGACGAGCCGGCCGACACCAGGCCGGGAACCTTGCTCACCCGCCCTGCCAGGACCGCGGCTGCCGCGCGCAAGTCCTCGATGCGCGCATTGGTGCAGGAGCCGATGAAGATGCGGTCGATGGCAATATTGGTGAGCCTGGTGCCCGGCATGAGCCCCATGTAGTCGAGCGCCTCACGCAGATATTTCGCGCGCGCCGCGTCCGGCTCGCGCGCGGGATCGGGCACGCTGCCGTCGATCGGCAGCGCGTCCTGTGGGCTCGTGCCCCAGGTGACGATGGGCGCGATGTCGGCGGCCGTGAGCGCGACCTCGCGGTCGAATTGCGCGCCGGCGTCCGTCGCGAGCGCCGACCAGGCCGCAAGCGCCGCATCCCATGCGGCGCCCTTGGGCGCAAAGGGCCGGCCTTTCACATAGTCCAAGGTCGTTTGGTCAGGCGGGATCATGCCGCTGCGCGCGCCGGCCTCGATCGACATGTTGCAGAGCGTGAGCCGTCCCTCCATGGACAGCGCGCGGATGGCGGAGCCGGCGAACTCGATGGCGTGGCCTGTCGCGCCGTCGGCGCTGAAGCGCGCGATCGTGGCAAGTGCGATGTCTTTGGCGGCGACACCGGGAGCGAGCGTGCCGTCGACGGTGATGCGCATGCGCTTCGGCTTGCGCTGCCACAGCGTCTGCGTCATCAGCACGTGGGCGACCTCGGAGGCGCCGATGCCGAAGGCGTAGGCGCCGAGCGCCCCATGGGTCGAGGTGTGGCTGTCGCCGCACACCACGAGCAGGCCGGGGAGCGTGAGGCCTTGCTCGGGCCCGACCACGTGCACGATTCCTTGCCGCGGGTCCTCGAGCCCGAACAGCGCGATCCCGTGCTCGGCGGTGTTGTCCTCGAGCGTGCGCACCATGCGCGCGATGTCGGGATTGTCGATGTGGCGCCGGGAGCCGCGCGTCGGCACGTAGTGATCGGCGACGCCGAAGGTCAGGCCCGGCTCGGCCACGTGCGCGCCGCGCGCCTTGAGTTGGCCGAAGGCGTTGAACGACCCCTCGTGCACGTAATGGCGGTCGACCCACAGCAGCGCCTCGCCGTCCTCGCGACGCGCGATTTCGTGGGCCGCCCACAGCTTATCGAACAGGGTCGCAGGCGCGTTCATGCGCATCGAGAGGATTAAACGCCGCCGCGCGCGAAACGCAATATGGAAGGCCCGGTCGGTCGATGTTAGGCTATCGAGCGGATCTCGGATTGGAGGGTTGTAATGTCGTATCGGTCAGCACAGCTCACGCGCCGCCGTCTGCTGCAAACGACGGCGACGGGCGCCGCGGTTGCGGCCGCCGGCCTAGTCGATGCGCCGGCGCTCCTTCGCGCGCAGGGCGCTGCGGTTAAGCTCGGCGTGCTGCATCCGGTTTCGGGCGCGCTCTCCTATTCGGGCCAGCAGGGCCGCCTCGGTGCGACGCTCGCGATCGAGGACGTGAATGCGGCCGGCGGCATCAAGGCGCTGGGCGGCGCCAAGTTCGAGGCGGTGCTCGGCGACGCGCAGTCGACGCCCGAGGGCGGCAATGCCGAGGTCGAGAAGATGAATTCAGCGGGAGTGGCGGCGATCGTCGGCGGCTATGCCAGCTCGATCTGCCTTACCGCGAGCCAAACCGCCGCCCGCTATGATCTGCCCTACCTGGTCGACGTCGGCGTCGCCGACAACATCGTCACGCGCGGCCTCAAGAATACGTTCCGGTTCGGGCCCGGCTTCGGAGTTATCGCCAAGACCGCGCTCGACAACCTCGTCACCATCAACGAGGCGGCCGGCAAGCCGGCGAAAACCGTGCTGATCGTCCACGAGGACTCCTTGTTCGGATCGGGGCTCGCCAAGCTTCTCAACACGCAACTGCCGGACCGCGGCTTTGAGGTGCTCGACACCATCCCGCATCCGACGCCGACCCGCGATTTCAACAACGTGGTCCTGAAGATCAAGGCGCAAAATCCGGACCTCGTGATTCCGGCAAACTACTACAACGAATACGTGCTGCTCGCCCGCACGATGCAGCAACAGCGCGTGCGGCAAAAGGGCGTCTACTCGGTCCTCGGCGGCGCGGCATCCTCCTACAAGTTCGTCAAGGAATTCCCCGAAGCCGCGCAATACATCATGGACTGCAATCACTGGTTCGATCCGCGCAATCCCAAGGCGCTGGCGCTCAGGAAGCGCGTCGAGGAGAAGGGCCAGTTCTACACCTACGAAGTGTTCATGAACTACTCCTGCGTCCTGCTGCTCGCCGACGCGCTTGAGCGCGCCGCAAGCGCGGAGCGCGCCAAGGTCATCGCGGCGTTGGAAAGCTCGACGTTTTCCGGCCATCTGATGCCCTACGGGCCGACCAAGTTCGTCAACGGGCAAAATCAGGGCGCCGCACCGGTCAACACCCAGGTGCTCGGCAACGACATTCAGGTGATCTTCCCGCAGACGTTCGCCACGGCGAAGCCGGTATTCCCCATGCCACCGGCCTGAGCGGTCTCAAGACGGCGGCGGGCGCCGCCGTCACCTCCGGCTCGCCGATGCTGTCGCCGATCATTCTCGTTCCCGCCGTCCTCAACGGACTTTTGACCGGGGCGGTGTATGGGCTGGTCGCGCTCGGGCTGACGCTGATCTACGGCGTCCTGCACATCATCAATTTCGCGCATGGCGCGCTTCTCACCGCCGCCATGTTCGCGGCGTTCTTCGCCCACCGGCTGCTCGGGCTCGATCCCTACCTTGCGGCGCTCGGGCTCACGCCGCTGTTCTTTGCGCTGGGTTATGGCCTGCAGCGCTTCGTCATCGGCCCCGCCGCTCATGGCGAGGATCGCAACATTCTGCTGGTGACGCTCGCGCTCGCGGTGGTGATCGAGAATGCGCTGCTCTACGGCTTCGGCGCGGATACCCGGACGCTCAATCTCGCGTATGCGTTCGACGTCGTCGACGTCGGCGTCGCCTTCCTTGCGCTGCCGCGCGTCATAGCCTTCGGCGTCGTGTTGGCGGTCGCGCTCGTGCTCTGGCTCATTCTCGCCTTGACCGACACCGGCAAGGCCATCCGGGCGGTGGCGAAGGAGAAGCTCGGCGCCGAGCTCTCCGGTATCGACGTCGCCCACATCTATGCCGTCACCTTCGGGCTCGGCACCGCCTGCCTCGCGATCGCCGCCTGCCTGCTGATCCCGACCTATTACGTCAATCCGCACATCGGCAACGGCTTCGTCCTCGTCGCCTTCACCATCGTCGTGCTCGGCGGCATGGGCTCGGTGACGGGCGCGCTCATCGGCGGCCTGTTCGTCGGGGTGGTGGAGAGCCTTTGCGGGCTTTATCTCGGGGAGTCGCTCGGGCAGATCGGCATTTTCATCATGTTCATCCTGGTGCTGCTGTTGCGCCCGAGCGGCCTGTTCGGAGAGCGGGCATGAAGCGGGCCTCGCTCGCGCACTTAGGCGTCGTCGTCGCCGTCCTCGCGGCGGTGCCGTTGCTCACAGCTTCGAATGTCGTGCTCAATTTTCTGGTTGTGGCGTTGCTGATCGCGCTGGTGGGGCAGGGCTGGAACGTGCTCGGCGGGTATGGCGGGCAGTTTTCCTTCGGGCATGCGGCTTTCTTCGGCACCGGCGCCTACGTCAGCGCCATCCTGCAAACGCGCTACGGCATCAATGCTTGGCTCGCATTCGCGCTCGGCATCGCCGGCGGTGCGCTCGTCGGCGCCCTAATCGGCGCGTTGACCTTCCGGTCCGGCTTGAAGGGCTCGTATTTCGCCCTGGTCACCCTTGCCTTTGCCGAGGTGCTGCGCATTCTCGCGAGCGTGGCGCCCATCACCGGCGCCGGCGTCGGTATCCTAATCACGCTCGACCTGCGGCCGCAGGCGTTCCAATTCCAGAGCCGCGCGCCGTTTTACTGGATCATTCTTGCGCTGCTTGCCGTCTCGTTCCTCATCGTGCGGCTGATCGAGCAGAGCCGGTTCGGCGCCTGGCTCGTCGCCGTGCGCGAGAACGAGGAGGCGGCCAAAGCGGTCGGCGTCAATACGCGGCGGGTCAAGCTGGCTGCAATGACGATCTCCGCCGCCATCACCGCCGCCGGCGGAGCTTTCTATGCCCAGTATTTTCTTTTCGTCGACTCCGGCATTGCTTACGGGCCGTGGATTTCCATTGAGGCTCTGCTCGCCCCTATTGTCGGCGGGATCGGCACCGCGTTCGGACCGCTACTTGGTGCGTTGGTCGTCAAGATGCTCGGGGAATTGACCAAGCTCGTCACCGGCGACGCGCCCGGGCTCGACCTCGTCATCTACGGCGGCGTGCTCATCCTCATCGTCGCGTTCGCACCGCAAGGCATCGCGGGGCTGATCGCTGACCTACGCTTGCGCTTCGCCCGCTTGCGGCGGCGCCTGCCGGAGCGCGCGCATGGCTGAGCCGTTGCTTCGCCTCGAGCGCGTTTGCAAACGCTTCGACGGCCTGCTCGCCGTCGACAACGCTTCGTTCGCCGTTGAGGCCGGCCGGATCAGCGCGCTCATCGGCCCCAACGGTGCCGGCAAAACGACTTTGTTCTCCATCATCAGCGGATTCCTGACGCCCAGCGAAGGCCATATCTTTCACGGCGGCGCCGAGATTACCGGCATCCCGCCGTATCTCCTGGCGCGGCGAGGCATCGTGCGCACATTCCAGGTCGCGCAGCCGTTCGCCGGGCTAACGGTGCACGAGAACATCGCCATTGGTGCGCATCTGTGGCGCCGCGCGCGTGCCGACGCGCTCGCGGCCGCCGCGGAGGTTGCAAGCGCGGTCGGGCTCGGCGATCTCCTCGGCCGGCCGGCCGCGAGCCTCACCATCGCCGGCCGCAAGCGGCTGGAGCTCGGGCGCGCGCTCGCGGCGAGGCCGGAGCTGCTTCTGCTGGATGAGGTGCTCGCCGGGCTCAATCCGAGCGAGGTTGCCGCCATGGTGCCGATCATCCGCGCGCTGGCCGAGCGCGGCATAACGATCCTGATGATCGAGCACGTGATGCAGGCGGTGATGCGGCTTGCAGAACACGTTTTCGTGCTGGCGCAGGGCCGCATCATCGCTGAAGGCACGCCGCAGGCCGTGGTGGATGATGCGGCCGTGATCGAGGCCTACCTCGGCCATGGCGCGGCCGCGCGGCTGTCCGCCGCGGGAGCCGCGCATGTCTGAGGCACTGCTCGCGGTCAACGGGCTTGCCGTCGGCTACGGCGCGAGCGAAGTGCTGCGCGGCATCGATCTCGAGGTCGCCGCGGGCGAGATCGTTGCCGTGCTCGGCTCGAATGGAGCGGGAAAGTCGACGCTCAACCGCACGATCTCCGGCGTGCTGCGCGCGACGCGCGGCTCCATCCGCTTCGCCGGCCACGCCATCGAACGCGAGAAGCCGGCGATGATCGTTGCGCGCGGGCTCATCCACGTGCCCGAGGCGCGGTGCGTGTTTCCCAACCTCTCCGTAGAGGAAAATCTCGATCTCGGGAGCTACCGGCGCGGACGTGTACACCGGGAGAGGAACCGCGCGCGTGTATTTGCGATCTTTCCCCGCCTCGCCGAGCGCCGCTCCCAGCGTGCCGGCACGCTGTCGGGCGGCGAGCAGCAGATGTTGGCGATCGGCCGCGGATTGATGGCCGAGCCGCAATTGCTCATTCTCGACGAGCCGTCGCTCGGCCTGTCGCCGCGCCTAGTCGAGGAATTGTTCGCGCTGGTCCAGCGCATCAACGCCGAAGGCATCGCGCTCCTCCTGGTCGAGCAGAACGTGGTGCAGTGTCTCGAGGTGGCGCGCCGCGCCTATGTCCTGGAAGGCGGCACGTTCGTGCTACATGGAAACGCGGCCGAGATCCGCGACGACCCCAACCTCAAACGCGCCTACCTCGGACTATGACGGGGGTAGCGGGTGATGCGATGGCAGATCGCCTCAGTAAGGGGGAACGCAATATCAACCCATGTAGCCGATCGCGACGACGATGTACGAAGCGACCAGCATTCCGATTCCCGCGCTCACAAGCAGGATGACCCCTACGACGATGTAATGCAGGTCGCTCGGACTCTTATGCTGATAGCGCCGGCGCGTCCAAGCTCGCGCGATCCAGGCCGCCACCCCCAGCGCCAGGAGGATTGTCCCCGCGTAAATCAAGGAAACAACCATGAAGCTCATGTTCCACAGCCGCGCGGCTAGAGTCGGGCATCGCCCAGGTGGATGCAACCTAGTTGACCCTGGAGGCCGAGTGCGAGATTACCCTTCATCATAGCGGGCAATCGGAGCGGCGCGGACATGCCGAAACGGCCATTTTTCCACGATTCATCTGGACTTCACCAATACAGGAACCGCAGCCAGCAACTTAATTCTTTTCCGTATCGCGATGACATTTCTGCCTCGAAACTCAAACGCGCCTACCTCGGACTATCATCATGGCTGACGTGACCAACCTGCCCGCCCGGCTTGGGCGCAAGCCGATCGTGGTCGCTCCGGGCGTCTACGATGCGTTCACCGCCTTGCTCGCCGAACGCAGCGGCTTCGCCACGCTTTACGTCTCCGGTGCGGCGATTTCGTATACGCGGCTCGGTAGGCCCGACATCGGTCTCGTGAGCATGAGCGAGGTCGTCGAGACCGTCGGCACGATCCGCGACCGTGTCAACGCTGATCTGATCGTCGATGCTGACACGGGCTACGGCAACGCGCTCAATGTGGCGCGTACCATGCGGCTGTTCGAGCGCGCCGGGGCGAGCGCGATCCAACTCGAGGACCAGGATTTTCCCAAGCGCTGCGGCCATCTCGATGGCAAGGTCCTCATCCCGCCGGCCGAGATGGCGGCAAAGATCAAGGCCGCGGTCGATGCGCGTCGCTCGCGCGAGACGCTGGTGATCGCGCGCACCGACGCGATCGCGGTCGAAGGCTTCGAGCGCGCCGTCGAGCGCGCCGCGCTCTACCGCGACGCCGGCGCCGACGTGCTGTTCGTCGAGGCGCCGCAGACGCGCGCGGAGCTCGAGCGCATCCCGCGCGCGCTCGGCAACGCGCCGCTGATGGCGAATATGGTCGAGGGCGGCAAGACCCCGCCGTTGCCGGCAGCGGAACTCGAGGCGATGGGGTTCGCCCTCGTCATCTTTCCTGGCGGGATCGTGCGAGCATTTGCGCGCTTGGCGAGCGAGTATTACGCCTCGCTCGCCGCATCCGGCACATCCGAGCCGTTCCGTTCCCGCATGCTCGATTTCGCTGCCCTGAATGATCTGATCGGAACGCCGGAGATGCTCGCGCTCGGCAAACGCTACGACAGTTCCGCGCGCGCATCGCCCGGCAAGCGCGGCACGCGTGTTGAAAGCGCACGGCCCGAGTCTTGATCTTTCACTTCGGTCCAATGCATGTCGTGTGAATTGGAAACGGGTTAAGCGGGACGCCAATGGAAAAATTCTACGATCTCGTCATCAAGAACGCCCGCGTGGTGCGCCCCAACAGGACGTCCGTCGATTGTCTCGACATCGCCATCAAGGACGGAAAAGTCGCGCGTCTGTCACCGGATATCGAGGCGGAACAGGCGAAAGAGGTTTTCGATGCCAAGAATCTTCTCGCCTTTCCTGGCTGCGTCGACGCCCACATGCATATCGGCATTTATGCGCCGCTCGCCCAGGACGCGGTTTCGGAGAGCAAGGCGGCGGCGATGGGCGGCGTGACGTCGAGCCTGAACTACATACGCACGGGGCATTACTATCTCAACCGCGGCGGTCCATACCGCGACTTCATGCCGGAAGTGCTCAAGCAATCCGAGGGACGATTCTGGGTCGACTACGGCTATCACATTGCCCCGATCGAGGCCGCGCATATCGACGAAATGGAGCATCTCGTCCTCGACCATGGCGTCACATCGTTCAAGATTTTCATGTTTTATGGAGGATATGGGCTGCACGGACGTTCCACCCATCAGAACGAATTTCTCATGCTTGGTCCGGAGGACCGCTATGACATCGCGCATTTCGAGTTCATCATGCGCTCCGCGCAGCGCTTGATGGCGGAATATCCCGACCTTGCCGGCTACATCAGCGTCAGCCTTCATTGCGAGATTGCCGAGATCCTCAACGCCTACACCAAACTGGTCGAGAGCGATGGCACATTGACCGGCCTGCATGCCTACAGCGCCGCGCGGCCGCCGCATTCCGAAGGGCTTGCCATCTGGGTTGCCTCCTATCTCGCCAACGAAACCAATTGCCTGAACGTCAATCTCCTGCACCTGAGCTCGCGCAAGGCGATCGAAGCGGCATGGACCATGCAAGAGGTGTTTCCGCACATCGCCTTCCGCCGGGAAGTGACGGTAGGCCATCTGCTGCTGGACGCCGATTGCGCGTGCGCCGTCCACGCAAAGGTCAATCCGCCGATCCGCCCCCGGCCGGACGTGGAGGCGTTATGGCAGGCGGTGCTCGAGCGTAAGGTCGACTGGATCGTGAGCGACCATGCCTGCTGCTCGGCCGAACAGAAATGGTCAAAAGAGGATCCGACCAATATCTGGCTGGCGAAGGCGGGATTCGGCGGCACCGAATATCTGCTCTCGGGCGTGCTGAGCGAAGGCAGTAAGCGCGGCATGTCTTACAATCACATGGCCGAGCTTCTGAGCTTCAAGCCGGCGCAACGGTTCGGCTTGCTCAGCAAGGGCGACATCGCCCCTGGTTACGATGCCGACATCGCGCTCGTCGACCCGCATGAGAGCTTCGTCGTTCGTGCCGCCGACTCCAAATCCGACCAGGGCTATTCACCCTTCGAGGGGCTCGAGCTCGCCGGTCGGGTGAAGACCACGTTCTTGCGCGGCGTTGCGGTGTTCCATCACGGAAACGTCACCGCGCCGGCGCGTGGTAGATACCTGCGCCGGCCGCAGTGAATGGTTTCTACCCCCTGATCTTTCGGTGCTGCGGCACCTCGATCATCAACAAAAGCGGCGGACTTGCGCATGTGTGATCTCGCGTCCTTATGGAGTAGAGTCCATATCGGCTGCCGTCGATTCACTTCGCACGAACCTGCTTTAGCCCGAGGTTGAGCTGATGAAGACGTACACCACGGTAATGTTGGCCGCGCTAGCCGGCGCGGCCATCGGCGGTCTCGCCGTCCAAGGCCTTCATGCGCAAACCAAGCTGCCAACGGCGTATTTCATCGCTGAAATCGACGTGACCAACGAGGACGTTTACAGCAAGCAGTGGATGCCGAAAGTCGACGAGACGGTCAAAGCCGCGGGCGGCGTCTACCTAGTGCGCAGCACGAACGTCGAGCGGATCGAGGGCACCGCTCCAAAGCGGCTCTTGATCAGCAGATGGGAAGACATCGACAAGCTGACCGCTTGGCGCGAATCCCAGGCGTACATGAAGACGCTGCCGCTCCTCGACAAGGCGGCCAAATCCGTGCGCTCATACGCGGTCGAAGGGCTAAATTAGGCTGTGCTTATGAAATTCCCACCTGTGTCCTAATTTTATTGATCGTACCTTGGAGGTGAAACGCGAAAATTCGGTACCGACCCGCTCGACGGACCACGTCAAAGTTTTAGCCATGCACGCATAAGCCTTTGGTCGTGGAGAAAGTGAAACGACGAGCGGCTTTGCTGTGCCCATCATGTGGCGCAAAAATGCAACTTGTACGAATGTCAAAGCTTACGGCGTCGTGCCCGCGCTGTGAAAGCAAGTAATCCTGGCTCAGTTGTCGTCCGCGAACGCGGCATCCTCGGGGATGAGCTGCTTGCCGCCCGGCCCGTTCGAGGTCGACCGGCCGATGACGGTCCATTCCTGATAATTCCGTCGCAAGAGCCTGCATTCCACCGACACTTTGCCACCCCTGCCCACGTTGATGACGGCGTAGTTGCCGGCATTGACATGGCGCAGGCGCTTGCGGTCGTGCTTGCGCGCGACGGGAAGCATCCGGTCGAGTGCTGACGCGTTCACATAGGTCGTCGTGCCGCGCCGCAGCACCTCAAAGGTGTGCACATGCCCGTAGATGTGCAGCAGGAGGTTCGGAAAGTCGTGATCGAGATGTCGGGCGCGGTCATGCGCCAGCAAAACGCATCTCCGCAAGTCGGTGCCGGATTTGCGCAGCGCGGCGCGGAGGAGGGCGCGGCACCTGCGTCCATATTCGGCGGTGCCGGAAAGCCGGCGCCGCCGCGGCAGCGGGCCGCGAAACGAATAGCCGGCGAATGTCAGGCTGCCCACCTTCACCGTCTCGAGATGCACGAGGTGCGCGCCGGCGCCGAATTTTGCGTCGTCCGGCATCCGGTCCCAATTGCCGTGTACGTACACGATGGGACACGCGAAGCTCGCGAGCGTCGCGAAGATTTCGTCCGCGGCGCGGGTGCCGATATCGCCCGCAACCGCGATCACGTCGTACGCATTTGCTTCCTGGGCGCGGAGCTTTCGCACGCAGGCGAGGTTGTTGTGGATGTCCGAGATCGCCAGGATTTTCATGTGCAGTACGTGCGATCGAGCGCTGGCGAAGCCCGTGGACGCTGGGCTTCGACGAGTGAAGCGAGGCCCGCTCTGTCGTGCCGGCACAGACCAGCAGGTTCCCACGCTAGGCTTGGTGGGCCCATCGCGCGTCGCAGCGAGGGGTGCTAGGCTGTTTGTGGCGTTTCGATAATCGGGATTGGGCAATAGGGGAGGACGTCATGCGATACAAGCCCAAAAGCGCGGCGACGCGCGTCGCATCGAAACCTTAAAGCGTGGCGTTCGCACATGCCCGGTCGGCTGGACGGCATTCATGCACTCATCACCGGCGCCGCGGGCGGCATCGGCGCCGCCTGCGCTCGCCGCATGGCCGGTGAAGGCGCGCAGTTGCTGTTGGCGGATGTGAACGGCGAGGCGGCGAAATCGCTGGCCGACAAACTCGGCCAGGCATCGGTCCAGGCCGACGTTACCCGCGCGGCGGACATCGATCGCATGTTCGAGTTGGCCTATCAGCGCTGGGGACGCCTGGACGTGCTGTTCAACAACGCCGGGATCGCCGAAGCCCGCCGGCTGCTCGAGCTCACGCCAGAGGAGTGGGACCGCACGCTGGCCGTCAACTTGCGCGCCGTTTTCTTCGTATTGCAAGCCGCCGCCAAGCGCATGCGCCAGCAGACGCCGATTGCCGGCTCCGAACTGCGCGGAAAGTTGATCCAGACCGCCTCGATTGCCGCCTACCGCGGCGGTCAGGCCTACATGGTGCACTACGGCGCCAGCAAGGCCGGCGTCGTCAGCATCACTCGCACCGCCGCGCAGGTGCTTGCGGCCGACCGGATCACCTCGAATTGCGTCTGCCCTGGCGCGGTCGATACGGCGATGTGGAAGAAGATCGATGCCGAGTGGAGCGAGCTTGAGGGCTGGCAAGTTGGCGAAGCGTGGAAGCGGCGAACCGCAATCATCCCGCTCGGCCGAGCGGAAACCGCCGAGGACGTAGCCGGCGTCGTGAGCTTTCTCGCCAGCCGCGACTCCGACTACATGACCGGCCAGGCCGTCAACGTCGACGGCGGCCTCGTCATGGGCAATTAAGATCGCGCGGAAACGCTGTGATCGTCACGACGTTTCCCCGCCCCGTGCGCGTCATCGAGCACACGTTGATACCGCTGCGCGACGGTACGACGTTGGCGGCCCGCATCTGGCTGCCGGAGGATGCGGAGCAGAACCCCGTTCCTGCGATCCTGGAATATCTGCCGTACCGCAAGCGCGACGGGACGTACGACAGGGACTCGCTCACGCATCCGTACCTGGCCGGCCACGGCTACGCGGGCGTTCGCGTCGATCTCCGCGGCAGCGGCGAGTCGGAAGGTCTGCTGTTCGACGAGTACGCACAGCAGGAGCAGGACGATGCGCTCGAGGTGATCGCGTGGTTGGCGGCGCAGCCGTGGTGCAGCGGCGTCGTCGGCATGATGGGCATCTCCTGGGGCGGGTTCAACGGACTTCAAATTGCGGCGCGGCGCCCTGCGGCGCTCAAAGCCATCGTGACCATATGCTCGACCGACGATCGCTACGCCGATGACGCCCATTACATGGGTGGGACGCTTCTTACCGCCGGACTTGAATGGGGCTTCTTCTTTTTCGCTCTGATTTGCCTGCCCCCCGACCCGGTGCTCGTCGGCTACCGCTGGCGCGCGATGTGGCTGGAGCGGCTGGAGAACGTACCGCTGTTCTTCGAAACTTGGCTGCGGCACCAGCGGCGCGACGCGTACTGGAAGCATGCATCGGTATGCGAGGACTACGCTGCGATCCAATGTCCGGTATACGCGGTGGGCGGCTGGACTGACGGCTATACGAACGCAGTTCCGCGACTGCTCGCGGGACTGAAGGTGCCGCGCAAGGGCCTCATCGGGCCGTGGGCGCACGCCTACCCGCATTTTGCGCGCCCCGGCCCGCAGATCGGCTTCCTGCAAGAGATGCTGCGTTGGTGGGACTATTGGCTGAAGGGTATCGATACCGGCGTGATGGACGAGCCCATGCTGCGCGTTTGGATGGCGGACAGCGTGAAACCGGCGTCTCGGCACGAGACGTTACCGGGCCGTTGGGTTGCGGAGCCTTCCTGGCCATCCCCGGCAATAACGCTCCGATCTTTATTTCTGACCGATGCGGGGCTGCGCGAGGAAGCGGCAACATTCACACCTCGCGCCATGTGCTCGCCGCAGACGGTCGGCAGCTGCGCAGGCGAGTGGGTTCCGTTCGGCCGCGGAGACGATCAAGCCGGCGATCAAGGGGAAGACGATGCGCGCTCGCTCGTTTTCGATACGGCGCCGCTCGAAACACCAATCGAGATGCTTGGCGCGGCGATCGCCACGCTCGAGGTCGTATCCGATAGGCCGATGGCGAACCTGGGGGTCCGCTTGTGCGACCTGCAGCCCGGCGGCGAATCGCTGCGGGTCAGTTACGGCGTGCTCAACCTCACGCATCGCGACGGCCACGAGAGCCCCGCGCTCCTGGCGGTAGGGCAGCGTTACCGGGTGCGCATTCAACTCAACGACGCGGGCGCGGTTTTTCCTGCCGGCCATAGGATCAGGCTCGCCTTATCCACCGCTTACTGGCCGATCGTGTGGCCTTGTCCCGAGAAGACGACGCTCACGATTTTGGCCGGCACGCTCGAGCTGCCCGTGCGCCCGCCGCGGGCCACGGATGCGCGGCTTAAGCCGCTGCCCGGTCCCGAGACGGCGGCGCCGGAGAAGCCGACGGTCAGTCGCCGCGGCGAGCTGCGCATCGAACGTATCGACCGCATCGGCCTTGAGTCGGGCTCGAAGGTCGCGACGAGGTTTCACATCGAGGACGATGACCCGCTCAGCGCCGTGGCCGAGCTGCGACGGACCGACACGAAATCGCGGGAGGGATGGCAAGTGCGAATCGAGACGCAGATGCGGCTCGCGTGCACGCGCGATGTCTTCCTGCTGCAGGCAAGCCTGCGCGCATGGGAGGGCGAGAACGAAGTCTGTCGTCGCGATTGGGAGCGCGCTATTGCGCGAGATTTCCTCTGATCGCTCAACTAACTTGGAGTGATTGCACGCAAGCTCGCTCTGCCCCGCTGCGCCTTGCGTGCCGGGTCTCACCTGTTCGGCGCGCCTGGGGCGAACAGGTCGTAGGGATAGCGGGCATACGCCATATTGGTCCCGCTAGCGCCCAGCAATCCTTCGATCTCCTCCGCCGTTTTCTCGACCACGTCGCGCGGCTGTCCGGCCTCGAGCTGGCGCCTGAGCTCGATCAGCGCCCGATTGGCGTCGTCCAGGCGCCGCGCCAGGACCGTTGCAACGTAAAGCAGTGCGACCGGGTCCACGCGCAGGAGGGTGGCGGCATCGGCGACGTAGAATTGCGATATCTCCAGCGCACGCACGTCCGCGGAGTGCGGTTGATCGAGCAACACCGAGAGCTCGCCGAAAACGGCGCCGGGCTCCCGCACGGCAGCGATCTCAAGGCCGCCCCTGAGGACTGCGACCACCCCTGTCCTCAGGATCAGCAGCCGGCCGGTCGTCGAGCCGGCAGCGATCACGGTCTCGCCGAGGTTGCGATCGGAAAACCGCCGAGCTTGCTCTGGAACATGGCGATGTTGGGAATGAGTGGCATGGCGTGCTCGCTGCTCCGTTGCGCGTTTTGGCTTGCAGGTCTTGGCCTAGAACGTCTTGGCCTCCATCTTGAAATCCGCCACACAATCGAGAACTCTAACCGCTTCGAACCGGGAGCAACCGAAATGCTGTATCGGGCTGCGCTGCACCGGTGACGGCCTTCGAGATGCCTGCATCTTCGTGACCCTTCCGGCCGATAGGCCGCGCCACCTTGGAGTGTCGAGCACATGCGCAGCTGGGACGTAGCTCTGCGGCTTTCGATCGTTTTCGCGATCGGCGCCCTTATAGCCCTGGCCGCCAGCCTCTATGAGGTCGACCGGCGCGACAAGAGCAGCTCTGAGACGGCTGCAGCCACTCTCACCGACCTCGAGCAGCAAGTGCAAATTCTCGGCGATCAAATTCGCATTCTCACTAATCAACTGGACGCGAGCGAACGGCAAGCGCGGGCTCTCGGCAGCCAAATGCAAGGGCTTGATTCGCGGCTCAAGGCGCTGGAGGAGAACTTGCGCAGTCGCCGATGATCGCCGCGCGCAGCCGCGGCATCCGCCGATCACCTCGCGGCGAGTTACTCCGCCCCGACAGCCAGGTATGCGCTACCCAATGTGGCGGCAGCTATGGCGCTACCGGCTCGTTCGGAAAGCCTGCCTTGTCCAGCGCGCGGCGCACACTGCCGGAGGCCTTCGCCTGTCGCAGGAATGCGGTGACATAGGCAAGCGCGTTCGGCCGGTTCTTCGGGACGGCGATCGAGATGGCGGTCTGCTGAAAACCGCCGTCGACAATGCGCGAGCCCGGCAATTGCGCCGCAAATGGCGGCAGCGAATCGCGCGAGAGAGCGAAGGCGTCGGCTTTGTCGGTATGCAGCAAGGACATGGCCTCCTCGACCGATGCCACGGCGGAAATCGTGGTTTTTTTCAGTGAACGTGCGGCCGCGCGGATGGTCGTTGTGTTGGCGATGCCGACCACGCGCACATCCGGCCGATCCACCTCGGCGACCGTCTTGATGGCCGAGGCGGCCGTGGCGAGATAAGTGCTTTCGATCATGAAATAGGCCGGCCCGAAGTCGACGCGGCTCTTGCGCTCCTCGTCCACGGGCATGAATCCGACATCGACCGCGCCGGATTCGGTCGCGTCGGTCACCAGACCGGAGTTCGCTGCGAGCATGAACTCCAAGGGTACGCCGAGTTGTTTTGCAAGCTCCCTGGCAAGATCGACGGTAACGCCGTGCGGCTCGCCGCTTGCATCCTTGACGACGAAGAAGGCGGAAGCCGCGGGCGCGAAGACGATCCCGACGCGCAGCTTGCCGGTGGGTATGAGCTCTTTCACTGCCGTGCCCTCCTGCGCGCCGGTGGCGCCGGCGGCGATTGCCGCAACCAATAGCATTCCGCACGATTGAAGAAATTGCATCACTGCTTGCTCCGATCTGGCTTCGCAAGAGCTCCTAGCTTTTTTCCCGCAGTGTCGCCAGTTTGGCTTATGGATGACGTTCGCGGCCATCTGCGGTTTCTTCGCTTCGCTGGTGGTGTATCGGCGGGGTGAGGCAAGCCGCAATGCCGTCGCCGCCGCGGCCTAGCCATTGCGCATCTGAGATTTGCTGGCGGGTAGCGGCTGTGCCGCTCATCCCTTCTTGCCCGCCTTGATCTCGTTGAACTTGGCGAGCGCGCGTTCGAATTTGCTGTCGAACAGCCACATTGCGTTGAGAATTTCGCGGAAGCTTGCCGACGTTTTCGCCCGGTCGGCCCGTCCGAACGTGAAAACGCTGTTGTTGCGCAAATATCCCATGATCGTGGGGTCGGAGATCCTGTAATTGGCCAAATTGCCGGAATTGAGAGCGGCCTTGGTGGGGCTGGGAATGATCTGGATCAGTTCGAACAGCTTCATCTGGTCGATCGGGTTTGGCAATGCTTTCACGATGGCCGGTATACGCGGAAACACGTCTGCATGCGCGTTCACGAGCGCGTCTCGCACCGCGGTCCAGTGGTTGTATCGATGATCTAGAGTGCCGACCCGCGCCTCTTCCTTGTCGTCGCGCGCGACCAATGCGGGATCGAAGGCCGCGATCGATTTCTTGATCGCCGCCCACCTTCTTTGCCCATTTTGATCCTCGGACGCGCCCGATTGAAAACTTCCCTTGTATGTATTGGAGCGCGCATTGCCCATATTCTGGTTGCCGTTGGTCTCGGCAAAGAAGATGCCCAAGCTGATACGGCCCGCGACTTCGGCATGGGCCACGTCGAGGCCCTTGGCGCGGCCAATGGCGGTTCCGAGCTCGACCACATCCTTGAATGGACTCTCCGAGCTTTGCGCATTGGCGGGCGGCGCCTGCATGATCTTGAACAGCGCCTCGTACTCCTCGAGAAGGGGCTCATTGTCGGCATCGAAATACGCCGGAGGTAGTCCGAATTTGTTCGGCCTGCCGATTCTGGAGGGAAGCGCGTCGGTCAGGTCTTTATAGGCGCTTATCATGTTGTTGCGGGCGAGATAGAGCGCCTGTCCCGGCAAATTCGGCAGCGGTTGCTTCGATTCAATTTGTGCGCGGCGCTGGCGCAAGGTCGATTTGAATTGGTTGAGCGCGGCGTCGTAGGCGCTAAGCGCGTCCGGCTGTGATTGCGCGAGCGCCGGCTGGCCCGCCGCGGGGGAAATGAAGCGGATCGTGCCGATCGGAGCCGGCCCAAGCGCCGCATCGGCCATCCTGTCAACGGCGTCGCAGACCGGCGGCACGAAGAAGAGACCGACCGCAAGCGCCGGACCCGCCAATGGCCGCAACACCGCCGAGATGCTCCGCTGCCTACGCACCACGCGACGGCTATCGCACCGTCTTGCGGAACAGGACCGTGTTGTCGAACACAAGATTGATGGTCCAGATCCAGCGGGCGCCCATGAATGCCTCTGGATAGCGCCAGTAGCCGGGCACGCCCACGATGCCGACCTCCTGATCGAGGTACTCGAATGCCCGAGGCCATTTCGAGTCGTCAAAATTCGTATTCATCCATCCATCCGGAATCGGATAATGGATTGCGAAGCAATGCTCGCGGCAGGTCGGCAGCTTTGCCAACGGGTGGACGCGCCCGCCGATATGCGAGGTGTCGTGGATGTTGCCGTACTCCACCACGTCGTCGGGGTGCTGCAGCGGCGCGATGTAGAACGACTGCGCCTTCCACGAGCTGTCCGTCACCGTGCCGTCGGAAAACTTCGCGATAAATCCTCCGTCGCCGGAGTGCCAGGTGTTGCCCTGGAACACCTCCATGCCGAGGCCCAGCTTGTCTTCCCAGTCCTGCGCCAGGACGGCGATGGTGTAGGGCCGCTTCACGCGCACGCGCACCACGTGTGAGTTGAAGGGAGTGTAGGGCGTGGCATCGACGCCGATGAGCTGGCCGTTGATATAGAGTTCGAAATAATTGTCCGCGACCATGAACGCGGTGATGACCTCGCCGTCCTTGTCGACATCGACGATCGGCACCTTGTTCAGGTCGACCTCGGACATGTCCTTCGGCGTCACGCCCGAGCATTCATTGTAAAGGTCCGGCAGCTTGGGTGCGCTCGCGAAATTGTTGGCGACCGGCACCGTCAACGTCGTGCCGTCCTGGGCCGTAATCTCCCCGACCGGATTTTTGCGCAGATTCATGCCGGGCCGCGGGTTGGCGCACGGAATGAGGTCCTCCGTCACGGTTTTCCCGAGCCCCTGCGTAACGATGCGCTTTGCCGGTGGATCAGCCTTGGGCAAGGGCAGCTTCGAGGGCGGCGGCGACTGCTGCGCCTGCGCGGCGCCCGATGCAAGCAGCGCCGCCGCTGCTGCGATGGCGAGCCACATGCGCACACGCCACGAACATCGAACCTGCCACACTTCGCGCATACGCCCTTCTCCTCTTGCCTTGTCGGTTTGCGGTTTCCCCGCGGGCTAACGGACTAGCCCACGCCCAGCTGTCGCACGCATTCGGATGCTCCGGTGCTCAGCCTAGGCGAGGGCTCAAGCGTCGACAATAGAGTGCGGCAAGTTGCGCGCGTTCGCCCGCGGGGCGCCGATGGCGGGGCTATCGCCGCTGAGCGAAGGTCTACTCCGCCTTGATGTTGCTCTCGCGAATGATGCGGCCGAACTCGTCGAATTGATCGCGAAGATGGGCGGCAAATTCGTCCCCGCAGAGCCCGGACGGATAGAGGCCCTGGATGAGTAGCTTCTGCTCGATCTCGGGCGCCTGCAGCGCTGCGGTCAGCCATGCGGCGAGTTGCGACACCGCCGCCTTCGGCGTGTTTGCCGGCGCCAATGCTGCAAACCATGCCGGCACCGCGTAGTCGGGGAAGCCGGATTCCGCCACCGTCGGCAGGTCAGGCAGCTCATCGATCCGCCTCGGCGTGGTCGCGGCAATGGCGCGCAGCTTCCCGCTTTTCAGGTGCTCGGCCACGTTCGCATAGGTGCCGAACATCATGGTGACGTGCTCGCCTAAGAGCGCGTTCACGGAAGGCCCGTTGCCCGGATACGGAATGAAGGTCATGTCGACGTTCGCCATGCGCTTGAGCTTTTCGAACCCGAGGTGGAACGGGCTGCCGGGCCCGATGCTCGCCATGGTCAAGCTACCTGGTGTGGCGCGCGCCGCCGCGAGCAGATCGGCGAGCGAGTGGTACGGCGAGGCGGCGGTTACGACGATGAGGGTCGGCGCGTTCGCCAACTGGCAAATGGGCTCGAAGCTCGTCAGCGGGTCATAGCTCACCTTGCGCAGGTGCGGATTGATGACGAACGGATTGGCTGCGAACAGGACCGTGTTGCCGTCCGGCGCGGCGCGCGCGGCTGTTTCCGTGCCGATCATCTCGCCGGCGCCCGGCCGGTTGTCGATCACCACGGTCGCTCCTTGCGTTCGGCCGATCTGGTCACCGAGCAGGCGAGCCAGAATGTCCGTCACGCCCCCCGGCGCGGACGGAACGATCAGCTTGATCGTTCTCGCCGTCTGCGACAGTGCGCGCTCTGCGAGGGCAAGCACCGTGAGCGCGGCGGCGCCCGCGCAGAGATGCAGAGATCCACGGCGGGAGAGTTGCACCGGTTCCTCGCCCATGTGTGCGCACGCTCCGGATCTCCAGCGCCGAGTCGCCGGCCGGAGCGAAGCGCCTACTCGGCCCTGAGCTTGGCCGAGCGAATCACGTTGCCCCACTTTTCGGTTTCCTCGGCGATGAGGCGTTCAAATTCGGAGCTCGAGAGCGCAAGCGGCGTATCGCTGAGCTCGGCGATTCGCCGGAGCATTTTTTCGTCGCCTAGCGCAACATTGATGTCCCGGCTCAGCGTGGCGACGATGTCGGCGGGCGTGCCGCGCGGCGCGACGATGCCGACGAAGATGCTCGCCTCGTAAGTCGGGAGGAATTCCGCCAATGCCGGGACCTCGGGCAAGGCGGCCGCGCGGGTTGCGGTGGTCACGGCCAAGGCCCGCAGCTTCCCCGACCGGATATATTCGATCGAGGACGCGGTGGTCCCGAAATACACCTGCACTTGGCCGCCGAGGAGGTCGGTGACCGCCGGGCCGCCGCCGCGGTAGGGCACATGCAGCATGTCGACGCCGGCCAAGGTCCGGAACAGCTCCCAGTACATGTGCGGCGCGCTGCCGATGCCCGCCGACGCCACGGAGATTTTGCCCGGATTGGCTTTGGCGGAAGCGATCAGCTCGGGAGCGGATTTGACCGGCAGCGACGGATGCACGACGAGCACTCCGGGCGCGCGGACAATAGGTGCCACTGCAGCGATCTCGCGAACGAAATTGAATTTGAGATTGTCATAGAGGGTTGCGTTCCACGCGTCGGCCGACGTGGCGAGAAGCAGCGTGTAGCCGTCGGGTGCTGCTCGCACGAGCGCCTCCGCGGCAAGATTGCCGCCCGCACCCGGCCGGTTCTCGACGAAGAATTGCTGGCCGAGGCGCTCCGACAGCCATTGGCCGATGAGACGCGCGTATGTGTCGTTGACCCCGCCTGGCGGAAAGCCGGAGATGATCCGCACCGGACGCATTGGATAGGCTTGGGCGGTGGCCAAGCGCGGCGGCGTCCCCAACGCGGCGGCGGCCGCGGCGAGATGCAGAAAGTTTCGGCGGGAGAATGTCACGGGTTTCCCCAACGGGGTGAGGGGAGTTGCAGCGCCGAATGCCGGGGCCGTCGGCAGTCCTGCAACGACTATACCGAGCGCCGATCTATGTGAAAGAGGGGCCGGCGGCAGTCTTCCCGCCTCCTCGGGAACCTAGGCGCACTTGAAATGGTCCTGCGTTTCCACGTAACGCGCAGCCCTGACCAAAACGAATCGCGCTTCACCGCACCCCCGGCATGGCGGGAAACGCTTGCCGAACAGGCAAGTCACTTCATGCTCCTGTGCATGGATGGGATCGTGCACGACCCGATAGATTCCGGAATGCGGCACGGCGTCCCCCGGCTTGAATTGAGCGCCAATTGGGGCCATGGCTCAATCTCCGTCGTATGGATTTGCGGCACTCTCCATCGTCCGAGCTCCGCGGAGCTCTTTGTTGTTGGACTAGCGCGACTTGCGCAGGCCTTGCTCGCTATTATTGCAGAATGTGATTTTTGGTACAGAGCGGGATGGCGAATTGAGTAAGCAACGCTGGGGCTTTTGCTCGCGCCGATGGGACGCGCTCGGAGCGGTGCGATCGCGGCGCGGGTGCAAATGACCGCCAGCGAGGCAGGCATAGATCGAGCTTCCTGCGGCGGAGTGGGCTGCTTCTCATCCCGCATGCGCTCGGCTATGCTCGGCCGCATTGCCGCTGCAGCGGCTGATGAGGGACAAATGGCAAGCAAACGAGCTAGACGCGTCAAACGCCGGGCCTGGTCAAGTGCCGACGTACGAGAGTTGAGGGCGCACTCTCGCAAGAAGTCGCCGGTGAAACAGATTGCGAGGGCCATGAAGCGCACGGCTGGGGCGCTTCGGCAGAAGGCGCTCAGCCTCGGGTTGCCGCTAGGCCACCGCCGGTAGGCCGGCGGTTGGTCCTCGTGCCGGTGATGAGGGCCGTGCTGGCTTGAGGAGTTGGTCTTGCCGTTCGAAACCTGCGTATGCAAGACGGCGAATTCGTCGGGCGGCAGACGATGGAGAGTGAGTTGAAAGCGTATCTTTGGCCCGTCGACGGCACACCCGCCCCGGCGCCACCATCCCGGTGGCGGCGGTTCATCGATCGCCATCTGCCGAGCGTGGTGATCTATCTGATGGTGGCCACGCTCGTGGGGGTGGTGCTTTACCCCCACATGGTGGTCACCGTTCCCAGCGGCGATGTCGGAGTGCTGTGGAGACGCTTTGGCGGCGGCACCGTGCTCGATCCGCGCCGGCTGAAGAATGAGGGCTTTAACCTCATTTTGCCTTGGAACAAAGTGTTTCTGTATGACCTGAGGCTGCAATCATTCACCGAATCCTACAACGCCATCTCCAGCGACGGCGTGAGTCTGACCGCGACAGTCATCGTCCGGTTCCGGCTGCAGCGCGACTCTGTCCCGGTGGTCCATCAGGCGGTCGGGCCGGATTACGTGAAAGTCCTGGCGATGCCGGGGATCGGCAGCCTGACCCGCGAGGTCATCGCTCAATACACGGCCGAACAGGTCTATTCGACCGCGCGCCAGGAAATTCAGGATAAGATCCGCAGCCTTGTGGAGGCGAGGCTTTCGGAGAAGATGATGGAGCACGAAGGGGAGGAAGAGTCATATCGCGTGTCTATGCGCGACACCTTCATCCTCTACGACATACTGGTGACGGGCATCGAACTGCCCGCCGCCATCGTCGCCGCCATCAACCGCAAGACCGAACAATACTACATCGCCGAGGAATACAAGTTCCGCGTGGAGCGCGAAAAACGAGAATCGGAACGCAAAAAGATCGAGGCAGAGGGCATACGCGAGTTTCAGCTGACCGTCAGCCAGGGCATCTCCGACTCCTATCTGCGTTGGCGCGGCATCGAGGCGACCCTTCAGCTTTCACAATCCACGAATGCGAAGGTCGTCATCATCGGTAGCGGGAAGGACGGTCTGCCGATCATCCTCAATACGGACACGTCTCTGCCCGCGGGCGGCACGCAGCCAGCCGAGAATGACACGGGCAAACAAAGGCCGACAGCCGCGGGGCCGGCAGTGCCCTTCGAGAAAATGCCTGCCGATGCCTTGACGACTCCGGCCGAGAGGATGCCGCCGGTGGCGCCGACAACTGCGCCTATGGCTCGTCCGTCTGCTGGTCCGTCTGCTGCTGCTCCGGAGGAGCCGCGCTCCTTCTGGCCGCTCAGTGTGGCGACGATCAAGGCCTACCTTTTGAATTGGTTGGGCGCAACGGAGCCGAAGACAGCGACTCCTTGAATCGGCCGGCCGACAGAACGGCCGCAGCTTCGGATCACGGTAGGCGTTTATTTCCGACGAGGTTCGGACACGCCGCCGACGTGGCGCGCGAGCTGCACCGCCAACTCGAGCAGCGCCTCATCGCCGCCATGCCAGGCGATGAACGAGAGGCCGACTGGGCAGCCGGAGATCGAACCCACTGGCAGAGTGACCTGCGGCAATCCGCCCAATCCGGCAATACAGGTCAGCCGCATCACGCGAATGCGAAAAGATTCCAGTGCTTCGGCGCCGGTGTCGATGCGCGGGGCAATGCACGGCGCCGTCGGCAGCGCGAGAACGGTTCCGGGCTGTACCAATGTGCAAATCCGCTCGCGCGCTCGCTTCTGTTCTTGCCGGGCCATGTCGGCGTCACGCTCCGATACCGTCGCTGCGAAGGCCATTCGCTCGCGGATGCCAGGACCGAGCTTCGGCTGATAGCGTTCGACGAACGGCCCGTAGATGCTCCAGATCTCGCGCGCCTGAATGATGCGGAAGCTTTCGCGCCAGGGGTCGAAGCCGCCCGGCGCGACGGTTTGGTGTATGGGTTTGGGGAGGTCGCTCGCCATCGCGTTCATTGCCGCGCGCAGCAAGGAAGCGACCTCCGCATCGGCCTCGGCGAACGCGTCGTCGAGAATGATCAACTGTCTTGGCTTCTCGTGCACGCCCCCACCTTCGAGCAGCACCTCGCCGACACGCCGCAAGACGCCGGGGCCGCTGGCGAACCAGCCAGGGACGTCGAAAGACGGCGCCATCGGCATGACGGCGGCCATGTCGATGCGGCCGTGCGTCGGGCGGATGCCGTAGACGCCGCAGAAGGCGGCCGGCACCCGAACCGAGCCGCCGGTGTCGCTGCCAAGCGCGAAATCGCAGGCCCCCGCCGCCGTCGCCGCGGCAGAGCCGCTCGAGGAGCCGCCCGGCAGTCGGCCCGGGGCGCGTGGATTGACCGGAGTGCCGTAGTGCGCGTTGGCGCCGGTGACGCTGAAGAAAAATTCGTCGCACACGGTCTTGCCGATGATGGTTGCGCCTGCCAGCCGCAACTTTCGGATTGCCGCCGCGTCCGCGAGCGGGGGCCGATGCTCGGCGAGCCAATCGGGGTTGCCGCCGCCCGTGCACATGCCGGCGATGTCGTACATGTCCTTCACCGCGGCGGTCAGTCCGGCAAGCGGGCCGTGCGCTGCGCCGGCGAGGGGGTCGGGCAAGTCGTGCGGAACGAACGCACTGCGGAAACGGTGTGACCCCGACATGCTATCGCCTTTCGCTCTGCGCGAGATACCAATCGAGAATCTTGGCGCCGTCCCACGCGACGACGCCCGGGTGGCCGAGGATCTCCTCGAACGCGCGCTGCACGTGCGCGATGCGGTGCGGAACGCCCGACAGGTAGGGATGACAGGCGATCGCCATGATCTTCGCGCGCTCGCTCGCCTCGTCATAAAGACAGCGGAACTGGTCGAGCGCGCGCGAATACATGACGTCCGAAGGATGCTGCTGTAGCGCCATCATCACGATGTCATGAATCTCGAAATTGTAGGGAAGCGCAACGACCGGGCGGTGGGCGGTCTTGAGCGTCACCGGCTCGTCGTCCAGGACCCAGTCGCCGATATATTCGATGCCGGCTTCGGCGAGGTAATCGAGGGTGTCGAACGTCTGCGTCAATCCGGGTCCGAACCATCCGCGCGGCCGCCGGCCCGAGAACCTCTCGATGATGTCCATCGACTTGTTGATCGTTGCCCGCTGGTCGTCGAGCTTGTGCATGGGCACTTGGTCATAGCTGTGGGCGTTGAGCTCCCATCCATTGTCGATACACGCCTCGATCACCTGCGGGTAGCTCTCGCACACTTTTGCATTCAGCGTGACGGTCGGCGAGATGCGCAGGCGCTCGAGCATTTTCTTGAGCCGCCAGAAGCCGACCCGCATGCCGTATTCGTGCCAGCTCCAGTTCGGCAGGTCGGGCAATTGCGGCTGCCCTTGCGGCGGCGAGATCACCATCCGCGCCATGGGACGCGACAAATCCCATTCTTCGAGCGCCAGCAGCGGCCATAGCACCAAGCGGATTCCTTGGGGAAAGCGCAGCGGCGGCCGGCGATCGATCGGCGAATAGTCCAGACGTTCGCGCGGATGCATTCGGTTCTCCTTCTGGCGCTGCATGAGAGCCTTCCGAGACCATACCGAGGTGGGCTCGCGATGTCGCGAGCCGGTCGATCTAGCGGGGCGATGGTGCGGCCGCGTCCGATTGCACCGAATCGGCACGATGATATGTTCTGCCGACCTGCTTCGAAGCAAAGGCGGACGCGCAATGTTGCGGATTTTATTCGGCTGTTTGCTGCTCAGCGGCGCAATGGCGATCTCGGCGGCCGCGGAGAACGCGCCGGGGGTGACCGATCGCGAGATCAAGATCGGCCAGACGATGCCCTATACCGGCCCGGGCGGTTGGGTCTCGTCTCTCGGTCAGGCCGAGAAGGCCTACATGCAGATGATCAACGATCAGGGCGGCATCAACGGCCGCAAGATCAACCTGATCAGCGCCGACGACGGCTATCTGCTGTGGCGGACCGGGATGGAGACGCGCAAGCTGATAGAAGTCGACCACGTCGCCTTTACGTTCGGTTCGCTTGGAACGACCACGCAGCTTGCCGTTGCGAGATATCTCAATGAGCGAAAGATTCCTCAGCTGTTCATCGAGAGCGGCGCTTACCGTTGGGGCAATTACAAGGAGACGCCCTACACGATGGGCGGCGTGCGCCCGAGCTATCGGTTGGGAGCGCGTCTTTACGCGCGGTACATCCTGCGGCAGGACCGGAACGCAAAAATCTGCATCCTCTACGAGGACAGCGACTTCGGACGCGACTATGCGGCCGGGGTGCGCGATGTGCTTGGCGACAAATACGCCGCGACGGTGAAGGAAGCGACCTACGAATTTACGGATCCCTCGGTCGACCGGCAGATTGTCGAACTCAAGGCCTCAGGCTGCAATGCGCTGATCGCGGCGATGCTGCCGCCGCTCGCCGTGCAGACGATCCGTAAGGTCAACGATCTCGACTGGAAGCCGCTTTTCTTCATGAACAATGTCTCGGCCTCGGTGCCCGTCGTGCTCGAGCCGGTCGGGGTCGAGAACTGCATCGGGTTGTTGTCATACGCCTATGCCAAGGACCCGCTCGATCCAGAATTCAAGGATGACCCGGCGATGAAGGAGTGGCGCAGCTGGATGAGCAAGTATCTGCCGGGCGAGGATGTGCGTCGGCCGAGCTTCGTCAACGGCTACAACTCCGCCGCCACGCTGGTGCAGGTGCTGAAACAAGCCGGAAATGATCTCTCGCGCGAGAATATCATGCGCCAGGCGACGAACCTGCGCGACGTCGAGATTCCCATGCTGCTGCCGGGAATCAAGGTCAACACCAGTCCGACCGATTACTATCCGGTCCAGCAGTTGCAGCTGGTGCGCTTCGACGGCAAGCGCTGGGTGCGGTTCGGGGATTTGGTTTACGACGAGTGAGCGGCTCGCGATCCACTCTGGAGAGATCGGATGAAGTTCTCTGCCGCCGTAATAGGATTGATGGCGAGCTTGATTGCGTCCCAATTGTCAGCCCAAGAGGCGTATACCCGCGTGTTCTTGTGTGACGGTGACGGCGTGAAGATGGAAATCTACATTACGGAGTCGGCGTCGCGGGATTTCGCGTTGAAGGATGGACGGCCGGTGCTTGCCTGGTACGCGCTGGACCTGTCCGATCCCGACCTGAACAAGGGCAAGAGTTTGGAAGCGGTGCTCGTGCGATACGCGCAGGACAAGCGCGCCTTGATCCTCTACCAATTCACCCGTGGTCTTCCGTTGACAGTAATCCCGATGGGTGGCGGCGTGGTGAACTTCGACAACCGCTTTGCAAGCGATGCCAAATGCGGCCCGTACGAAGGACCGTGGAACGCCGATCAACCCCCGAGCGAACGCTAGCCCGGCTGCACTGATGGGATACGAAGATGTCCGAACGACCTGCCGCTCGGCATTCGCAAGTTCTTCTTGCAAAAATGCTGGTTGTGCCCGTTGCAAGCTTGTGGCTGGCGGGCGTCGCGACCAAGCCGGCCTGGGCTGCGTCTCCTTGCAGTAGCGAGGGGGTGACGCTCGTTTGCAAGCGCGCCGACCGCGATCTGCGCATTGTTCACGACACGCTCCCGCCCTCGGGGCGCTATGGTTTTGCCTGGGGATTCTCAACCGGCGATTGGACCGATCGCACTTTGGAGAAGGACGATCGTGACGGAAGCTACTACGCGCGAGATCGGTCGGGAGTCGAGAACTACCTCGTGCGGGTGTCCGATAGCGAGATCCTCAAGCGGCTCGCTGGCAGCCATTTCGGCGACCGCTTCGACTACAACCGCTGGGACTATCGTGTGCGATGGTCGCCCGACAGCGCCTGGGTCGTCGAACAGAATGATACGCTGTTGACCAATGCCTACCACATCGAACGGGACGATCGAGTCATAGGGCCATTCGATCTCAAAACTTACTGTAAGGATGCCGCCTTCAAGAAAGCGGTCGTGGAGCAGCTGGGGCGGCAGGGCAAGAAGATAGATTCAGACGAAGAAGGCGCGGCGCTGTTGGAAGTCAAGGCCGTTCGCAACGACGGCACGATCGACGTCAGCGTTCGCCTCGATGGCGAAGATTACGAAGCCCAAATCAGGCTAGCGGTTGGACAAAAGCCCGACACCCTGGATGCAAGGTTGATTTCGATCAAGCAATCCGCGAATTGATGCCGCGCAGTGTCTGGGGTGTTTGACTGGCTAGTCGCGGGCGACCGGCCCGGCCTGCGCGCGGGCGAGATTGCCCTCGACGCTCAAGCCGAACCACGGACGCAGATACGTGCCCAGCACGCTGCCGAGGAAGGCTGCGACGAGCCACAGCCAGCCGTGCACGCTGGCGGAGGCGATGCCGCTGAAATACGCGCCGATATTGCAGCCATAGGCGAGACGCGCGCCGTAACCGAGCATCAACCCGCCGAGCACGGCTGCGAGCAGCGAGCGCGGCGGCACTCTCCAGCCGGGTTTGAACTTTCCCGCAAGGGCGGATGCGAGCAACGCGCCGAGAATGATGCCGAAATCCATGACCGATGTGATGTCGGCGAACACGCTCTCGCGCAACGCCTGCGCGCGCGCCGGCGGCTGCCAGTAGCCCCACGACGCCACGTCGACGCCGAGGCCGGCGAGAATTTTCGAGCCCCAGAGCGCAAACGCCGAGGTGATGCCCCACGGCCGGCCGGCAAGATAGAGCGTGGCGAAATTGCCGAGCGCAAGCAGGACGGCGCCGGCGATCAGCGGCCAGGGGCCGTGCAGGAAGCGCCGCCAACCGCGGCGCCGTGTCGTCACGCCTGACAGCAGCGCGCCGTGCGCCCGCCGTTCGACGGCGATCGTCACCAGCCAGATGACGGCAAAGCCGGCGAGGCTGACCAGCAAGGCGGCGACCCAACCCCAGGCCGAGATCAACGAGATCTGCCCCACGTTCGGCTGCGCCGACCACCACGGCAGATGCCAGGCGCCAAGCGCGGAGCCGGCGATGAAGAAGACGAGCGTCACCAGCATGCGCGAATTGCCGCCGCCGGCGGTATAAAGCGTGCCCGACGCGCAGCCGCCACCGAGCTGCATTCCCAGTCCGAACAGGAACGCGCCGACAAGCACGGACGTGCCGACCGCGCCATATTCCCCGTGCACCGGCTGGCCGAACAGGCTCCCTTGCGCGAGCACGGGAAAGAACAGCAGCACCGCCACCGCGAGCATCACCATTTGCGCCCGCAAGCCGGCGCCGCGTCCGTTCGCGATGAAGACGCGCCAAGCCGAGGTGAAGCCGAACAGCGCGTGATAGAGCACGAGCCCGAGCGCGCCGCCGAGCAGGAACAACGCGCCTTGTCGCCAGGTGTAATAGTCGGCGAGCGCGAGCGCGCCGGCCGCCATCAGCGCCGATGCAAAGATCACTACCGCCGAGTTGATGCGCGGCGCTTCTGCGCGCTCCGTCGCGAGCAGGCGGGCGTCAACGGAAAGGTCGGTCATGGGTCAATCTCGTCATCCCGGGCGCGACCCAAGCCCGATAGGCGCGGTCGCATGCGCAGTCGATATCAGTTAGGGGCAAATCGGGATTTTTCCAAGCAAACGCTGTTTCAATCTTCCCGCTGCGCGGGGTGAGGCATACTCTGTCCGACCCTTCCCGACAGGAGAATTTTCTCTGGGCAACCAAGTGACACGTTCCGCCCGCGGTCTGAACTCAGCGCTTTGGGCGCGGTGTGCGCGCGGCTGGGGTCAGCCTCGCAGCAGCGCCAGGCCGATCTTGCGGACCTTGATCGCTATCGCATTAGCTGCAGCAGTGCTGGGCTGCGGTCGAGATCAGGGGTCGAAAGGCGATCCGGGCCCGCCCGGACCTCCAGGCCCCAAAGGCGATCCAGGCCCACCCGGCCCCAACGTCGGCATCAGGATTATTCGATCGCCTTGCGACGCGACGAATTGCACCGTGCAATGCAATCCCGAGGAGATGCTCTTGACGGCGTATTGCGGCCCAAGACGCAATGCGGCGATCATCCCGACCGAACGTTCCGCAACCTGTCGCAGCCCGGTGCCGGCCAATAGCCCGCTCGTTGCGGCATGCGTGAACATGCCGCCGCAATAGAATTCCGCATCAGTGTCGGGGTTGGCTTTATGAGTCCGCGTCCAGCCTCAACCATGTTGGGCCGACGCGAGCAGTGACTGCGGGGACGTTTCCGCACTAACAGTGAAGGCATTCAAGCCATCGGCTGGACCGCCGCCAAAACCCGCCATCGCTTGCACGAGCTGCGAGGTTGAAGCGTCAGAGCTGCCCATGGATGCGGTGGGCGAAATGGCGGCGAAGCCGCCCAGCTGCCAATCCGATCCGGCCGCACCCAGGCTCGCGGATCCGGTCAGCTGATTGTTGGCGATGTTGTAAACCTGGAATGCGCCGCTGTTGACGTTGCGCAGCACGAGGTCGGACGCACCGGCTGCGTGAATCGGTGCGACGCCCGCGAACTGCCAATCCAATCCCACCGTGCCGATGAAAGCCGCGCCGGTGAGTTGGTTGTTGTTGATGTTGTAAACTTCGAGCCCGCCGGTATTGACGTTGCGCAAGAGGAGATCGGTTTCGCCGGGGACGCCGCTGAAATTGCCAACGCCCGAGAACTGCCAATCAAGCCCGATGGTGCCGATGAAGGCAGCGCCGGTAATCTGATTGCTGTTGATGTCATAGACCTCCAATCCGCCGGTATTGGAGTTGCGCAGGAGCATGTCGCTGGTGCCACGGCCGCTGAAGTTGCCGACGCCGGAGAACTGCCACTCCAGGCCGACCGTGCCCATGAAGGCCGAACCAATGATCTGATTGTTGTGTATGTTGTAGACCTGGAGCCCGCCGGTGCCGCTGTTGCGCAGCATCATGTCGGTTTCGCCGAAGCTACCGAAATTGCCGAAGCCCATGACCTGCCAGTTCAAGCCGACGTTGCCGAGGAACGCGGAGCCCGTGATGTCGTTGGTGATGTCATAAACCTGGAAGCCGCCGGTATTGGAGTTGCGCAGCAGCATGTCGCTCGTATCGGTGCCATTGAAGCCGCCGAGCGTGACGAAACCCCAATCGGTTCCGACCCGGCCCAAGGGATAGGCCGCCAAGATCGTGCTATTGCCGATGTTGTAGATCCCGTACTGACCCGCCACGCCGGGTGAGTTGTTCGATCCCCGCAGGATCATGTCGGCGGTGGTGCCGGGCGGCGGCGGCGGGTTCGGCCCGAGGGTAGCGAGGAAGCCGTGCCCACCGGTGTTGTTGAAATATTGGCCGACAATCTGGCCTGAATTATTGATGCCGTATGCAAAGGTGCCGCTAATAGCCAACGGATTGTCGAGCGTGGTGTAGGTGCCGCCGCTGTAGAGAAAGCCGTGGGTGCCGCTCGCGTTGGCGTACCACCCGACGACTTGGCCCGCGGCGTTGATCCCCTGTGCGTGCGTTAAGCTATTGGTTAAGGGACCGTTGAGGGTTGTGTAAATACCGCCGCTGTAGAGGAAGCCGTGATAGCCGCTGTTATCTCGGAAGCTCCCCACGACCTGGCCCGAGGCGTTAATGCCTGCGGGCTCAGTGGAGATGGTGGCAAGAGGATCGTCGATGGTGGTGTAGGTGCCACCACTGTAGAGGAACCCCTCGTTGTTGCCGTTGCCGTTGCGGCCCTGATAATACCCGACAATCTGACCCAAGGCGTTGATGCCGGATGGAAAGGTGCCGCTACCATTGAATGCGGTAGACGACGGATCACTGAGAGTGGTGTAAGAGCCGCCGCTGTAGAGGAAGCCGTAGTAAGTGCTGAAGATTATCGGAGCGTCGTAGATCCCGACGACCTGGCCAGCGTCGTTGATCCCTAACGGCTGAGTTGTGGAAACGGCCGCGGGATTGTTCAGCGTGGTGTAGGTGTAGATGGACATTGGAAGTTATCGGCTTACTTTGAATTAGACTGCAACATGCTAGCGGGTCGCGCGGCGACACACCACAGAAGCTCTTAATCCCGGCCCTTTCGCCTTCGCGGATATTCCGCAGCGGCATGGTGAGGCACCCATCCCGCAAGTGGCTCTTCCGTCAACGTCCGCAAGCCTCATACGTGCTGCGGCGTCGTCAGCAACGGCTGTTGTTGCGTGTCCGCACTAGGAAGGACGGTGTTCGAACCATCGGCTGCGCCGCCGCCACCGCCAAAACTAGCCATTGCCTGCACAAGCTGAGACGTTGAACCGTCCGAGCTGCCCATGGACGGCGTCGACGCATCGGCCGCAAAGCCGCCGAGCTGCCACTCCAGCCCCACCTGCCCCAGGCCGACGGCGCCTGTGATTTGATTGTTAGCGATGTTGTAGACCTCGAATTGCCCGGTATTGACGTTGCGCAATACCAGGTCGGACGTGCCGGCACCGCGGATTGGCGCAACTCCGGCGAACTGCCACTCCAAGCCGACCGTGCCCAAGGCGGTCGCGCCGGTGACCTGATTGTTGGCGATATCGTAGACCAGCAATCCGCCGGTGTTGGTGTTGCGCATGATCATGTCGGTCTCGCCCGGCCGGCTGCTGAAATTGCCGAAGCCGGAGATCTGCCAATCGAGTCCGACCGCCCCCATGAAGGCGGAATTGGTGATCTGGTTGTTGCTGATATCGTAGACCTGCAATCCTCCCGTGTTGATGTTGCGCAGGATCATGTCATATGCGCCAGGATTGCCGCTGAATTGTCCGAAGCCCCCGATGTGCCATTCGAGGGCCACGTTTCCCAATGGGAATTTGCCTGTGATTTGGTCATTGGCGATGTCATAGACGAGGAACCCGGGCCCCTCTCGCAGCATCATGTCGTTCTCGCCGCGGCTACTGAAATTTCCGAAACCCTGAGCCTCTCCACCTAACAATCCTAACTGTCCGAGCAGGGCGGCATTTGTGACATTGTTGTTGCTGATGTTGTAGATTTCGAATGATCCCGCGGGGCTGGTAGTAGATTGCCTGCGTAAAAACATGTCGATCGTATTGCCGGCCTGAAAGCCACCGAGGCCGGCAAACTGCCAATCGGTCCCTACCTGCCCCAACGAATAAGCCGCTAAGATCGCGTTGTTGCCGATGTCATAGATCTCATAGGTGCCGTCGCCGCGGCGGAGCACCATGTCGGCGGTCGTGCCTACGGGCGCAGGCGGATTCAGCGATTGCTGCGCGGCGCCGCGGTCGAATTGACGAAAGATCGCGGAGAAGTCGTAGGGCTGCTGGGCAATCCCGCTGCTGTCGGGGGAGGCAAAGTGGGCGCCGGCGCTGTTGCCGTTGTCGCGCGCCACCGACCACATGGCGAGCCGCACGATGTTACTGTCGGTCTGCGCGTAATTGAGGAGCGCTTGCGCGTCGGCGAGCGAGAAGACCTCGGAGCTGATGTCGTTGACGCCAATCATCGGCGTGACGCCGAGCTTGGCCGACAACCCGCCCGCGGCGATCTGCCCTTCAGTGGCGACCGCCGCGTCGATGGCATCGATCCCCATCTGGCCGCCGTTGTCGACGGCGGAGCCGTAGTCCATCGCCATGATGTTGACCACATCGATCGCGAGCCCGTCGTGCTTGGCGCTCGCGAGCACGTTGAGGCCGTCGGCGGTCAAGCCGGTGGGCAACACCGGCAGCGTGTAGGAGATGACGAGGCCGGGATTGGCGGCCTTTAGGCCCACCAGCGCCTGATCGCGCAGCGTGATCGAATGCTGATCCTGCACGGCCATTCCCTCAATGTCGAAATCGAGCGAATGGACGTGGTAGCGGTCGATCACCGACTGATATTCTGCCTGCAGGGTCGCCGTGCTGGTCGCGGTGAGCGCAGCCTCCTGTCCGGCGGCGCCGCCGAACGAGATCGTCACGTCCGCGCCCGCCGCCTGCATCGCTTGCACTTGCGACAGGATCGTCGTGCCGTTGGCGAGCGTGTCGTCGCTGATTGTGCCGACGCCTTGCCAGCCGATGCCGCTGCCGGAGCTCAGCACGAACGCGAGGGTGAAATTGTGGATGCCGGAGGCCGCGGCGATGGCGGAGAGATTCGCATCCGCCGGCATCGCCATGTCGATGTAGGGACTGAACTCGCGCGCGGAGGTCGCACCGCTGCCGGATGCGCCGGGCGACGCCACGCGCGTATCTACCGAGATCGGGTTGGATTCGCCGGAAGAACCGGCCGCGTCGAGGGGCGCGGGCGCGAACGTCGTCACGGGACGCCTCCGTGCTTGACTTGAGCCGCCCCGCTGAAGTCTCGGAGAGGGTGATTGATCTATCCCCTGCGGTCAATGGGCGATGAAAGCGGCGAGAGCAGGGCCCGCGACGAGGCGAACCAGCGTCGCAAAATTTGCGGCGGTCACGTCGGGCTGCCTGCGGCCGGCAAGTACCGCTCGTTGTCGGCGCCGAGCGCCGGCGAAGCGATCGCTGTCGCGCCGCTTGCGCGAAAGGCACCATCGAGCGGCAGTGGCAGCGCCGGCATGATGGCACCCTCGGGATTTGCGAGCACGTAGTCGAATACCCCGCGCGCGGCGTAGTGCGGATCGCTGAATGCATCGCCGAGGCTCGCAACGATCGAGCAGCAACAATCCTTGCCGGCGAAACGCGAACGCCAAGTCTCCGCCGTCTCGCCGGCGATGATGGCGGCGACGCGCGCCTTCGTCGCCGCGGAATTTTTCCCATCGTCGCGAAGCTCGGTTTCGAGGCCGATGAGCTCGCAGAACGTCTCCCAGAATTTCTGTTCGAGCGGCGCGGCCGCCAGCATCCTGCCGTCCTTGGTTGGATAGAGCGCATAACGCGGCGATCCACCGGTCAGGTATCCCATTCCATTTTTCGGCCAATCCCCGGCCACCAGGCCGCAGCCGATCGCCCAGAACATGAGCGGGAACAGATTGTCCGCCATCGCCACGTCGAGATGGCGCCCGCGTCCCGTCCGCCGACGCTCCTCGAGCGCCAAGAGAATGTTCAGCGCCGCCGGATATGCGCCGCCCGCGATGTCCGCCATCAGCGCCGGCGGCAGCACCGGCCGCGACGGATCGCCCATCGACAACGCCAGCAGACCGGCATCGCCGATGTAATTGAGATCGTGGGCGGCCACGTCGCGCTTGCGGCCGGTTTGTCCGTATCCCGAGATCGAGCAGTAGACGACCATGGGATTGAGCTTGGCCACCGAGCCGTAGTCGAGGCCGAGCCGCTCCATCACCCCCGGACGGAATTGCTCGACGATGACGTCGGCACGTTGCAGCAAAGGGGCGAGCCGGCTGCGTTCGGCGGCGTCTTTCAGGTCGAGGGCGATGCTGCGCTTGCCGCGATTGAGAAGCGCGAAACTCGCGCTGTCGCGCCCCCATTTGGGGGCATGGCCGCGCATCTCCTCGCCGCGTCCCGGCGGTTCGACCTTCACCACCTCCGCGCCGGCTTCCGCCAGCAGCAGCGTCGCCAAGGGCCCCGGCAGCAAGGTCGAGAAATCGAGAACGAACACACCTTCGAGCGGCCGCATTGCGCTTTTCCCGTTTGGACGAGGCAGATCCCTACCGTCCTCAATAGCGTGTCGCCCGGATGGAGCGAAGCGACATCCGCGTTCGGGCGCGGCTCAGGTGCGCTTTGTGCGGCGCAACGCGAGGCGTTCATTTCCGATTAAGCAAGCGCTGATTACGATCGCATCCAGATGCGCATTTCCGGCCGCCACGCCAACGCGTGGTCCTTAGCGGGATAGCCAAAGGCCGGACTCATTCCTTGATGACCCGCAATCTGGCGCTGTCCGGATGGAGCAAACGATCTCCGGGCTGCAGGGCGCATGACTGCGCTTACGCGTCGTTCGGGCTACTCGCGTGCGACCATCCAGGGCCGCGCGGCCGTGGCGCAAATGCGCTAGTATCGATGCAAGCGGGGATGACACGCCGCACGGGGTTAGAAGTCCGCTGCGCTCAGCACGGTGCCAAATCCGGGAGGGATGCCGCATGAAGACTTTGCTCCGCAGCTTGGTCGCCGGCGCGGTCTTGCTCAGCCTTGCCGCCCACGCCGACACCTATCCGAGCAAGCCGATCACCTTCATCGTTCCGTTCGGGCCTGGCAGCGGCACCGATACGATTACCCGGGTCGTCGCCCAGCACCTCGGCGCCGCGCTCAAGCAAAGCGTCGTCGTGGAAGACCGGCCGGGCGCGAACGGGGCGCTTGCGGCGCTTTACGTCGCGCGCGTGGCGCCGGATGGCTACACCTTGTTCATGAGCACCAACAGTCCGCATTCGGCCGCCCCCTTTTTGATGAAGAACGTCGGTTACGATCCGCTGAAAGATTTCGCCGCGGTCACGCGCATGGGAAGCTTCACGCAGGTGCTTTGCCTCCACCCCGACATTCCGGCGACGTCGGTCAAGGAGCTGATCGCTTACGCCCGAGCCAACCCCGGCAAGCTGTCGTTTGCCAGCGGCAACACCTCCGGCGTGGTGGCCGGCGAGACGCTCAAGCATTGGGCTGGACTCGACATGCTGCATGTCCCCTATAAGAGCGTGCCGCCCGCCCTCACCGACGTGCTGGCCGGCCGCGTGTCGATGATGTTCGCCGATCTCACCACTGTTTTGCCGCATGTCAGGGCGGGCACGCTGCGCGGGCTCGCGGTCACGCGGATCAAGCGCTCCGCTCTCATCCCGGAGCTGCCCACGCTCGACGAGGCGGGAGTCAAAGGCTTCGACATGGATTCCTGGGCCGCGATTTTCGCCCCGGCAGGGACGCCTTCCGACATCATCGCGCTGCTCAACGCCGAGCTGCGCAAGATCATCGACAGCCCCGAGGTGAAGACCAATCTTGGCAATGCCGGTTTCGAGGCGTTTTCGAGCTCGCCCAAGGAGCTCGAGGACTTCGCCGCTGACCAGCTCGGCAAGTGGGGCAAGATGATTAAGGATGCCGGCATCCAGCCGGAGTAGGTACCATTCGTCGCCAGCTTTAGCGCGCAGGAGGCCACAGTGACCGCGCATGAAGATCTGCGCTACGAGGTAACCGACCAGATCGCCGAGATCAGCCTAGCGCGCGCACCGGTGAACGCGTTGAGCCTATCCTTGCTCGAGCAGCTGATAGCGTCGCTGCGGCGCGCCGCGGCCGACGAGGACGTTCGCGCCGTCGTGCTCACGAGCGCGCTGCCGCGCCGGTTCAGTGCGGGCTTAGACTTATCTCTTTTGTCCGGCAGGCCCGCAAGCGAGGTGCGCTCGTTGCTGAACACGCTCTACGTCGAACTCGCCGAGGCGCAGCATGATCTCGGCAAGCCGTCGATTGCCGCCGTCGGCGGCGCGGCGCGCGGTGGCGGCATGACGCTCGCCATTTCCTGCGACGTGCTTGTCGCCGGGGAAAGCGCGAGCTTCGGCTATCCGGAAATCGATCTCGGTCTTGTTCCAGCCATCCATTTCGTGCATCTGCCGCGCATCGTCGGCCGCCATCGCGCTTTCGAGCTTCTGTTCAGCGGCCGCAGCTTCGGCGCCGAGGAAGCGGCTTCCCTTGGGCTCGTCAGCCGCATCGTGCCGGATGAGAGGCTTCGCCCGGAAGCGCGCGCGATGGGGCGCGCGTTCGCGCAGAAGCCGCGCACGGCGATGCGGCTCGCGCGTGCCGCGTTCCTGCGCGCCAATGATGATCGGCGCGGGATTGCCGAAGCAGTCGCGAATTTCTGCGAAGTTGCCGCGACCCCCGAGGCGCAGGAGGGCGTGCGGGCGTTCATCGAAAAACGCGCGCCGAATTGGTAACCCGCATTACGCGCAGCTAGCCGCCGGCCGATACTATCGGTAGCGGCAAGCACACCGCCGGGAAAGCGCGGCGAGGTTTCGCTTGATGTGAAGCCTCATAAAGTGGCCGCGGCAGAGAATCTACAGGAAATCTACAGGAAAAAACGAGCCGGGCTGCAAGCCTTTTTATCTCGCTTGCTGCTAGCCACGGCCCATGACCCTTCCCAGACTCATGCTGATCGCCGCTGCGGCGTTGGCGGCGTGCTCACAAATCTGCGCAGCCGACGACACCTTGACCATCGGCTTTACGGTGTCACGTACGGGCAAGCTTAATAACGAGTCGACCGCGCAGATACGCGGCTTCGAGTTATGGCGCGACGAAGTAAACGCCAAAGGCGGTATCTCGGCCGGCGACAAGAAGTACAAGGTCAGTTTCGTCAGCTACGACGATGAATCGGCGCATCCGCGCGTACAACAGCTCTACACCCGCATCATCAGCCAGGACAAAGCGCAGTTTCTCTTCAGCCCGTACTCCTCGGGCCTGGTGGCGACCGCGGCCATCGTTTCCGAGCAGCACGGAAGAATCATGCTGACCACCGGCGCTGCGGAGGAAAAGACTTACAAGCTGGGCAACAAGAATCTGTTCCAGGTGTATTCGTCGGCCGACCTGTACCTGGCCGGCGCAATTCAGGTCGTGAAGGGACTCTATCCCAAGGCCGAAACCGCCCTCGTTTACAAGGACGATCCCTTGTCCAAGGCGGTGCTCCAGTCCGCCCGCAAACAAGTGAGCGAGGCAGGATTGCGAACGGCTTTGGATGAGGCGTACAGCCCGGAGACGACCGACTTCGGTCCCATCATCAACAAGACCATCTCGGCAAAGGCGGATGTTCTCCTGGGCGGCGGCCATTATTCCGACGGCGCAACATTGGCGCGCCAACTCTATGACCACAAAGCGAGACTTAAATGGCTGACCCTGCTCGTGGCTCCCGATAGCCCGAACTTCGCCACGCTGGGCGACGCTGCAGTCGGGGTTTCGGTCCCCTCGCAATGGGAGCCGCAGGTCTCGTTCAAGCCCGACTTCGGGCCGACCGCCGCGGAGTTCACGCAGCGTTTCCAGGCCGAATTCGCAGTCGAGCCCGGCTACCACGCGGCCGCGGGCTATGCGGCGGGTCTCCTGCTCCAGCATGCCGTCGAGCAGGCCGGCACGCTCGACCAGGCCAAGGTCGCCGACGTCCTCAACAAGATGGATGTCACTACGATGTTCGGCCGCACCAAATTCTCGACCAATCCGAGGGAACATGGGCTGCAGATCGGTCACGAGATGGTGCTTGCGCAATGGCAGAAGAAGGACGGCAGACTGGTGAAGGAAGTGATCTGGCCCAAAGCCGCCAAAACCGCGGACACTCTCTATTGAAATAGGCCACTCCCCCACCTTCCCTTCATCGCGCGCGGCGCGACCATCCGAAATGATCGGCGTCATTGCATCGCTTATCGATGGTATGCTCGTGGGCGCGGTCTACGGTCTCGCGGCCATGGGGCTGACGCTGATCTGGGGCGTCATGAACGTGATCAACCTCACGCACGGCGCCAATCGTGCTCGGCATGTTCGCTTTGTATTTCTTGACGTCGGCGCTCGGCCTGCCGCCTTACGGCGCGGTGCCCGTCACCATGGCCGTCGGTTTCGTGGTCGGCGTGATGGTCTATTGGATCGCCGTCCACCGCGTGATCGGGCGGACGCATCTCATGAGCCTGCTCTCGGCCTTCGCCAAGTCCGCCGCCCCACTCCGCGCCTCAGGGAATGTACGTGGAATAGACGTAGTCCCGGTCTTTCTTCGGTTGATGACATGCGAAGCATTGCTTGGCGGCATCCGTCACCAGCGGCTTTTTCGGATCTCCGCCGTCCCAGAGCTGAAACCCCCAGCCCCCGGTCGACGCGTATTTCTTCGCGTCCTTGACCATGATGGCCAGAGCCTTGCGCGCGCCTTCTACGTACGAACCGTCGGACACCATGAATTCATGCAAGTCGGTCACGAAGGTGCTCTTATCGGGATAAGGCCCGCCCTTCTTGAGCGCTGCGAGCCCGGTCGAGTTGACGTAGACGTTGTGCATTCCGCCGAGGTCGGTGAACAGCGGGCTTCCCTTGTCGACGATCATCGTATTGACGTGGAACCATTGCCGGTACCCGCTCGGCGGCTTGATATCGTCGGCGGGTTCGGCAGAGAATGCGCTGACGGCAAGGAGGGCGAGGGTCGTCGAAAGCAAGCGTAGTCTCTGCCACATGCCGTGTCCTCCGATGATGATTCGCCGGCACCGCAAGGCGGGCGAGCGCAGTCTAGGGCCCGGCACGTCGCAAGCAAATGCGTGTCGACTGCGCCGGCGTGTCGCTTGCGCCGGGCTCGCGGTCGAGGAGGAGACATTCGAATCCCGGGAAAGGAGGACGCCATGTCCGCAACCGTGAAGCAGATGCTGGAAGCCGCCAATGCTGCGGTGCCGCGCATCACGTCGGCGCAAGCGCGCGAGATGATCACCAAGGGCAATACGCTGGTGGTCGACGTGCGCGATCCGCCGGAAGTGCAACAGAGCGGCAAAGTTGCCGGCGCGGTGGCGGTCTCGCGCGGCATGCTGGAGTTTCGCGCCGATCCAGAATCGCCGTACCACGACAAGAATTTCGCGAAGAATAAGAGCGTCATCGTCTATTGCGCCTCCGGCGGGCGCTCGGCCCTCGCCGGCAAGGTGCTCAAGGACATGGGCTACGAGCAGGTCTACAACCTCGGCGCCTTCAAGGATTGGGCTGAGGCCGGCGGCGCCGTCGACAAGCCCAGCGGATAAGCGGAATCCGCTGCCGGGGTCCGCATGCATTTGCCAAAAATCGGTCCCGTCGCTCCACTGGTTTTGGCGGCCGTCGCACTAGGCCTCCTCGCCTTGGGGCCGCTTGGCTTGCGCCTTGGCTGGTGGGCCTATGGTTTCGGCCTCTACCGGCTCATGCCTGCTTCGGGGCTGCTCGCGGCCATCGCCTTCGTCCTCGCCATCCTCGCGCTCGCGCGCCAGTGGTCGCGGCTGCGTCTCGCCAGCCGCGCCATGCTGTTCGTTGCGCTCGCGCTAGCCGGATCTCTCGTCTACGTGCCGGTGTTCTACTGGCAGACGCGCAAGAGCGTTCCACCCATTCACGACATCACCACCGACCTCGATAATCCGCCGGCGTTCAGCGCCGTGTTGCCGGCGCGCGCGGCCGAGCGCGCCGGCAGCCTCGACCGTCGCACGCCGCAGCTCGGAGAGCTGCAGAAGGCTGCCTACCCCGACCTCGCGCCGCTCACGACCACGCTGCCCCCGACGCGGGCGTTCGCGGAGGCGCTCGAGGTGGCAAAATCGATGCCGGGCTGGACCATCGTCGCCGCCGATGCCAATGCCGGCCGCATCGAGGCGAGCGAGCAAACCCGCTGGTTCCGCTTCACCGACGATGTCGTCATCAGGGTCGTCGGCGACGGAGCGGGAAGCCGCATCGACATGCGCTCCACCAGTCGACAGGGCCGCAGCGACTACGGCGTGAACGCGGCGCGCATCCGCGCCTACATGGGCGCGTTGCGCAAGCGCATCGGTTGACGCGCGCCGCCCACGAGTTGGACCGCTCCCCTCGCGATCAGGACATGAGCATAAGGCCGAAGCCATGATGATACGTTTTGCGATGGCGCCGGCGGTGACGCTCTTGGGCTGCGGCGCTGCGCAGGCCACTGGACGGCGATGAGGTTGTTGACCGCGTCGTTCCCGGCGTCGAGTTCTTGCTCAAAAGCAGGTCGGATGGCATGTGTGGCCATGACGCCATCACTCACAAGCAGCAAGTCGATCTTGAGTTGCAGGGCAGGGACGGGAGGGATTCATGCCGCGCGACCACGATGGAGATCACCTCGCACGTCCCGGCATTCTCGCGATTTTTAATAATGTGACGCCGGGTCGCGAGGGCGAGTTCGAGGAGTGGTTTCAGCACGAACACTTGCAGGAGCGGCTCGACGTGCCCGGCTTCCTAGTCGGCCGGCGCTACGAGGCGGTCCGCGGCGAGCCAAGTTACTTCAACTTTTACGTCACTCGCTCGGCGCAGGTTCTCGCCTCCGCCGAGTATCACACGCGGCTGAACGATCCGACCCCCATGACGCGCATGGTGATGTCGGAAATCTTCAAGGACATGATCCGCACCGTGTGCCGGCAAAGCTTTCGTGTCGGCACGATGCGTGGCGCGTTCGCCGCGGCGGCGCGCTTTGCCGCGCCGCCGGACGAATCCGCGCTGAAGGCGGCGCTGCAGCGCTTGGCGCCGGACAGAGGAATCGCATGCGGCGAAATCTGGTCGGCCTCGCCGGAGGGCAAGCTTAGCTCATCTGAGGAAGAGCGCTTGCGTGGCGGCGACCGCACCCTCGCAGCCTGCCTCGTGGTCGAGACGCTGCGAATGCAGGATGCCGAGCGCGTGGCGGCGGCACTGTCCGGCCAATTTCCCGCGGCGGCGATCGGGCTTTATCGTTTGCTTTGCGAAATCCGCCGTGGGACGGGCGTAGCTAATCCACGCGAGGAACGGACGCCATGAGCGATGAGCGGCAAGTCGATCTTCTCGTAATCGGCGGCGGCGCGGCCGGCATGACCGCGGCGCTCACCGCCGCCGTGCTCGGTCTCGACGTGCTGCTGGTCGAGAAGACCAATGTTGTCGGCGGTACGAGCGCGCGCTCCGCCGGCTCGGTGTGGGTTCCAAACTCGCGCCACAGCCCGCCGGGCCGCGACAGTCCCGACAATGCGCTGCGCTATCTGCGCGCGGTTCTCGGCAACCGGTTCGACGAGACGCGCGTGCGCGCGTTCCTCGCGGCGGCTCCCGAGATGGTTGCTTTCCTGGAGGACAATACCGCGGTTGGTTTCCGCGCCTATGCGCATCACCCGGACTACCGGGCAACCCTCGAGGGCGCGACCTTGTCGGGACGCGTGCTCGAGCCCGTGCCGTTCGACGCGTCGGTTCTGGGCAAGGACTTCGCCAAGCTGCACCCGCCGCTGCCCGAGTTCATGCTGCTCGGCGGCATGATGGTCGACCGTACGGACATCGGTCATCTCCTCAACGCCACGCGATCGTTCGCTTCGCTGCGCCACAGTCTCGGGCTGCTCGCGCGCTACGGCGCCGACCGCATTCGTTTTCCGCGCGGCGCAAGACTGGTGATGGGCAATGCGCTGGTCGCTCGCCTCTACTACTCGCTGCTGCAGCGCCGGGTACCGATCCTGTTCGCGACGCAGACCTTGTCGCTCACGCAAGCCGGGGGGCGGACGACCGGCGCGCTGCTGCAGTCAAACGGCACGCGCATCGCCGTGCGCAGCCGCGGCGGCGTGATCCTGGCGACCGGTGGCTTCTCCCAGAACGCCGCCATGCGTCGGCGCCTTCTCCCGCCGGCGCTGTGTCCGCACTCGCCGGTTGCCGAAGGCGCGCAGGGGGACGGCATCGCGGTCGGGCAAGCTGCCGGCGCACGCCTGAGCTCCAGCGACGACGGCAACGGCTTCTGGTCACCGGTGTCGGTGCGTCGTCGCCGCGACGGCTCGCTCGCAGTCTTTCCTCACCTCGTCCTCGATCGCGGCAAGCCCGGCGCCATCGCCGTCGACCCGCGCGGACGCCGCTTCGTCTCCGAAGCGATCGACTATCACCGCTTCGCCGCCGCCATGCTGACGGCGCTGGCGGGCTCGCCCGACCGACCCTGCTTTCTCATCTGCGACGACGCGTTCATGGGCAAATACGGCCTTGGCATGGTGCGGCCCGGCCGCATCAACCTGCGCCAGGCCCTGCAGGATGGTTACGTGACGCAGGCGCCTACGCTTGAAGCGCTGGCGCAGGCGATCGGCATTCCGGGCCAGGCGCTGGTGGAGACGGTTGCGCGTCATGCCGGCTTTGCTCGCACCGGCATCGACGAGGACTTCGGCAAGGGCAGCGACGCCTATCAGCGGAACCTGGGCGATCCGCGCCAGCGCCCCAATCCGTGCATCGGCGCAATCGAGAAGCCCCCGTTCTACGCGCTCGCCGTCCATGCCAGCGACATCGGCACGAGCTGGGGCCTACTGACCGACGAGTTCGCGCGGGTGTTGCGGGAGGACGACTCGCCGATCGCCGGCCTCTACGCCTGCGGCAACGACATGGCCTCGATCATGGCGGGCGCTTATCCCGGCCCCGGAATCACCATCGGACCGGGCATGACCTTCGCTTTCGTCGCCGCCCGCCACGCCGCCACCGACCTGAAGACATCCGGGGTGCCCTAGCGGCGTGGACCACCTCACCGCGTACGCCGAAGCGCTGCACTAGTTCGGAGCGCTGCCGCTCATTGCAGCCTGAGCTTGCCGGTGGCGACCAGCTCCATGCATTCCTTGGTCTTGCCCTCGGCCTCCAGACCTTTGGCGCGGTTGACGATGTCCTTGAGCTCCGTGTTTGGAGCGGCTTCGGCGCGCTCCACCGACTGCGGCGTCGGCTGATGATGCAGCTGCGCCCCGACTGATTGCTGCGCCGTCGGCGCAAGAGCAGGGCTGCTTGCGGATGCGCTGATCGCCGTCTCCAAGCTTACAATTTCCTCGCTGCAGGGGCTCGCGCGCGCCGACGTGATCGCAAGCGCGAGGGTGATCGGGACGACAAGCGCGTTGGCTGATGGACTCATGACGATCCTCCGACATCGGATGCATGATGTGACAGCACGTAAAGCGCTCATCTTCCCTTGTCCACTCGCGCGATCGCCCTCGACGGGCGTTCGACGCAAGATAAGCGCAACATTGGCACATCCGCAGCAATATCGGCAGGGTGGGATGCCACACGCCGCGACAAACTCGCGTGGACGCCGGCTGCGCTTCGATGGTGCGGATAATGCTATCGCCTTGCGCCGGCCGCTTCCACTCGGCTTTCGACGGAGCGGGGACGCAAGGCCGATCCGGCCATGTCCGAAGCCGGGATGAGCCGCATCGCAATTCCCAAGCGGAAGGTCTCCTGCACCATCCAGCTGTGCTATACTTTCGGTCGGAGCGCGGGAGATATTGGGCAGTGAAGCGGCGCGGGTTGATCAGACCGCTCGGCGGCGCGGCGGCCGGTTGGCCTCTCCCGCCACGCGGCCAAATCTCAAAGCCGTTTGCCAGTCATGGCCCGATCAAAGCGAAAACCGCTCGCGATTTGATTCTGCCGACCGGGCTGTCCTTGGCTCTGATCTTCCTCACCTCATTGGTGCTCGCTCAGATTGATTCGCATTTGAGAGCCCTCGACGTTTGGCACGACCCCGAAGATTTGGCGCTCGCCTATCTGCTACCGACAATATTCATTGCGGTGTTTTTCGGCAGCACGGTCGCGGTCATCGCGTCACTGGCAAGCGGAGTCGCCGCTGCCTACTTCATCTATCCCCCGCAATTCAGTTTTCTGTTCGATCACCCTCAGCACATCGCCGAGCTCGGCTTTATCCTGGTGCTGGGGATAACGGCCAGCAAGGCAGTTGGCGTCATAACCGGCGACAAGCCGCTCGCGTGGCGCAGCCTCAGGAACGAGGCCTAGCCAAGGGCGGGGCGGCATTATTCAATGGCAGGGAGCCGCTTCGAGGAGAGCATCATGCGTGACATCCTAACCGCCTTCGTCCTCCTTGCTGTCGCGCTTGGCTGCAGCAAGCCCGCCTCGTCGCAAACCCCGGCGGACATCGTGTTGTTCAACGGCAAGATCGTCACCGTGGACGATCGGTTCACGATCGGCGAGGCGCTTGCGATCAAGGGCGAGCGCATTCTCGCGGTCGGCAGCAATGCCGAGATGGACAAGCACAAGGGGCCGCTCACGCGCGTGCTCGACCTCGGTCGTCGCACCGTCATCCCCGGGCTGATCGACAATCACGCGCACTACATGCGCGCCGCGGAGTACTGGCATCGTGAAGTGCGGCTCGACGGCGTCACCTCGCACCGCGAAGCGCTCGAGCTGATCAAGCACAAGGCGTCCGAATCCAAGCCGGGCGAGTGGGTGGTCGTGCTCGGAGGTTGGTCGGAAGAGCAGTTCGTGGATGAACCTCGCGGCTTCAGCCGGGGCGAGCTCGACGGCATTGCGCCGGACAATCCGGTGGCGCTGCAGCTTTTCTACTTCCGCGTCTACGCCAACACCGTCGCGCTCAAGGCGATGGGCATCGACCCGACCGCTCCCGATCCGACCGGGATCAAGATCGAGAAGGACGAGAAGGGCCAGCCGACCGGCGCGCTCAACGGCGGCCCCGCGATCGGTCTGTTGCGCGACAAGCTCGGCGAGGTGGCGCGCGACAAGGCGGTCGAGAACGCGCGGCTCATCATGCACGACCTCAATACGATGGGCATCACCGCGTTCCAGGATCAAGGTGGGACCGGAATGAAGGCGAGCCACATCGACGCGTTTCGCATCGCCCACGATTCCGGGCAGATGACGGTGCGATCGTTCTACAACTATTACGAGGAACCGCGCTCCGCCGCGGACGTCGACAACCTGATCGCCAGGATGGGTGAGATCAAACCGTTCCAGGGCGACGATTGGTTCGACCTGACCGGCTACGGCGAGACTTTATACTTCCCGTTGCACGACGCGCTGCTGGCGAAGGCCGCCAATCCTTCCGCCGACGCGCTCAAGCTTTGGCAACGGCTCGGCCTGGCACTGGCGCAAAACGGCATTCACCTCAATGTGCATGCGCAACTGCGCGGCAGCATCGAGGGCTTCCTGACGGCAATGGAAGCGATCAACAAGGAACGGCCGATCAAGGGGTTGCGCTGGACCTTCTCGCATCTCGATCAGGCGCAGCCGCAGGACCTCGAGCGGATGAAGCGGCTCGACATCTACGCCCAGATCCACAGCCGTCCCACGATCCAAGGCATGCTGATGTTCAAGGTGCACGGAGACCTCACCTACGACATGCCGCCGTTGCGCATGATCCAGGACAGCGGGATTCCCTGGGGCCTCGGCTCGGATGCGACCGCGGTGACGCCGTCGAGCCCGTTCACCACGCTGTGGTGGGCGGTCACCGGCAAAATGATCGGCGGCCGGCAGGTCCTGCGGCAGACCATTTCGCGCGAAGAGGCGTTGATCGCGCACACGCGCGCCAATGCCGTGTTTTTGTTCCAGGAGGCAAATCTGGGATCGCTCGCGCCGGGGAAGTACGCAGATCTGCTGGTGCTCGATCGCGATTACCTCACCGTGCCCGCGGACGAGATCCTGGCGATCAAACCCATGCTCACCATGGTCGGCGGTAAGACGGTCTACGACGCCACGCCCTGACGCGCCCTCACGTCGGTCCGAACACCTCCCGTCCGCCGAGGAAGGTTCGATCGACGCGGATGTCCTTGAGCCGATCGAGCTCGCAGGACAGCGGATCCCCGGCCAGCACGACCATGTCCGCCACCTTGCCGACCTCGAGCGACCCAAACCTGTCCTCGTTCCAGGTCAAGCGATGGCCGCTTTGGATTGCCATGCGCAAGGCCTCCTCTCGCGTCAGCCGACTCTCGCCGAGGCGGCGCTGACCGTCGTGGTCCCAGCGTGCAATGGCCTCCCACGCCGTCCACAGCATGGAATACGGCACGCCGTCGGTTGACAGTGCGACCGGCACGCCGCCATCCAGCATGCGCCGGATCGGGATGCCCTCCTCGCCGAGCCGGTCGAGGCCGTAGCGGTCGCCTGCCATCCAGAGGAAACCCGGCACCACCGTGGCGATGACCCCGAGCGCCTTCATGCGCCGGATCTGCGCGTCGCTCGCCTGATTGACGTGGATGACAACCCAGCGGCGGTCGCGGATCGGTACCTCCTTGTCGATCGCCTCATAAGCGCTCAGCGCGTATTCGAGATCGCGGCTGACCACGCAATTCACCCGCAGCCCGAGCCGCGCCGCTTCGATGCCGAGCTTCACGAAGCGCGCCGGCGTCATCGCTTGGTAGAAATGTCCGGCCCACTGATCGTAGGGATAGCCGGCGGCGATGATCTCCGCGACGGTGCTGTCGGCATGGCCGCCCAGATTGATTCCTTCCACGCGCAGGATGTCGTCGCCGCGGCCTCGGCCGCCGGCAACGCCGGCATAATGATAGAAGAGATCGAGCAGCCGTTTGTCGTCGAACGCCGCGCTCGGCATGCTGATCGGGGCATGCATGCGCAAGGGCAGGGCGCCGCGCTCGGCATTCTCGCGATAGGCGCGGATTACCGTGGGGGTGAGCCCATGTCCTTCATAGAGCGAGGTCGTTCCTGCCGCGGCATAGGCCTGCGCGCCGAGGCGAACGCTGTCCAGGCGGTCGGCGTATTTGAAGCGGGGCAAGTCGCGGAATAGCGTGTACTCCAGGACCGGAACGAAATTCCGCTCCAGAAAGACGCCGGTCGGCTCGCCGTGCGCATCCTTCACGATGTCGACGTTGTGCGGGGCGGGGGTATCGCGCGTCACGCCCGCGCGGCTGAGCGCCAACGAGTTGGCAACCGAGGGGAATGGACGGCGGCTCCACCAGCCCCATACCGCGCGAATATAAACCGCGTGATCGGGCGCGACCGCGTCGAGGTCATGCCGCGTCGGAAAGCGGCCGTCGGTCAATTGCTCGGGGCGGCTGATGTACTCGTGCGGCGGCTCGCCCATGGGCATGAGCACGATCCACTCGCCGGCGGGCGTCGTCTGCGCCGCGCGTTTGACGATGTCGACGATGGCGGCGACGGAATGAAGGCCGGCAATGGGAATGCCGCCGCGCGCCTTGAGACCTTCGCGGTCGGCGTGCGGATGCGCGTCGAAAAAGCCCGGCAGCACGCAACGGCCCTTAAGATCGATGCACCGCGTCGTGGGCGCGGCCGTCTTGAGCAGCGCCGCGTCCTCGCCCACGGACGCGATGAGCCCCGCGCGCACCGTGACCGCCTGCGCCACGCGTGAGCTCGCGTCGAGCGTGATGATCTTGCCGTTGTGGAGGATAAGATCAGGCGGCAGCATGCATTGCCAGTCTAGGGCATTTTCCCACGCCTTGCCGCCACCCCTCATGCTGAGGAGCCTCGCAGCGCTTGCGCTGCGAGGCGCTCGAAGCATGGGGCGCCGCACGGATGTTTGGGTTCGGTCCCCCTCATCCTTCGAGACGGGCGCTCACGCGCCCCCCTCGGGATGAGGGGGCGAAGGCCCGCTGACGGATATCCGCCGATCCGATATCCTTGGCCCGGGCAGAGGGACCGAATGGATTTCGCTCGCTTGCAACGGCGCGCGTTCATCACGCTGCTCGGCGGCGTCGCGGCCGGTTGGCCAATCGCGGCGCGCGCGCAGCAGGCGGCCATGCCGGTGGTCGGCATTCTTGCTGTCAGTTCGGCCGAAACCAATGCCCTTCGTATGCGTGCGTTCCGAGAGGCGCTCAGTGCGGCAGGTTACGTAGACGGCCAGAACGTCCGCATCAAATATCAATGGGCAGAGGCGCATACCGGGCGACTGCCGGAGCTTGCTGCGCAACTGGCTCAGGATCAGGTCGCGGTCCTGGTAGCTGCTGGCGGCACTGCTTCGGCGCTGGCAGCGAAAACGGCGACCGCGACAATTCCGATCGTATTCGGGATAGGGGCGGACCCGGTGCAGGTTGGGCTCGTCGCGAGCCTCAACCGGCCGGGCGGCAACGCGACCGGTGCGACAAGCATAAACATAGAACTAGGGCCGAAGCGGCTGGAGCTGATGCGTGAACTGTTGCCCTCGGTCAGTACTATGGCGCTCCTGGTAAACCCGACGACGCCGGCTCTTGCCGAGCCCGCCACGCGCACTGCGCAAGCCGCCGCTCAGGCGCTGGGATTGGGGTTGCATGTGCTGCAGGCGCGCAGCGAGCACGATTTCGATCCGACGTTTGCAAAGCTCGTGGAATTGCGAGTACGCGCACTGATTATCGCACCCGACCAGCTATTCACCGCTTACAGCGAGCGGCTGGCAGAACTAACCCTTCGGCATGCGCTGCCCGCAATCTATGAATTTCGTCAGTTCGTGACCGCGGGCGGGCTGATCAGTTATGGCAGCAGTGAAACGGAATACTACCGTTTGGTCGGGAACTACGTGGGCAAAGTCCTCAAGGGCGAGAAGCCCGCTGATCTGCCGGTGCAGCAGGCCACGAAGGTGGAGCTACTCATCAATCTCAAGACTGCTAATACGCTTGGCATCACCGTCCCACTGCCGCTCTCCGGCCGCGCAGATGAGCTGATCGAATGAAACGGCGCGCGGTCATTACGCTGCTCGGCGGCGCGGCGGCGCTTCTCGCCGGATCGATGCTCGCAGCCGGCCCCGCAGCGGCGCAGACCTATCCCAGCCGTCCGATCACGCTGGTGGTGCCGTTTCCGCCCGGCGGCGCCACCAATGCGATCGCGCGCATCATACAGGACAGCATGTCGCAATCGCTCGGCCAGCAGCTCGTCATCGAGAACATCGGCGGCGCCGGCGGCATGATCGCCGCCGGCCGTGCCGCCCGCGCCGCGCCCGACGGCTATACCGTGCTGCTGCATCAGGTGGCGCTCGCGGCGGGCATGACGCTCTACTCCAACCTCGGCTTCGATGCGGAAAAAGATTTCGTCAGCATTGGGCTGATCAATAACGCCGCGTCGACGCTCGCGGGTCGTTCGACACTGCCGCCGAGCAATATCGCCGAGCTGGTGCGCTGGATGAAGGAGCCCGGACAGAACGCCAAAATCGCCCATCCCGGCGTCGGCTCATTCGGGCATCTTGCCGGCGTGCTCGTTGCCGAGGAGATCGGCGCGACGGTGACGCAAGTTCCTTATCGCGGCGCCGGCCCGGCGCTCAACGACCTTTTGACGGGCGTCGCCGATCTGAGTTCGATATCGGCGGTGGTCGCCGGACCTCTGGTCAAGGCCGGCAAGATCAAGGGCTACGCGATCATCGGCAGAACGCGGTTCGCTGGGCTGCCGGATCTGCCGACCATGGGTGAGGTCGGCTACAAGAAGCTCGATCTCGATTTTTGGCACATGTTGCTTGCGCCGGTCGGCACGCCGGGGCCGATCGTCGAGCGGCTCAACGCGGCGCTGCGACACGCGCTTGCGGATGCCAAGGTGCGCAAGGTGTTCGAGGAAGGTGGCATGGATGTTTTTGCGCCCGAGGAGCAGACGCCGCAAGCCGCGCGCGCGTTGCTCACGCGCGAGGTCAAGCTCTGGGGCGATGTGATCCGCGCCAACAATATCGCCGCGCATTAGCGCTACCGGCCTCGGGTTGGCCCCTATCCGCGAGTGACTCGCGCGCGTGCGCGTCCTCTCTCATCTCAAACTCGGACCTGCCCGACTTCGGAACTTTAAGAGTTGGCCGAAGTGAAAGAAAATCGACTTCGGCTGCTGGCCACCGTAGCCAGCAACCCCTCCGTAATCGCTGGCATCAAAGCGCGTTATGTTCCGCTCCTCGCTGATTTGGCCACTGTTGCGTCTCGGTCCGGCGCAGTGCCTCCCTTTTCGGCAAGTTTTCGATCTACGCCGCGCTTATCCGCATATTCTTTACCGTCGATCGGCGCAATGTGTGGTGGATCCTTATCCAGGTAGGGTCTGCCAATCCCAAATTCCGCGCCATGCGCGTCGATCCACTTCCACATCCGTTCGCTTGAACTGCATCGCTCGGAGCGCGTCTCGCCCTTCACGCTGACGACATCGGCTGCAAGCGCGTGACCATAGCCACCGCGGCGGCTCCCGCCATGGTATGAATTACCCGTCACGGCCTTATTGCCGCTTGCGATCGATTGCCGGTAATCATCGCGGAAGCCACTCGTCATACCAGGAGCAAGCCCGGCGTCGTCCAGCGCGCGAAAGAGACGATACAGTCTCACTTTGAAGCCTGGGTCGATCCCGCCGATCACGTATTGTGCCACGGGCATGCCAGCTTTCTCGGCGGCATCCGGATCCTTCCACGTAAAGTCCTCGTTCACGAGTTTGGTAACAGTTTTCGTGACGGTGCGGCTCTTGCCGTTCTTCTCGACTGTTACCTTGATCCGCTCCTCCACCTTGATCGTATCGACCTTTGGCGCGCGTTCGTACACCGACCAGAGATATTGGTCGATACACTCTTCGGTCAGGACGCACGCGTCCGAAGTTTCGAGCGCGTTCACATTTACCTCTGGCTGGGCAAGCGGCACTTTCATGGCCGGATCAGCGAGGGTGGCGCTTGCGTCCGGATTGGGGAACGCGGGTCTTAGCTCTGCGCCAGCGCGCGCGGCATCGGAGTGAGCGAGTGCAGCTATCGCATCTAGGGAATCGGGATTCGCGCGAGCACAAAGCAAAACTGCCAAGCTACCGCATAGTAAACAGCCAAACCTATTTAAGAGTCTCATGTTTGGCCCCCATTGTCTGTGCCCGTTAAAGCTCGCGCGGTCGTGGCTCTTCAGCCACAAGGCAAGGATTCGACGCGAGCAGTTGTGAATCGAGCCGTGTCGGCGTTGAGGCTTTCACAAGCGCGATGGCTTGCCTTAGCCCTTCGTCATGACTGGCTGCGGATATTTGCCAACCGGATACTTGCCAACGGGATATTTGCCGATCGGGTACTTGCCGATTGGTGCCGCCGCCACCGGGGGCGGCTCCTTGCGCGGCAAATCGGCCGCAGCGGCAACACTCAGCATGGCGAGGAGCCCCAGCGTTACGATTATGGTGATCTTCATGATGCTAATCCCCTTATGTTAGGCACCCGGACGGGCCGGCCGAGTGACGCCCTACTCCGCTTTGTCTGTGCGAGACGCCCGCTTCAACCATCCCACGTTCCGGCTCAATCGCCGGGGGGAATGGCTCCCGACTATTTGTCGCTTCGGCGATGGATTGGTTCAAATGCGATTGGGAGGATCGGGAAGGACGCGGATTAACCAAATGCTCGGCGGCGATGGCGAAGTCATTGCCACCATTCTTTTACCGTTCGGCTCAAGCCTGCGCGTATCTATCTACCGCCGACGAGTCGATGTGCGTGTTCCCAGTGAGCTTCGCCGAAGCGGATTCACCACATCGTTCAGCCGTAGGCGACAACCGAACCCCTGGCATGCAGCTATCATTCCTCTTTGATTGTGATGACGTAGCGTTGCCCGCTCTCAAGCTTGACCCTGATACGGAACTCGCCCGTATAGTCCTTGCGGACGTAGAGGTCCGCCAGCAGGCGGGTCTTCACGATGTTGAGTGCGGTTGTGATAATCGCTTCTAGGGCTTCAAGATGCTCCGAGCGGATTGTCACCATTAGCTCGCCTCCCGCGCTTTTCTAGTGAATGGTCGCGGGAATGCGGCGACCCTCCCGCGCGCTCCACTTGCGGTCGAAGCTCGCGCCAGCATCATAAGTTGACGGTATCATTCCACTAAATGCTCATTGCACTGAGAACGAGACTTGATCGCGAATAGTCCACCTAACGTCAATACAAAGAGTCGGCAAATCGCTTCTCATCCGCTCTCGCGTTTGGACGTGTCACGTAGGTTGCACGGAAACGTTCCAGGAGCGAAGCGAGGTGCACGTGTCTTGTCGGTACCAGCATGGCGACCGCATTATTTGCGCGGTATCTGCGTGACGATCTCGATGCCGGAAGGGCCACCGCACCACCAGGTAAGTGCCGCCAGTTTTGGACCTAAGATCGTGATGCGGTTCTTGCCAGCCGTTGCCGGTCCGCGTTTTTTAGCTGATCGAGGATCAGGTAACGGTGCCTCTCGAAGGAACGCAGGTTTTCCTCCAGTGCTCGTAGCATCGACACGGGAATATCTGGGGAGTGACCATTTTCGTAAGCGGTCGCGATGCTCTCGCGTTGGCGCGCGATACGGCTTTTGCATTCGGCAATGAACCGATCTGCTTGGGCTAAGTGCTCGCGATGCGTCATCGCCTGAAATCCTCCTGTTCCTCCGGCTTCTCTGCCGTGCAGCCCCTGCCAACCCGAGATGCCGATGAGTCCTGCCACGGTCTGCCGCCCAGCCGCTGACTACCGATCGCGCGTTTAACAATAGATGTGCAAAAAAATGCGCTATTTCATCCGGTCCATGGAGCGGCGGGACGCCACGCGTAAACTCGACGATCCGCGCGGTTCATCAAGCAGCGTTTTCAGCCGGAATCACCTCTTTCGTTATTGAACACTCGCTTGCCGGCCAGATTCGTTTTTAACGCCGCGCCCACCGGGGTTCCATTGAAGGCCCGCTTTTGAATGGTCAAAGACTATTGACGTCATCCGAGTGAAATCTGGCTGGAGCATGCGATTTTGAATGTCCTCAAGACCAACCACGATGATTTGACTGACACTCTCCTTGAGCGCCCGTTGTGATCCCTTCAGCACTTGTTGTTGCTGTGAAGGTTGAGGCTGTTCCGTGAGGGCGGGATTGGCATCCTTGACAAAGCCCTTCAATTCATCTCGCTCTTTCGCCTCCAGATCGCGTTTTCTCAGGCTCTCGTCCTGCGTCTTGACCTCCAAGGCACGCTTTCTGAGGTCTGCCGCTATAGTTTCGAAGTTCTCCTGTGTTGCCTTCGAGGCTGCCTGGAATCGTCTAATTGCGATGACTCGGTACGCTACCGCGGCCATTGTCAGCGCCAACCCGATCAAAACCGGGGCCAAGACAAACAGGCTGCCGCCTTGCAGGACCTGGAAAAAGCTCACTAGCTCCGCGACAACCGTATCCATTTTCTCGGCCCCACATAGTTAACGAATTGCAAAGGTTGCCACCCGCCAAGCGCCATAGCCCGAGCGGGTGGTGATCAAGGTGCGCCCGACATAATTAATGAATTGCAAATTTCTTCGCGGCTCCCATGAGAACAGGGCGTCTGGTGATTGCTACACGAATTGGCGCGCGTGGCAGACGCGCTGTCTTGTCCAATTGAGAAACAAGCTCTGCGAGGAGCGCGATCGGAAATTGCGAAGATCAAGCAGTTGCTGGGGACGGCGGTATCCTCGAGCTCTTGGCGGTAACTGGACGGCGGCGCGAGGAGGTCGCCTGGGCAGAGCTAAAGCTGACGAATTTGGACCCTTCCGAGACCACGGACCAAGAATGCGAAGGCCCGCGTCGTACATTTGTCGGAGTCCGCGCCGCGGCTAAATTGTCACCTGTCGGTCGCGGCTCACGCCGCGGGCGCGGCGGCGGCAATGCTCGCCTTCTCGTTCGTGCCCGACTCCGGCACCAGCGCAGCGGCCTCGAGCCCTTCCTTGACCTTGGGCACCGTCGCCTGCACGTCGGTGATCGGCAGGCCGTGGGTCGGCGCGATCGTCTTGACGCCGAGCCGCTCGATCAATTGGTCGAGCCGATCGCAATAGGCCTGCATGTTGGCGAACTTGGTCCAGAACAAAGCGAGGTCCGCGAACACCGCCGACACGTCGGGCAGGTCGAGCGAGACTGCCTCCTCGGCGACGAGCCCGCAGTGGCCGTCCTGGTGATAGTGGCTGTAGGCGAAGCCGTCGCCGGGAAAGAGCACCCGTTCGCGCGTGTCGAACCCCCACCAGGTCGTGCGCAAGTCGCGGATCACCGGCTCGACCGCCATCAGGCTGCGGCCGCCGAGGTCGATCGCATCGCCCTCCTTCATCCAGCGCATGCGGTGCTCGAATTGCGGAAACGCCAGGTGGTAGTCGCTGACGTCGCCGCACAGGATCGTGTCGGGAAAGCGCGTGAGGATGCGCCCGAGGCCGCCGCAATGCGGCGTCTCCTGATGAGTAACGAATAGATATTTCAGCGGCGGCGCGCCGCGGGCGAAGAGCTCCGCCAGATGCCGTTCGATCACGGGAAAATCCTTTGGGTGGCCGGTCTCGACCAGCACCGAGGCGTTCGCTCCGGCCACGAGGAATGCGGCGTTGTAGCCGTGATAGACCTTGCCCTTGTGGCGCTGCGCCAGGCAGTCGCCGATCCAGAACACGCCGGGCGCGATCTCGCGCGGCATTTTATTGGCCATGCTCAGCGCTCCTCGTCGCGGTCGACGTAGCGCGACACCGCCACGCTCTTATCCAGTGCTTTAAGAATCTCGTCGAGCAGCTCGGCGTGCCGCGCCACCACCTTGCGGCCGTGCAGGATGCATCCATAGCCGGGCGCGATGGTCTCGACGTCGCATTTGTCAAAGATGTCGGCGATGCCGCGCCGGATCGAGTCGGTGGGCGCGCCTTCCAGCCACCAGTAGCGGGTGTTGAGCAGGAACGATCGCACGTCGCGCATGGAGGTCGCGTCATCGGCGTCGGTGACGATCCAGGGTCCCTCCGCGCGGGCGCGCCAGACATGGGTGAACATGTCGGAGGAGAACAGCGTGCGCGTTGCGCGGTCGTAAAGCCAACGCGTGGCAATCAGCCGGATCGGTGCCTGCATGACGTCGATCGCGCGGCCTTTCGTTCCGAGCTGGATGGTATCCGCCCTGGCAACCGCCGTGACCTTCATCGATTCGAGCACGCTGCGGCCGTTCGCTTTGGCGCCGAAATCGAACCACAGCGCCGCGTCCACATTACTGGTGTAGCAGGTCTCGACGTTGAAGTGTCCGGCGAAGGTCTCGACGTTGTTGATCGACATGAACTCGTTGAGCCGAAGCGGAAACAACGAGAGCGGCAAGCCCGGCGCGATCAGCGATTCGATCTGGGCGCGGATCACCGGCTCGTCCTTGCCGAAGCCAGTGTCGATCAGCATCGCCGCGTCGCTCTGGGTCAGCAGGTAGCTGTTCGCGACCGAATAGCCGCGCGCGCTGGCGGGATAGGAGCTGACGCGGCCGTCGAGTGCGAACGGATGCTGCAGCGCGTAGAGCTGGCCCGTGGCGAGCGCGGCAATTCCGCCGGCGAAGGCACTCGTCTCGCGAGCGTTGCGCGGCGCGGGCTGCGTCAAGACCGACATGGCGCAACTTTATCGGGCTCACCCCGCCAAGGGAACAGGGCTCACGCTCGCGGCGCACCGCGGGGAACGCGTGTCATCGTGCCTTCGCGCCGGCCTCGCGTTTGCGCGCGCTGCGCCGCGTAGCAGATGTCCTACCTCGCGTTTTCGGCGCGCGCGCTTCGGCCTCCTGCGCGGCCGCGATGCCGGTCTCGGCGTGGTTGAGGGCGATCGCCGCGCGCCATTGCGAGGGATGAACTCGCCGCAGCGCCCGGAATTGCCGTTTCTCCGCTCCGCTCAATGTCGCCTCGTAGGCGCGCCGCGCGCGCCTATCGTAGCGCCAAGCGAACAGCGCCAGCACGGCAAAGGCGACCGGAATGGCCAACGGAATCATGCCCGAAGGGTAGCACAAATCGGGCCGAGGGGTCATTCGAAGCGAGGCGGTGTATTCGCTCACATCTAAGCGATGTACGCCCGTCAAGGCCGGGATGACGCTTACAGCTCGAAGATGAGGCAGGTCGTGGTGCCGTGCGCGAGCACGCGGCCGTTTGTGTCGCGCACCGTTCCCTCGGCGGTGCCGATGCGGCGCCCGCAGCTGATGACCTTGCCCTCGGCTTTCACCAGGCCGGTCTGCGGCGTGATCGGACGCACCATCGAAATCTTGAACTCGAGCGTCGTTTGCGCAAAGCCCTTCTCCAGCATGGTGCGGATGGCGAGTCCCATGGCGCTGTCGAGCAAGGTCGCGGAAAGCCCGCCATGTACGGTGCCGGAGGGATTGAGATGCCCGGCGTGCGGTTCGACCGCGGCGACGACGCGGCCCTTCGCCACCTCGACGATGTCGTAGCCGAGCGTCTGCGCCATGCTGTTGAGCGGCAACGTGCCGTCGGCGAGCCCCTGCACGAACTCGATGCCGCTGAGCGCGCGTTGCTGCTCGTCAGCGACCACGCCGAAGCGTTTGCGAGTTGCGAGGTCCATCATGGACTGCGAGCTCGGTTTGGTTAGGGAGGGGAGCGCATCCAACGAGCGGGCAGCATACCAGGATCGCACGCTGAAACACTCCGTTTCTTGCCGTGGAGTTGGAGCTGACAGGACTCGCAAAGTCGCGTTGGCGAATGTGAATTACGGTAAACGCGCGGTGGCCGAGCCGCCCAGCACCCCAGGGGCGACGCAAGAAAAGTTCGCCTCCGTTCCGCCGCATCCGCGTGCCAGAGATTGCGAATCCACGCCATTTAAGGGGCCAAACATGTATCGATCATTGGGGGCTGCAGCCTTACTCGCCATCGCCATCGCCATCGCCGCGCCGGTTAAGGACGCGGCCGCGCAGGACCCGGTGGGCGGCGCGATCCTCGGCGGGGCGGCCGGGGCAATCCTGGGCGGAGCAGTAGGCGGCGGGAAGGGCGCTGCGATCGGCGCGATCGTCGGCGGGGCGACCGGCGCCGCCGTCGCCGCGCAAGGCCAAGCGCGGCCGGGCGGCTACCGCTACTATCAGCGGGGCTGCTACCAGCAGCGCGCGGACGGCGCGTGGGTCGTCGTCGCGCCGGAATATTGCGGACCCCCCGTGGCCGCTGCGCCGCCGGTGACGGTGGTGCGCGACGAATTGAGCGATCGCATGTTGGGCCTGCGCATAGCGTGCGAGGATGGCGATCGTCGCGCCTGCGTGCGGCTCGGCATCATCATCGGTGAAAATCGGGAACGCCGCGCCATGTGGCGCCGGGAGCATCCCGAGGTCTTCTTTTACGAGCGCTGAGGCGATCCTCCGCGTCTGCCGCAGGCCGGTGCATTTCCGCAACGACTGACGCTCGTCCGAGCGCGGCGTCCACTCGCCTGACGCTGTTCCGTTTCGGCAAGGGATTAGGTCATTCGGCAAGTGATTAGGTAACGGAAACGGCAAAAACGTTACCGCCTCGCGCTAATTGGCAACGCTCCAAAAGCGTCTCGGGTTCCGGGCTTTCCGTTCGGCGCGCCGGGCGCCGCCGCCATCGGCGGCGCCCGGTTCCGACGGCCCTCAGCAGCTGCGGTGACACCGACGGCTGCGGCGGCGTCGAGACACACCGCGAACGGCGCCCCCTGGAGCAAGCTGTTGCTTACCTGCGCTGCGAAGGATTCGCTGGCGCTCCGGTGGTGGCGGAGCTTTCCTCCGGCACCCACTTCATCGCGCTGCGGTCGTACTTAAAGCCCTTCGCATTCTTCAGCGCGTCCTTGGTCGCGTTCATGACCAGGTACCACTTGTTGTTATTCTTGTTCGTGACCTGGACTGCGTTGAAGGGAACGGCGACGTCCTTTTCACCCGCGCCAAGGAAGCCGCCAACGCCAATGATGAGCGCGGTCACCTTACCCTCACGGTCGACGAGCACGTCCATGACCTCGCCGATCTTGCTGTCCTGCGGATCGTAGACGTTCTGTTTGTACCAATGGGTGATGGTCTCGGCGTTGGCAGGAACGCTCGGCATGATCTGAGCAGCCGAGCCGCCGCCTTGCTGTTGGGCTTGTGCGCTCGCGCATGTCGCAACGAGCGCGATGAGGATCGAAGTGTAGGCAAGTCTCGCCATCGGGCGTCTCCTTTGGTGCGGAAGTTTCACTCCCGGACGGAAACGTAGCGACGCGTGTGGAGTTCCCCCCGCCGCTGCAGAAACGCTTTTGCGTCCCGGATGTTGCGCAGCAGGAGTTCCGAGGTGGCGCATGGTGCGCGCCGCCGCCCGCGCTTCAAACGTGGTGCACACGTCTTCTTAGCCCTATTTGCCCGGGCGCATCCGAGAGCCCGACAGGGCGGCAGCCCACCATGAGACGGCTACCCGACTCAGGAACATTTTTCCCAAGCTGCGGTTTTGTGTCTGCCTTTGGCAAAATAACCGCATGGGAGTTGCAGATGAATGGCTTGATTTATCTGATCGGCTTGATCGTCGTGATCATGGCTGTCCTTTCGCTCCTCGGCCTACGCTAGCGGCAACAGGAGCCCGATCATGACCGCCACCTATCCCGGGCCGGGCCCTATGGAGCCCCGACCTGCCTCAGACGCACGCGCCACCCCCTGGGCGGAGCGTTTCGTTTACCCCGAATGGGGCCCCATCATCGCCGGCGCGATCGCCGCGGCGGCGCTGGCACTCGTGCTGCACGCCTTCGCGCTCGCCATGGGGCTCTCCGTGAGCTCGACGGCCCCGACGTGGCGTGACGCCTCGTTTGCCCTCGTGCTGCTCTCCGGACTCTATATTTTGCTTGCGGCCATCGCCGCCTATGGGCTCGGCGGCTATCTCGCCGGGCTCATGCGCGCGCGCCCCGCCGCGACTGAAGATACCGACGTACGTGACGGCATGCATGGCCTCCTGGCCTGGGCGCTCGCCACCTTGTTGGCCGCGGTCATCGGATTGGCGACGGCGCAGTCGCTCACCCGTCTCGCGGCTCCCTCTGGCGGTCAGGCCGGAACGTCGAGCTCGGTCGGCGGCGAGAATCTCATCGCCTTCGATCTCGACCGCTTGTTTCGCGCCGAGCGCCGCCCCAATGTCAATCTCGACTATCCGCGCGCCGAGGCCTCGCGCATCCTGCTCACCACCGCGGGCCACGGCGGCCTGCAACCGGAGGATCGCGGCTATCTCATCCGCCTGACCGCGGCGGTCACTGGCATTGCCGATGCCGACGCGCAGCGCCGCGTCGACGACGTCGCGGCCCGCGCCCGGGACAACATTTCCCGCGCGCGCAGGAGCGCCGTCATTCTCGCCTTCTTTGCGGGATCGGCGGCGATTGTCGGCGCTGCCGTGGCGTGGTTCGCCGCCTGCGCCGGCGGGCGCGTGCGCGACGGCGAGGAGCCGCACGGGCTCATGCATTGGGGCCGCCCGCGCGTGTAAGCGAAGGCAGCCCAGGCGGAAGTGCGCAGCGTGGATGTCATGGCCGGGCATAGCGCGCCGGAAGACGCGCGTGAACGCGCTTATGACCTGGCCATCCATCTACCGGGCGAAAGATTTTTCTCGCAAAGAGGATGAATGCGCGGGTCAAGCCCGCGCATGACGGCGAGAGAAAAATGCGATGGGCAAACATTGACACGGCGTATGGGCCGGACGCCGCTTCCCCCAGCCGTAGGCACCGATGATCAACGACCTCTGGTACAAGAACGCGGTGATCTACTGCTTGTCCGTCGGAACCTACATGGATTCCAACGGCGACGGCATCGGCGATTTCACCGGCCTGATGCGCCGTCTCGATTACCTGCACGGCCTCGGGGTCACCGCCATCTGGCTCATGCCCTTCCAGGTCTCGCCCAATCGCGACGACGGCTATGACGTGTCCGACTACTACGGCGTCGATCCGCGCTACGGCACCATCGGCGACTTCGTGGAGTTCACCCACGGTGCCAAGCAGCGCGGCATCCGCGTGCTGATCGACCTCGTGGTCAACCACACCTCGAACGAGCATCCCTGGTTCAAGGCGGCGTGCAAGAACCCCCAATCGAAACACCGCGACTGGTACGTGTGGTCGAAGAAGAAGCCGCCGCGTGCCAATCGCGGCATGGTTTTTCCCGGCGTGCAGAAGTCGACCTGGAGCTACGAGCGGGACGCGAAGGCCTGGTATTTCCACCGCTTCTACGACTTTCAGCCCGACCTCAACACCTCGCATCCCGAAGTGCAGGCGGAGATCCTCAAGATCATGGGCTTCTGGATTCAGCTCGGCGTGTCCGGCTTCCGCATGGACGCCGTGCCGTTCATCATCGGCACCAAAGGCGCGAACGTGCGCAAGCCCGAAGAGCAGTACGACATGTTGCGCACCTTCCGCGAGTTCCTGCAGTGGCGGCAGGGCGATTGCATCGTACTCGCCGAAGCCAACGTGCTGCCCAAGACCGATATGGAATATTTCGGCGCCGACGGCGACCGCATGCACATGATGTTCAATTTCCACGTCAACCAGCACCTCTTCTATGCCATGGCGACCGCCGATGCGCGGCCGTTGATCAAGGCGATGAAGGCGACCAAGCCGCGCCCCGCCACCGCGCAATGGGGCTTGTTCCTGCGCAATCACGACGAGCTCGATCTCGGGCGCCTGACCGAGCGGCAGCGGCAGAAAGTATTCGCCGCCTTCGCGCCGAAGCCCGAGATGCAGCTTTACGATCGCGGCATTCGCCGCCGGCTCGCGCCCATGCTGGACGGCGACCGCCGGCGGTTGGAGCTCGCCTACAGCCTGATGTTCACGCTGCCCGGCACACCGGTGGTGCGCTATGGCGACGAGCTCGGCATGGGCGACGACCTCAGCCTTCCCGAGCGCAATTGCGCGCGCACCCCCATGCAGTGGTCGAACGAGCCGCACGGCGGCTTCACCAAGAGCGACAAGCCGCGCATGCCCGTCATCTCCGGCGGCCCGTATGGCTTCGAGCATATCAACGCCGCGATCCAGCGCCGCCATCCGGAATCGCTGCTCAACTGGACCGAGCGCATCATCCGCATGCGCAAGGAAGTCCCCGAGATCGGCTGGGGCGACTTCGCCGTGATCCCTTTGCGCGATCCGGCGGTGCTCGTGATCCGCTATGATTGGCGCAACAATTCGGCGCTGTTCGTGCACAACCTCGATGCCAAGCCGCGCGAGATCGCATTCTCCGCGGGGGTTGCGGAAGGGCAGGCCGGGCAGGGGAAACTGCTGGTCAATCTCTTGAGCGAGGACCACAGCCGCGCCGACAAGCGCGGCAAGCATCGGCTCGTGATCGAGGCCTACGGCTACCGCTGGTATCGCGTCGGCGGACTGGATTATCTGCTGCGCCGCACGGAGACCGATCAGCCGCCGGAGCAGCAGGCAAGAAGCGGCGCCCGATGAGACTTGCCGTCCCGGATTTCCCTTTGCCCGACGGCTACTTAGCAGACTTCAGAACAATTCAGAACCAGCCCAAGGACCGCCCCGTCGGCCTGTGACAGCCTTAACCCTGGAGCATTCCCCCGATCAGCGCCACCGGCGTTGGTCAGGCCGAAAGGAGGGCAACACCAGTGCAAATGCAGCAGGTCCAATACTTCCTGGCGCTGTGTGAGGAGCTCAGTTTCACCCGCGCCGCCCGCCGCTGCGGCATCTCGCAACCCTCGCTGACCAGCGCCATCGGCGCGCTGGAGCGGGAGCTGGGCGGCGCGCTGTTTCAGCGCAAGCCGTCGATCGCGTTGACGGGGCTCGGACGCATCGTGCGCCCCTACCTCGACGAAATCGTGCGCAACGCCAGCCATGCCCGCGAGATCGCCCGCAGCTTCATGCCGCGTGTGGACGCGATGGAGTCATAGCTCGAGAACGCTAGCCTAAATCGCGGTTCGTCGGATTACTCGATCGCCGAGAACGCTGCGGAATTCGGGCATGCCCGAGTTCCGCAACCCGTCCACTCGCATGACCGCAGACGGACGTTGATGCCGGCCATGGCACGTGTACGCGCGTCCTCATCGACGCGCCATGCGCGGGCATGAGGACGGCGTGATTCAATATAAAC
>DASSGH010000010.1:0-16203 GCA_035693615.1 Xanthobacteraceae bacterium
CAGGGCTAGACGGCCAGCGGCGTCGCCTCGGTCGTCGACGCTCTGGTCGGGGGCTAGCGGACGCAATCGCTGCAATGCGCCGTGGCTTTGTCGCGCGCTGGCTTGCCGGCACCCAGTCTCGCCGCCGCTTTCCCATCCTCGCCGGCGGGGACGGACTTTGCTTTGCGTTGGGCGTCTTGTTTCTTGACCTCGATCGGTGGGACCTTCGGCTTCAACGAGGGCAGCTTCCTGCCATCGGTGGCATCGTCTGAGCTCGCGGACTCCGCCTTCGCCTTGCCGCGCTGTTTAGTGGCTTCGATGGTGGGCGTCGCTGTTTTCGCCACACGCGCTTGCTTGGCGGCGACGGTGTCCGAGGGTCTGGCGGACTTCGTTTTGCCTTGGCCCTCCTGTTTGCTGGCTTCGCTCGCGCCGGTCTTTAGTTTCGGCAATGGCATTTGCCTGCCGGCCACGATCTCACCGGCTTTGCCAGACCGCGCTTTGTCTTTGCTGTCCTGCTTGCTGGGTTCGCTCGCGGTGTTGAGTTTCACCAACGGCATCTTATTGCCAGTCCCGATCTGGCTGCCCTTGGTGGACGGCGCTGTGGCTTTGCCACTCTGTTTGCTGACCTCCGTCGCGACGATCTTGAGGTTGGGCGATGGTTTCTTGCCCGACGCCATCTCGCCGGGCTTGGCGGACGGCGCTGTGGGTTTGGCGTTCTGTCTCGCAACTTCCATCGCGGCGATCTTGAGGTGGGGCGACGGCTTTTTGCCTGCCGCGCTTTCGCCGGCGCTGACCAAATCTGCCCTCCCCTTCGCGTCCGTGTTTTTGTCTTCGCCCCCGGAGATCTTCGGCTTCGGCACCGGCAACGGCACCTGCGTGCCTGCCGCCATCATGTCGAGATCGCGGGGAAGCAGCATCGCGAAGCGACCACGATGGCGAATGCGGCCGGCGATGCGGCCCGCATCGTCGCCGGCGCCCCAGTAGAGATCGGCGCGCGCAGGTCCGACAAGCGCCGATCCCGTGTCCTGCGCAATCATCAGCCGTCCGAAGGGCGAGACAGACTTGACGCTGTCGATCGGCAGGTTCGCTTCGATGAAAAATGGCGTCCCGTATTCGTGCAGCCGATCGACCGCAATCGAGCGCCCCGGCGTCAACGGCACGCCTTGCGCGCCGACCGGTTCGCCCTCGTTCGATAGCCCGGTGACGCGGAAGAACACGTAAGAGCGGTTGGTCGCTTGCACCTTCGCAGCGTCCTCGGGATGCGCGGCCATCCAGTCGCGAACGCGCTGGGGCGACATCTCCCCACGCGGAATGAGATTGCGGTCGATGAGCACTCGCTCGATCGAGCTGTAGCGATAGCCGTTGTGCGAATCATAGCTGACGCGCAGCGGCGTGCCGTCCTCAAGGATTACGCGCGCCGAGCCCTCGATCTGGATAACGAGCAGATCGAACGCACTCTTGATCCAGCAGATTTCAAGCTTCTGCCCGTCGAGCGCGCCGGCCTCTATGGCGGCGCGGTCGTGGTAGGGCACGAACTCGTTGTTCTCGTTGCGACGACCGATCCGCGCCCCTTTGTTCGGGAATGCAACGGAAGCGGGCTTGTATCCGGCAGCAATGAGGTCCTTCGGCCGGCGATAGAGCGGGATATGGAATTCGGGACTCGGAAACCGCGAGCCCTGAACAATCGGCTCGAAGTAACCGGTCAGAAGTCCCTCGCCCTCGCCCAGCCGCGAGATGCGAACAGGCCGAAAATTTTGTTCGAAAAAGGCGCGCGCGGCATCCGCATCCTTTGGCCGCAGTTCCATGGCGTTGCGGCACGCGTTCAACAACGCGGCAGAGATTTGCCCGCGCTCGTCGCCGCGCGACGTCTTCTTCCGTAATGCTTGGCAGCTGCCCTGATAGGCTGCGAACGCGGCGAGATGATCATCGCTCGTCCAGCCAGCGAGTTCGGACCACTTCAACGGCTCGAGCTGGCTGCTGGCGAATTTCAGCGGCCCTTCCGCCGCGGCGCCGCCGGCGACAACGCACATGATCGCGCCAAAAAAGCCCGCGACCAACGCACGCCCAAAGGATTGCGCACCCGCCCGACCGTCCCGCATGCAAATAAATGCATGGCGGATGGGAATGGTTCCGTCGCGGCGCGAGCATGCTCGCGACGGTTAACCAGTTACCGCGCCGGCGCGCCGGTAGGGTGATGCTACCGCTTCGCTGTGCGGCCGCGCGCCGCCGGTACGGTGCGCGGCCTGCGGAGCTGCTGATTCGAGCGGCGCAACTCAGCCCTTCAACTGCTTATTGCACTGGCTGTAATACCCCCCGCCCCTTTGGATCCATCGCAGACCGCCGTTCCCATTGCTCGCTTTGTTGGCGTTGTATTGGTCGAGGCAGGTGTGCATGCGCGCTTTTCCGGCGGACTCCTTCGAGTATTTCGGCGCGACCGCCGTTGGGAACACTGCGTTGCCCGCGGGGCTTGGCGCCGCCGCGGTGCCGCTCGCCGGCGGGGCTGCGGTCGGAGCGGCGGCGGTCGCATCGGCACCGCACTGCGCTTTGCGGAAATCGCGCCACTTCTGCCCGTTGAGCGTACCGGCGGTCTTCGCCGCCTGGTACTTGGCACTGCACTCCTTCATCGTGAGCGCCTGCAGAGGTTGCCCAGAACTTACAAAGATCGTGCCGACGAGCGCCACGAAGCCCACGCACGCCAGACTCTGATGAACTGTCATCGGAAAGCCTCCCTACATCTCGTTGAACCAACATTTTCCGCCAATTTCCCCGCACTGCGCAAGTCTATCCGCGCGATGTGATGAAACGGTGAAGCAACAGTTCCGAGAAGCAACAGTTCCGCGGTCCACATCTGCAGCGGCTGATTGCAGGGTCGAGACTGAGGCCGCGGGGCATCGTGCCCTTCAAGCGTGCTCGCCTTGTAAGGCAGCGCCTTGCAAGCGTCATGCGCGTGCGCCATGCTGTCCTGGGTTGGGGCAAGGCCAGGAGGCTGATCATGGGCTTGCTCGATATACTCAAGGACATTCAAGGTGGCGGCGTCTCCAACGATCCGCGTGCGCAAGCCGCGCCGGCGCGTCAAGGCATGTCGCCGATGGCCAAAGCGCTGCTGGGGCTGCTGGCGATCTACGCCATGAAGCACATGCGCCGCGCCGATGCTCCGCCGACGCAGCAAGGCATGCCGTCCGGCGCCAACGTCGGTCTGCCCGGCGGGCAAGGCGGTGCCGGCGGCGGTTTGGGCGACCTGTTGCGCGGTGGCTTGGGCGGACTTCTCGGCGGCGCCGCCGCCGGAACCGTGCTCAATGGCGGGCTCGGCGGTCTCCTCAAGCAGATGCAGGAGAGCGGGCAAGGTGACGCCGCCCGCTCGTGGATCGGCACGGGGCCCAACAAGCAGATCACTCAGGGCGATCTCGCCAATGCTCTGGGAGGCGACACCCTCGACGAGCTGTCACAACAAAGCGGGATGGATCGCGGTGACTTGCTCTCGGGGCTCAGCAAATACCTGCCCGGCTTCGTCGACCAGCTCACGCCGCAAGGCCGGGTGCCGACGGAGGATGAAGCCGCGCGGATGGTTTAGTTCGCATCCGCGCACCTCACTGCCCGGTCCGGATCAGAACCGCCAGGTAAAACCCGTCGGTGTCGGTGCGGTGCGGAGTCATCAACACGCCCTCTTCCGAAACGAGCGCGGCGTGACGGAACACGTGCCCGCGTTCCTCGAGCCCGCTCGTCACCTCGGCCGGCGGCACGATCGCAAAATCCCGCCGGCGGCCGAGAAATCCGCGCACCTGATCGCCGTTCTCCTCGGCGATGAGTGAGCAAGTGACATAGGCGATGCGACCCCCCGGCTTGACCAGCGCCGCCGCGCGGTCGAGCAGCTCCGCTTGCTCCTCTACGCGCAGCGCAAGCGCGCCTGGGCGCACCCGCCACTTGGCGTCGGGATTGCGGCGCCAGGTGCCGATTCCGGTGCAAGGCGCATCGATCAGCACGAGATCGGCGCGGCCTTTCAGGTCAACGAGCAGATTTTCCTGCGCGCGGGGCGTTCTGATCTGCACGTTATGAACTCCCGCGCGCTCGAGCCGCTCGTGAATTGGCGCGAGCCGCCGCTTGTCCGAATCCGTCGCGTAGATTTGGCCGCGGTTTTCCATCATCGCCGCGACGGCGAGGGTCTTGCCCCCCGCTCCCGCGCATAAGTCGATCACCTGTTGGCCCGCTTTGGCGCCGCACAGCAGCGCGGCGAGTTGCGAGCCCTCGTCCTGCACCTCGACCAGGCCTTTGATGAAGGCAGGCTCGGCATGGATGGCCGGATTCTTGGCGTCGGCATCGAGCGCGATGCGCAAGCCGACCGGCGACCAACGCGTCGGCGCAGGATGCAGATGCGCGAGCGCGTCGCAGGCCGTCTCCCGCTCGGCCTTGAGCGCGTTGACCCGCAGATCGAGCGGGGCGCGGCTGGCTAGCGCCACGCATTCGGCGATCCGCTCTTCGTCGAAGACACGGGCGAGATAGGGGTCGAGCCATTGCGGATAATCGCCTGCGACCCAGGGCGGCGCGCCGCTGAGATCGGCCGCGCCCAGGCGTGCCCGCTCCTCGGCGCTCAGCGGCGCGGGCGCAAAACGACCGCCGTCGGCGCGCGCCGCGATCGCCTCGCAATCGAGCTTGCGCTCGAGCCGCAACATCCCCAGCAACACCGCGCGTGGGCGTTGGTCGCCCATGATGTGCGCGCTCGAGGCGCGCCGGCGCAACGCATCGTAGACAAGCCCCGCGATCGCCGCGCGGTCTGCCGAACCGGCGAAGCGGTGCACCAGCCCCCAATCCTTGAGCGCATCGACCGCCGGGCGTCGCCGCACCTCGATGTCGGCGATGACCTCGATGGCCGCAGAAAGGCGAGCGCCGGGCGTCATCAGATCCCAAGCAGGATGCGTATGGCGAAGATCGCCCACATCACCGCGAGCACGATCGCGCCCGACACAAACAAAGCTCCCCGCCGCCGCACGTCGTTGTCGGTGACATGGACGACAACTTGGAGACAGCGCAGCGCCACGAAAACCCAGGCGAGAAGCACGAAGACCAGATCGGCATGCCGCAGCACGATCGAGAGAACGGTCAACACATAGAACAGGATCGGAAGTTCGAGCTGGTTCAGATAGGCGTTCTGGACCTGGCGGTTGCGCACGGGCCAGTTCGGCTCGCGCAACGCGACGTCTTGCGGGCGCACCGCTCCGCTTTGCACCGCGGCGACGTTCAGGCCTCCCATCCAGAACAGCAGCACGAAGGTGAGCGCAACCTCGACGAAGAGCGGCAGCAAGGCGGCCTGGATCAACATGGCGGCGGGCTCCTGGAGAGAGTCGCCTACCTTGGCGAGCCGCCGAGGTGAAAGCAACCGCCCGGCGCTCGCGCGTTCAGCCCCGCGCGCTGCTCATTGACGATGCTGAGATGCGGGAGATCAGGCCCGACTCGGATAATTCGGGCTCTCGCGCGTGATCGTGACGTCGTGCACGTGACTCTCGCGCATGCCCGCGGCGGAGACGCGCACGAACTCGGCCTTCTCGTGCAACTCCTTCAAGGTTTTCGCGCCCACATAGCCCATCGCCGCGCGCAATCCGCCGGCCAGTTGGTGGAGCACTGTCGCCACCGCGCCCTTGTACGGAACCTGGCCTTCGACACCTTCGGGCACGAGCTTGAGCGCATCCTTGATGTCCTGCTGGAAATAACGGTCGGCAGATCCCCGCGCCATGGCGCCGACGGATCCCATGCCGCGATAGGTTTTGTACGAGCGGCCTTGATAGAGGAAAACCTCGCCCGGCGTTTCGTCGGTACCGGCGAGCAACGATCCCACCATGGCGCAATCGGCGCCGGCGGCGAGCGCCTTGGCGAGATCGCCGGAATATTTGATGCCGCCGTCGGCGATCACCGCCGTGTCGGTCCTGCGCGCGACCTCGACCGCATCCATGATCGCGGTGAGCTGGGGCACGCCCACCCCGGCGACGATGCGGGTGGTGCAGATCGAGCCGGGGCCGATGCCGACCTTGATCGCGTCCGCGCCGGAGTCGATCAGGGCTCTCGCGCCTTCGGCGGTCGCGACATTGCCGGCAACCACCTGCACCGCGTTCGACTGCCGCTTGATGCGGGTGACGGCATCGAGCACGGAGCGCGAATGGCCGTGCGCGGTGTCGACCACGACGAGATCGACGCCTGCCGCGATCAGCCGCGAGGTGCGCTCGAAGCCCTTGTCGCCGACCGTGGTGGCGGCGGCGACGCGCAGACGCCCCTGCTCGTCCTTGCAGGCGTGCGGGTTGGCTACCGCCTTCTCGATGTCCTTGACCGTGATCAATCCGACACACCGATATTGATCGTCGACCACGAGCAACTTTTCGATGCGGTGCTGATGCAGGAGGCGCTTGGCGTCGGCCTGTCCAACGCCCTCGCGCACGGTGACCAGCCGATCCTTGGTCATAAGCTCGGCGACCTTCTGGCGGGGATCGGTGGCGAACCGCACGTCGCGATTGGTGAGAATGCCGACGAGCTTGCCGGCGCGTCCGTTGCCGGCCCCCTCAACCACCGGGATGCCGGAAATGCGGTGGTCCTGCATCAAAGCGAGCGCGTCCGCGAGCGTGGCGCCGGGATCGATCGTGACCGGATTGACCACCATGCCGGACTCAAACTTCTTGACCTGGTGGACCTGCGCGGCCTGCTCGTCCGGCTCGAGATTGCGGTGGATGACGCCCAGCCCTCCGGCTTGCGCCATGGCAATCGCCATCTTCGCTTCGGTCACAGTGTCCATAGCCGAGGCGACGATAGGGATATTGAGCGGAATGTCGCGGGTGATGCGGGAGCGGATGTCGGCGTCGGACGGGAGTAGCTCTGAGAGGCCGGGCTTAAGCAGGACGTCGTCGAAAGTCAGCGCTTCGCGCACCGTTCCGTTGGATTTTTGCTCCATCGCCAACTCCAGTGGCCCGCATTACGGGCTTGCTCGTCTGCGCCATCGCCGATGGCGCCAGGGCCACTGACGCGGCGCACGCGCGGCGCGGCGGCCCGTTTTGGGTTGGCGCCGGTCGATAGCACGGCTCGGCCGCGAATCCTAGCGATTTGGCGGCAATTCACCGAAACAAGTGGTGTCACCGCGAACCCCGCGTCGCCCTGGCCGCTTTCGCGCCGGAATCAGGGCCGCCAACCCGGCGGCGGCCCATGCCGTTCGATCGCGTTCACCAGCTCGCGGTGCTTGCGGTCCTCGCGCTTCATATAGACCGCAATCACGGCGTGCACCGACGGAACGAGGAAGGCGCCGGGAAAGATGAACCCGAGCAGGATGCAGGGCACGATCAGGATTAGGTTAAAAATAGCCGCGAACGGCTGGCCGTTGAGCAGTAGCCCCAATGGCGGAAGAATGACGGCAAGCAGATAGATCATCGGCCAACCTCCCTGCGCCAACCCGATCTCTATGTGGGGCGGCGCTCGCCGCAGCACAATGGGCGCCCCCTCCGAGGCCGCGGCGATTCTGTTAACGTGGCCGGATGCCTCCGATGCTGGCACAACGCATCATCCCGCTGGTCGTAGCGGTCGCCCTGTTCATGGAGAACATGGACTCGACGGTCATCGCGACCTCGCTGCCGGCAATCGCCGCCGACATCGGCACGAGCCCCTTGACGCTCAAGCTGGCGGTCACCTCCTACCTGCTGTCGCTTGCGGTGTTCATTCCGGTCAGCGGCTGGACCGCCGATCGCTTCGGCGCGCGCACGGTGTTTCGCACGGCGATCGCGGTCTTCATGCTCGGCTCGATCGGCTGCGCGCTCTCGGGGTCGCTCTATCACTTCGTAGTGGCGCGCATTGTCCAGGGCATGGGAGGGGCGATGATGACGCCCGTCGCGCGCCTCATTCTGGTGCGCAGCATCGATCGGCGCGAGCTGGTCAATGCGATGGTCTGGGTCACGCTGCCGGCGCTGATCGGCCCGCTGATCGGCCCCGCCCTCGGCGGCTTCATCACCACGTTCATTTCCTGGCACTGGATCTTCCTGATCAACATCCCGATCGGCTTCGCCGGCATCGTATTGGCGACGATCTTCATCGAGGATGTGCGGGCGGAAACGCCCGACCCGTTCGATCCGATCGGCGCCGTGCTGGCCGGGCTCGGCATCAGCGGACTCGTATTCGGCGGCTCGCTGCTCGGGCTCAATCTGCTGCCGACCAGCGCCGTGCTCGCCCTGATCGTGCTCGGGGCGGTCGCGGCCTATGCCTATGTGCTGCATGCGCGGCGTACGCCCGCGCCGGTGCTCGACCTCTCCCTGCTTGCCATCCCGACGATGCGCGCCGCCGTCGTCGGCGGCTTCATCTATCGCTGCGGCATCGGAGCGATGCCGTTTCTCCTGCCGCTGCTGCTGCAACTCGGCTTCAATCTCACGGCGTTTGAGTCGGGCCTGATCACGCTGTCGAACGTCGTCGGCGCCATGGGCATGAAGACCGTGATTCCGATCATTCTGCGGCAGTACGGATTCCGCCGCGTCCTCGTGCTCAACGCGCTGGTCAGCGCCCTCCTGGTCGCCACGTGCGCGACCTTCACGCCCGGCGTGTCCTTCGCCTGGATCGTGGCAGTATTGATAGTCGGCGGCTTTTTTCGCTCGCTCGAATTTACGAGCATCAATACCATCGCCTATGCCGACGTCGATAATCGCCGCATGGGCCGTGCTACCGCGCTGGTCTCGGTCGCCCAACAGGTCTCCATTTCCGTCGGCGTCGCCATCGGCGCGCTGGCGGTCGATCTGACCTTGTGGGCGCGCGCACGCGACACCATCAAGGCCGCCGACTTTCAGCCCGCCTTCCTCGCGATTGCCGTGATCGCGGCAAGCGCCTCCCTCCTTTTCGCGCGGCTGCCCGCCGATGCCGGGGCGGAACTCGCGCACCGCACCACGGAGCCCACCGCCGCGCCCACCGAGACCAGCGATCAGCGAATGGGGTGAGGGTTGGCGCGAAACCCCGTCGCCAAGAGATAGAGCTCCGCCGAGTCGGGCCGGCTCGCGGCGGGCTTGACGTGCTTCACCTGGGAGAAATCACGCTTGAGCGCTGCGAGCAAGTTAGCCTCCGCGCCGCCTTGCAGCACCTTACAGAGAAACGCGCCGCCCGGGGCGAGCGCCGCGCGAGCGAAATCGGCCGCGGCTTCGGCGAGCGCCATTATTCGCAAATGGTCGGTTGCGCGATGGCCGGTGGCATTCGCCGCCATGTCGGAGAGGACGACATCGGCTGGACCGCCGAGCAGCGCCTTGATCGCATCCGCCGCACCCGGCTCGAGGAAATCGCGCCGGATGAAGTCGACCCCATGCGTCGGCGCCATGTCGAGGCGATCGATCGCGACGACCTTGCCCCTGCCCTGCGCGCTCCCGGCGCGCCGGGCCGCGACCTGGCTCCAGCCGCCCGGTGCGGCGCCGAGGTCGACGACGCGTGCGCCTGGCTTGAGCAGATGGTGCTTGTCGTCGATCTCGATGAGCTTAAACGCGGCGCGTCCGCGAAAGCCCTCGCGCTTGGCGCGAGCGACGTACGGGTCGTTGAGTTGCCGCTCGAGCCAGAGCTTAGACGAGAGCGAGCGGCCCTTGCCCGATTTGATGCGCACCTTCAGCGGGCGCTTGCTGGGGCCGACGTTCATGGGGTCGCCTCGGAAAACCCAAGCCTAGATCGCGGCGCCTCTCGCCTCGCGGTCCCACACGCCGTCCTCGCGCATCATTTGCACCAGCATGCCTTCGCGCAACCCGCGATCGGCAACCCGCAGCCGTTGACAGGGAAATGCGCGACGGATCGCGTCGAGGATGGCGCAACCCGCGAGCACGAGGTCGGCCCGGTCGGCGCCGATGCAGGCATTGGCGACGCGGTCTTCATAGCTCCAGCCCAGCAGGCGCTCGATCACACGCGTCACTTCCTCGTCCACCATCCAGCAGCCGTCGACCCGGCGCCGCTCGTAGCGCCTGAGCTCGAGATGGACGCCGGCGATCGTCGTGACCGTTCCCGAGGTCCCGAGCAGGTGCACATGCTCGCCGTCGAGCCCGCCATGTTTGGCGACAAACTCATCGACGAAGGCCGCGACCTCGGCACTCATCGCGGCGTAGATTTCGCGCGTGACGCGGTGCCCGCCGTGGCGCTCCGCCAGCGTGACCACCCCGGCCGGCAGCGAAGCCCAGGCTTTGATCTTCGGCAGCGGCGGCCCGCAGCGTGCGGGCGGCGAACGCTCCAGCCACACGAGCTCGGAGGAGCCGCCGCCGATGTCGAACAGGATGACGCTGTCGGCGCGGGGATCGATCAACGGGGTGCAGCCGGTCGCCGCCAGAGTGGCTTCTGTCTCGCGGTCGATGATGTCGAGCTCGAGACCGACCTCACCCGCGATGCGGGCGCGAAATTCGTCCCCGTTCACGGCCGCACGACACGCCTCGGTCGCGATCAGCCGCGCCCGGCTCACACCGCGGTTGCGCATCTTGTCGCGGCAGATGGAGAGCGCCGCGACCGCGCGCCCGACTGCCGCGTCGCTGATGCGGCCGGATGTGGAGAGCCCCTCGCCGAGCCGGATGATGCGGGAGAACGCGTCGATGACGCGGAAGCTGTCGCCGGTCGGCCGAGCGATCAGTAGCCGGCAATTGTTGGTGCCGAGATCGAGCGCGGCATAGGTCGCGCCGGAGCGATGGCTGCCGCCCTGGGCGCCGTCGTGGCGCGGATAGCCATAGGGCGAGCGACGACCCCAGCGGGACCGTTGCTCCGGCACCCGCTCATGGACAGGGTCGAGGCCGCCGGCTGCCCGGCCCTCGTCCTTCATTAAGTTCCTTCCCGCCGCGCCGAAGCCTTGCCTAGCTCGACGGCCACGGCCTTGTCCGAACCAAGATCGCGCCAACTGTAACACGCGGCCGCTCTGCGCAACAGATGCGCGCCGCGCGCATGGCGCGGCCCGAAATCCTTGTCGAGGCGGGTTGGCTCCTTTATCTCAAAGCGCGCCGCCCGACCGTCTCAGCGCCGACGGGCAGGCACATGGAGCTATCGCCTGCGGCCGACCGGCTTGCAGGCGATCTATTGATCAAGGCATTCGTTGATGAATCTGCAAAACGATCCGGAGGCCTTCGCGCTGATGAAGTTCGGAATCGGCCAGCCGGTGCCGCGCAGCGAAGATCCGATCCTGGTGCGGGGAAAAGGCTCCTACACCGACGATCGCCAGCTCGAAGGCGAGGCTTACGCGGTGATGGTCCGCAGCCGCGTCCCCCATGGCGTGATCAAAGCGATCGAGACTTCGGCGGCGCGCAGCATGCCGGGCGTGCTCGGCGTCTATACCGGCGCCGATCTCGCCGGCTATGGGCTGCTCAAATGCATTGTGCCGTTCAAGAACCGCGACGGTTCGCCGATGCGGCAACCGCCGCGGCCGGCGCTGGCGACCGACAGGGTGCGCTTCGTCGGCGATCCCGTTGCCTTCGTCGTCGCCGAGACGCTGCTGCAGGCCAAGGACGCCGCCGAGGCAGTCGAGGTCGAGATCGATGCGCTACCCGCCGTGGTGCGGCCCGAGGAGGCCGCACGCCCCGGCGCGCCGCTCCTCTATGAGGAAGCACCGGGGAACGTCGCCCTCGATTATCACTATGGCGACAGCGAGCAGGTCGCGGCCGCTTTCGCCAAGGCCGCGCACGTGACGCGGCTCAAGCTCATCAACAGCCGCGTGGTCGTCAACGCCATGGAACCGCGCGCCGCGATCGGGGTCTACGACCAGGCCAGCGGACGCTTCACCTTGCATGCGCCCTCGCAGGGCGTGTTCGGGCTGCGCGCCAATATGGCGGACATTCTCAACGTCGAGCCTAAGCAGGTGCGCATCTTGACCGGGCACGTGGGCGGCTCGTTCGGCATGAAGGCGGCGCCGTTCCCGGAATACGTCTGCGTGCTACACGCGGCGCGCTCGCTCGGCCGGCCAGTGAAGTGGACCGACGAACGGTCGGGAAGCTTTGTCTCCGACAGCCATGGCCGCGACCATGAACTCACCGCCGAGCTCGCACTCGATGCCGCCGGCGCCTTCCTCGCGGTACGCATCACCAATTTCGGCAATATGGGCGCCTTTCTCTCCCCCGTGGCGCCGATGCCGTCCACCATCAACATCGTCAAGAACGTGCAAGGCGTCTACCGCACGCCCTTGATCGAAGTCTCCACCAAGTGCGTGTTCACCAACACCTCCCACGTCTCCGCCTATCGCGGCGCCGGCCGGCCCGAGGGCAACTACTACATGGAGCGGTTGGTCGACGCCGCCGCCGCCGAGATGGGCATCGATCGCCTGGAGCTGCGCCGGCGCAACCAGATCAGACCGCGCGAGATCCCGATCAAGACGGCCTCGGGGAGCAACTACGACAGCGGCGACTTTCCCGGCGTGCTCAAGCACGCGCTCGAGGCGGCCGATATCAAGGGCTTCGCCCGCCGCAAACGCGAGAGCCGCAAACGCGGCAAGGTGCGCGGGCTCGGCGTGGGCAACTTTCTCGAGGTCACCGCGCCGCCAAGCAAGGAAATGGGCGGCATCCGTTTCGAGGCCGACGGCACCGTCACCATCATCTCCGGCACGCTCGATTACGGACAGGGGCACGCGGCGCCGTTCGCGCAGGTGCTGACCGAGCGGCTCGGCGTGCCGTTCGAGCGCATCCGTCTCCTGCAAGGCGACAGCGATGAGCTTTTGGCGGGAGGCGGGACGGGCGGCTCGAAATCGATCATGCACAGCGGCACCGCCATCGTCGAAGCTGCCGCCAAAGTGATCGAGCAAGGAAAGCAGATCGCCTCGCACGTGCTGGAAGCCTCCGCCGCCGACATCGAATTCGCGAACGGCCGCTTCGTCATCGCCGGCACCGACCGCGCGATCGGCATCATGGAGCTGGCGGCGCGGCTGCGCGCCGGCCTCAAGCTGCCAGAGGGCGCGCCGGCGACGCTCGACGTGCAGCACGTGAGCGATGGTCCGGGCGCCTCCACCTATCCCAACGGATGCCACGTGTGCGAGGTCGAGCTCGATCCCGACACCGGAACGATCGAAGTGGTGAAGTACACGTCGGTCAACGATTTCGGCACCGTCGTCAATCCGCCGATCGTCGAGGGCCAGCTGCACGGCGGCGTGATTCAGGGAATCGGCCAGGCGCTGATGGAGATGACCGTCTACGACGGCGACGGGCATTTTCTGACCGGCTCGTTCATGGATTATGCGCTTCCGCGCGCGAGCGATTCGCCCGAGGTCGCAGTGATCCAGCATCCGGTGCCGGCAAAGACCAACGTGCTCGGCGTGAAAGGCTGCGGGGAGGCCGGCTGCGCCGGCTCGCTCACCTCGGTGATGAATGCGATCGTCCATGCGCTGTCCGAATTTGGCATTCGTCACGTGGACATGCCGGCAACGCCCTATCGCGTCTGGCGCGCCATTCAAGACGCGCGCGCCGTGCGCCCGGCCTGACCGGCGGCGCGCAGCAAAACGAAAAATGACCCAAGCCGCCGAAGCCCTTCCCGCGAGACGCGCGAGCGAGAGCAAACTCGTCGCCGGCGTGTGTTTTGCGCATCTCGTGAGTCACTATTACATGCTCACGCTTGCGCCGCTGTTCGCGTTCATACGCGCGGATTTCGGCGTGACCTATACGGAGCTAAGCCTGGCGCTCACCGCCTTCAACGTGGTGTCGGCGGTATCGCAGACGCCGGTCGGCTTCTTCGTCGACCGCACCGGGCCGCGCGTCAATCTGATCGGCGGGCTACTGCTGGGTTCCGCTGCGCTCGCGATCGCGGGCGCCGCCGGTTCGTTCTGGGTGTTCGTCGCGATGTTCGCCGTGATGGGCCTCGCCAACACGGTCTACCATCCTTCCGACTATGCTCTCCTCTCCGAGCGCGTGTCGCCGCGGCGCATGACCCAGGTGTTCTCGTTCCACACCTGCTCGGGCATGATCGGTTCGGCGGTTGCGCCGGTGAGCCTGCTATTCATGCAGCACGCGGTGGGATGGCGCGGCGCATTTCTCTGCTCGGCGCTCCTGGGCGTCGCCGCGGCGCTGTTTCTGGCGCTACAGGGCGAGCCGCCCCTCGTGCGCGCAATCCATGCGAAACCGCAAGGCGAGGAGGCAGCGAGCGCGAGCGTCGGTTGGCGGCTGCTGCTGTCGGCGCCGATCCTCCTCAACCTCGTTTTCTTCATCGTGCTGTCGATGATCGGCGGCGGGCTCAACCAGTATCTCGTTGTCGCACTCGGCGCGCTCTACGCCACGCCGGCCGCGCTCGCCAATACCGCGCTCACCGGCCTTCTCACCATGAGCGCGATCGGCGTCCTGCTCGGCGGCGCGCTTGCGGCGCGCACCGTGCGCCATAGCGTCGTGGCGTGCACGGGATTGCTGGTGACGGGCGCCGCCAGCACGCTCGTCGGCCTCGTCGATCTTGGCGCGCTTCTCCTTGTTCTCACCGTCTCGCTGAGCGGTCTCGCCAGCGGCGTCGCTATGCCCTCGCGCGACATGATCGTGCGCTCGGTCACGCCGGCAGGCTCGTTCGGCAAGGTGTTCGGCTTCGTCACCACCGGCTTGCACATCGGCGGCATCGTGGCGCCGTTGATCTTCGCGCAGTTCCTCGACCACGGGCATCCGCGCGCGGTGTTCCTTTTCGTCGCCGCCTGCACGTTGGTCGCCCTCGCCACCGTCGTGTTCGGGATGTCGGCCCGGCGCACGGCATGAGCGCTTTGCCCGCCGCGATCGCGGCCGGCGCGAGCGGGGATTGCGGCTTGGAAAGACGCCAGAGATGTCCTAAATCTGCTGGCGACCATATTCGGCCATGGCCACCGCAAGAAGCGGCGAGGCTGGAGATGGAGCTAAGCCCTTCGTATTGGGGGATAGTTCAATGGTAGAACAGCGGACTCTGACTCCGTTAATCTAGGTTCGAATCCTAGTCCCCCAGCCAAATCGAATAACCTATCCGATTGACTATCAGATGAACGGCGAACGGATTGAAAATTCCAGCTTTTTTCCTCTGAGCTGAAGGTTCGAAACGCAAAGCAGGAAGTTATTCGGCTTTCGAGCCCGCGAACAGTTCGGCCGTACGCGAGACCAGGGGAAAAGGTCTACACGCACATGCTTGCAATCCGAGCGGTTCTGATTGTGGCTTTTGCACTTGCGACGATCGCCACCTCCTTCGCTCGTGACGACAACAAGTGCTACAGCTCCTGCCGAGCACGCTGCGAAGCCAGATACGCGTGCGAAGAGCGCCACCCCGGTCCGAACTGCTTCACCAACTTCAACAAGTGCAGAACGTCCTGTTGGCGAATGTGCCGTCACTGAGTGCGCTGTCGCCACAAACGGACTGGGACGGTGAAGGGCGTGACGTCCTTCACCTACAGCACCAGCTTGCTGCGCAGCCGCGCGGAGCGTTGGTATTATGTCAGTGTCGCCGTAATACGGCGGCGAGCGAGCGTTGGCGGCAAGACCTACCATGGCTCTCGGCAAGGAACCCGACGCAGGGCTAGCTCAATCTTAAAAAGCATTGGGAGTTAGCCGATGATCCAAAAGGCATCACACACTGAGGAGGGCCACGGCAACCTGCTGATACTTGCCCTGCTGGCGCTCATTGTTGGCGCGGCAGCCGGATTTGTGGGAGCGATCTTCCGGCTCACGCTTCAACAAGCGGACCATTTGCGTGATGCGCTGATTGCCTGGGCACAGGGCGAAAAACTTGCAGGATTTTTGATCGTTGTGGCGACTTGTGCTGCTGCGGCCTTGATTTCAGCCTGGTTGGTCCGCCGATTCTCCCCTCAGGCATCGGGAAGCGGCATCCCCTATGTCGAGGCCGTGCTGAACGAGGAGATCCCGCAAGCGCCGCTTCACGTCATCTGGGTGAAATTCTGCGGCGGTGTGCTCGCAATCGGCTCCGGGCTTGCGCTCGGTCGCGAAGGCCCGAGCGTACAGATGGGGGCGAGCGTCGCCCACCTTGTCGCAAACATCTGCCGCCGCGAGTGGCCAGATTGCAGGGTGCTGCTCGCGGCCGGTGCGGGTGCCGGCCTTGCTACCGCGTTTAACGCTCCACTGGCGGGCGCGGTTTTCGTGCTCGAGGAGCTTGTGCGTCGGTTTGAGCTCCATATCGCGGTCGCGGCGCTCGCTGCGTCGGCCGCAGCGATCGCGGTGGCGCGCATGTTTCTCGGTGATGCGCCTGATTTCCATGTCGATGCGCTTGCCTATGCCAGCGCCGAAGCGACGCCGCTCTTCTTCGTGCTGGGAGCGGTGGCCGGTCTGGCGGCAACCGCCTACAACC
>DASSGH010000011.1:0-2917 GCA_035693615.1 Xanthobacteraceae bacterium
CACCCGGAGAAACCCTGCAGCAATGTCAGGCGCGAATACCGGCCTGAACAAGTGAATGCAAACGAACAACGGGGCTGCCAGAAATCACTGACGGAAATAATCCCCTGGCGCATCGGGCAGGCCGTAACCGCCCGCGTGAGCAGTGTCGATGCTGCGGTCGCTCCGCACAGCTCGCCGCACCCATTGACCCCGCGGACGGTCTAAGCCCGGTCCAAGGTCCTTTGGCTACTTCTTTTTGGGTGTCGCGCCGACGGGGACCCGCGAGTCGTAACGTGCTAGCGACGAATAGTTGGATGAGGAATAGGCGGGCAAGCCAGGTCCATAGGCCTGACCGCGGTCAAAGATTCTTATCCCTAAACCGACCAGATCGCGTGCCGGATCGGTACCTCCGGCGTTTGCCCAATTTGACGGACCAGCTCCATCTTGGGCATTGGCAACAGGTGGAAATGCAAGGGCGGCTGCGCATACCGCGCCCACCAGCATTTTATTCCTCATGAGATGATCCTCCTGGGATAGTTGGGACAATGTAGCGCAATCGGTGGCGAGCCGGTTCTGCGCATTACGCAACTCGCGCCCTTAAAATCGATCCAAAGTGTCTCACGAACGAGACTGGCATTCAAGCGCGGCCACGGCGATTTCATTGCAAGACTGACCCAACCTCAGGCGGGCTGTTGATTTCCCTCAAGCGGGGCAGGCTGATTTGCGGCAAGAAGCTGCGGAAGCGGAAAAAGCGCGAAATTGGTCGATGTCATTTGATCGCGTCCTTCGGTGGGCACTCGTCTCGATCGCTATTGCGGGATTGACCGCCGGTATTGTCTGCTACGCCGCCGACCGATCGGACCTCGCCGATCTCAGTTGGACGCTGGCGACCATGCCCGTAATCGCAGGACTCGTAGTCTCGATCGCACGTGACTTGCTGGCCGGGCGGTTTGGAGTCGATGCGATCGCGCTGGTATCGATGAGCGCGGCTTTGGCGCTCGGTCAACCGCTCGCCGGCGCCGTTGTCGCACTGATGTATTCCGGCGGCAACCTGCTTGAGGAAATCGCCGTTGCCCGCGCCGAGCATGATCTGCGTTCGCTGGTTGATCGCGCACCGCGCGAGGCACATCGGCGCGTCGGCGAGCGCATCGAAGAGGTGCCGGTATCCGCCGTCGCCGTTGGCGACCAGCTCTTGGTGCGGGCAGGCGAAGTCGTTCCGGTCGACGGTATCGTCGCATCGAGCGCGGCAACGATCGACGAGTCGGCATTGACAGGAGAGCCGATCCCGGTCGTCAAGGCGCGTGGAGCCGCCATCCTCTCTGGCTCGTTGAACGCCGGCGGAACCTTTGAACTGACGGTGTCTGCAGCTGCCGGCGAGAGCACCTATGCTGGCATCGTGCGCTTGGTGAACGCAGCGCAGACCGCCAAGGCGCCGTTCGTGCGGCTGGCCGACCGCTACGCGCTGATTTTCCTTCCAGTCACCCTGGCGCTTGCCTTTTTCGCCTGGCTGATCTCGGGTGATCTGATCCGCAGTCTGGCCGTGCTGGTCGCGGCGACGCCATGTCCGCTGATTCTGGCGGCGCCGGTCGCCTTCATTGCCGGTGTCGCCCAGGCCGCTCGGCGCGGCATCTTGGTCAAGGGCGGCGGGCCGCTGGAAGCTCTGGCGCGCGCGCATACCGTGCTGTTCGACAAGACCGGGACGTTGACGGTCGGTGGTGCGCGGCTGCTGTCGGTCGAAGTCGCGCCGGGCGAGACCGCCGATGAGGTGCTTATGCTTGGCGCTTCCCTCGAGCAGGCCTCGCATCATGTTCTCGCCAGCGCAATCGTTCAGGCGGGCGCCGAGCGCGGCCTCAGCCTTAAAGTACCCGAACATGTGCGGGAATCCATGGGCTCGGGGCTGCACGGTGTGATCGACGGGCGGCATGTAGCTGCAGGTTCGTCCGACATGATCTTTGCCGGCGGGCAGCCTGCCGGATGGGCCTTGCGGGCGATCCGGCGCGGCTCGTGGCGATCGGCGCTTGTGGTCTTTGTCGCGGTCGAAGGACGACCGATCGGCGCCCTGCTGCTCGCCGACGAGCTTCGTTCCGATACGCCGCGGGCGATCCGGCTGCTGCGCGACGCGGGCATTGCACGGATGGTCATGGTCACCGGCGATCGCGCCGCCGCCGCGCACGCGATCGGCGCCGCCCTCGATTTGGATGCCGTGCTGGCCGACCGCGTTCCCTCCGACAAGGTCGATGCGGTGCGCTCCGAGCAGCGGCTTCATCCGACCATCATGGTCGGCGACGGCATCAACGACGCCCCGGCGCTGGCTTCCGCCGATGTGGGGATCGCACTTGGCGCCCGCGGCGCCAGCGCCTCGTCGGAAGCTGCCGATGTGGTGATCCTCGCCGATCGCTTGGATCGGGTCGGCGAGGCGATCGTGATCGCGCAACGGGCACGGCTGATCGCGATCGAGAGCATCGTGGCAGGTATGGCCCTTTCGGCTCTGGCGATGCTGGCGGCGACCTTCGGCTGGCTGATGCCTGTGCCGGCGGCCATCGTTCAGGAGGTGATCGACGTTGCCGTGATCCTTAACGCGCTGCGCGCCTTGACGCCTGCCTATGGCCGAGCCGGCAGGAGCATGACGACCGCAGCTGGACGCAAGTTGCACCGCGACCACTTGGCGCTGATCGGCAATCTCGACCGGCTGCGGGCCATCGTCGACGCTCTTGACGACGCCACTCCCGAGAATGGCGCCGCTTTGATCGCGGAGGCGAACAGGCTGGTGCAGGAGCAGGTGGTCGCGCATGAGCGTGACGACGAGGGCAGCGTCTATCCGCGGCTCGCCAGGATTCTGCAGGAGAGCCACAGCCTATCCGCCATGAGCCGAGCGCACCGCGAGATCCTGCACCTCGCCCGGCTCCTCGCCCGCGTGGTCGAGGACCTGCCGTCGGAG
>DASSGH010000012.1:0-3057 GCA_035693615.1 Xanthobacteraceae bacterium
GCTCGAGCAGGTTTGGAGATTGACCGACGCTGTGTGGTGGCCCGGCGGCCCGACGGATGCCAACGTATGCCTGCTGCGGGTCGAGCCGCAGACGGGCGACTTGTGGGATGGGCCGGCGAGCACGGCGGTCCTTGTTTTCGAATTCGCCAAGGCCTTCGCGACCGGAACGCAGCCTGCGCTTGGCCAGAACCGCAAGGTAACCGTCAACATGTGAGCGTGCGGGCTCAATGTGACTGTGCGAACCGCTCGTACTCCTGTCGCACGATGTCGGGGCCGTAGGTGCGCTCGAGCCGGCGAACGGTAAAGTGGGCCCGCGCCACGTCTTGGAAGTGTTCGATGAAGGCATAGTTCACCGCCGCGCCGCCCAGCCCGCCGAGAAGCGGGATGGCTTGCGCCGCGGCCTTTTGCGACACCACCATTCCAAAGCGGGATGCGATCTGGGCGAGAAAGCGGACGAGAACGGGGGCGCCTTCTTCGAGTGCGCCGCGCTCGATCACAAATCGAGCGGCTTGTGACACGCTCTTTGCCAGCATGGCGCGCACGGCGAAATACCCGCTCTCAGAAGCGTCGACCGAGGCGGCCCGTCCGCCCAGTGCGAAGACCTGCATGCACGACAGTGCTGCTTCCGGATCTGACAGGTCCTCGCCTTCGCTGCGCGCAATTTCGGCGATCGATCGCAGCATGATGACGGTCGAGATGGGAAGCTCGATCGGAAGGCTCGCCAAACCGAGGGCCCCGCCCGCGGCACCGGACGCCGTGGCCATTACTTTGTGAAACCGTTGTGACAGCGAAGGCCGCGTGCCCTGCATGGTCCGCAATGCCACTTGTAAGGCGACGTCCAAGGCTTTGGACGTGGCGGCGCTGATCGCCTGCACGGCAGCAGCGGGGAGCGCAGAGCCGATGAATTCGATCGGCTTGCCCGCCATGTTTCCGAGCCGCGCAGCAAGGCTCGGATACTCGAGCGCCGCAACGGCGCCTCGCAGCGCCATCAAGTCGCGCTCGGTCATGCCCGCGGGCTCCATCACTTCCTGCGCTCCTTGCCGCATCAGTGGACCCCCTCTCTCATCCGGTCCCCCCTGCGGGACGGGGAAGATTGGAGGCGTGCGAGCCCCGCCTTGGCAGCGACTTGGCGAAGGGACGGCGCCGTGATGCGGCCGAACGCGCCTTCCGACAGTTCGTAAATCCCGAACGCGAACAGTCCTGCAGCGGTAATGCAAAGCAAGATCGACCCGTACGACTGCTGCTGGATGGCCCGCAGCGCGCCCGCAAGGCCCTTGGCTTCACGAAAGTTGGCATCAAGCGCCGCAAACAGCAGAAAAACTCCGATCATCATAAAGACGGCAGAGCGCACGACGAAGCCAAATCGTGCGAGCGCGGCGATCAGCCGCCGCTGCCGTTGTTTCAACTCCAGCCGCTGCGTGAACTTGCCCCAGCATCCTCTTACTCCGATCCCCAGGCCAACCGCAGCGATGGCGACGCCGATCACCCCGACGATCCATTGCCCGAACGGCTGGGCGAGTAGCCAGGCGGTCCAATCGTGCGCGAGTTGATCGCTGCTCGCGTGGTGGCTGCAGTCGGCGAGCGCGCTCAGCGCCGCGAGGGCGAAGCCGATATAGAACACCGCCGCGGCGCCGTACGCCGCGCGGCGGAGGATCGCCTTAGCGTCGGCGCCATGGTGCTCGGCATCGAGCAACGCCTGCGCCAGCCGCCAGGCGGCAAAACACAGGAGCCCGCCAGCGAGAAGCACGAGCAGCACCGCTCCGAACGGCTGCGGAAGAACCGCGCGCACTACGTCCTTGGTATCGACGGCTCGGTGATAAGCCCCAATGGCTGTGAACGCGGCAAAGGTGCCCAGAATCAAGAACACCATCCCACGCGCCGCGTAGCCGATCCGCGCCATCCACTCGAATAGGGGTCGCCGGCGCATGTCCTGCCGTTCGCGATGCAAGCCTTTCCATCTCAACGGGATAGCGTGGCGCGCGTTCCCGTCGCGGCTGGCCGTGGCCGCCGCCGATGATTTGGCGAGCGTTCGCACCGGGCCGCAAGCCTGTCCATTCGTTGCGGTTTCCCGTGGCGATGGAACCAAGTTAGCTGCAATTGGTTTGTTCTCTACCGCAACAGAGGAGGACTTTATGCGGATTAAGTTGCTGGTTGCCGCGGCAGGACTCGTGGCGTTTGCCACCCCCTCGCTCGCAGCAGAGTTCTACATCGTTCAGGACTCGTCGACGAAGCGCTGTTCGATCGTCGAACAAAGGCCTACCGCGACAACGACGACGGTCGTCGGCGGCAAGACCTACACGACACGAACGGAGGCCGAAGGCGCCATGAAGACCGTGAAAGTCTGCGAAAGTGGCGGCACGGTCGGGGGTCCGGTCCCACCGCCGCCTCCCGGGCGCTAACGCGAACAGAACATCACGAACGGAAGAAGCCCCGGGAAATCCCGGGGCTTCTCTTTACCGCGCCGACCAGTGCCGCGCCGTCTGAGCTACACGACGGGCCCAGGCCCCGGACCGCGCATCGCCCCGAATAGGAGCGAGATCAAGAACAGCACGATCACGACGAAAAACACGATCTTGGCGATTTCGGCGGCGGCGAATGCGATGCCGCCGAATCCGAGCACCGCCGCGATCAGAGCGATGATCAGGAGCGTGACGACTAAACCAAGCATGGTGAGCCTCTCATTCGTTTTGGGTTGCTACTAGGCAGCGCGGGTTTCGGCATCGCGCAGCTGCCCGCCAAGGATGCCGCCGAGCGTCGCGGCGGTGCCGCCGAACAACAGCGCCATGAACGTCCAGAAGGAGAAGTACGCGACTGCCTTGGCGGTCGTGTCCGCCGCATCGCGCGCCTTGGCTTCCACCTAACTGACCCGGCGCTGGGCCTCGTCCTGCGAAAGGCCGGTGCGGGTCGCGACCACCTGTGCGAGGTAGGCGCGGTCGCTGTCGTCGACGCGCGCCTGCGCGGCACTGCGGGCAAGGATGCGCCCCACTTCGGCCCGCGCCTCGTTGCTGAGCCCCGGTTGCGCGCCCGCCGGGGCAATACCGACCGTGTCGGTCGAGG
>DASSGH010000013.1:0-39540 GCA_035693615.1 Xanthobacteraceae bacterium
CGTCACATTGGCCGCGATCAACTCGCGCTCGACCGCGGCGGTCGACAGCCGTTCGTCCCACAGCGCGATCGGAAGCTCGGTCAGCCGCGCGAGGTTGCGGGCAAAGGCGCGGGTCGATTGCGCGCGCGGGCCCTCGCTGCCATCCATGTTGATGGGGAGCCCGAGGACGAACGCGACCGCCTGGCGTTCGGCCGCGAGCGCGATGAGCCGCGCGGCATCGGCGGAGAACGTCTTGCGCGCAACGGTTTCGACACCCGCCGCCAGCCGCCGGTCGGGATCGCTCGCCGCAACTCCGATCGTCTTGGTGCCGAGATCGAGCCCGATCAACGCGCCGCGGACGGGCAAATGGGCCACGGCCTCGACCAAGGGAAGGATCAGTGCCGGCATCGACCTTGCGTAGCACGCAGCCGCGGCACGGACCATCCGCAATCGCCGCTGCCGGCCTTATGCTACGCGGCTGCGCTGCGCTGGGTATGGCGGCCCTCGGCGATCTCCTCGATGATCTTAGCGGAGAAGGTGTCGAGGTCGCCGGGCTGCCGCGAGGTGACGAGGCCCTGATCGACCACCACCGGCGAATCCTCCCACTTGGCGCCGGCGTTGATCACGTCGGTCTTGATCGAGTGATAGGAGGTCGCCTTGCGGCCCTTGATGACGCCGGTTTCGACCAGTAGCCAGGGCGCATGGCAGATCGCCGCGACCACCTTCTTCTGGTCGAAAAACGCGCGAATGAACTCAAGCGCCTTGTCGTTGATGCGCAATAGATCCGGATTGATCTGGCCGCCGGGCAGCACGATGGCGTCGTAGTCATCGACGGACGCATCCGCGAGGCTGCGGTCGACCTTCACCGGGCGGCCCCAATCCTTCCTGTCCCATCCCTTGATCTCCCCCGTTTCCGGCGACACCACGTCGACCTTGGCGCCGGCCTCTTTCAACTTGGCGAGCGGAACCTCGAGTTCCGACTGCTCGAATCCATGGGTGGCGAGAATGGCCACGCGCTTGCCGGAAAGCTTCATCTTTCGTCTCCATTGCAGAACACGCGTCGAGCTAGCGGTGCACGCTCGGCCAACGAATGGGCAGGCGCGATGTTCCCTGCAGGATTAGCGCAGCGTCATCAGCGCTAGCAGCAGCGCGACCGGCAGGGCGAATTCGCCGAAGAACGCGATGCGCGGCCACCGCCAGCCCCAACATGATTTCAGCCCGCGCGCCTTCGCGGCGGGGTAAGGTGGAGGCTGTGCGCCTTTCTCCCTAACCATCGCGCGGTGAACGGGTGGGTGCGGGTTGTTCCAGGTGGAGCAGGAGGTTCGTCATGGCCAAAAAGCCGGCCGGCGTCCGGCGCAAGCTCGTGGAATTTGATGCGCAGACCTGGCAGGCGTTGGATCTGCTCGCGCGCGACTCGATGAAGACAATCCAAGAGCTTGCGGACGAGGCGTTTCGCGATCTCCTGCGCAAATACGATCGGCCGACCGATCTCAAGGCGGCGCTGCGCCAAAGCGCGCGGTCCTCGGCCGCGCCGAGCGGCGCGTCATCGAGGCGATCGCGTGGACGGCGTCGCTAGGCTGTCAGGTTGCCGCCCGCATGCGTCACGAACGACGGTCCATGCGGGCAATCAGGTTGAAGGCGGCGGGGCGAAGAAGCACCGCCGTGAGCCATCCGGGCGCTTGCAGCGCCAGAACTCGCCGTCGGGCGAAGGTTGCGCTTCGGAAAACGGGATCGCTTCGTGCTGCACTGGGCCCATCCCCGCAACCGGGCCCTGAATGATGACGTAGCCTTCACCCGTCATGATGACGCGCTCCTTCGGCACGACGAAGCAATCGCCCGTGCCGCAACACCATTCGCCGGCGGCGTTGCGGTGGCCGCCGCGGGAAATCCAGCTGTCATGGGCCGAGGTAATGGGAACGATAAGAGTGAGGCCAGCAATCACAAGCGTAAGCCGTGCAAGACTTCCGAACATGGGTACGTCCCTTTCGTTGTCCCGGCCCGGCCAACTTCAAATGACGCACACTCTCCTTAGGTTCCCGGATGGCGCCGGTTGCAGACGCGAACTGCGCACGCGGCATGTGAATAACTACGCCTGAGTGTCGGCTGTGCGACTCTTCGGGGCGAATCAACCCTTTGATCCGGAAGTATAAACACAAAACGCGTATAAAAGCGATCGCGTCCTATTGCATTGCACCATTGCGCCCGGAATGGCTGCGGCCGCCGACTGTTGCGCAAGCGAGAACTCGTTATCGGTAGGTCGCTTAGGATAAGGTATTTGCAAGCGATGGAGGAGGCGATGCGAACAATGTTGGTGGGACTTGCCATGGTGCTCATTGGTGCCGGCGCGGCGCGGCCGGCCGCGGCGGCGGAAATCAAGGTGCTCACAGCCGGCGCGTTCAAGCAGGTGCTGGTGGCGCTCTTGCCCGATTTCGAGCGCACGAGCGGCCACAAGGTCGTCGTCGAGAACGACACCGTCGGCGCGCTCACCAAGCGGATCGAGGGCGGGGAAACGTTCGACCTCGCCGTGCTGACGCCGGCGGCTGTTGACGCTCTCGCGAGCAAAGGCAAGCTCGTTCCCGGCAGCCGCGCCAATCTTGCGCGCGTCGGCATCGGCGTCGTGGTCAAGGAGGGCGCGCCGAAGCCGGACATCGGCTCGCTCGCCGCCTTCAAGCAGGTGCTGCTCGCCGCCAAGTCGGTCGCCTATATCGATCCCGCCGCCGGCGGCTCGAGCGGCATCTACGTCGCAGGTTTGCTCGACAAGCTCGGCATCGCCGCCGAGGTGAAGCCGAAGGCGAAGTTGATCCCGGGCGGCGCGGTGGCGGAGCATGTGGCGCGGGGCGAGGCCGAGCTCGGCATTCACCAGATCAGCGAAATCTTGCCAGTGAAAGGCGTCACGCTTGTCGGGCCGCTGCCGGCGGACATCCAGAACTACACGGTCTACGCTGCCGCACTGGGTGCGCAGGCCAAGGAGAGTGATGCCGCCAAAGCCTTGCTCAAAGCGCTGTCCGGCCCGGCGGCCGCGGAGGTGCTCAAGTCGAAAGGAATGGAGCCGGCGGGATCGTGAGCGCGCGGCGTCGGCGACAATCAGGATAGTGGCGGGCACGCGATGAGCGTCAAGGCCCTGTTCTTTGACGTGTTCGGCACGTTGGTCGATTTTCGCACCGGCGTCGCGCGCGAGGCGGAGGGCATCCTCGGGTCCGCTGGCCACAAGCTCGATTGGGGCGCCTTCGCCGACGCTTGGCGCAAGGAGTACCAGCCCGCCCTCGAAGAGGTGCGGGCCGGCCGCAAGGCATTCCGCAAGCTCGACGTGCTGCACCGGGAAAATCTCGATCGCATTCTGCCGCGGTTCGGGATTTCCGAGCTCGCCGAGGACTCGGCGCGCAATCTTAATCTCGCCTGGCATCGCCTTCCGGCTTGGCCCGACGTGTCGGGAGGGCTTGCCCGGCTCAAGCGCCGTTTCCTGCTGGCGCCGCTCTCGAACGGCAACATCTCGCTGATGGTGGATATTGCCCGCCGCAACAATTTTCCCTGGGACGCGATCCTGGGCGCGGAAATCGCCGGCGACTACAAGCCCAAGCCGCGCGTCTATCTCACCGCCTGCGAGGCCTTCGATCTGCCGCCGGCCGAGTGCATGCTGGTCGCCGCGCATACCAACGATCTTCTGGCAGCGGCGAAATGCGGGCTGCGCACGGCGCACGTCGCACGGCCGAACGAGCACGGGCCGGGCATCGGAGAAGCCGCTCCCAAGGCGTCGGTCAACGTCGCGGCGACTGATCTCGAGGATCTCGCGGTCAAGCTCGGCGCCTGATGTGCGTCGGCGCCGAAGCGTACGCGGCGGGGGCGGAACACCCGCTCGCTGCCGCATTTAGTATGGAGTAGCGTCTCTACGGAGCGAGGGCATGGCCGATCCGGTCTCCCAGTTCGCGACACGCATCGCCTACGGCGCACGGCAGCTGCCGCGGGTTGCCTGGTATATCGGGCACGGCATGGTGATGCGACGGCTCTCGCAAGCCGTGCGTGCGCGCGCCGGCCAAAGGCCGCAGCATCAAGCGCGCGTGAAGGTGCCGGACCGCCGGCGGCTTTACGCCGATATGGCGGTCCTGTTTCAGCGCGACCTCGCCAATGTCGAGGCCGGCATCTATCCCTTGCCCGCCGACCACGACGGCGCACTGCCGGTCGTGCTCAACCGCTCGCGTCTCTTCTTCGAAGATCTGCCGGACGTCCATCGCCGCCGCGAGCGGCGCGACGTCCGCCAAGTGCTGACCGAGGACACGCGCGGCAAGCGGCCGAATTATTACCTGCAGAATTTCCATTTCCAATCCGGCGGCTGGCTGACGCCGGAATCGGCGCAGCGCTACGACATCCAGGTCGAGGTGCTGTTCAACGGCTCGGCTAATGCAACGCGCCGGCAAGCGCTCGTGCCGCTGCACGAGCTCTTCGCCGGGCGCGACCAGCGCCGCCTCAAGCTGCTCGACGTCGGCTGCGGTACCGGCCGTTTCCTCGATTCATTCAAGCAGGCGTGGCCGCGTCTGCCGGCCCTCGGCATCGATCTGTCGGAGGCCTACCTTGGGGAGGCGAAGCAACATCTCAAGCGATGGTGCTGGATCGACGTCCTCGTCGGCAACGCCGAGGCGCTGCCGGTCAAGAGCGAAAGCCAGGATGTAGTAACGAACATCTTCATGCTGCACGAATTGCCGCCGAAGGTGCGGCGCATCGTCTTTCGCGAGTTTGCCCGGGTGTTGAAGCGGGGCGGCCGCCTGGTCGTGGTGGATTCGCTGCAGCTTGGCGATGTGCCCGCCTACGACGGCATGCTCGAGCTTTTCCCGCGCAGCTATCACGAACCGTACTACACCAGCTATCTCAAGGAAAACTTCCACGACATCGCCGTAGCCTGCGGCCTGGCGCACCTGCGCGACGTCAATGCCTTCGTGTCAAAAGTCATGGTTTTCGCGAAGCGGTAAGTGAGCGAGACGCGCGCGCGACTTCCGGTCTTATCGTCATCCGCCATTTTCGGGCATACCGACGCCGCGAAAACTTACGCCCGTCCTTGATAGGCTGTGGACGCGCGCAAGCGCGCGATTATGCTGGAGAGGCCGTGATCCCGGGCACAGGAGCAACGAATATGGAAGCTAACAAGGCCTACTTCATGGTCCGCGCGGAGGTGCCAAACGAGTCCGACCGTGCCAAGTTCGATCAATGGTATGGAACGCACCATCTCCCGTTGGCAATGGACAAATTCCGTGCCGAGAAAGGCTGGCGCTTCTGGAGCCGCAGCGACCCGTCGGTCCACTATGCGCTTTATCAGTTCAGCGACATGGCGACTCTGCGCGACTGTATTGAGTCTCCTACCTTTAAGCTGCTCATTGCAGATTTCGATCAGGCATGGCCGCGGGTGGCGCGCAGTCGCGACCTGATCGAAGCGGTGCAAGCGGCCTGATTTGCCGGAGCGAGATGCGACCATGTCGCTCGGAGCGTCGCCTCTTCCGAGTCAACGTCATCTCTTCGACATCCCGGATGACGTCGCATTCCTGAACTGTGCCTACATATCGCCGCTGCCGAAGGTCTCGGTCATTGCTGGCGAGCGCGGCTTGCGTCGCAAATCTCGGCCCTGGACCATCGCGCCGGGGGATTTCTTCGCCACGAGCGAGACGGTGCGGAGATTGTTTGCGGATCTCATCAACGCCGACGCGAACGATATCGCGTTTGCGCCGGCGGTGTCCTACGGCATGGCGCAAGCATCGCACAATATTCCCATTGCCAAGACGCAAGCCGTCGTGACGCTCGCCGAGCAGTTTCCATCGAACGTCTACCCGTGGATGGATCTTGCCGAGCGGACCGGCGCCGCGTTCGTCTCGATACCGCGGCCGGACGATGACGATTGGACCTCGGCGCTGCTCTCCTGCATCGACCGCTCGACCGCGATCGTCGCGGTCCCACATTGTCATTGGACCGACGGCGGGCTGATCGACCTCGAGGCGGTCGCCGCGGCGTGTCGCCGTGTCGGCGCCGCGCTCTGCGTGGACGCGACCCAGTCGGTCGGGGCGCTGCCGCTCGACGTGCGGCGCATCGATCCGGATTTCGTCGCCGTCGCCGGCTACAAGTGGCTGCTCGGACCGTATAGTCTCGGCTTTCTCTACGTGGCACCGCGCCGGCAAGGCGGTCGTCCGATCGAGCACAATTGGATCGCGCGCAAGGACTCCGAGGATTTCGCCGGTCTCGTCAATTACAGCCGCGAATTTGAACCCGGCGCACGCCGCTTCGATGTCGGCGAGCGCAGCAATTTTGCGCTCATGCCCGTGGCCGAAGCGTCGCTTGAGCTGCTGTCGGAGTGGACCGTGCCGCGCGTGTTGGAGACGCTGCGGCTGCGCACGTGCGCCATCGCCGAACGGGCGCGCAGTGAATTCGGGATCAGCAGCGTGCCGGCCGATCGCCGGGCGGGCCATTATCTCGGATTGCGCTTCAGCGGCGGCATCCCCTCCGATCTGCCCAAGCGGCTTGCCGCGGCGCAGGTCTACGTTTCCGTGCGCGGTCAAGCAATGCGCGTGACACCGCATCTATGGAACACGGACGAGGACGTCGAGAAATTGTTTGCGGTGTTGAAATCGGCGCTCGCGTGACCCGCGCGTCAGGCTGCGCGATCGGGGAACTCAGTACGGTCGCACAGTGCCCTTGACCGTGGTGCGCAGCATCAGTCGGCGCTCGCTCGCGGGAAAATCGGTGCGCGCATGCGACGAGCAGCGGTTGTCCCAGAGCAAGAGATCGCCCATTCGCCAGACGTGCTCGTAGACGAAGTCGCGCTTCTCGGAATGATCGAACACGGCGCTGAGCAGCGGCTCGCTTTCCTGCGCCGGCATGTCAACGATGCCGACGGTCATCAGCCGATTGACGTAGACCGCTTTGCGGCCGGAGTCCTCGTGGGTGCGAAAGACCGGATGGCTGCATTCGGCGAAAGCCGCCGTGCCGCGGCTGTCGCCGCGCTGGGTCGAGCCGTAATTGTAGTGATGCATCGCCTTGCGGCCCTCGAGCCGGCCGCGAGGCGCCGGATCGAGCGTGTCATAGGCGGCGTAGCCGCTCGCGAACAGCGTATTGCCGCCGGTCGAAGGAATTTCCACGGAGTAGAGCAAGGTCGCCTTGCTCGGCACCTCGGCGTGGATCATGTCGTGGTGGAACATCATCTCGCCGTCGGGCAAGGCGCCGATCGGCTCGCCGTTCTCGCGGATGTTGGAGATCAGCATGATGCCAGGGAGCAGACGGGAATAGCCCTTGGGAAAGTATTTCGCCGGCCGCGACAGCTCACCGAGTTCGCCGAAATAGCCGGTCACGCGGATCAAATCTTCCTGTGACAGGCTTTGGTCGGGGAACACGATGACGAGGTGATCGAGCCATGCCCGATAAATGGCGCGGATGGTCTCCTCGTCGGGCTTTTCGCGCAGATCGAGACCGTGGATTTCCGCCCCGATATGCTTGCTCGAGGGAACGACATCGAAGCGCGTGCGGCTCTCGACGATCATGGCGCCTTCTCCTGCTCCATCGGCCGTGACGCGCCGGGCTTGCTATTCGGCCGCCTCCACCGGGTGGTGCGCCGCCTTGCCATGTTCGATTTCGCCGTTGGCCAGCGCGGCGAGAATCTTCGCCACCAGCTCGCGCGCGGAGGCCGCGCTCAATTCCACCGCCACGCGATCGCGTCCGCCATCCGCTTCGCTGATGAAGTCGATGCCGAGGGCATGATCGAGCGGCGCGTGGAACGGATGATCGTAGTAGACATTCGCAGTGTCGATGCGCATCCAGCCGTTCGGCCCCTTGGCGCTGCCCAGGAGCTTGGCCTTCTCGACGATGTAAGAGCACATGCGATCCTCCTTGCGGCTTCAGGCGGCGCGGGCGGCGGCCGCCGAGGTCAAATGCTTGTGGAAGAAGCCGAAGACCTTGGTCCAGCCGTCGAGCGCCTGCTCGGGGCGGTAGGCGGGACGCGCGGCGTTGAAAAAGGCGTGGCCGGCGCCGTCGTAGCGGTGGAATTCGTAAGTCTTGCCAAGCTTCTTGAGCACCGCTTCGGTGCGGTTCACCTGGTCGCGATTGGGGTTTTCATCGTCGTTGCCGAACAGCCCCAGTAGCGGACAGCGCAGCTTGGCCGTGAGATCGATGGGCGCAACCGGCCGCTTGGCATTGAGCTGCTTGGGGTCGTCGACGACCACGTTGCCGCCCCAGCAATCCACTGCCGCGTCGAAGCCGCCGAGCGAGCAGGCGGCGAGATAGGTGTGCCGCCCGCCCGAGCAGAAGCCGATCACGCCGATCTTGCCGTTGGCGTAGGGTTGCGCACGCAAGAACTCCATGGCGCCCGCGACGTCGCCCAGCACTTGCTCGTCGGCGACGCCGCCCGCAGTGCGCACGCGCGCGCCGACGTCATCCGGGCTTCCTGGACCTTCGCGGAAGTAGAGATGCGGCGCAATCGTCGCAAATCCATGGTGCGCGAGCTTGCGGGTCGCCTCCTTGATCCATTCGTCCCATCCGGGCATGTGATGGATGAGCACGACGCCGGGCCAGGGGCCGCCGAGCGGCCGCGCATAGTAGGCTTCGCCGAGGTCACCGCGGTGGCCGCGAAACGCGATCGTTTCCGCGAGCATGCTTTCATAGGTCATGCCGTTCCTCACCAGCTTAATGGGCGGTGCGCCACGATTGCACATAACCGTGGCGTGGCCTAGGGCTCAACTTCGGGTTTGAGCTGTTGGGAACGAAGCCGCCTGCGCCCGCTCAGTCAGGGCACTTGTACAGCACGGCCTTGTAGGTCTGATCCTGATCGGAAAAGTCCACGGCCTTGTCTTCGCGCGGCGTGAAGTTGACATCGCCCAGCATTTGGCTGCCGCTCGGACTCTTGCACTCGACATGCACGACATAGGTCGCGCCCTGGCGCTTGCGGCTTAGGATGGTGCAGAGCCCGAACACGGAGTCGATGTCGCGCGGCGTGATCTTCACGCGTGAGACGCCAGGGTCGGAGCCGTCGGGCTTGCAGGCCTGGTTCTCGGTATAGGTGCCGACGATCGGGAAATCGTCCTCGGCCTGCACTTGAGACGCGAGCATGGCCAGCACGACGATGCTCAACAGCTTGCCTGCAAGCTTCATCACCTGTGACCCCTCCGCGACGTGATTTCCCGATGCCCAGCGCAGTTTAAAGAATGTCCCGGCAGCGGCCAATGAGCAATTCCGCCGCCGGCGCGGCAGGGCGTCGCGGGGCGGAGCCCATGCAACGCGCCGGATATGGCTCGGCGCGGAGAACTATCGTAAGCATTTGCGGATGAACAAGCTGGTTTGCATTCCCGTCGTCGACGTGCGCGAAGGCGGGCCCGTTCGCCATGCCCTCGACGCGTGCATACGGGCACGCGCGCTGCGGGACGATTGCGTGACCTGGCTGCCGCGCCCCGCGCGCATGCTGCTTCCCGCGATGGATGCGTTGACGCGCCGTTGGCTGCAGCGCTCGTATTCGCCATACATCGCCGAGCTCGAAGCGATCGCCGCCACACTCCATTTTCCCGGCATCTGGTTTCTCAACGGCACGTATCAGTGGGGTTGCAGCACAGTCGCGCGCGAGGAGGACGGCGTGCCCTGGCTCGCCCGCACGCTCGACTGGCCGTTCCCGGGGCTCGGCCGTCACGTCGAGATCGCCCGCATGCGCGGCCCCGCCGGCGAGTTCACCAACGTCACCTGGCCTGGCTACGCGGGCACGCTGACCGCCTGTGCGGCAGGCCGTTTCGCGGCCGCCATCAACCAGGCGCCGCTTTGGCGCCGCACCCGCAAACCGTGGCTGCGGCCCTACGACCTCGCCGCGAACGCGCTATGCACCTGGCCGATCCGCTTCCGCCCGCCCGACCATCTGCTGCGCGAGGTGTTCGAGACCTGCCGACACTTCGGCGAGGCCAAGCACGGGCTTGAGACCGTGCCGGTCGCGCGGCCGGTGATTTTCACGCTGATCGGATGTGAGCGCGGCGAGCGCTGCGTGATCGAGCGGACTGAGGAGAATTTTGCCAGCCGGATCGAGGACACCTCGACGGCCAACGATTGGCTGCATAGCAAAGCTCCTTGGGAGGCGCGGGTGTGTGCGAGGCGACTGCTCAAGAGCTCGCCTGAGGAGGCGACCGCAAACAGCCGCGTCCGCCGCGAGGCGCTTTCGTCATGGCCGCAGCCGTTCGGCCAATGCGATTTCGCCTGGGTGAGGCCGCCCGTGCTCAACCCGTTCACGCGCATGGCGGTCGAGATGTGCGCGGCCAGCGGGATGCTGCGCGCGGTCGGCTACGAGCTGGAGCCGGGCGGCGCGCTGCCGCAGCCGGCGACCGAGATTCGCGAGTTGTCCGCGAGCCGCCTTGCCGCTTGAGCGGCGGCGCGAATGCCCGTACGCACGCGCGCGGGCTAGGGCCGTGCGGGTGGCTCCTTGTCCTCCCCTGCGAACAGCGCGGCTGGAAACTGCGCCGCATAGCGGCGCTTGTGCTGCGGACGCGGGTGTTCCGGCCGCGGGCTCAGGTCGGGCTCCACCACCTTGCGATAGAGGTGCCAGGTGGAGTGTCCGAGCACCGGCACAACCACGGCCAGCCCGAAGAAGAACGGCAACGAGCCGATCACCAGCAAGGCGGCGACGATCAAACCCCAGATTGCCATCATGACCGGATTGGCGGCGAACGCGCGTGCCGAGGTCAGCACTGCCTCGACCGCGCCGACCTCGCGGTCGACCAGCAGCGGAAAGGCCACGACGCTGATGATCAAGACCGTGGTGGCGAACAGGAAGCCCACGAAATTGCCGACGATGATCAGCATCCAGCCTTCCGGCGTGGTGAAGACCTGGCGCACGAAATGCGGGATCGAAGCCGCCGGCTGGTAACCGAAATTGGCGACGTAGATCGCCTGGGCGACGGCGATCCAGATCGCAAAGATGACGAGCAGCAGAACCCCGAGTGCGGCAATGGCGTCGCGCGAGGGCGAGTGCAGCACGTCGAAAGCATCCTCCCAGGAAATATCGAGGCCCTGCTCGCGCCGCCGGCTCAGCTCGTAGAAGCCGATGGCTGCGAAGGGTCCGACCAGCGCGAAACCGGCGGCAAGCGGAAAGAGGAGCGGCAAGAGTGCGTAGCCGAGGATCGCCCGCGCGAGCACGAGGCCGACGATGGGATAGATCAGGCACAGGAATACGGCGTGGGTCGGTATGGCGGAAAAATCGGCAAGTCCGTGCGCCAGCGCGTCTTTGAGGTCGGCAAGCCCGATGCGGCGGATCGCCGGACGCGCGCGGACCGTATCCGCGCCCATGAGGACGTGTAGCTGCGCCATGGTCGTACCTCCCGAGACCACCAGGGCCGCTCCGCCGCTTATGAGTTACGTCGTGCCGCGACCCGGGATCCGGGCAATACTGCCAGAGAAAACTTGTTCGACACAATGCTTCGCAGCCGGCATCCTCGCGGCTCGGGGACTGTGGTTTGTCTGCCCGACATCCGATATGCAAGCGCGGCCAACGGGCGCGATCCTCACGCCCGCCACACGAGGCGAGAGAGCCGCCGGGGACGACGGAGACCATGCATGCCGCGTGACATTATCGGCCGAGCGCAAATCCGCCGTGCCCAAGCCATTCCCGCCGCCAGCATGATCGCGCTTGCGCTGGGGGCGGCCGCGTTCGGAGCCATAGCGGTGGGGGCGCTGGCCATCGGCCGGCTCGCGCTTGGCCGAGTGACGGTCAAGCGCGCGCGCTTTGAGGCGCTCGAAGTGGACGAGCTGACCGTGCGCAAGCTGCGCGTGCGCGACTACGAAGGTCTGCCGCCGCGCACGTGATCGGCAACAAAATTCCGTTTGGCCTTATCTATGGCGACAAGGCCTCGGGCGCTTGCGGCGCGGCGAGCATTTTGCGCGCGTTGTGGCCGACGCCCGGCAGTTCGACCAGCCGCCAGTTGAATTGCCAACCACGTGTCTGGGCCAAAGTCTTCGCCGCATTGAATACGTTCACGCCGCGCTGGTAGCGCGAGGCCCCTTGGGCCAGCGCCTCGGGATAATCGTTACGCTCGTCGTCGCGGGTGTCGCCTTGGCCGAGATAGATGGTCAGCGGCTGTTGCAGATATCGCCGCAACGCCGCCTCGCCCTCCGTTCCCGAATAGACCTTTCCCAACCCGAAAGGCGCGTCGATCTCGAGGCTCGGAAACACGTAGCTTCCCGCATTTGCCACCACGATGCGCCGCGCCTCGGTGGGCACAAAGGCGGCGAGGCGATCGACAAACTGCCCTCCTGCCGAATGGCCGAACAGGGAATAGGCGATCGGCCGTCCTTCCTGCCGGCGCACCCAGTCGACGAGATCGAGCACGAGTTTACCGGTAAAGTCGCGGGCGTCCTGCACTGCCGCGCCGTTGACGATGCCGCCGCGCTGGTAGCGCCATGCGGGAAAGACCTGCCGATCGAACAGCGGCGCCACCACGAGGAGGCAAAGCCGATCCGCGAGCGCGCGCGCGTCATCGCGGTAGGCGCGCGCGTTGCGGGCGATGCCGTGGAAGACCAGGAGCAGCGAGGGATCGGAACATCCCATCGGCCGGTAGGTGAAGACCACCATTGGCGCGCCGTTCACCTCGGCGATCTGTCGGCCCGTTTCGATCGGCGCCGCCGCAACCGGCATGGCACCCAGCAGCGCGCCCAGCATCACAAGCGCAGTCGCGATGCGCGTTATCTCATTCATCTCATTTCTCTTCGCGCGGCCACCATTCGCAGAAGCGACACGATTGAAGGCTAGAACATCCCTCGTGCAATAATGGAGTACCGTATGGCAAAGCTTACGCTTTATCACGCCGCCCCGTCGCGGTCGTCGATCACGCGATGGATGCTCGAGGAGATCGGCGAACCCTACGACATCCACTTCTTGAGCTTGAGCAAAGGTGACAACCGCAGCCCCGAGTATCTCGCGGTGAACCCGATGGGCAAGGTGCCCGCGCTCAAGCACGGCGATACCGTCATCACCGAGGCAGCGGCGATCTGCGCCTATCTTGCCGACGAATTTCCCCACGCCAAGCTCAACGTGCCGATCGGTACGCCACGCCGCGGCGCCTATCTCAAATGGCTGTTTTTCGGCCCGAGCTGCATCGAAGCGGCGATGATCGATCGTGCCAGCCCCCGCAAGGAAGCGCCGCGGCGCGCGATGCTGGGCTACGGCGATTTTGACACCGTGATGGATGTGACGGCGAAGGCGGTCGCCGCAGGCCCGTATCTCATGGGGGAGCAGTTCACCGCCGCCGACGTGATCGTCGGCTCGACCTTACGCTGGGGCATGATGTTCAAGCTCTTGCCGGAGCGTCCCGAGTTCACGGCCTATGTCAACCGCTTCGCCGCGCGTCCGGCGCTGCAGCGCGCCGAAGCCAAGGACAAGGAACTCGCCGCGGCGTGAGTGAAAGAACGGCCGATTATGAATTCGTCATGCCCGGCACGCAGTCAAGCTTGCGCAGACTGCGTAAACTTGTCTGCGCTGCCGGGCATCCACGTCTTAGTGTTTTGCAGCCGCAAAGACGCGGATGGCCGGGACAAACCTGGACAAGCCCGGCCATGACAAAGTGAATATCTGTCGCCGAGTGGAGCATGCGCAGAATTGGGGATACGTTGCCAGACAATGATCCTCGCGCTGCGCATTCTCTATTTCGAAGATCTCTCGGTCGGCATGACCGAGACCTTGTCGAAAACAATCGCCTCGTCCGACGTGGTTGGCTTCGCGCAGCTTACCGGCGATCGCAATCCCATCCATCTGTCGGAGCACTTCGCCGCCAAGACCCAGTTCGGCAAACGCATCGCGCACGGCCTTTACACGGCGAGCCTCATCTCGGCGGTGTTGGGCACGCGCCTTCCGGGCCCCGGCGCGGTCTATATTTCCCAGACGCTCAATTTCCGCGCCCCGGTCAAGATCGGCGACCAGGTCGACGTGACCGTGACGGTGGCGGAATTGATCCCGGAGCGCCAGCGCGCGCGGCTTGCCTGCAGCTGCAGGGTCGGCGACGAGATTGTGCTCGACGGCGAGGCGTGGGTGAAGGTGCCGTCTGCCGCCAAATCCAAGCGCCCGCTGCCGCGCATGTGAGGGAGACCGGTGGCAAGATTGCGGCTCCGCCCGCGATCCAGATCGGCCGAAGCGGAGCCGGATCGAAGGCTGGAGTTACTCCGCCGCCTCGGTGCGCGGCTTGCGCTTGGCGTCGCGCCGGGAAAGCACGGGTGCCAGGAATTGCCCGGTATAGCTGCGCTTGACCTTGGCGATGTCCTCCGGCGTACCGGCGGCGACAATCTCGCCGCCGCCGTCGCCCCCCTCCGGGCCGAGATCGATGATCCAGTCGGCGGTCTTAATCACTTCGAGATTGTGCTCGATCACCACCACGGTGTTGCCCTGCTCGACCAGCTCGTGCAGCACGTCGAGCAGCTTCTTCACGTCGTGGAAGTGCAGCCCCGTGGTCGGCTCGTCCAGGATGTAGAGCGTGCGGCCGGTGGCGCGCTTGGACAACTCCTTGGCGAGCTTCACTCGCTGCGCCTCGCCGCCGGAAAGCGTCGTGGCCTGCTGGCCGACGTGGATGTAGTCAAGGCCGACGCGGTGTAACAACTCCAGCACGTTGCGCACCCGCGGCACGGCCTTGAAGAATTCCAGCGCCTCCTCGACCGTCATGTCGAGCACGTCGGCGATCGATTTGCCCTTGAATAGAACCTCGAGCGTCTCGCGGTTGTAGCGTTTGCCCTTGCAGACGTCGCAGGTGACGTAGACGTCGGGTAGAAAATGCATCTCGATCTTGATCACACCGTCGCCCTGGCAGGCCTCGCAGCGCCCGCCCTTCACGTTGAAGGAGAAGCGGCCGGGCTCGTAGCCGCGCGCCTTCGCCTCCGGGAGGCCGGCGAACCATTCGCGGATCGGCGTGAAGGCGCCGGTATAGGTCGCCGGATTGCTGCGCGGTGTGCGGCCGATCGGCGACTGGTCGATGTCGATCACCTTGTCGAGATGCTCGAGACCCTCGATGCGGTCGTGCGGGGCGGGGGCCTCCGACGCGCCGTTGAGCTTGCGCGCCATTGCCTTGTAAAGCGTGTCGATCAGCAACGTCGATTTGCCGCCGCCCGATACGCCGGTGACGCAAGTGAACAGGCCGAGCGGGATTTCGGCGTTGACGTTCTTGAGATTGTTGCCGCGCGCATTGACCAGCGTCAGCATGCGCCGCGTGTTTCTCGGCCGCCGCTCGGGAATTGTCACCGCCATCTCGCCCGAGAGATATTTGCCGGTGAGCGAGGAGGGCGCCGCGATCAGATCGTCGACCGCGCCCTGCGCGACGATGCGTCCGCCGTGGATACCCGCGCCGGGGCCGATGTCGAGCACATGGTCGGCGGTGCGGATCGCGTCCTCGTCGTGCTCGACGACGATTACCGTGTTGCCGAGATCGCGCAGGCGCTTGAGGGTCTCGAGCAGCCGCGCATTATCGCGCTGGTGCAGCCCGATCGACGGCTCGTCGAGCACGTAGAGCACGCCGGTCAGCCCAGAGCCGATCTGCGAGGCGAGCCGGATGCGCTGGCTTTCGCCGCCCGACAGCGTGCCCGAGGCGCGCGCCAGTGTGAGATATTCAAGGCCGACGTCGACCAAGAACTTGAGCCGCTCGCGGATCTCCTTGAGCACCCGCACCGCGATCTCGTTCTGCTTGGCGCTGAGCGCCTGCGGCAACTGCGTAAACCACTCGCCCGCGCGCCTGACCGACATGTCAGCGACCTCGCCGATGTGCAGGCCGCCGACCCGCACGCACAGCGCCTCGGGCTTGAGCCGGTAGCCCTTGCAGGCCGCGCAGGGGATGTCGGTGAAGTATTTGGCCATTTCCTCGCGCGCCCAGTCGCTCTCGCTCTCGCGCCAGCGCCGCTCGAGATTGGTGACCACGCCCTCGAACGGCTTTCTCGTCTCGTAGGAGCGCAGCCCGTCGTCGTAGATGAAGCGGATTGCATCCTGGCCCGAGCCGTAAAGGATCCCGTCTTGCGTCTTTTTCGGCAGGTCTCTCCACTTGGTGTCGAGGGTGAACTTGTAATGCTTGCCGAGCGCGAGCAGCGTCTGCGTGTAGTAGGGCGAACTCGACTTCGCCCATGGCGCAATCGCCCCGCCGCGCAAGGTCCTGTCGCGGTCGGGTATGACAAGATCGGGATCGATGTGCTGCTCGACGCCAAGGCCGCCGCAAGCGGGACAAGCGCCGAACGGGTTATTGAACGAGAATAGCCGCGGCTCGATTTCCGGGATAGTGAAGCCCGATACCGGGCAAGCGAATTTTTCCGAGAAGACGAGGCGCTGCGGACCGCTGCGATCGTGGATCTTCGCCGTCTTCTTTGCGCCGCCCTGATCCTCGAAGGATGAGGCCGCGGGCGCGTCCGCGAACTCCACGACCGCCAACCCGTCGGCGAGCTTAAGCGCGGTCTCCAGCGAATCCGCGAGCCGTGTGGCGAGGTCGCTTCGCACCACCACTCGGTCCACGACGACGTCGATGTCGTGCTTGAATTTCTTGTCGAGCGCCGGCGCCTGGGCGATCTCGTAGAATTTGCCGTCTATCTTCACGCGCTGGAAGCCGCGTTTCATGTAGTCGGCGAGCTCCTTGCGGTACTCACCCTTGCGGCCGCGCACCACCGGCGCGAGCAGATAGAGCCGCGTGCCCTCCGGCAGGGTTATCACCCGGTCGACCATCTGCGACACCGTCTGGCTCTCGATCGGCAACCCGGTGGCGGGCGAGTAGGGCACGCCCACACGAGCCCAAAGTAAGCGCATGTAGTCGTAGATTTCTGTGACGGTACCGACCGTCGAGCGCGGATTGCGCGAGGTGGTCTTTTGTTCGATCGAGATGGCGGGTGACAGGCCGTCGATCTGGTCGACGTCGGGCTTCTGCATCATCTCGAGGAATTGCCGCGCATAGGCAGAGAGCGACTCCACGTAGCGGCGCTGTCCCTCGGCGTAAATGGTATCGAAGGCGAGCGAGGATTTGCCCGAGCCCGACAGCCCGGTGAACACCACGAGCTGGTCGCGCGGGATTTTGAGGTCGATGTCCTTGAGATTGTGCTCGCGCGCGCCGCGGATCGCGATGATGCGCGCGCCATCCGAGGACGCGGGGCGGCGAGGGTGGTTCTTTTCGAACAGGTCGGTCATCGGGTCCGTTGGCGCGATCAGATCAGCGAGATCGAGAAAGCCCCACGCGGCTGCGCGGACTTCATGGAACGTAGTGAGAACGGCGGACTTTCGCCAGCCCGGGGCGGGGCAAGCCCTACCGTGCGGCTGTGGACAACGCGGCGATGCAGGCATCACTGTGCCGATGGCATGGGGCAGTAATTTGGAGAAAGCCGCGATCGACGGCTGCCGCTTGGCCGGCGGAACATTGCAATGAGAGACACGGTCGCGTTTGCACTCGCCAACTTCACGCTGACGTTCTTCGTTCTGGGCTTGCTGGCCTCCGCCATCGCGCTCTGGCGCACGCGTCAACCGCGTACGCCTGCGGTCGTCCTGGAAGCGCTCTTCTCCTATTTCCTCCTGTTCTCGATCGCCTTTGCCAATCTCTACAATTTCGTCTTGCACGTCTTCTTCGGGAAGATGGCGGCAGCCTTCATCGGATGGGAGGACAGCCCGTTTCAGCTGGAGGTGGGCTTTGCGAGCCTCGGCTTTGCAGCGCTGGGATGGCTGGCGTTCAAGGGAAGCTTCGATCTGCGACTGGCGGCCATCGTCGGGCCGGCTTGCTTTCTATGGGGCGCGGCCGGCGGTGACGTTTATCAGATGATCACCACGCACAATTTTGCCCCCGGCAACGCCGGTGTCATTTTTTACAGCGATGGCTTGGTTCCGATCTTGGGCTTCATATTTCTCTGGCTAGAACGGGATGCCGCCCGACCATATCGCCCGCGATGAGGGGAAAGATCCGCGCGAGACTAGTTGCATCGGCGGGTAGTTGATGCTAGAACAAATAGAGAACGCAGCCTGGAACCCGCGTCCGCGTCGACCTGCTGTGGAAAAGCATGATGGCGCGGGCGAAAGCGGCGACGAGGCCGGGGGCTTGGGATTAGGGTGCCGGGGGATACAGGCAACGAGCAGGAGAGCGTCATGGCCGGTAGCGTCAACAAGGTGATCCTCGTCGGCAATCTCGGGAAGGATCCCGAGATCCGGCGCACGCAAGACGGCCGCCCGATTGCCAATTTGAGCGTGGCGACCTCGGAAACCTGGCGCGACAAGGCCACCGGCGAGCGCCGCGAGCGCACCGAATGGCACCGCGTCGTTATCTTCAACGAGGGGCTTTGCCGGGTCGCCGAGCAATATTTGAAGAAGGGTTCGAAGGTCTATCTCGAGGGCCAATTGCAGACGCGCAAATGGCAGGACCAATCGGGCCAGGACAAGTACACCACCGAGGTGGTGCTGCAGAACTTCAATTCCCAGCTCACCATGCTCGACCGCGCGGGTGATCGCGCCGGCGGCGAACTCGGCGCGGAGGAAGATGATTTCGGTTCTTCGGGGCCATCTGCACGGGAGAAGAAACCGGCTCTCGCCGGCGCCGGCAAGCGCGGCGACATGGACGACGAGATTCCTTTTTGACGGGCGTGCCCCTGATTCCGCTGCCGCTCTTGCGGCCCAATTCAGACAATCGCGCAAGCGTGGCGTGAGATGAGGCGGAGACAGGCCGTGTCGCTTGCGCCGCTGCTGAACGCCGGCCCCGCCACCAAGCTACACGCTTTTGCCGCGTTGGCCGCCCTTGGGCTCGGCGCGCTGCAGCTCGCCGCGCCCAAAGGGACGCTGCCCCATCGCACCATCGGTTGGGTCTGGGTCGCGCTCATGGTCGCCGTAGCGGCGAGCTCGTTCTGGATCCATGACCTGCGCGTGTGGGGTCCGTGGAGCCCAATCCATCTGCTCTCGATCTTCACCCTGGCGATGCTGCCGCTTGCGATCGTGCATGCGCGGCGCCACCGCGTCGACCGACACCGCAACGCCATGATCGCCATTTTCACCGGCGCGCTCGTCGTCGCGGGCCTGTTCACGCTGCTGCCGGCCGCATCATGCACGCGGTGGTGTTCGGGCACTGAATCGGCCAAATCCAAGCGTCGGCGCAGCGCTTTCGGCAGCCGTCAGAGCTTGACGGTAAGTCTTTGAATTGACATATGAAAATACCTCGAGCCGGGGGCGTTTTTGGGTGGCGCCTGCCGGCTGAATCAGCTAAGACTTCGCCAACCTCGCCCCACGGGATTTTCTCTTGGCCGACGATAACGACCAGCAGCCGGAAACCCCCGGCCCGTCCGATATTCGCCCCGTCTCCATCACCGAGGAGATGAAGCGCAGCTACCTCGATTACGCCATGAGCGTGATCGTGGCGCGCGCATTGCCGGACGCGCGTGACGGCCTCAAGCCGGTGCATCGGCGCATCCTCTATTCGATGCACGAGAACGGGCACACGCCCGACCGGAAATACGTCAAGTCGGCGCGCGTGGTCGGCGACGTGATGGGCAAATACCACCCGCACGGCGACCAGGCGATTTACGACGCGCTGGTGCGCATGGCGCAGGACTTCTCAATGCGCCTGCCGCTGATCGACGGGCAGGGGAATTTCGGCTCGATCGACGGCGATCCGCCCGCGGCCATGCGGTACACCGAATGCCGGCTGGCCAGGCCGGCCATGGAGCTACTCGACGACATCGACAAGGAGACCGTCGACTTCCAGCCCAACTACGACGGCAGCGAGAAGGAGCCGATGGTCCTGCCGGCGCGCTTCCCCAACCTTCTGGTGAACGGGGCAGGCGGCATCGCGGTTGGCATGGCGACCAACATCCCGCCGCACAATCTCGGCGAGGTGATCGAGGCCTGTATCGCGCTGATCGAAAACCCCGATCTGGGCATCGAGGACTTGATCGGCATCATTCCCGGCCCCGACTTTCCGACCGGCGGCATCATTCTCGGGCGCTCGGGCATTCGCGCCGCCTATATGCAAGGCCGCGGCTCCATCGTCATGCGCGGCAAAGTGGAGATCGAGACGCTGCGCGGCGAACGCGAGGCGATCATCGTCAGCGAGATTCCCTACCAGGTGAACAAGGCGGCGATGGTCGAGCGCATCGGCGAACTGTGGCGCGACAAGAAAATCGACGGTATCGCCGCGCTGCGCGACGAATCCGACCGCGAGGGCTATCGCGTCGTCATCGAGCTCAAACGCGACGCCATGGCCGACGTCGTGCTCAATCAGCTCTACCGCTACACGCCGCTGCAATCCACCTTCGGCGCCAACGTGGTCGCGCTCGAGGGCGGCCGCCCGCTGGTCATGAATTTGAAGGACCTGCTCGCCTCCTTCATCGCGTTCCGCGAGGAGGTGATCTCCCGGCGCACCAAGTATTTGCTCGGCAAGGCACGTGATCGCGCCCACGTGCTGGTCGGGCTCGCCATTGCGGTCAGCAATATCGACCAGGTGATCCAGCTCATCCGGTCCTCCGCCGACGCCAATACCGCCCGCGAGACCTTGATGGCGCGCGACTGGCCGGCGCGTGACGTCGAGGCGATGATCACGCTGATCGACGATCCCCGCCACAAGGTCTCGACCACCGGCACCTACAAGCTCTCGGCCGAGCAGGCCAAAGCCATTCTCGATCTGCGCCTGCAGCGCTTAACTGCGCTCGGCCGCGACGAGATCAAGGCCGAGCTGGACAAGCTCGCCGAGGAGATCGCCGATTATCTCGATATCCTGCGCTCACGCGCGCGCATCCAGAGCATCGTCACGGACGAGCTCAAAGCGGTGCGCGAGAAGTTCGCCACACCACGCCGCACCGTCATCCTCGAGCAGGAAGGTGAGGTGGACGAAGAAGATCTCATCCACCGCGAGGACATGGTGGTCACAGTTTCCCACCTCGGCTACGTCAAGCGCGTGCCGCTCTCGACCTATCGCGCGCAGCGGCGCGGCGGCAAGGGGCGCGCCGGCATGCAGACACGCGAGGAGGACTTTGTCTCGCGGCTGTTCGTAGCCTCCACTCACACGCCGGTGCTGTTCTTCTCCTCGCACGGCCGCGTCTACAAGGAGAAGGTGTGGCGGCTGCCGCAGGCAGCGCCGCAGGCGCGCGGCAAGGCGCTGATCAACATCCTGCCGCTCGAGGCGGGCGAGCTGGTCACCACCGTCATGCCGCTGCCGGAGGACGAGACGAGCTGGAGCGAACTCGACGTGATGTTCGCCACCACGCGTGGCACCGTGCGCCGCAATAAGCTTTCCGACTTCGCCGATGTGCGCCGTTCCGGCATCATTGCCATGAAGCTCGATGAGGGGGAAGGCATCGTCGACGTGCAGATTTGCACCGAGCGCGACGACGTGCTGCTCACCTCGGCCGGCGGGCAGTGCATTCGCTTCTCGGTCACGGACGTACGCGTGTTCCAGGGCCGCACCTCGATGGGCGTGCGCGGCATCGCGCTTGCCGATGGTGACAAGGTGATCTCGCTGTCGATCCTGCGGCACGTCGGCGCGAGCGCCGAGGAGCGTGTCGCCTATTTGCGCCGCGCGAGCGCCGTGCGGCGCGGTCTCAACGGTGCCGAAGCCGAAGAGCCGGCGCTCGACGCTGAAGAGGTGCAGGAATCCGCCGACACGATCGAACTCGGCGAGCAGCGCTACGTGGAAATGTCCGCGGCCGAGCAGTTCGTGCTGACGATTTCCGAGCGCGGTTACGGCAAGCGGTCCTCGTCCTACGAATACCGCGTCACCGGCCGCGGCGGAAAAGGCATCGTGGCCATGGATGTGCGCGAGCGCGACGGCAGCATCAGGAAGAAAACCGGCAAGCTGATCGCGTCGTTCCCGGTAGAGGAGGAAGATCAGCTCATGCTGGTAACCGATGGTGGTCAGCTCATCCGGACGCGCGTCGAGGGCATCCGCATTGCCGGACGCTCGACCCAAGGCGTGATCGTCTTCGATACCGCGGAAGGCGAGCGCGTGGTCTCGGTCGAGCGCATCAGCGAGGACGGCGACCAGAACGGCGGCTAATCGCGCCGCAGCCTGCGGCACCGCGGGCGGCCATCATCGGCGGCAGATTCGGTTGGAAGCTGCGGCGCCATTCGCATCGCCGGTGTGGATTTCGCACCGAACCCGTTGCGGCCCGGGAGGCGACATGAACTCGGACCGTCCGACCCCGCTGGGCTTATCTAGTGACGACTCCGACGCTTATTTGTCCTGGCGGCTCCGACACCTTATGATCACCTCCGCGTGCTGAGGCATGCTTACGAGCAGCGCCTCGCGCGTCCAAAGCTAGAGAGGGACAATTCCCCGTGCCAGCAAGCTTGCAAGGGGAACCTTGCGTCCCGCGCCGACGTTAAGGGCTTTCGGCAAAAGGTCTGGTGATGCGTTCCGAGGGAGGCCGACCCAACATGTCCGTGCCCGAGGAGGACACAGATGAGAAGGTTGTCCGCTTGGGTACCGAGACTCTGTTTGCCATTGCCGAACAGCTCCGTCGAATGTACGACGCCGACCTTCGCACCAAGCCTTCGGAAAAGCTCGAGCGGCTGATGCAACGGATCGAACGGGGCGAGGACGTTTCTTAGGCAAAAAGACCAACCGCTCCGCGCGGCGCGGGCGCGCTGGCCGATCAGTGTGCGCCGGCGTTTTCCAGGATCCGCGCGATCTGCGAATAGCCACGCGTGCGGGCATGCTGAAGCGCCGTCGTGCCGTACCGGTCGGGAAGCGTCACATCGGCCCCGGCCTCCAGCAGCGCCTCGACGGTAGCCGTATGGTTGCGACCGCCATTGCCGAGCACCACCGCCTCTAGCAAGGCGGTGTGGCCGAGGTCGTTGACGTGGTTGAGCGGCGCTTGCGCCGCGATGAGGCCGCGCACGATCTCGACGTGGCCGCGATGCGCCGCGGCGATCAGCGCGGTGTCGTGGTGTGGCCCGGTGATCGCGCGCGCATCGCCGCCACTCGCAAGCGCGACGTTGAGCATGTCGAGGTCGTTGTTCACCGCCGCGATGGTAAGGACGTCGTAATGCTCGGCATCGAGCGCGTTCGCATTGGCGCCGAGCCGTAGCAACGCCTGCGCAGCGGCGTGGCGGCGCAGAAACGCCGCGACATGCAGCGGGGTTCGGCTGTTGGCGTCCTGGATGTTGGGCTTTTCACCTTCAGCGACAAGCTGCTCGATCTCGGCGGCATCGCCGCGTGCGGCGGCATCATGGAGCCCGGCATAGATGCGCAGCTCCCGTTCGCTCGGCGGCGTCTGCGCGAGGCTTGTCCCGCCGCCGAGTTGGGCAGCGCCGACCATGAGAGCAAGGGACAGTAGGGTTCGCATCCCGCCCGGCCGATGACCAACCAAGCTCGACGACGCGAGAATATCACAGTTTTAGCAGGTTGGCCCGCCAGTGCCGCCGCAGGGCGTCAATTCGGCATTCGCAGGACCGGCTTGATCGTCGCTCCCAGCGAAGAGTCGTGTGCTGCCCGATTGATCTGTGCCAGCGGATAGAACGTCATCATCCGCTCGACCGGCATTTTGCCTTGCATGAGGAAATCGACCAGCTTGGGGATGAACTCCTGCGGGCGGCTTTCGCCCTGGATCACACCGTGCACGACGCGGCCGAATTGGAGAAACGGCATTTCGAAGCTGACCTCAGTGCCGGCGCGCGCACTGCCGAGAAGGACGCAAGTGCCGGCGGCGATCAGCGCCTCCACCGCTTCGCGCAACACCGTGGGCTGCGCGGAGGTGTCGAGTGAGAAGCGCACGCCTTCTCCGGTGATCCTGCGGATGTCCGCGACCACATCGGTGCGTCCGCTGTGATTGATCACGTGGGTTGCGCCCAGCGCCTGCGCTAACTCCAGTCGCGCGTGGTGCACGTCGACGGCAATGACGGGGTCGCATCCGGCAATTTTCGCCGCCATCAGGGCGGACAAGCCGACCGCGCCCACACCAAACACGGCGAACGAGTCTCCCGCCCGCGGCCGCATCGAGTTGAGCACGGCGCCCGCGCCCGTTTGGCCGCTGCAGGCAAAGGGGCCGAGCAGCTCGAGCGGGGCATCCTTTCTGATCTTGACCATGTACCGTTCGTTGGCAATGGCATAGGTGGCGAAGGAGGATTGCTGGAAGAAGGCGCCATAGACCGCCGCGCCGGCCTTGCTCAGGAGTGTCGAGCCGTCCGGGCGCGTGCCGCGCATTTTCAATTGGGGTCCCTTCAAGCAATGGGATGGCATGTCGCGCTGACAATTGGGGCAGGCCCCGCACCAGGGAAACGAAATGACGACGTGGTCGCCCGGGCCGAATTTCGTGACGCTCGCGCCGACTGCCTCGACCACTCCGGCGCCTTCGTGGCCGTAAACCGCGGGATAGGGTGTGTTGTAGTAACCGTCGCGGCCGTGCAGGTCGGTTTGGCACATGCCACTCGCCACGATCCGCACCAATGCCTCGTCGGGCCGCGGATCGGTCAATTCGAGCTGGTCGATGGCGAACGTGCCGAACTTTTCGTGCACCACGGCGGCGGTAATTTGCATGACGGAATTCGTTGGTTGGGCGAGGTCAGGACGAGTGCCAGATTTATCTGCAATCTGCCGTTCACGCCCTCCGATTTGGCGGACGAACCTCCGGTTCGCATCGCCTCCTCAGCCGCATGATACTCGCGTTTGGCGGGCCCTCGGAGGCGAACGCCCCAGTACTAGGGTTGTAGCCGGCGTAACAAAGCTCATATTCCTCATTCGGTAAACGTCACAATAGCCTGAGAGGCAATACGAAATCCTAATTCAGCGCTCCGGCGGGTGAGCCCAAAATGGCGCCCGTCGCGCCGGGGCATTCGTCTGCGCCATCGTCCTCGGCGCGACCTTGCGGGCCCCCGGACCGCGCGCTAGACCGCGTTCATGCCGCGCACCGCGCTTTTCCCGGGGTCATTCGATCCCGTCACCAACGGGCATGTCGACATCGTGCGCCAGGCCGTGCGGCTCGCCGATCGCCTCGTGCTCGCGATTGGCACCCATCCCGGTAAGGCACCTTTGTTCGCCGCCGAGGAACGGCGTGCGATGGTCGAGGAGACCTGCGGCGCACTGGCGCGCGCGAGCGGCTGCGATTTTGCTTGCATCACATTCGCCGATCTCGTTGTCGCCGCCGCGCAACGCGAGGGTGCAACGCTCTTGATCCGCGGGCTGCGCAGCGCGACCGATTTCGACTACGAAATGGAAATGGCAGGCATGAATGCGGCCATGGCGCCGGGCATCCAGACGCTCTTTCTGCCGGCTTCACCGCTCGTTCGCCCGATCACCGCCACACTGGTGCGGCAGATCGCATCCATGGGCGGGGACGTATCGCCGTTCGTTCCGCCGCCGGTCGCCGCCCGTTTGAAAGCAAAGTTCGCCGGCACGTCCGGCCGTTGAGCCCGGGAGACTTCATGATCCGCCTGCTCGCATGTCTTGCCCTTCTGATCGGTATCGCGCCCGCCCTCGCGCAGGCGCAATTGCCGTCTGGCGCTGATCCGCAGAATACGCTTCTGATCGACACCAAATACGGCCGCATCGTCATCAAGTTGCGCAATGACATCGCCCCCAAACACGTCGAGCGCATCAAGCTTCTGGCGCGCGAGAAATACTACGATAACGTGCCGTTTCACCGCGTTATTGCCGGGTTCATGGCGCAGACCGGCGACGGAGCGCGCGGCGACGGCACCGGCGGCTCGAAGTATCCCAACCTCCCGGCCGAATTCTCCAGTGTGCCGTTCAAGCGCGGCGTGGTCGGGATGGCGCGCGCCAGCGATCCGAACTCGGCGAATTCTCAATTTTTCATCATGTATGCGGACGGCGCGTTCCTCAACGGCAAGTACACCGTCGTCGGGGAAGTGCTCTCCGGCATGGAAGTGGTCGACAAGATCAAGAAGGGCGAGCCGGTCGTCGATCCCGACCGCATGATTCGCGTGCAGGTCGCAGCTGACGCCAAGTCATGAGGAAGGTCAGTGGGCGCCGGCCGTGCGTTGATCGGATTTGGCGTCTTAGCTGCGGCGCTGGCGACCGATGTTGAGCCGGCGGGCGCGTTCTGCAGCGTCTTTACGCTGCATCCATTCTTTCCGGCCGTTTGCAGCGTGTCTAGCCGCTACTGTATTCCTTACCCCAACTACTGGATTGGGCAGGATCTGCGATTGACGATCGAGAGCGCATCCGCAGGCGATGCGCCCGCGAGCGGCGCTGTCGCGGAGGACGCAAGCGGCGAGCATAAGCTCGACACGCTGCACGCCATGTTCGACGCGCTCCGAGCCTGCTGGATTCCGCCCGCGAAGGAGAAGGCCCGTCCCGGCATGCAAATGTCGGTGCGATTTGCCTTCAGGCGCAGCGGCGACATCATCTCCACGCCGCGGGTGACCTATGTCAGCCACGGCGCTTCCCCGGAAAACCGGGGGGATTACCTGCATGCCATTTCCGCCGCGCTTGAGCGCTGCACGCCGCTGCACCTCAGCCCAGGGTTGGGCAACGCAATCGCAGGCCGGCCGATTGCGATCCGTTTTGTCGACAATCGCGAGCAGCCGTGATGAGACGGCTGCGTGTTGCCGGTTGGATGTTGGCCTTCGCCGCGCTAGTGAGCGGCGCGGCCGCGCAAACCCCGCAGCCGCCAGTCAACACGCTGAGCGAGGTTATGGCGGCGCTGCGCGCATGCTGGGTTCCGCCGCCCCTGGATCAGTCGCGCGCGGGCATGCAGATCACGGTGCAGATGAGTTTCCGCCGCAACGGCGAACTCCTCGGCCAGCCGAGAATCACATTCGAATCGCCCGGCGCTTCGGATGACCAACGGCTTGCCTATCGAATTGCAGTGGCCAAGATGCTCAAACGCTGCGCACCTCTGCCGTTCACCGATGCGCTGGGGAACGCATTGGCCGGCCGGCCGTTCACCATCAGGTTCACCGATCAACGCAAGTTCAGAGAAGCAGAGAACGCCCCATGACCGACGCCGAGAATACGCTGACGCTCGACACCACGAAGGGGAAGGTCGTCATTCAGATGCGGCCGGACCTTGCTCCCGGCCATGTCGCCCGCATCAAGGAGCTCGTGCGCGACGGCTTCTACAACGGCGTGGCGTTTCACCGCGTCATTGACGGCTTCATGGCGCAGACCGGCTGCCCGCATGGCACGGGCACCGGCGGTTCCGGCAAGAAGCTGAAGGCCGAGTTCAACAAAGAGCCGCACCGCCGGGGCACCGTCTCGATGGCGCGTGCGCAATCTCCCGATTCCGGCGACAGTCAGTTCTTCATCTGCTTTGCGGATGCGACTTTTCTCGACGGCAAGTACACGGTCTGGGGCCACGTGACCGACGGGATGGCAAACGTGGACAAGATCAAGCGTGGTGAGCCGGTCGTCGACCCCGACCGCATCATCTCAGCCAAGATGGCGCAGGACGCGTAATCGTGGGAGGCCGCGTCGCGACGGTGTTGTTTCACCACTCGAGGTAAGCCGAAGCGGTGCGGCGGTCGCCCGCGGTCAACAAGCTCAAAGGACCGCCTTGCGTTGCGGGCGAGGCTCGGCGTCGCACACCCAAGCCTCCTTGGCAAACCATTCATGCTCGGTCCGACAAATCGGGCAGTGGACCCGCGCGAAAAATACCGGCATGGCCTCGAAGCTCTTGCGGTCCGTAGTCAAACCGGTGGGGATGTCCCGTCCGGTCTGGGGGCATCTCACCATGACGGCTCCCATTGGCCTCTCTCCTGGCTTTTGTCGTCGCGGCCACTCGATTACGCCGCGCCTGTGAAGATCGTTTGACGCAACCGCGACAGGAGCGTGGGATTCTCGCCAATCATCGAAAACATCTTTTCGATGCATGGGTGTCATTCCATCAAAAAAACGTGCGCAGGTTCGGAACGCGAGCGCGCCGTTGGCGAAGTCGATGCTATGGCGCCGGTATGAAGCTACGGCCCATTCGCCGCGCTGCAGCAAAAGTGGCGGTGCGCGGATGACTGCATTGATACCCGATTGAGCTTTAGTTCGGGCGATGACCTGCGGCGCGTGCGCTTGTATGAGAAGGCATGCGCACTGCCTTGTTCGACTTCGAACTGCCGCCCGATCGCATCGCCTTGCGTCCCGTTTCGCCGCGGGATGCCGCGCGGCTGCTTGTCGTGCGTCCCGGGCAGGTCCCGGAGCTGGAGGATCGCGGCACACGCGATCTCCCCGACCTGCTGCGCGCGGGCGACGCGCTGGTGGTCAACGACACCAAGGTGATTGCGGCCCGGCTGCGCGGCCGGCGCATCGGGCGAGGTGCCGTGGACCCCGCCATCGAAGCGACGCTGCATCAGCGCCTCGACGGCTCACGCTGGCGCGCGTTTGTGAAGCCGGCCAAGCGTCTCGCTCCTGGCGACGTCGTGCGCTTCGGGGATGAAGGCAAAGTCTGCTTTCTGGGCCAGCTCGATGCCACGGTCGAGGACAAGGCCGAGGGCGGGGAGGTGACGCTTGCGTTTGCGTTTCACGGCCCTGTGCTCGACCAGGCGCTCGACGAACGCGGGGCTATGCCGCTGCCGCCCTACATCCGGCGTGACTCGGACGAGCGCGATCGAACCGATTACCAGACCATCTTTGCGCGGGCGGAGGGCTCCGTCGCAGCGCCCACGGCGGGGCTGCACTTCACCGACGCGCTTACGGCACGCCTACTGGAGCGGGGGATTACCTTGCACGAGGTCACGCTGCACGTGGGGGCGGGTACGTTTCTTCCGGTCAAGTCGGACGACACCGCCGCGCATCGCATGCATGCGGAGCAAGGAAGCGTCAGCGCGGAAACCGCGGATGCACTCAACCGGGCGAGGCGCGCTGGGGGACGCATCGTGGCGGTCGGCTCGACTTCGCTGCGGCTCCTGGAAACCGCCAGTGGCGACGACGGCGTCATCCGCCCGTTTGCAGGGGAGACGGCCTTGTTCATCACGCCGGGCTATCGCTTCCGGGCGGTCGACGTGATGTTGAGCAATTTCCACCTGCCGCGCTCCACCTTGTTCATGCTGGTCGCGGCATTTTGCGGGCTCGAGGTGATGCGGCGCGCCTACGCGCACGCGATCCGCGAGAGCTATCGATTCTATTCCTACGGCGACGCGTGCCTGCTGTTTCGGCCCTGATTAGTCCGAGAGGGATTACTACGCCGCCCGGCAGGCAACGGCGGGCTTGTCATCGTATAACGCCTGACTTAATAGAGGCACTCTAAACATCGATTCTGATGTGTTAGACATGATAACTGGCGCACAGATGCGGGCCGCAAGAGCCCTGCTGGAAATTGACCAGCGTCAGCTGGCCGAGCGTTCGGGTCTTTCACTGCCCACGATCCAGCGCATGGAAGCGAGCGGCGGGGTCATCCGGGGCAATGTGGATTCGTTGATGAAACTGATCGAAGCGTTGGCGGCCGCGGGCATTGAGCTGATCGGCGAGGGAGCGGTCAGCCACGGCGGTGGACGCGGCGTGCGGCTGAAAGGGTAGGGCACGAGTTTGCGCTGTGGCCGTCCATTCGCCGCCGCGGCGAGGCGCCAGAGGGGGGATCAGTAATGCTGCTCCCCGCCCTTGGCAGCGCTGCCTTGCTCATCGCGACGGCCGCTCTGGCGGCATTACTCGACAACGCTGCGCGTGCGCGCCACCTCGTCTACGGAATGTGCCTGATCGTCTCGCTGGTGCTTCTCGCGATCGCACTCTGCGCTCTTTTCGGCATCTACGCCGTTCCGCCGGCGACCGTCCTTCCACTCGGTATTCCGTGGCTTGGAGCGCATTTTCGTCTGGATGCGCTTTCGGCGTTTTTTCTCGCCGTAATCAACCTCGGCGCGGCCACGGCGAGCCTGTTCGCGCTCGGATATGGCCGCCACGAGCATGCTCCGCGCCGGGTGCTGCCGTTCTATCCGGCGTTTCTCGCCGGCATGAGCATCGTCGTGCTCGCCGACGATGCGTTCACGTTCCTGTTGGCGTGGGAATTCATGTCGTTGTCGTCGTGGGCCCTGGTGATGGCGCACCACGGCATCGCCGACAACGTCCGTGCAGGATACGTCTACTTGATCATGGCGAGCTTCGGGACGCTCGCGTTGCTGCTCACCTTCGGCTTGCTGGCGGGACCGGACGGCGGATATGCCTTCGGTGACATTCGCGATGGCCATCCCTCGCCGACGCTCGCGGCCGCCATTCTGATCCTTGCGCTCATCGGCGCCGGCTCCAAGGCCGGCCTGGTGCCGCTGCACGTCTGGTTGCCGCTCGCGCATCCGGCCGCCCCCAGTCACGTTTCGGCGCTGATGAGCGGCGTCATGACCAAGGTCGCGGTCTACGGCTTCGTTCGCATCGTGTTTGACCTCATCGGAACGCCAGCCTGGTGGTGGAGCATGGTGGTCCTCGCGCTCGGCGGCGTGACCGCGGCGATGGGCGTCCTTTATGCCCTCATGCAACACGATCTCAAGCGGCTGCTTGCCTACCACACGGTGGAAAATATCGGGATCATCTTCATCGGCCTTGGGCTTGCGCTCGCATTCAAAGCGCACGGCATGGCGTGGGCGGCGGCGCTGGCGCTGACGGCCGGCCTGCTGCACGTGTTCAATCATTCGATCTTTAAGAGTCTTCTGTTCTTCGGTGCAGGCGCGGTGCTGACGAGCACCGGTGAGCGCGACATGGAGCACCTCGGCGGGCTCATCCATCGCATGCCACAGACCGCGTTCGTTTTTCTCGTCGGCTGCGCGGCGATTTCGGCGCTGCCGCCGCTCAACGGATTCGTCTCCGAATGGCTGACGTTCCAGGCGATCCTGCTCAGTCCACAGCTTCCCTCCTGGGGACTCAAGCTCATGGTGCCAGCCGTTGGCGCCCTTCTTGCCCTGTCGGCGGCGCTGGCCGCTGCCTGCTTCGTCAAGGCGTTCGGCGTTACCTTTCTCGGCCGCGCGCGCACGCCGGCCGCCCAGCGCGCACACGAGACCGATCGGTTCTCTCTCGCGGCGATGTTCTTTTTCGCGGCGCTCTGCCTGGTTGCCGGCATCCTACCGGGGTTTTTCATCGACGCGTTGGCAGCCGTGACGCAGGAGCTGGTGGGCGACCGCATGCCCGTGCAAAGCAGCGTCGATTGGCTTTCGATCGTGCCCATCGCCGAGAGCCGCAGCTCCTACAACGGCCTGTTGGTGTTCGCGTTCATGCTCCTGTCGGGCTTCCTCGCGGCTTGGGCCATTCACCGGCTCGCCTCTGACAAGTTGCGCCGCGCGCCGGCATGGGACTGCGGGTATCCCGATCCAAATCCCGCGACCCAGTACACCGCTTCGAGCTTCGCCCAGCCGATCCGCCGCGTGTTCGGCACCGTTGTGTTTCGCGCCCGCGAGCACGTTGACATGCCGCCGCCTGGCGACGCACGGCCGGCACGGTTCACGGTGGAATTGCATGATCTCGTTTGGGATGCGCTCTACGCGCCGATCGCCAGCGGCATCGGATTTGCTGCCGACCAGCTTAATCATTTGCAGTTCCTGACCATCCGGCAATTCCTCAGCCTGGTCTTTGCCGCGCTCGTACTTTTGTTGCTGGTGCTTGCCATATGGCCGTGATTTTCGATTTCGGCGTTCAAGGGGCACAGATGCTGCTGGTGCTTGTGCTGGCGCCGCTACTCACCGGCTTCACGCGCAAGGTGAAGGCTCGCCTCCTGCTCCGGCAAGGACCGCCGGTCATGCAGCCTTACCGCGACCTCGTGCGCCTCCTGCGCAAGGAAGTGGTTCTCGCGGAGAATGCGTCATGGCTGTTCCGAGTGATCCCCTATCTTATTTTTGCCGCCACCTGGGTGGCGGCATCTTTGGTGCCGACCTTCCGCACCGGTCTTCTATTTTCCTGGTCCGCCGATCTCATCGCAATCGTTGCGCTTCTCGGCAGTGCCCGTTTCTTCCTGGCACTGGCCGGGCTCGATGTTGGGACCAGCTTCGGGGGCATCGGCTCGAGCCGGGAGGTGATGATTGCCTCGCTGGCCGAGCCGGCGATGATCATGATCATCTTTACTCTCGCGTTGATTGCCGGTTCGACGCAGCTGTCGACCATGGCCGGATTCCTGGTTTCGTCCGAGGTCGGACTGCGAGTATCGCTGGGCCTTGCGCTCCTCGCCTTGATCATGGTGGCCATTGCGGAAAACTCCCGCATCCCGGTCGACAATCCGGCCACTCATCTGGAATTGACCATGGTGCATGAGGCCATGGTGCTCGAATACTCCGGACGTCACCTGGCGCTGATCGAGCTCTCTGCTTCGTTGAAGCTCCTGCTGTACCTTTCCCTGATCGCGTGTCTGTTCGTGCCTTGGGGCTTGGTGCCGCCGAGCGCCGGACTTGGCGCACTGGTGATCGGTCTCGTTGCCTACATCGCCAAGCTCGCGATCGGCGGCCTCCTGCTCGCGTTATTCGAGACATCGATCGCCAAAATGCGGGTCTTTCGCGTGCCGGAATTCCTGGGCGCTGCCTTGATGCTCGGCCTACTGGCGACGCTGCTTTTGTTCGTCTCGCGGAGCCTGTGATGCGCGGCTTGGCATTCGACATTGCTCACATGCTCGCAGGCTCGTTGGTGCTGGTGAGTTTCCTCGAGCTCTATCAGGACCGGCTATATGCGCTGCTCAACATATTCGCGCTGCATGCTTTGGTGCTGGCGCTCTCAGTCGCTTGGCAGGCCTACATCCAAAACGCGCCGCATCTTTATGTGACCGCGGCGATCGCCCTCATCTTCAAGGCGATCGTTATTCCCGTCGCGCTTCATCGCATTATCGTGCGGCTCGGCATTCACCGCGAGATCGAGAAGGTGGTCGGCGTCGGCTCCGCCATGCTGCTTGGCATGGGCCTCGTCGCACTTTCGATGGTGGTGATGCTGCGCGTCACGGCTGAGGCCGACCCGCTCGCTCGCGAAGACCTCGCTTTTGCGCTTTCGGTCGTGTTGCTCGGCCTTTTGATGATGGTGACGCGGCGCAATGCCGTGAGTCAGATCGTCGGCTTCATGTCGCTTGAAAACGGCCTCGTGCTCGCCGCCACCGGCGCCAAGGGCATGCCACTGGTCGTCGAAATCAGCATCGCCTTCTCGATTCTGATCGCCTTCATCGTAATCGGCATTTTCCTGTTCCGTATCCGCGAGCGCTTCGACACGGTCGACCTGCAGGCGCTCGACCGCTTCCGCGGGGAGCGCAGATGATGGAAGCGTTCGAACCAGTAAACGCGGTTCTGGTAATTCCCGCGTTGGCGGCGGCGGTGCTCGTAGTGCTGCCGGGATACCGGCTGACGGCGGCGCTCAACGTGCTAGCCACTTTCCTGACCTTTCTCGCCGCTGTTTCGCTATTTTTCGGACGCCCGCATCCGACCTCGTACCTGCTGGTGGACGATCTCAACAACGTGTTCATCGTGTTGACGACGTTCGTTGGCTTCACGACCAGTGTATTCAGCGCCAGCTATATCGGCCACGAACTCGAGATCGGCCGACTCACGCCGAAATTCCTGCGCTTTTACCACGCGATGTATCAGCTACTGATGTTCGCGATGAATCTTGCGTTGATTACCAACAATATCGGGGTGATGTGGGTAGCGATCGAGCTCGCGACACTGACGACCGTGCTCATGGTTGGTATCTATCGCACCCATGAGGCGCTGGAAGCGGCATGGAAATACTTCATTCTGGGCAGCGTAGGCATCGCGCTCGCGCTGTTCGGCACCATCCTGGTTTATATGGCGGCGCGTCCTGTCGTCGGAGAGGGACTCGATGCGATGGTATGGACGGTGCTGATCACGCGCGCGTCCGCCTTCGATGCGGCGCTCCTCAACGTCGCGTTCGTGTTTCTGCTGCTCGGCTACGGCACCAAGGTCGGGCTCGCGCCCTTGCACGCCTGGCTGCCCGATGCTCACGCCGAAGGACCTACTCCGATTTCGGCCGTGCTGTCTGGGCTTCTGCTCAATGTCGCGCTCTATGCCTTGCTGCGCTTCAAGATCCTGCTTGCCCTAAACCCGGCTGCTCTCGCACCAGGGCCGCTGATGGTAACGATGGGGCTCATCTCGCTCGTGTTCGCGGCGTTCATGCTGTACCGCCGGCGCGACATAAAGCGCATGTTCGCCTATTCCTCGATCGAGCACATGGGCATCATTACCTTCGCCTTCGGTATGGGTGGAGCGCTCGCGAATTTCGCCGGCCTCCTTCACATGACCATGCATTCGCTGACGAAGTCGGCGATCTTCTTCGCAGTTGGTCACATCGCGCAGGTGAAGGGGACCCAGCGCATCGCCGATATGGGCGGACTCACCGAGACTAACCCTGTGCTCGGCTGGGGGCTGGTGCTCGGCGTCGTCGCTATTGCCGGACTGCCTCCTCTCGGCATCTTCATGAGCGAGTTCCTGGTCGTGACCTCGACGTTTGCGCGTGCGCCGTTGCTCGCCATCGTACTCGTATCCGGCATCCTGATCGGGGTTGCCGCGCTTTTCCTGCGCTTGAACGCAATTGCATTCGGCGAACCACGCGGCGCCACCGCAAAGGCACAAGCTTCCTATATGCCGATGTTTGCCCACCTTGCGCTCGTATTCGTCGCCGGCATCTACATGCCGCCGGCGCTGGTCGCTTGGTTCCAGAACGTCGCGAAACTCCTCGGATGAGCCGAATGCCGTGGCCCAGCGACGAGATCGAAGGCAACAAAATCGCGGACCATCGTCCCTGGCCGCGGTTCGCGGTGAACGAGGACGCCTGGCGCTTAGCCACAGCTCAGCTGGCGATAGGACGCTGGACGCTCCTGGGCCTGTGGGGTGACACGGGCGCGGTGCACATGGCGGTGCTCGATGCGAATATGCGCGAGATCGCGGTGCTCACGCTGTCATGTCCCGCCGGTCATTTTCTCTCCGTCGGGGCGCTTCATCCGCCGGCCATCCGTCTCGAGCGCGCGCTGCGCGATCTTTACGGCCTTGAGCCGATCGGCTTGCCCGACACGCGACCGTGGCTCGATCTTGGTTTCTGGAATGGGCAATACCCGCTCGGAGAGCGCCACGGTGGGTCGTCGACCCGAGCGCCCTACGTCTTTCTCCCTGTCGCGGGCGACAGCCTTCACCAGATCCCCGTTGGTCCCGTTCATGCCGGCATCATCGAGCCCGGGCATTTCCGCTTTACCGCCAACGGCGAGACCGTGGTTCGGTTGGAGCAGCGCCTTGGCTACGTGCACAAGGGCATCGAGGCGTTGATGGCGGGCGCCAGCCTCGACGCAGCCGCACGGCTGGCCGGCCGCACGTCGGGTGACAGTACGGTCGCTTACGCCCTTGCGTTTGCGCAGGCGGTCGAAGCGGCGCTGGAGGTTAAGCTGCCGCCGCGTGCATTGTATCTGCGGGCATTGATGGCGGAGCTCGAACGCCTCGCCAACCATTTCGGCGATATCGGGGCGATCTGCAACGATGCCTCGTTCTCGCTCATGAACGCCCAGTGCGCGATACTGCGCGAAAAAACCTTGCGTACCGCCGCGTCGTGCTTTGGTCATCGTCTGATGATGGACGCGGTGGTGCCGGGCGGCGTCGCGCGCGATCTCGCTGCGACCTGCACGGCGGAGATCGCAATATTGTTGGAGGACATCCGCCGCTTGTTCCCGCAACTGGTGGAGCTTTACGACAATACTGCCTCGCTGCAGGACCGCACCGCCACAACGGGAGTTCTGCGCGCAGAGTTGGCGCGGCAGTTCGGCGCCGGAGGCTACGTCGGGCGCGCCAGCGGCCGCGCTTTCGATGCGCGCAAGATGCTCGGCTACCCGCCATACGATCGGCTCCATTTCGAGGTTCCCGTGCTCGACGCCGGCGATGTCAACGCCCGCGTCTGGGTGCGCATTCGTGAGGTCGAGCAGAGCCTCGGGTTGATCGATCAAATCATGCGAGATCTGCCCACAGGTGCGCTCCGGGCTCTGGTCCAACCGACTGATGAGGTGCGCGAAGGTCTCGGAATGACGGAAGCGTTTCGCGGCGATGTCCTTGTGTGGCTACGCCTGGAAGGCGGGCGGGTGTCGCGTTGTCACTTGCGTGATCCGTCCTGGTTCCAGTGGCCGCTGCTGGAAGCAGCGATCGAGGGCAACATCGTCGCCGACTTCCCTTTGTGCAACAAATCGTTCAACTGCTCGTACTCCGGTCACGATCTCTAGGCAGCCATGCGCAAGATTTTGTTCGATACGCTGATGCGCCGCCCGTTGACCGAGGCACCGCCGGTCACGGACGATAAGATGCTGGCCGAATTGGCAGCCAGCCTTGAGCGCGCCGCGCGCCGGCGGTTGGGCCGCAGCCTTTCGATTCGCGAAATTGATGCCGGCTCGTGCAACGGGTGCGAGCTCGAGATCCACGCGCTCAACAATGCCTTCTATGACCTCGAGCGTTTCGGACTGCATTTCGTGGCGTCCCCGCGGCACGCCGATGTACTGCTCGTGACAGGGCCGGTGACCAGAAACATGCGAGAGGCGCTCGAGCGCACGTATAACGCCACGCCGGATCCCAAGTGGGTCGTCGCAGTGGGGGACTGCGCGGTGGACGGGGGAATTTTTTCCGGCAGCTACGCGGTCGTCGGCGGGGTCTCTGGGGTCGTGCCCGTCGACCTGCATATCCGCGGCTGCCCCCCTGATCCGGTACAATTGCTCAAGGGGCTGCTGGCGCTGCTCGCGGCCTGACAGCGACACGGCGGTTTGGATGCGTCTCGGCGGAAATGATTGCGGCCACGACCTCGCATCGGGGCAGCGCGCAGGGAGAACGGAAGTCCCCGCGATGCCCAACGTCTTCTCCTTCCGTTTGCTCGCCACCGACGGCGCTGCCCGCCGTGGGGAAATGACAATGCCGCACGGCAGTGTCGCGACGCCCGCGTTTCTGCCGGTCGGCACGCAAGCGACGGTCAAAGGCCTCACGCCGGATGCGGTGCGGGCAATCGGCGCCGACATCGTGCTTGCCAATACGTATCACCTCATGCTGCGCCCGGGCGCTGAGCGCATCGCGGCGCTCGGTGGGTTGCACACATTCATGCGCTGGCCGCGCGCAATTCTGACCGATTCCGGCGGCTACCAAGTCATGTCACTCGCGCAACTGCGCAAGGTCGAGGACAAGGGAGTGACCTTCCGCTCGCATCTCGATGGCGCCACCGTCGAGCTTTCTCCGGAGCGCGCAGTCGAGATCCAGAACCTGCTCGGCTCCGACATCGCCATGCAGCTTGATGAATGCGTGCGGTTGCCGGCGGCAAGCGCCGAACTGCGCCGTGCCATGCAACTTTCCCTCACCTGGGCCGAGCGCAGCAAGCGCGCCTTCGAGGGCGTGCCCGCGGGACGGGCTCTGTTCGGCATCGTGCAAGGCGGCGACGATCCCGCGCTGCGCGCGGAGAGCGCGCGCGTCCTCACGGACATCGGTTTTGACGGCTATGCCGTCGGCGGACTTGCGGTGGGCGAGCCACAAGAGGTGATGCTACGCATCGTCGCAGATGTGGCGCCCGCATTGCCGGCGGATCGTCCGCGCTATCTCATGGGCGTCGGCACCCCCGAGGACCTGCTCGAGGCGGTGACGCGCGGGATTGACATGTTCGACTGCGTCCTGCCGACGCGCAACGGCCGCCACGGCCTAGCCTTTACTCGGTTCGGCCCAGTCAACCTCAAGAACGCGCGCCACGCCGAAGATGCGCGCCCGATCGATGCGGCGGCCGCCTGCGTGGAGGCGCGCGATTTCTCGCGCGCCTATCTCCATCATCTCGTCAGAGCCAATGAAATGCTCGGCGCGGTCCTGCTTACGACGATCAATCTCGCCTATTACCAGGAATTGATGGCAGGGATGCGGGCGGCGATTGCGGCGGGAACCTTCGCGGATTTTTGCGCGGCCGCGCGGGAAAGCTGGGCGCGAGGCGAGGTTTCGCCAGCCTAGGGCCGGACCCGAGCCGCACCCCGCGGTTGCGCACAGGGGCTCGACGGCGCACCCGCATCGGCGCAGAATAAATCCGTTCCAAAGAAGAATGGCGCGATGGCGCCCGTGATTCGGGCCGACGCGCTGCCGGAGACGCCAAGCGTGGCCATCGACCTCAAAGTCAACGGGGTGAGCCGTTCCGTTCCGGCTGAGCCGGACACCCCGCTGCTCTACGTCCTTCGCAACGATTTCGAACTCAACGGTGCGAAGTTTGGCTGCGGGTTAGCGCAGTGCGGCGCTTGCACGGTGCTGGTCGAGGGGAGGGCGGTCCGCTCCTGCGTCACTCCGATCAGCGCCATCGGCACGAGCGAGATCACGACGATTGAAGGGCTAGGCTCGCTCGAGAAGCCGCATGCGCTGCAGCGGGCGTTCATCGAGGAGCAGGCGGCCCAATGCGGCTACTGTATCAACGGCATGATCATGTCGGCGAAAGAGCTGCTCGACCGCAATCCACGGCCGGGCGAGCAAGACGTGCGCGCGGCGCTTGCCGGCAACCTTTGCCGCTGCGGCACGCACAATCGCATCATCCGCGCGGTGCTGCGGGCGGCGCAGGCGAACGGGAGGACATGAGCCGTGAACGCTGCCGCTTTCAATCGGCGCCAATTCACCGCCGGATTCGGTGCGGTGGTCGTCGCCTTTTCGCTCGATCCGAAACTTGCGCGCGGGCAGGAACGGCTCCCCGGAGGTCTGCAGAACAACCGCAGGCTCGACGCGTGGATCCGCATCAACGCCGATGGCGGCGCCACCGTCTTCACCGGCAAGGTCGAACTGGGGCAGGGCGTCCTCACCGCCCTCGCACAAATCGCGGCGGAAGAGCTCGACCTGCCGCTGTCCCGGATCGAGATGATGTCGGGCGACACCGCCCGCACGCCGGACGAGGGCCACACTTCAGGCAGCGTCTCGATCGAAAGCAGCGGCACCGCGTTGCGCATGGCTGCCGCCGAAGTGCGTTCAATGCTGCTGGACCTCGCCGCCAATCGGCTCGGCACGTCGCCGGCTGACCTGACGGTGACCGGCGGTGTGATCGCCGCGCCCGATGCGCGCAAGATCGCCTATGGGGAGCTGGTCACGGCGCTCGACCTCAAGCGCGAGGCGACTGCCAAGGTCAGGCCGAAGGCCGCACCAAACTACAAGGTTGTGGGACAGTCCGTTCAGAGGCTGGATATTCCGGCCAAGGTCACCGGCGGCGTGGCCTATGTTCAAGACATTCGCTTGCCGGGCATGCTGCACGGCCGTGCCGTGCGCCCGCCGCGCTACGGTGCAAAGCTAGAAGGCTTTGACGCGGCCGCGACCAGGGCGCTCCCAGGAATTGTCGCCATCGTCCGCGACGGGAGCTTTCTCGGCGTTATCGCCGAGCGCGAGGAGCAGGCGATCAAGGCGCGCGCGGCTCTGCACGACGGCGCGAAGTGGTCAGGGGGTACCGAACTGCCCGATCCGGAGCGAGGGTATGACCATCTGCTCTCGCTGCGCACCGTCGACACCGTCGCCAGCGAGAAGCGGGCAAGCCCGACACCCCGCGGCGCGCGTGTCGTCGAGGCGACGTACCGCAAGCCTTACCTCGCGCATGCCTCCATGGGACCTTCCTGCGCGCTCGCCGAATTCCGCGACGGGAGATTCACGGTCTGGACGCAGACGCAGGGGGTGTTCCCGCTGCGGCTCGACCTTGCCAAGACACTGCAGGTCGACCCGGCGGCCATTCGCTGCATCTTCGCCGAGGGAGCAGGTTGTTACGGACGCAACGGTCATGACGACGTCGCGCTCGACGCGGCGCTGCT
>DASSGH010000014.1:0-23060 GCA_035693615.1 Xanthobacteraceae bacterium
TCTGCTTGGAATCTATTCCAAAACTGGCGCTAGCGCCGCTCATCGTCCTGGTGTTCGGCATCGGTCTCGGCTCCAAGGTCGCCGTCGCGACCGCGCTGACATTGGTGGTCTCGACCCTGACCGCCTATGCCGGCGTGAAAGCACTCGATCCCGACGGCGAGAAACTGTTCTATTCGCTCGGCGCCTCGCGCCTGCAGGTATTCCGGAAACTGGTGGTCCCGTTCTGCCTGCCCTGGATCATCTCGGTGCTGCGGGTGAATATCGGCCTGGCCTTGACCGGCGCCATCGTCGGCGAGTTCATTGCCTCCCAGCATGGTCTGGGCCGAGCGATCCTCTATGCCGGCCAGACCTATGACATCGCGCTGGTCTGGGTGGCGGTGCTGGTGCTCTCCACCTTAGCGATCGTCATGTACGCCGCGGTGTCCTGGGTCGAAAGCATGCTGCGCAAGGGCGTGCGGCAATAACGCGAATGCAACACTCGAACGGGAGGACGTCATGAACAGGCGAAAATTCCTGCACTCGACCGCAAAGCTCGGCACCGGCCTCGGCCTCGCGCTTGCGGCCCCACCCTTGGTCGCACGCGCCGCCAGCAAGGAGCTGCTCGTGGCGGAACCGGTACACTCGACCGGCTACCTGCCCATGTATATCGCGATGGCGAATGGCTACTTCGCCGAATCCGACATCGTGGTGAAGATCGTGACCATCGAAACCGGCGGCGGTCACACGAACGCCGTGCTTTCAGGCCAGGCCTTCGCCTTCATCGGCGGCCCCGAGCACAACGCCTTCGCCAAAGCCAAGGGTGCGGAACTGCGCGCCGTCGTGCACTGCGTCGATCGCGGCAATGTCTATCTCTGCGCCGCCAAGGGCCACGATCCCAAAGACAGGGATTGGCCGAATTATTTCAAGGGCAAGGCAATCGCGGTCGGCGCCTATGGCGGCACGCCGAACTCGATCATGCGCTATTTGTTGGGCAAGTGGAAACTCGACGCCAAACGCGATGTCACGCTGATCGAGGTGGCAAACTCGGCCGTGCCGGCCGCCGTGCGGGCCGGGCAAGCCGTGATCGGCAATACCACGGAGCCCATGGTCACCCAAGGAATCCGCCAGAACCTCTGGAGCGAACCGTTCTTCAACGTGCCGAAAGAACTGGGCCCTTACGCCTATTCCACCATCAATGTGCGTCTCGATTCGATCCAGAAGGAGCCCGAGGTGGTTCGCGGATTCGTCAAAGGGATGGTCAAGGGGCTCAAATTCCTTTACGCCAATCCCGCTGAGGCTGCGGAGATCGCCAAGAAACAATTTCCCACCATGGCGCTGGACGATCTCAAGGCCACACTTGACCGCTCGTTCAGCGATGAAATGTGGAGCAAGGACGGCATGATCAGCAAGGAAGCTTGGGCCACCGGCAGCGCGGTCGTGCGCGAAGCTGGCATTCTCAAGACCGACGTGAAATACGAGGAGATCATCGATATGAGCTTCGTCGAAAGCGTGCGCGCGAGCCTGTGAGCGATCAACCGAACAACTGAAGCACGAGAACCGGGAAACACGACCATGTCAGAGCCCATCTGGAACAAGTTCCTCACCGAGCGCGACAAAGCGGTGTTCGCCACGTCCGGCTATGGCGCGCGCGGCGGATTTGGCAAACGCCCCGCCCTCTTAATCATCGACGTGAACTACGCGTTCTGTGATGAGCGCCCCACGCCGATCCTCGAATCGATCAAGCGGTGGCGAAATTCCTGCGGCGAGGATGCTTGGGTCGCCATGCCCTATCTCAAGGCGCTGATCGACAAGGCCCGCGCCAAGGGCATACCGGTTATTTACACCACGGGGGTGCGGCGCCAGGACAATTGGGACAACGGAAGCTGGAGCTGGAAGAACGACCGCTCCGACGAGGACCGCTCCAGCAGGCCCGCGACCAATGTCGACGGCAACGATATCGTCGCCGAGATCGCGCCGGCGCCGCAGGACATCGTGGTCTTGAAGCAGAAGCCGTCCGGCTTCTTCGGCACCAACATGGCGAGCTATCTCACGCTGCTCGGCTGCGACAGCGTGATCGTCACGGGCACGACCACGTCCGGCTGCGTGCGCGCCACGGTGCTCGATGCGTTCAGTCTCAATTATCGCATCGCGCTCGCCGAAGAGGGCTGCTTCGACCGCTCTCAAGCAAGCCACGCCATCAACCTCTGCGACATGAATGCCAAATACGCCGACGTGGTGAAGACGTCAGAGGTGCTCGCCTTCTTCGACAGCCTTCCCAACGGCATGTTCGAGCTGCCAAAGGGGACGGCTGCGCCGGCACCGAAGCCGCGGCTCGCCGCGAACATGTGATCGTAGGCAACGGCGCCCAAAGGCCCCGTTCCCGCGTGCCCTCGCCGCTTGCGGCAGAGGCACATGATCTCGTCATGACGTGGAATGGGTGAGGGGTTGGCGGTAGAACCTGTCCCTCACCTTAATCAGCTAACAATGGCGCGCTGCTTCTCCGGAGAAAAGGAGAGCGGCACCTCGAACGGTGTTGAACGGAGGTGAGCCTCGGCATGTCACAGGCAGCACAAGTCGTCGCCGACCACTACCGGCGACGCGCCCTCGGCGACGTCATCCTGAGGGCGCTGAAGGAAACGGGGAAAGATATCGAGCACCTGACGCCGGACGACCTCGCGCCGGTCGATGAGTTCCACTCGGGCGGGCGGAATGCGACCGTACGGCTGGCACAGCTGGCGGAGATCGACGGATCTCAACGCGTGCTCGACGTCGGCTGCGGCATCGGCGGACCCTCGCGCTATCTCGCCAGCAAGTTCGGCTGCCAGGTCAACGGCCTCGACCTGACGGCGGAATTCGTCGCGCTCGCCGGAATGCTTGCGCAGCGCACCCGGCTTGCCGACAAGGTCACCTACCGGCAGGGAAACGGGCTCGACTTGCCGTTTCCCGACGCGAGCTTCGACGTCGTGTGGTCGCAGAACGCGGCGATGAACATCGCCGACCGCGATCGCCTCTATGGCGAGATGCGTCGTGTGCTCAGGCCGGCTGGACGCCTGGCGCTGCAGGACGTCGCGGCCGGTCCCGGAGGCGAGCCTCACTACCCGACGCCGTGGGCGAGCGACAAGAGCATCAGCTTTCTGTTTCCGCCGCAGTCGACCCGGGCCGCGCTCGAGCGCGCCGGCTTCCGTGTCGTCGCCTGGCAGGACACGACGCAGGAGGCGCTGGAGCAAATGATGACGCGTGCCAAAGCCCTCGACAGCGAATCGCTGCCGCCGCTCGGCCTTCACATCCTGATCGGCGAGGCTTTTCCAACTGTCACCAAAAACATGCTGCGCAATCTGCAGGAGCAGCGGGTGCAACTCTTCAACGCCGTGCTTGAGCGGGCCTAGCGCCCAAGTCGAGCCGCGTAAGGGCCGTCGCGGCCGTGTGTTCGTCCCATTCGCAATCGCCGCTACAGCTGTCAGCCGTAAGACACATCGTTTCGGATGCGCGCGCCGCTCCCTGCGCGGGGCGGGTAGCCAGCTTGCTGCGGCTTTGCGATAAAGCTGCGAGCCCCTTTGAGACCTCCGAGGAAGCAAGATGGGTGAATTCGCGATCGGCCAAAGCGTTTCCCGGTTCGAGGATCCGCGCCTCCTCAGGGGCGGCGGCCGCTATGTCGGCGATATCGTGCTGCCGGGCATGGCATTCGGCCATGTGCTGCGCTCGCCGCACGCCCATGCGCGCATCCGCTCGATTGATACGAGCAGGGCCAAGGCGGCGCCCGGCGTGCTCGCGGTGCTCACCGGCGCAGACTGGCAGGCCTCGGGGTGGGGGGACCTGCCGGTCCCCGACGGGCTCAAGCGCCGCGACGGCTCGAGCTTTCGCCCGCCCTACCCCGCCCTCGTCACAGATCGCGTGCGCTGGGCCGGCGACTACGTCGCCTTTGTCGTGGCCGAGACGCTTGTTCAAGCCCAGGACGCGGCCGAACTGATCATGGTCGATTACGAACCGCTTCCCGCGGTCGTGTCGACCGCGCAGGCCGCCGCCGAGGGCGCGCCGCGCGTCTGGGATGAATGCCCGGACAATATCGGCTTCGTGCAGCTCTTCGGCGACAAGACCGCGACCGACGCCGCCTTCGCCCGGGCCGACCACATCGTCAAACAGCGCTTCGTGATCAACCGCGTCACCGCCGCGAGCATGGAGCCGCGCGGTTCGATCGGCGACTACAACGCGGCCGATGGCCGCTACACGATCTACACCACGCTACAGCGGGCGCATCCCTTCCGCGCCGAGCTCGCGCCGATCCTCAAAGTGCCGGAGAGCAAGATCCGGGTCGTGGCAGGGGACATCGGCGGCAGCTTCGGAATGAAATCGGCGGTTTACAATGAAGTTGCGCTGGTGCTGCTGGCCTCGAAGCTCCTGAGCCGGCCGGTTAAATGGATCTCGACGCGGTCGGAATCGTTTCTGAGCGACGCGCAGGCGCGCGACAATGTCACCCACGCCGAGCTTGCGCTCGACCGCGACGGCATCTTTCTCGGCCTGCGCGTGCACACGACTGCCAGCATCGGCGCCTACTTGCAGACCGGCATGCCGGCCTTCACCGGCAACATCGGCACGCTCGCAGGCGTCTATCGGACGCCTGCCATCCATGCCGACGTCACCGCCGTGTTCACGCACACCAATCCGGTGCGACCGTATCGCGGTAATGGCCGGCCCGAGGCCGCCTATGTGATCGAGCGGATGATCGATCTCGCCGCCGACGAGCTCGGCGTCGATCCCGCGGAACTGCGGCGCAAGAACTACATCGCGCCGGATGCCATGCCGTTCAAAACCGGCCTCACCTTCACCTACGACAGCGGCGAGTTCGAGAAGAGCATGGACATGGCACTGGCGCTCGCCGATCTCGCCGGATTCGAGCGGCGGCGCGCCGAGGCGCGCAAGCGCGGCAAGCTGCGCGGGATTGGCCTCTCCAACACCATCGAGCGCGCCGCCGCGCAAGGCTTCGAAGGTGCCGAGATAAGGTTCGACAAGTCGGGGGCGGCCACGCTGCTGGCCGGGAGCGTTACCCACGGTCAGGGCCACGAAACGATTTTCAAGCAGATCATGTGCGACCGTCTCGGGCTGGACCCGGACGAGGTGCACTACGTGCAAGGCGACACCGATCAAGTCTTCGTCGGGGAAGGCACAGGCGGCTCGCGCTCGGCCACCATTGGCGGCTCGGCCGTCGACTCAGCCGCCGAGCGGATCATCGCCAAGGCCAAAACGATGGCCGCCCATCTCCTCGAGGTCGATGCCCGAGATATCAACTTTGCCGACGGCGTGTTCTCCAGCCCCAAGACCAACCGGACCCTCACCATCAAGGACGTGGCGAAGGAGGCGATGGAGCCGAGCAAACTCCCCAAAGGGATGGATGTCGGGCTCATCGCCACCGCAACCTACGTGGCGCCGGTGCAGAACTTTCCCAACGGCTGCCACATTTGCGAACTCGAGATCGATGAGGAGACGGGCGAAGTCGAGATCGTCCGCTATAGCGTCGTGGACGACGTGGGCACGGTGATCAATCCGCTGCTGTTGAAGGGGCAGATCGTCGGCGGGGTGGCACAAGGCATTGGGCAGATTTTGATGGAGGACATCAACTTCGACGCCAACGGGCAAAACCTTGCCGGATCATTCATGGATTACGCCATGCCGCGGGCGACCGACATCAGCGCAGTCGATGTCAAGAGTAATCCGGTGCCCACCAGGACCAATCCGCTGGGGGTCAAGGGCGCAGGCGAGGCGGGCTGCGTCGGCGCCATGCCCGCCGTCGCCAACGCGCTAGTGGATGCGCTCGCGCATCTCGGCGTGCGCCACGTCGAGATGCCTGCAACGCCAGAGCGGCTCTGGCGCGCGATGCGCGACGGCCACGCGCGTTGACTGCAGAGTGCACCACTAACAATCGGAGGAGCTATGAAAAAATCGTTCGTTCGCGGCACTTGGCAGATCAAGCGCGCGTTCTCGCCCTGCGTCATCACCGAAGGCACGGGTCGGACCATCTATATCGCCGGGCACACCGGGCAAACGGATGACGCCGGCAAATCGCTCGCCGCCGATTTCGACGCGCAATTCAAGCAGACCTTCCGCAATATCGAGAAGACGCTCGCCGAGGCCGGCGCGAAGCTCAGTGACATGGTGACCATGACGGTGTTCCTCATCGACGCGCGCTATACCACCCGCATGACCGAGCTCCGCACGGAATTATTCGGCAAGGACTTCCCGGCGAGCGCCGCGATCACCGTGCAGGGGTTCGCCCAGCCGGAGATGATGATCGAGGTGCAGGGCATCGCGGTGACGGCCTAGCGGTGGAGGTGCCGTACCGGTGCGCGACAAACCGGGTCACGCGCGCAACCGGGCTTCAACTCCCCGCGGCGGCGCAGTAGTCTCGCAGGAGACACTGCGAGGAAGCATGACCGAGAGCTTCGAAAGTGCGCTCTCCGCACGCGTCACGGCGATGGCCGATGCTTGCACGCGCTGCGGCAAATGCGTCGAGGCCTGCCCGGTCACCGGGCCCGGCGGCGTCAATGCCGAGCCATCCGCGGTAATCGCCGGCATCATCGAGATTCTGCGGACCGGCGACGGCCCGGAGGCCTCGCGTAAATGGGCGAACGCTTGCGTCCTGAGCGGCGAGTGCATCAAGGCCTGCGACTATGGCGTCAATCCGCGCTTTCTGCTCGGCATGGCAAGAGTGGCGATGGCGCGGCGCAGGGACGAGCCGGGCGAGCAGCGCCGCCAGGGCGTGGAAGGCTTCCGCAAGGTCGCGCGCGAGGTCACCCATATCTCACAGATGCAGCTTAGCGACGCGCTGCTGGCGCGGCTCGGCCAGAAAGGCAATCCGCAGCCCGGCGAGCCGCCGGATTTCGTATTCTACACCGGCTGCAACGTGCTCAAGACGCCGCACATCGCGCTGCTGGCGCTCGACATCATGGACGCGCTCGGCGTCACCTATCAGGTGCTCGGGGGGCCGACGCATTGCTGCGGCATCGTGCAGATGCGAACGGGCGACATCGCCACCTCCGGCCGCTTGGCCGAGAGCACGATGGACAAGCTTGCACGTAGCAAGTCCGGACAGGTGGTGTCCTGGTGTCCGAGCTGTCACGTGCAATTCACGGAGACGACCTTACCTACCATCGAGAAGACCCGCGGGGCGCGCCCGTTCGAGATGACACCGTTCATGCTGTTCCTGCGCGGAAATCTCGACCGGCTACGGCCGCTGCTCGCCCGACGCCTCGATATGCGCGTTGCCTTGCATCGCCATCCCGGAATCAAGGGCGTGGTCGAGGCCGCCGAGGACATCCTGCGGGCGGTGCCCGGGGTCGAGCTGATCGATCTCCGGCAACCGGCGGTCGGACTGATGAGCAACTATTTCCGCGCGCTTCCGGCCTATCGGCGCGAGCTGCAGAGGAACGAGCTCGACGCCGCCGAGCGAGCCGGGGTCGATGCGCTGGTCGCGGTCTATCATGCCGATCACCGCGAGTTGTGCGCACACGAGCGTGATTATCCGTTGCGCATCATCAACGTGCTGGAGATCGTCGGGGAGAGCATGGGTCTGCACCACGACGACGATTTCAAGCGGCTCAAGCTGATGCAGGATGTCGAGGCGATCGCGGCCGACTGCCAGGATCTGATCGCGCAGCACGGCCTCGACATGACCTCGACGCGGGCGGCGATCCAAGCCATGCTCGACGAGCAGCCGCTGCCGCTGCGGAGCGGCGGAGATTCTACGAGCAGCAGCGGCCCGTCATCGCCAACGCCACTCGCTCCTCCTCGCTGAGCTTTTCGTGCGCGTGCTCATGAGCATGGCCGTGGGATGGAGCAGGCGGCGGCACGCCGGTATCCGCGATCGGCTCGTCGTGCGGTAAACCCTGCCGCTGCATCTCGGCGCGCCGGGCAGCCGTCGCGGCCGCGTCGATCGTATTCGTGCCGGGCGCGAACACCGCGCCGTAATACGTCTCGGCCGCCTGTCTGCTCACATAGCCGCAGCGCACGTCGCCCGCGAGGCTTTCGAGGTCGCGATCGAGCGGCGAGCCGAAGCCGCCGCCGCCGCCCGAGCGCAGGATATAGGCATCGCCCGCGTGCAGGACCTGGTTGAGCGCCTTGCCGTTGTGGAAGCGTTGCTCTTGCGCCGCGGCGAAACGGTGGATGGCGACCGAATTGCCGGCGCCGCACAGCCCGCCTGCGAGACCCCACGGCTTGCACTTCACGCGATCCATCTGCGAGTTGAAACGAAGCTCATGGCGCGCCTGCACCACCTGTTCGCAGCCCAGCCCACCGCGCAAGCGGCCAGGCCCACCCGAATCCGGCCGTAGCGCATAGCGCTCGACCAGCAACGGATATTTCGCCTCGACTTGCTCGGAAGGCCCGTTATGGGTATCGCCATCGTTCATCGCGATGGTGGCGTTGCAGCCGTCGCGGTTGTACTTGGCGCCCCAACCGCCGCCGATCAAGCCGCCGAGATAGATGTAGAAGCTGTCGTCCCGCGGTCGGCGCCCATTGACGCGTCCGACGACGAGATCCGCGTGGTGGCCGGCGATGATGCGCTCGGGGATCGCGGGTGCGAGCGCCTTGAAGATCGTGTCGATGATGGTCATCGGATACGTCATCCACATCCGCATCGCCGCGGGTTTGAGCGCACTCACCACGCGTCCCGGCGGCAGCACGATTTCCAACGCGCGGAACTGTCCGTCGTTGATCGGAAGATCGAGCGGCGAGGTCAAACACTTGAATGCCACCTGGCAGCAGGATCGGCCCGCCGTCTCGCCGGAGTTGTAGAAGCCCGCCACCTGCTTCGCCACGTCGGTGAGGTCGACTTTCATCCGATCGCCCGTGATCTCGACCCGGACCCGGATCGGCACCCGCTCGCCGAGCCTCACGCCGTCGTCATCCATGAAGGATTCCGCCTCGTAGACGCCGTCGGGGATCTCACGCACGCGCTCGCGCGTGGCAACCTCGCTGTGCTGCATAATGGCTTCGATGCCGCCCACCACGGCTTCGCGGCCGTATTTGTCGATCATCTCAAGAAAACGCCGCTCGCCGGTTTTGACCGCGGCGACCTGAGCGCGAAAGTCGCCCATCGCCCGCTCGGGCAAGCGCACATTAGTCCGGATGATCGAGATCAGTTCCTCGTTTGGCTCGCCCTTGCGGTAGATCTTCACGATCGGCATCTGCAGGCCTTCGGAAAAGATGTCGGTCGTCGCGCCGTCGAGCGTGCCGCCGACATCGGGCCAATGCGCCATGCAGCAGGAGAATCCCACCACCTCGCCATCGTGGAAGATCGGCACGGTGAAGGTCATGTGGTTGAGATGGCTGCCGGTGATGTAGGCGTCGTTGGTCAGGAGAATGTCGCCAGGATCGAGGTTTTTGACGCCGTAATGCGCGAGTTTGGTTTTGACCGTGTCGCTCATGCCGCGAATGAACATCGGCAGTCCGAGCCCGATCGAAACGGTATTGCCCTCTGCATCGAACAGGCCGACTGTAAAATCGAGCGCCTCGTAGATGATCATGTTGTAGGCGGTGCGCATCAGATTGGTTTTCATCTCTTCGGTTGCGGCGATGAGACCATTGCGCACGATTTCCGTCGTCACCGGATCGGGCCGATAGCCAGCAGATGCGACCTTGGGTTTCAGCGCGGCATCCATGCTCAGCTCCGTAGGACCTCGATCACCAGATCGCCGAAGCCATCGACCGTGACGACATCGCCGGGGTGGACGACCGTGGTGGACGCATATTCCTCGACCAACGCCGGGCCGGTGATGCGATTTTCGGCGAGCAGCGCTGCACGATCATAGCTCGGGGTATCGACCCAGCAGCCGGCCTCGGCAAAATAGACGGGACGCGCGCCGCGAAAAGCGGCTGCCGGAGGCGTGGCACTGCCTGCGGCGATCGGCTCGAATGCCGGCTTGCGCAGCGAGCCCGTGACCGCGCTGCGCAGGCTGACGATCTCGGCCCTTTCGCCTGGGGCCGAATAGCCGTAGCGCCTTGCGTGCACGGCGTCGAAGCGCGCTTTGATGGCATCGCGGTCCTCGGCCTGGAATAGTTCGAGCGGCAGCTCGACGGTGACCGCGTGCTCCTGCCCGACGTAGCGCATGTCCGCTGAACGCTCTACGGCGATGCCGGCGACGGACACCTCGCTGCGGCGGATGGCCTCGCGGCCGATGCGCTCCATCTCTGCATAGATCGCCTCCATGGCCGCGAACGACGCGTCGGCGAGCGGCATAAACCAGGTCTTGACGAAATCGCGCCGCAGCTCCGCAACAAGCATCCCGTAAGCGGAAAAATGTCCGGGAGCGCGCGGGATGACCACCTTGGCGATGCGCAGCTCCCGCGCAACCATCGCCGCGTGCAAGGGTCCGGCTCCGCCATAGGCGACGAGGGTGAAATCCGCGGCATCCAGCCCACGCTCGGTGGTGACCCAGCGCACCATGTGCGACATTTTGGTGGTGGCGATGCGTAGAATGCCGTCGGCCGCCGCGGTGACATCGAGGCCGAGCGGATCGGCGACGCGCGTAGCGAGCGCTCGCCTCGCTCCGTCGACGTCGAGCTTGATCTCGCCGCCGAGAAAACGGTCGGCGCCCAGCCGTCCCAGAATGAGATTGGCGTCGGTGATGGTGGGCTCGGCGCCGCCCAATCCGTAGCACACCGGGCCCGGCTGGGCACCGGCACTTTCTGGCCCGACGGTAAGCGCACCCATCGCCGCGCGAGCAATCGAGCCTCCGCCGGTTCCGACCTCCTGGATATCGATCATCGGAATTTGCACCGGCAGCCCGGTGGCATAGCCGCCGATGAGGGCGCTTCCCGTCATCAGCACGCTGCCGTCATGGATGACGCCCGCTTTCGCGGTGGTGCCGCCCATGTCGAACGCGATCGCGTTCTTGAGCCCGATGCGGTCGCACAGCGCGTTGGTGCCGATGACGCCGGCCGCGGGTCCGGACTCCAGCATGCGGATGCACGCGCTTTGCGCTTCCTCGACGCCGAAAAGGCCGCCGGTCGACTGCACGATCAGAAAGTCACCGGTGAAACCGGCAGCCTCAAGATGCTCGCCCATCTCGCCGAGATACCCGCGCACGCGCGGTCCGACATAGGCGTTCGCCGCTGCCGTCGAGGTGCGCTCGAACTCGCGATATTCCTGGGAAAGCTCGTGCGAGGCGGTGACGAATAGATGCGGATGAGTTTCCTCGATGATCTCCTTCACCCGCTGCTCATGCGCGGGATTGCGGTAGGAGTGTAGAAATAGAATCGCGATCGCCTGCACCCCTTGGCTGGCGGCATCACTAACCGCAGCGCGCACCTGCTCCTCGTCGAGGGCGATGAGCACCTTGCCGTGCGCATCCATGCGCTCCCGGACCTCGTAGCGTAAGTCGCGCGCGATCAAAGGCTGGTGACGCCGGAAGAAGAGATTGTAGGATTCAGGCCGATTGACGCGGCCGATTTCGTAGATATCCCGGAACCCTTGCGTGGTCAGCAGCGCGCACGCCGCTCCGGTCCGCTCCAAAATAGTGTTGATCGCGACGGTCGTACCGTGAAGGAAGAGGCGCGCGGAGGAGAACTGCGCGCCGGCCTTGGTCACCGCCGCCTCCACGCCAGTGACCAGCCGGCTCGGCGTGGTGAGGGTTTTTCCGAGGCGGAGCCCTCCAGTGGTCTCGTCGAAAGCAGCGACGTCGGTGAACGTTCCGCCGACGTCCGCCGCCAGCCGAATTGCTAAATCCATCCCGCTCAACCCAAGCTCCGGCTGGCTCTGATGGGACGATATCAACCACCCCCATGGGCCGCAACGCTGGCCGCCTCCGCCGCGCCGGGCGCCTTCGCACGCAGGAGCGGAATCACTTCGCCGGCAAAAAGGCCGATGGACTGCAGGCTCTCCTCGAGCGTCAAGTCCCCGAAGGCGAACTGCCCCACCACGTAATTGCACCCGGTTGCGCTGAGCTCGCGGGCGAGGAATTCAGCCACCGTTGCCGGCGAGCCGGCGATGCCCTGTCCGCGCTCGGCGAGCAGATCGAAGCTTGCCGGCCGGGGATGCGACTGCGCGCGCCCATGGCGGCGGAACAAGTGGGTGAAGCTCGCGTGCCAGACGAGGTAGGCGCGACGCGCCAATGCCAGCGCCGCGACGTCGCTTGGCGCAACGACGATGAAGCGGCCGAGGCCGAGCTTGGGCAAGACCGACGCGGGCGCATGGATTTGCCGCCAGATGGTCCGGTAGCACGCGATGGCGAGCCGCGTCTCGTTTGTCGGATCGAGGCTGACGACGTTGAGGCCGCGGCGCGCCGCGCGCTCGGCGCTCTCGGGCGAATGCAAGCCATACCAGATCGGCGGATGCGGCTTCTGCAGCGGCTCGAGTTCCATGGGCACTCCGCTGAAGGAAAATCGCCGGCCCTTGAAGTCGAGCACCTTGTGCGTCAATCCCTTGATCACAAGCTCCACCGCTTCCGCGTAAATCTCCTGCGCGTCCTGCGGCGCGACGCCGTAATATTCGAGCTCGATCGGCGCGGCGCCGCGCCCGAAGCCGATGTCCAGGCGTCCGCCGCTCAGCTGGTCGAGCATGCAGATTTCTTCGATCAACCGCAGCGGATGGTGGAGCGGCATCGGCCAAACCAGCGGGCCGAACCGCAGCCGCCTCGTGCGCTCCGCCACGGCCGCGAGGAAAACGCTCGGCGATGGCGCCATGCCGAGCGGCGTCGAGTGATGCTCCGCGATGTGATAGGCGTGGAAACCGGCGCGATCGTAGGCCTCGGCGATCTTGAGGCGATCCTCGTAATAGTCCGCCAGCGCACCGCGGTAGCGATCGAGATGATCAAAGACACCGAATTCCATTTTTTCAACGCTTGCGCAGACCGACCAATGCCACGTGCTCTACGTCTTCGGCTTCAACTTTTTCCTTCGCTGCGCCAGCGTTCGCAGCCGTAGTGCGTTCAGTCGAATGAAGCCCTCGGCGTCGCGGTGGTCATAGGCGACGTTGCCCTCCTCGAACGTGACGAGTTCCCGGTCGTAAAGCGAATAGGGCGACGCGCGCCCGACCGCGGCGACCTGACCCTTGTAGAGCTTGAGCCTGACGGTCCCCGTCACGAATTCCTGTGATGCGTCGATGGCCGCCTGCAACATCTCGCGCTCGGGCGTGAACCAGAAGCCGTTGTAGATGAGCTCGGCGTATTTCGGCATTAGCTCGTCCTTGAGATGGGCTGCGCCACGGTCGAGCGTGATCGACTCGATGCCGCGGTGCGCCGCGAGCAGGATGGTGCCGCCCGGAGTTTCATACATGCCGCGCGACTTCATGCCGACGAAACGGTTCTCGACGAGATCGAGCCGCCCGATGCCGTGGGCACGCCCGAGCGAGTTGAGCGCAGCAAGCAGGTTCGCGGGCGAAAGCCGCTTGCCGTCGAGCGCGACCACATCGCCGCGCTCGAACTCGACCTCGACGTAAGCGGGCCGATCGGGGGCCGCCTGCGGATCGAGCGTGCGCGAATAGACGTAATCTGGAACCTCTTGCGAAGGGTCCTCGAGCACCTTGCCCTCCGAGGAGGCATGCAACAGGTTGGCGTCCACCGAAAACGGCGCTTCGCCGCGCTTGTCCTTCGCGATCGGGATCTGGTTTTGCTCGGCAAAGGCGATGAGCGCCTCGCGCGAGCGCAGCTCCCATTCCCGCCACGGCGCGATCACCGTGACGTCGGGCTTGAGCGCGTAATAGCTGAGTTCGAAACGTACCTGGTCGTTGCCCTTCCCGGTTGCGCCATGCGCGACGGCATCGGCGCCGACCTTCTCCGCGATCTCGATCTGCCGTTTGGCGATGAGCGGGCGCGCGATCGAGGTGCCAAGGAGATACGAGCCCTCGTAGAGCGCATTCGCCCGGAACATGGGAAACACATACTCGCGCACGAACTCTTCGCGCAGATCCTCGACGAAGATGTTCTGCGGCTTGATGCCGAGAAGAAGCGCCTTCTCGCGTGCCGGCTTGAGCTCTTCGCCCTGGCCGAGATCGGCGGTGAAGGTCACCACCTCGCAGCCATAGGTGGTCTGCAGCCATTTCAGGATGATGGAGGTATCGAGCCCGCCGGAATAGGCGAGCACCACCTTCTTCACCGCGCGCGTTTTGGAGTCCTCTGGGGGCATTGTCAGCTGCGGTCGGTCAATGATGCCCCTTCATGCGGACGACTATAGCGAGTCGCGGCGTGTTCACCAATCCCGATCGGCTCCCCCCGGCCGATGTCCATATGATCAGCGTGGCACTGCGGCATCGTGTTTGGTCCGCGGCGCGCGCAAGCGCGTTATGGTTGGCGCGCGGTCAGCCGCATGACATTTGTTGGGAGGCGACAATGAGCACCGAAGACGACGACTTCAGGGCCAGCGGGCCTGGTTTATTCGGCTTCCTGACCGAGTCCAACGACGACAACATTCCGGTCAAGGCCTTCGGTACCGTCGGGTATGCGCCGAACGTTGGCGTGCTGGGATTTTCCGGCATCGCGGCCGACCCCGAGGGGCCAATCCAGCAGAACGGCTATTCGCAGCGCGCGGGCGTCGAGGGCGGTTCCGTCGATTTCACCGGCACCGCCGGCGTCTCTCTTAACCGGGTGGGCGTCTATGGCCAGGTGGAGGACTCGCCTCCGGTCCCGACCGGATTCCGCGCCGGCGTCCTGGGCGCGGCGAGCACGCAGCCGGGCGTCATCGGGTTCTCGCGTGACGGCGACGGCATCGAAGGTGCGTCGTTCACGAGTACCGCCGTTCGCGCCGTGTCCTTCTTCGGCCCAGGCGTACAGAGCATTTCGGGCGCGCTTAACGGCGTCAGCGGCATTTCCGGCACGCAGGGACCGCCGGTCGCCATCACGTCGGACATCGCTGGCGTCCGCGGCACGTCGGATGCGGCAAACGGCGTGATCGGGACATCGAACAGGTCCATCGGGGTGGTCGGCTTTTCCAACAACGTCGGCGTCTTCGGCCAGAGCACCAACCCCGCCTCCTTTGCCGGCCTTTTCGCCGGCAACGTCCAGGTCACCGGCACGTTGTCCGCGGCGGTGAAAAACGCCGTGGTCCCGTTCCCCGACGGCAGCAAGCGCGTGCTCCATTGCATGGAAAGCCCAGAGCATTGGTTCGAGGATTTTGGCACGGCGAAGCTCAAGGGCGGGCGCGCGGTGGTAAGGCTCGATGCAGACTTCGCCAAGGTGATCACGCGCGACTATCGCGTATTCCTGACGCCGGAGGGCGACTGCCGCGGGCTATATGTGCACCGCAAGACTGCTGCAAGCTTCGAGGTGCGCGAGCTCATGGGCGGCGAATCGGCGATCCCGTTCTCCTATCGTGTGGTCGGTCGCGCCGAGATATCACTCGGCATCGGCGCTTCGCCAAGATCGATACGGATTTGCCGCAGCCGGCGGTGGCAGCGCGCACGCGGCGACAGCCGACCGCGACGGCGCTGCGCGCTTTCATCGCAAGGCTTGAGCAGGAGGCACGCGAACGCGCGCCGCAGCGCGCGCGCAAGATCGAAAGGTCGCCCGCTGCCACACGCTGGAGCCGGCGCGCGGCGAAGCCCGCATAGGCAACGCACGCGCAACTTCGGGCTCGAGCCCTACTAGCTTAGTGGGCGGGAGACCGAACGCAGCGAATTGAAGCGCGCCTTCTGCTCGTCGCTCAGCGAATCGTAGAACTTCGCGAGCGCCGGCTGCACGGCCCTCACCGCGCCGAGCGTCGCCTCGAGCCGCTTCTCCATCGCCTCCACCCGGCCAGTCGGGGTCAGCGTTTGATAGGCCGGGCAATTGACCTTGAGCCCTTGCGCCGCTTTAAGCGAGGCATCCTGCAACTCGTCGAGCGCGGCGCGCTGCGGCGGCGTGGGCTGGACCGCCTGGGCGATGCGAGCGATCGGCAGGTCGGTGACACCCGGTGTTTTTTCATCGCAGAACTTCGAGAGGTCACGCCGATCCTTTGCGACCGCGTCGGGATCGTCCCCCGGCGCGACGGCATTGAAACGCGCCTTTTGCTCGTCGCTGAGCGACTGGTAGAAGCGTTCGAGCGCAGGCCGCACGGTCTGCACCGCCGCAAGCATGACCTGCAGTCGGCTCTCCATCGCCGCAAGCCGCCCGGTAGGGATGCTGGGAAGGTCCTTCGGACAACCCGCCTTGAGCATGTCGATGGCCTTGGCGCTCGCCGCCCGCAATTCATCGAGCGCCGGACGTTGCGCATCGGTTGGCTGCACCACCTCGGAGATGCGCTCGATCGGCCAGTCGGCGAGTTGCGCGGCGTCGTCGCTGCACACGTCCGCGGCGCGCCGTTGCCTGTCGTCCTTTCGCGCCGTGCGGTGTGCCGCCGAACTCCCGGCCCGAGGAGCAGAGCTCACCGCGGGAGGAATGTAACCGTAATCACCGTAGATACCGTAGTAGACGTCGTCGTAGGCATAAGGCCAGAAGTCGTCGTAGGCATAGGGCCAGAACACGTAATCGAAGAAGTCATAGTCGACATACGGCCAGAACAGCGGCCCGACCCAGCCGACGACGAGACCGCCGCGCCACCACGGCCACCCGCGCGATCCGAAGAACCTGCCGTGAAAGCGCGAGGACGCGAACCGCGAATGCCAGGCGACGTTGGCAATGGCGCGGTTGCCGAGGACACCGCGTCCCAGATGGGCGCCGCGCAGTCCAGGTCCCGCGAGCGGGCGGACCGACCCCGTCGCAAATCGGGTGCCGGCGAGTCGTGCCGGCGCCATGCCGACGCGCGCGCCGCTTAGCGACCGACCGGAGAGGCTGCGGCCGCCCACCAAGTGGGTGCCGCCGATCCGCGACACCCCAATGGAACGATTCCCAAAGCTCGTGCCGCCGATGCGCGTCACCCCGAAAGTGCGCGCACCGCCGAAACCTGCGCCGCGCCCTGCAAACCCGACATGCCCGCCAAAGCCTCCGCCATGGCCGCCAAAACCGCCGCCGCGCCCACTAAAACCTCCGCCACCGCCGCGTGCATCGGCTTCAAGCGTGAGAAGCGGAACGAGGAGGAGCAACATCGCGGCCACGCAGGCGCTGCCCGCCACCTGCGGCCGCACGGCTTGATTGCGCGCCTTGCTCGCTGCCATGGGCATGGTCCCTCCTCGCCCCCTCTGGTTCTCACCGTTGATCATGGTTTTGTCGTGTCGCAACGGTCTCGCATGGAACGGGAAGCGACCGGCTCAATTCGCCGTCCGCACCCCGAGCCGCACCAGGCGCGGAAGCACTTCGTCACAGAAATACGGCAGCTCGTCGAGATAGTTGACGAACGAGAGGGCGATGCCGCGCATGCCGGCTTTGCTGATGCTGGCGAACTCGTCCGCCACGCGGTCCGGTGTTCCCACGAACGCATAGCCGCCGATCGCATTGCTCGCAAAGTACTGGCGTTTCTTGGCGTACTCCTCGGGTGGAATCGTCTGGGGCGTGATGTTCTTGTTCGCGAGCATGCCGTCGATCGCACCCCAATCGGCGTTCTCGATGATAGCGTGGCGATAGTACTCTTCCGCCTGCGTCTGGGTGGCGCGACAGATTACCTGGCCGACGGTGTAGACCTCGATATCCCGGCCGAAAGCTTGCGCCGCGCGCTTGATCTCGTCGACCTTCTTGGCATTGCCCTCGAGCGAAGTGCGCGAGCCCGCGGTCGCCACGAAAAACGCATCGCAGTTGCGCAATGCAAAGTCCTGGCCGACTTGCGACGAGCCGGCGTTCATGAGGATCGGCCGCGTCTCGCCGTAAGGCTTGGGATGGGCGCGCACGCCCTTGAGCTTGAGGAACTCTCCCTGAAAATCGAAAGCGCCGCGTTCGGACCAGGCTTGCTTGACCACGTCGAGCCATTCCTGGGCGAAAGCGTAACGCGCGTCGTGCTCGCGCTGCGTCACGCCGAACATCTCGAATTCCCCCTCATTCCAGCCGACGACCAGATTGACGCCGAAGCGTCCTTGGCCGACGTGGTCGGCGGTCACGAATTCCTTGGCCGCGATCAGCGGGTGGAACAGGGGCGCGTGTACCGTGCCGAATACGGTCATGCGCTGCGTTGCCGAGAGGAGGCCGACCGCCCAGGTGACGGTCTCCAGTGTGCTGCCGTGAAAATCCGTGTCGCCGCCGTAGCCCTTCCAGCGGCCGATCGGCAGCATGAAATCGATACCCCCCTCTTCCGCCATGCGCGCGAGGCGCAGGCAGTCCGGCCAACTCGCGGACCAACGTTCTGGAACCCTGGTGGCGGAGCGGCCGGACGAGCAGTTGGCGCCGAAAATGCCGATTTTGAGCGGGTTGGTGTTGTACATGTCGATGCGATCGCGCATCGATGCGGAGCGGGCCAGCACGACGGCCTCCGTCAGGTTCGAGCCGCAGACGCGCGAGAGCGTCTAGTCCGGCGCGGCTTCCTCGCGTGCAGGATAGGCCCAGCACAGCGCGGGCGGTAGAAGCACGTCCACGTCGCTGCCGATCGCATGCCGCGCGCGGGTACCGAGCTCGAGCGCTTCGAGTCGGCCGCCGAGCGCCGTCAACTCATAAATTGTCTGTGTGCCTTGGTAGCGGAGTGCCGCGATCCGGGCGGTAAACCGATTGTCGGCGCCGGTCGTGGCATCATTGCCAATGCGGACGTTCTCCGGCCGCACCGCGATTTTGACTCCCTCGCCGGCCTCGACCGTCGCGGGCATGAGCGCCGTCAGACGCTGTCCGCCCGCATCGACGATGCCGAATTCGCCGTTGCGCGCCACCACGCGGCCGGCGAGCAAGTTAGATGCGCCGGTGAACTTGGCGACGAAAAGGTCCGCGGGTCGATTGTAGATCTCGTCGGCGGACGACATTTGCAGCAGCTTGCCGTCACGCATGACACCGATGCGGTCGCCGAGCACCACGGCCTCTGCCTGATCGTGGGTCACGTAGACCGCCGTCACCCCGGTCTGCTTGATGATGCGCCGCAAATCGTCGCGCAGCCGCAAACGCAGCTGCGCGTCGAGATTGCTCAGCGGCTCGTCGAGCAGAAGAAGCTGGGGCTGATAGACCAGGCTGCGCGCAAGCGCTACGCGCTGCATTTGCCCGCCCGATAGGGACACCACGGAGCGATCGGCGTACTGCGCCAGCCCCACGAGCTCCAATACCTCGGCGGTCTTGCGCTCGATCTCGGCGCGCGGGACGCGGCGATGGCGAAGCGGATAGGCGACGTTCTGCTTGACCGTCATGTGCGGCCAGACCGCGTAGGACTGGAACACCATGCCGATGTTGCGCGAGCGGGGCGGCACGTGTGCGCCTTCCGCCGGCGCCGATACCACCCGTCCGCCGATACTGACGCGCCCGGCGGTCGGATGCTCGAGACCGGCGATGCAGCGCAGCGTGGTGGTCTTGCCACAGCCGGAGGGACCGAGCAGCACCACGATCTCGCCGGCCGGGACGTGAAAGCTGACTCCATCCACGGCGGGCCGGCCGGTGGCGAATTGCTTGCGCAGATCGCGGACGTCGAGGGAAGCCGACACGCGCGCCTCCGAGCCGTTCCGGATTGAACTTAGCGCTTCACTGCCGGTAACCGTAAATCTTGTTCCAATCCTCGACCCAGGAAGCGTGCAGTTTTACGTATTGATCAAAGTTCGGCAACCAGACCTTCACCACCTTCGGATCGAAGCCTTCCGGATAGATCGGCGGCTGCCGCAGCGAGGTAAGGTTTCCAAGCTCCTTGATCATGAAGGTCTGGCCTTCCGCCGACAGGCACCAGTTGAGGAACAACTTCGCTGCGTTGGGGTTCTTCGCCGTCGACGGCACGCCGCTGGCATAGGGATTGACCGGCGCGCCTTCGGGCGCAAAGAAGATCTCTAGCGGGGCGCCATCCCTCTTCTTGGGATAGACGATGTTGTACAGCAGCGGACCTATAGAGATCTCGCCCCTCACCAGCGCATCCGACATCGGCGCGCCGGACGGATAGAGCACCGGGCTAGTGGCCGCCTGCTTCTTCCAATAATCCTCGCCCAGCACCTGACGCTCGAACATGACCCGCGTCCAGGTCGTGCCGCCGGAAGGCGCGATGACCTCGCCGATCTGCCTGTTGCCGTATTCCGGCTTGGTCAGATCCATCCAGCTCTTCGGCGGGTTCTTCACCAGCGCCGAATTGTAGGCAATCGACCATACCAGCGTGACGCGCGGCCACAGCTTCGGCGAAATCAGCGAGTCGGGCAGATAGTCCTTGGCGTTCGGCGGCGCGTAATCCTGGAACAGGTCGACGAGATCGGCCATGAGCGCGCGATCTGAGTGGTCGACCACGTCCGCGGTGAGCTTGCCGGCGGCGGCTTCGGTTTTCACGCGAGTGATGAGCTGCCCGCCGGGGGCGCGCACCATCTCCACCTTGATCTCGGGAAATCGCTTGTTGAAGGCCTTGATGACCTCCTGCTCGACCTCGGCGAAGTTGGCGGTGTAGTAGACGAGCCTGCCTTCCTTCTTCGCGGCAGCGATCAGTTCGGGCGGTCCGAAATCTTGTGCGGTCGCCGGAATCGCGGTCACGCTGATGACGGCGAGCGCGGTCAACATCGACTTCATGGCGACGTTCCTCCTGTTGTCATGCTCATCACCCCGCGCGGCCAACGCTGGCTTGCGTGTTGCGTCCGCGCGACAGCCAGCCGGCGATCCCGATCACCGCGGCGAGAAGTACCGTCTGTACTAGGCTAAAGGCGGCCGCTTTTCCGGTATTGCCGCCTTCGTAATAGTCGAGCAGCAGCACCGCCATGACCATCGTGTCGCTGGTGTAAAGAAAAAGCGACGAGCCGAGCTCGCGGATGGCCAGGATGAACAACAGCGTCATCGCCGCGACCGTGCCGGGCCGCGCCAGCGGCAGCACGATCGTGCGGATGGTGGCGATGCGACCCTTGCCGCAGACCCAGGCCGCCTCTTCAAGCTCGCGATGAATCTGCAGGAAAGACGTGGAGAGTGACTTCATAGTGTCGGGCATGAAACGCGCGACGAAGGCGAGAACGAGAATCCAGATCGTGCCATAGAGCCCGCCGGGCAATCCGACCCAAGCCCACAGATAAGCGACGCCGATCACCAGGCCCGGGATCGCGACGGGCAGCGTGGCGACGAGGTCGATCGCGCGTCGCGCGGGGGCGTGGCTGCGGTGGACGGTATAGCCAATGGCAAAGGCGATGATCCCGCCGAGGATCGCGGTCGCTAAGCCGACCTCCATGGTGTTCCAGATCGACCGCATGGTAAGCGGGTTATCGAAGATGGAGTCGAAATGCACTAGCGAGTAATGTCGCATGTCGAACAGGCTGGCGGCATTCGGAATGAACAGGAAGCGGCGAAAGGCGGCCACGATCAGCGCAAGCGTAGGCAGCACGACTACGGTGAAGAGGTAGACGAGCGCCAAGCCGAACGTGAACCAGCGCCAGGGTCCGAGTTCGATCACCCGCGGCCGGAACGCCTTGCCGGAAACCGTCGTGAAGCTGCGGCCGGCAAGGACACGCTGCTGCAATACCACCAGCGCGCCGGTCACCACCATCAGGATGATCGCGACCGCGGCAGCCGTGCTGTAGAGCGGCGGCGACCAGTTGGTCAGCTTGAAAATGTATGTCGTCAGCACGGGAATGTCGGCTGGCGCGCCGAGCACCGCAGGGATGCCGTAGATGCCGAGCATGACGATGAAGGACAGCAGCATGCCGGAAACGATTGCCGGCGCGATCAGCGGAAACGTAACGGTGAACAGGGTACGGAGCGGACTGACGCCGGCGATCTCCGCCGCCTCCTCGAGGCTCGGATCCATGTTTCGCAGCGCCGACGCGGTGAACATGTAGACGTAAGGCGCGTAATACATGCCGAACACGACGATCAGTCCGGCCATCGAGTAGAGATCGATGCGCCAGGTGATCCCGGCCCATCCCAGCATCGTGTTGATGAGGCCGGACTTCGGCGAGCCCAGAATCGACCAGGCGACGCCCGCGACCAGCGGCGGCACGAACAGCGGGATCAGGCTCACGGCGGCGACGAAGCCTCGCCACGGCGTGTTGGTGCGCACGACGATCCAGGAAAAAGTGAGCCCGATCAGAACCGCGAGCGCGGTGCCGCCGGTGCAGGCAATCAGCGAGTTTGCCAATGCAAGATGGACGTTGGGATTGCCGAGAACGCGGACGAAATTGGCGAGCGACAGATCGAACACGCCGAATCCATCCACCACCGGATTGGTGTTGGTGAGCGCGCCGAGAACGAGCATCGCGACGGGGTAGAGGACGAGAAACCCGAGCAGCGCGAACAGCGCGGCCGACCACAACCGGCCGGCCACGATGCCTAGTCGTGCGCCGCGCTCGACCTTTGCAGCGGGCGCGGCAAATGCCGCGGCGTCTGCCGTCACGCTTTCCCTCCGGCGACCCCCGGCGCCGCGTTTACGGCGCCTTTTATCGTTGCCGCACAGGTAGCACAGAACACGGCGAGCGGGGAGGCGTCAGGACCGACGGCAAAGGCGGATGGTGGCACTTGGATCTGGCGTGACGCACGCCGGCGCGTTCGGTCCCCCGCAAACCTATGCGAGCGGGCGAACAAAAACCGCCGCGGCGGAGCCTGCGGCGGTTGACAGAGATACATCATGAAGAGGTGAACGTCCTTGGCAGGCCTGGCAGCGACCTACTCTTCCAAGTCTTGAGACTTAGTACCATCGGCGCTGGGAAGTTTAACGGCCGAGTTCGGGATGGGATCGGGTTCGGGCTCCCCGCTAATACCACCAGGCCGGCGAAGGACGGGTGACGGAGGTCGGAGAGAGAGGGCGAAAGAATGGCCGCCTTTGTCTCTGTCCGACTTCCGCGCAAGCTGGTCGCCATCGCTACGATGACAATCACGCGACCTCTGACTTCCGTCATCGGTCGCGGATGTTCGCCGTCCAATGCGCATTGAAGATGAGAGACGATCAAGCTCAAACGAGCGATTAGTACCGGTAAGCTGAACGCGTTGCCGCGCTTGCACACCCGGCCTATCAACGTGGTGGTCTACCACGGCTCTTAAGGGAGAACTCGTTTCGAGGTGGGTTTCCCGCTTAGATGCTTTCAGCGGTTATCCCGTCCGTACATAGCTACGCAGCACTGCGGCTGGCGCCACAACTGCTCCACCAGAGGTACGTCCATCCCGGTCCTCTCGTACTAAGGACAG
>DASSGH010000015.1:0-9478 GCA_035693615.1 Xanthobacteraceae bacterium
TGTTAATGGTGTCCTTGAGCTCGAGAATCTCGCCTTTTACGTCGACGGTGATCTTGCGGGAGAGGTCGCCGCGCGCCACGGCGGTGGTCACCTCGGCGATGTTGCGAACCTGCGTCGTGAGGTTGGCGGCGAGCAGGTTCACGTTGTCGGTCAAGTCCTTCCAAGTTCCGGCCACCCCCGGCACGACCGCCTGACCGCCGAGCTTGCCTTCTGTGCCGACCTCGCGCGCCACGCGCGTCACCTCGGCGGCGAACGAGCGCAACTGCTCGACCATCGTGTTCAGCGTTTCCTTCAGGAAGAGGATCTCGCCACGGACGTCCACGGTGATCTTCCGAGAGAGGTCGCCGCTGGCGATCGCAGTCGCCACTTCGGCGATGTTGCGCACCTGCGCGGTGAGATTGGAGGCCATGAAATTGACGTTGTCGGTCAAGTCCTTCCACGTGCCGGCGACGCCGGGCACTTGCGCCTGGCCGCCGAGCTTGCCTTCGGTTCCGACCTCGCGCGCCACGCGCGTGACTTCCGACGCAAACGAGTTGAGCTGATCCACCATCGTGTTGATGGTGTTCTTCAACTCCAGAATCTCGCCTTTCACGTCGACCGTGATCTTGCGCGAAAGATCGCCGCGCGCCACCGCGGTGGTCACTTCGGCGATGTTGCGCACCTGGGCGGTGAGGTTGCCCGCCATCGAGTTCACGCTGTCGGTCAAATCCTTCCACGTGCCGGCCACGCCGGGCACGTTGGCCTGGCCGCCGAGCCGCCCCTCGGTGCCCACCTCGCGCGCGACGCGCGTCACCTCGCCGGCGAAGCGGTTGAGCTGATCAACCATCGTGTTGAGCGTTTCCTTCAGCTGAAGGATTTCGCCGCGCACGTCGACCGTGATCTTGCGCGAGAGGTCGCCGCCGGCGATCGCGGTCGCCACTTCGGCGATGTTGCGCACTTGGTCGGTGAGATTGCCGGCCATCGAGTTGACGCTGTCGGTCAGGTCCTTCCACGTGCCGGCCACGCCGGGCACTTGCGCCTGACCGCCGAGCTTGCCTTCGGTGCCGACCTCGCGCGCGACGCGCGTGACTTCCGCGGCGAAGGCGTTGAGCTGGTCCACCATCGTGTTGAGCGTTTCCTTGAGCTGCAGGATTTCGCCGCTCACATTGACGGTGATCTTCTTCGACAGGTCGCCTTGCGCCACGGCGGTCGCCACCTCGGCGATATTGCGGACCTGCCCCGTCAGGTTCGACGCCATGGAGTTGACGCTGTCGGTCAGGTCCTTCCACGTGCCGGCAACGCCGCGCACCATCGCCTGACCGCCGAGCTTGCCTTCGGTGCCGACCTCGCGCGCGACGCGCGTCACTTCGCCGGCGAAGGCGTTGAGCTGGTCCACCATGGTATTGATGGTGTCCTTCAGCTCGAGAATTTCGCCGCGCACGTCCACGGTGATCTTCTTCGACAAATCGCCGCTGGCGATGGCGGTGGCGACCTCGGCGATGTTGCGGACCTGCGCGGTCAGGTTCGAGGCCATCGAGTTCACGCTGTCGGTCAAATCTTTCCAGGTCCCGGCGACGCCGAGCACGTTGGCTTGTCCGCCAAGCCGCCCTTCGGTTCCCACCTCGCGCGCGACGCGCGTCACTTCGCCGGCGAAGGCATTGTGCTGATCGACCATCGTATTGATGGTCTCCTTGAGCTGCAGGATTTCGCCGCTCACGTTCACCGTGATCTTCTTCGAGAGGTCGCCGCCGGCGATGGCGGTGGCCACGTCGGCGATGTTGCGGACCTGCGCGGTCAGGTTGGAGGCCATGAAGTTGACGCTGTCGGTCAGGTCCTTCCACGTGCCGGCGACGCCGGGCACCTGCGCTTGACCGCCGAGCTTGCCTTCGGTGCCGACCTCGCGCGCCACGCGCGTCACTTCCGAGGCAAACGCGTTCAACTGGTCCACCATCGTGTTGATGGTGTCCTTCAGTTCGAGAATCTCGCCGCGCACGTCGACGGTGATCTTGCGCGAGAGGTCGCCACGCGCGACCGCTGTCGTCACCTGGGCGATGTTGCGCACCTGGTCGGTGAGGTTGCCGCACATGGCATTCACCGAGTCAGTCAGATCCTTCCAGGTGCCGGCGACGCCGGGCACGATCGCCTGGCCGCCCAGCTTGCCCTCAGTGCCGACCTCGCGCGCCACGCGCGTCACTTCCGAGGCGAACGACCGCAACTGGTCGACCATCGTGTTGATGGCTTCCTTGAGCTGCAGAATCTCGCCGCGGACGTCGACGGTGATTTTCTTGGAAAGGTCGCCCATCGCGACGGCGATGGTGACGTCGGCGATGTTACGGACCTGCGCCGTGAGATTCGACGCCATCAAGTTGACGCTCTCGGTGAGCTCCTTCCACACGCCGGTCACCTCGCGCACCTGCGCCTGACCGCCGAGCTTGCCTTCAGTGCCGACCTCGCGCGCCACGCGCGTCACCTCCGAGGTGAACACGTTGAGCTGCTTGATCATGGTGTTGACGATATTGGCCGCGCGCAAAAATTCGCCCTGCAGCGGCCGCCCGTCGACATCGAGCGGCACGGTTTGCAGCAAATCGCCCTTGGCGACCGCGGAGATGGCCCGAGTCACTTCCGTCGTCGGCCAGAGCAGATCGTCAATGAGAGTATTGACGGAGGTTTCCATCTCGGACCAAGCGCCGTGCGACAGCCCGAACTTCACCCGCTGGCGCGTCTTTCCCTCCCGGCCCACCACCTGGCCGACGCGCTCGAGCTGCTGCGCCATCCGCTGATTGGCGGTGACGATGTCGTTGAAGCTGTCGGCGATCTTGCCCAAAAGCCCGACCTGACCGGCGGCCAACCGAACCGAGAAGTCGCCGACGCGCATCGACTGGAGCGCGTTGAGAAGTTCGTGAAGCTCGGGGGAAGTGCTGCCGTCGACGCCGCGGTCGGGCGTTTCCGCGGCTACGCCGCCGGGAGACGGGCCATTGGTCTTGATGTCGCCGACCGGCTCGGGGTTGGCTCGCATGGTTTCCTCCAGGCGCGGATCAAACGGCGGAGTGTCGCGCGCGCAGCGGCGCTATCATAGCGATGCGGCGGGGACGCCGCGATTGTGGACGGGGCAGTCGAAGCCCGCCGATCGAGAGTGCTGGATGGAACTCATCGCGACTGCGCGCGGGCCGGCCTCGTGCCACGCGCGCGCCACGTCCCGCGCCGCAACCCTCTGGCGCAAGACATCCACAGGTCCTTTGCGGATGAGTGCCCTCCGACCGGCTGGCTCCGGCCATGTGCTTATACCCCTAGGCGCTTCGAGGTCGAAGCACCACCTGACGCCGCAAACGCCGGGAACGATGCAATGGTTCCCCCGCCGATCAAAAATTTTTTACCGGAAAATTATCCCATGATTTCAAGTGCTTATGCCCGCAGCGCCCGAGCAGCCTGATCGGCCGCAGGTTGGGGCGCCGGTCGCTGAATAGCCGCGCCGCTCGCGCCCGGGCGCTGCGCACATCCGCCCCGCCACGCTTTAAATACAGTAAAGCTCCCGGCCAGCGGTGCGTGCCACCCGCCATCCACCGACCTCGATCTGAGTCGAGTAACGAACAAAGCCGTGTTGGCATTGGGACAATGCGCCGATCGAACAAAAGCGCCCGCTCCAGTCAACAGCCGCTCCGCAGCAGCTGGGCACATGATCGGCAATTGCACGGGCGTAATTGTTCGAGAACGGCAACGGCGAAAGGCGCGTTTTGAAATCCCGCGGCTTATCGTGCGTTGTTTACTCAGATGCGCACCCTGCGCAGTGTTGGCCGCGTGTTTGCAAACCCGGCCTCGGCAATCCGCGCGGGTCTTCCTCAATTGTGACGAGGCCAGCCGTTGCTCTCCGCAACGATGGCCCGTCAGCCGCGGCGCCGGGGATCGCCGCCAAATAATCTCGCCCCGGCGAACCGCAGCGTAAGGTTCATCGGGCGCAGAGTCGCGAGAGAAAAAACAAGCTCGCCGCATGCGCCAGGCGCCGCTTCATGCAGCACCTGTGCGCGCAAGCACGCATCGATCCACTCTGGCGGTCGTGGGCGCGTAGGCTTTGCCGCGCCCACGGGATTTGGCTAGCTTGCCGGAGTGTGGAAGGCCGGGGAACGGGCTGCGGGCCATGGTGCAGGCGCAAATCGTTGTCGATGGCGTGAGCCATTGCTATCGCCCGCCGACCGGCCGGCCGGTGCTCGCGCTCGAGGACGTCTCGCTCGATGTGCGCACGCGTGAATTCGTTGCGCTGCTCGGACCTTCCGGTTGCGGCAAGTCGACGCTGCTCTATCTCATCGGCGGCTTTCTTCCCACGGAGACCGGCAAGATCCTCATCGAGGGTAAGCCGATCGGCGCCCCGGGGCCCGATCGCGGCATCGTGTTTCAGCACTTCGCGCTGTTTCCGTGGAAGACGGTCCGCGCCAATGTCCTATACGGCTTGGAGCGGATGGGCCTTGCGCGCGAGGAACGCGAGAGACGGGCGCAATCCTTCATCGATCTCGTCGGACTCACCGGCTTCGAGGACAGCTATCCGTCACAGCTTTCGGGCGGAATGCGCCAACGGACTGCCATTGCGCGCACGCTGGCCTTCGATCCGAAAATCCTGCTGATGGACGAGCCGTTCGGCGCGCTCGACGCCCAGACCCGCGGCCTCATGCAGTCCGAACTGCTGAGCATCTGGCAGCGCACGCCGAAAACCGTGATCTTCGTGACCCACGACGTGCAGGAGGCGGTCTATCTTGCCGACCGCGTGGCGGTGATGTCGGCGCGGCCCGGTCGCATCAAGGCTTTGGTCGACACCAAATTCGACAAGAGTGATCCTGCCATCTTCAAGAACGAGGGCTTCATCGACAAGGTTGACGAGATCTGGAACCTGGTGCGCATCGAAGCGATCAAGGCGCAGGGCGGGCGGCATGAATGAGCCGTTGATGCCCGGCCATCCCAGCTCTCTTCCCGGAAAAAGTCGAGCTCACGCGAGATCGGCGAGTCTGCGAACTCGCGCAGGGGCGACCTCAGCCGCGGCAAGCGAGATGAACGAGAGCTTGCCATGACGGCGGCGCTGCTGCGCTACGTTCCGCTGCTTCTGCTCGCGCTGGCGTGGGAGGTCGGCGCGCGCAGCGGCCTGATCTCCACGCTTGCGTTGCCGCCGCTGACCAGCGTGCTGGCTGCCTGGGTCGAGCTTCTCAAGGACGGGGAGCTTATCAGCAACGGCGCAGCGTCACTGTGGCGCGCGGGCGCCGGGCTCGCTCTCGCCGTCGTGATCGGGGCGGCGCTCGGCATATTCATGGCCTGGTGGCGGGTGGTGAACGTCCTGCTCAGTCCTTTGGTGGAAATGTTCTACCCGATGCCAAAATCGGCGCTGATCCCGGTGACCGTGTTGTGGCTCGGATTCGGCAACGGGTCGAAAATCCTGTTGATCTTTCTCGGCTGCATGCTTCCGGTCACGATTGGCGCCTTCAACGGCGCGCGTTCCAGCGAGCAGGCGCTGGTCTGGTCGGCCCGCAGCATGGGAGCAAATCGACTGCGCATGTTGTGGGACGTGGTCGTGCCGAGCGCGATGCCCGAGTTGCTCAACGGCATCCGCACGGCGCTCGCGCTGTCCTTCATCCTGTTGGTGAGCTCCGAGCTCATCGCGGCGCGCGAAGGCCTGGGCTACCTCATCGGCTTTCTCGGCGCGAGCGGCACCTATGATGCGATGTTCGCGGTCGTCCTCACCGTGGCGCTGCTCGGGTTCGTGGCCGACCGGATTTACCTCGTCGTCATGCAACGGATGCTGCGATGGCAGGGCTAGAGCATACCGCCGGATCGTTTGCTGAGCAGGCGCGCTATCGTTGGGTGCAGCGCGCCGCTTGGGGCTTTGCGCGGGTGTTTTCCATCCTTGCGCTCGCGCTGGCTTGGGAGGTAGCGGCGCGCTCGGGCGCGTTCACGCCATTTATGCTGCCGGCGCTGAGCGCCGTTCTGGAGCGGATCTGGAATGACCTCTTCACCGGTGATCTCCTGACCAACACCGCCGTGACGCTTTACCGCGCGCTCAGCGGCTTTCTGATCGGGGCTGTCGCCGGCATCGCGCTGGGCATGGGGATTTCCCGCAATCGGCTGACCAGCTGGTTCTTCGATCCCATTATCTCGGTCGGTTTCCCGATGCCGAAGATCGCCTTTCTGCCCGTGGTCATCCTGTGGCTCGGCGTCTACGACGTGTCGAAAATCACCATGATCGCCGTGGAGGCGGTCTTTCCGGTCGTTACCGCAACGGTCGTCGGCATCCGCGGGGTCGAACGCGAGCTGTTATGGTCGGCGCGCAATATGGGCGCGGGGGAGCGCGAGCTGCTGTGGCAGATCGCTCTGCCGGCGGCGCTGCCGCAAATCATGACCGGGCTGCAGGTGGCGCTGCCGATCGCGCTCATCGTCGCAATCGTGACCGAGATGTTTATGGGCGGCTATGGGTTGGGCGGCGCGATGAACACCGCGGCGCGCTTTGCCGATTCCCGCGGGGTGTTTGCGGGAATCGTGGAGATCGCGGTGATCGGCTATGCGCTGGTCAAGGGCATGACGCTGACGCGGCGGCGCTTCTTGCTGTGGCATCAGGAAGCGGTGGCGCCGAGCACGGTGTGAGGTCCGTTCAAGTCGATTGCGCTGCCCCGCTGCGAAACTTCAACTCGGCGGCCACCTTTTCCAAGGTCCGGCGCACGCGCTCGGCGGAGGACGCGTCGATCGCGTTCGTATCGATGAAGAGGTCGAGGCCGGTTTCGTGCTCGCTGATGACCTGCGCGGCTTGGTGTGCGCCGTCGATGCGCCCTTCCACGACGTAGGGTACCACCGGATGGGCGATTCCCTTCAAGGTGATCGGCTCCAGCGGGTGCGCCCGCACCATGTCCCGTACGAGCATGAACGTCTCGTAACTCAGCACGATCTCGCCGGGCTGCGCGATCGATTGCAGGCGCGCAGCGAGATTGGTTTCGGCGCCGATGATCGTGTAGTCCATGCGGTCATCGCTGCCGAAATTCCCGACATTGCAGAAGCCGGTGTTGATGCCCATACGCGCGCGGAACGGCTCGGCGATCCCGCGCTTTCGCCACTGAACGTTGAGCTCGGCGAGGCGGCGCTGCATCTCGAGCGCCATGGTTAGGCATGCCTTGGCGTCTTCCACCGCCCCGCGCGATTCCGGATCGCCGAAGAACACGAGAATCGCGTCGCCGATGAATTTGTTCACGGTGCCGCCGTGCGCTGTAGCGATCATCGACATTTCGGTCAGGTATTCGTTGAGCAAGGCAGTGAATTCTTCCGGCTGCATCCGCTCCGCTGTCGACGTGAAGTCGACCACGTCGGAGAAGAACACCGTCAGTTTCTTACGCTCGGTGGCGATCTGCACGTCCTTGCCGGCGAAGATGCCGCGGTAGAGCTGCGGCGGCAGGTACTTCGCAATTTTCTTCGCCAGATCGGAGAGAAATTCGTTGGCTTTTCCCAGCTCGCGATTGAAGCGCGCGATGACGCCGGACTGATGGTGCTGCAGGGCGATGAAGGCGAGGCCGGTTATGGCGACAAAAGCGAAATAGAGGAGGAGATATTTGAAGGCAAAGATGTGGGCAGCGATCGGTTGGGTGATGATGAATTCTTCGATGCCGCGCACGTCGCCGACCTGCCAATCGCGTTTGGGGCTGTCGGGATGACTGTTGTGGCAGCTCACGCAGGCGGCTGTCAGGATGATCGGAGTCGCCAGGCGGACGCGGCGATCGAAAATCGACCCGGAAACTCCGTATACGCGCGAATGCGGATTTTCCCGCAGCTTTTCGAGCGCGTCTCGCTCGAAGGAGTCGAACGCGTGCGGCGGCCGGTTTTTGAAGGGATAATCAGAGAAAAACCGGAATTGCGTATTGCCGTTGTTGCGGTTGATCAAGTCGCCCAGCTCGAGCGAAAGCGTGGCCGGGATCGGAATCGCGCCGGGAACCTCGCCGTAATTGGGCAGCACCTGCGTCTTGTCGCCGTGAGCAAGGACGCGTCCAACTATGTTGCTGGCGTAATAATTTCGGATGGTGTCTATCGTCGAGGATAGCTCGTCGGCCTGCTCGCTCAGCGCACGCTCCGAGAGGTTGCGCAGGTCAAGCCACACCGCAATGGGCAGTCCGGCCAACACGAGCAGCACGAGCAGGATGGTGATGAAAAGCCTGCTCGCGACATACTCGCTGATGCGCTCGCTCAAAGTCTTCGATCGCGCGGGCAGCGCCGGCCCCTCGTAGGGCGGTTCCGCGGAAAAGGGCGCGCTTGCGGCCATGCCGACCTCGCTTTCGACGTGTTCAGTATCGCCATCGTCCCCGGCCCGACGGCGGGGGAGCCCTTGCGGCCGAGCCCTCGTGCGGACTTCAGGACGTCAGGACTGCGTGGCTGACGGAGCTTACGACTTCATGCCGCGACGCGCCATGCTGCAAAGCCGGCGCCGACGAGCGTTTGCGGGCTCGGAAAATAGTCGATCAACTCGAATCCCTTGCTGCCAGCCGCGGCATGGGCGACCACCCAGTCGCGGATTTCGTGCGCGCCGTTGCCGGTGCGCGGAAGCGCCTCGGTGAGAAACGCGGCGAGCCGTGCGTCCTCGCCATCGGCGAAGTGCCGGATGCAGGCGTGATCGAACTCCTCATCGATCCATCCCATCGTCGGCTCGCCGATCGAGTGGCTCAAGCCGCCAGTGCCGAGCACCGCGATCCGCAATGGCTCGCGGTAGCTCTCGATCGCTTGTCGCAGCAGCCGGCCCCAGGCGAGGCAGCGGCGGATGCTCGGCATCGGCTCCTCCAGATCGTTGATGAGAAGCGGCACGATGGGCAGCTCGGCATCGACCGCCATGCGCCAGAGCGGGATGCAGGTGCCGTGGTCGAGCTTGAGGCGATGCGATAGCGCGGGCTCGAAATCGCCATCAAGCGCGGTCTGCAGCAGGTGCCGACCGAACGCGGCGTGGCCTTTGAGCCGCTCGCGCGTAAACACCTTCCGCATGAACGGCTCCGGCGGGCCGTCGTGCTCCTCGCCGATACCGATACAGACCGCGGGGAGGTTGCTGATGAAAAAGTTGACCCAGTGATCGGGCGAGATGACGACGAGCAGATCCGGCCGGCAGGCCTTGAGCCGGCGCCCGAGCTCGTCAAAGCCGGCGGCCAGCCGATCGCGGTGGTCGGTCGCCATCGTGTCCCAATCGCGCGCGATGATCGGCCCGTGACTGGCCGCGAATGCGCCCACGAGATCAGCCATGCGCCTTTCCTTTCCCTGCCTGGAGCGCGTGCAGCCGGGCGATGAACTCGTCTTGCGGCATGCCGCGGATCTGGAAATAGAAGCGCAGCAGATAGGCGTTGACCAGCGGCGCGATCTTGCCGACGTCGTCCTCGAGCAGCGCCTTGCGGATGTCCGGCTTGATCTCGTAGCGGCCGATGACACCCGCCATGTCGGCGCGATATTCCGACGCCAGCTTCGCGTCGTGCTGCAGGTCGAAGAACAGTTTGCTGACCCAATAGTCCGT
>DASSGH010000016.1:0-12833 GCA_035693615.1 Xanthobacteraceae bacterium
CTGTCGGGCCGTGGCAAATCGCTCAAGGAATCATCCCCGCGAAGCCTTATACGCCGTCTCGACCGCTCGTAAGCGGCGTCGTCTCGCCATGAATGTCGCGCAAGGCCGTCTCGATTACGGGCCGCCGGTCGGGGTGATCGACATCGGCTCGAATTCCGTGCGACTGGTCGTCTACGAGGGGCTTACGCGCAGCCCGACGCCGATCTTCAACGAAAAGGTCCTGGCCGGGCTCGGACGCGAGGTGCAGACCACCGGTCTGCTCGCCGCCGACGCAATCGAGAAAGCCTATGCGGCGCTGCGGCGCTTTCGCGCCTTGTGCGACCGCATGGAGGTCGCTCAGCTATGGGTGATCGCGACCGCGGCGTGTCGAGAGGCGAAGAACGGCAAGACTTTCGTCGCCGAAGCCGAAGAGATTTGCGGCGTCAAGATCGACGTCCTCTCGGGCAAGCGCGAAGCGGAGTTGTCGGCGCTCGGCGTGGTATCGGGCTTCCATAAGCCCGACGGCATCGTCGGCGATCTCGGCGGCGGCTCGCTCGAACTGACCGATGTCCAGGGGCAGCGCATCAAGGCCGGCTTGACGCTGCCGCTGGGCGGCCTGGCGCTGCAGGACATTTCGTCGAAGTCGCTCAAGAAGGCGGAAAAGATCGTGCGGGCGGCGCTTGAGGACGCCGGGCTGCTCCAACACGGCAAGGGGCGCACGTTCTACGCGATCGGAGGCACTTGGCGCGCGTTCGCACGCTTGCACATCTGGCAAACCGGTTACCCGCTGCACGTGATGCATGGCTATGTGATGCCGGCGCGGGAGGCTTTCGAGTTCTCCAGTCTCGTGCACCGTGTCGATCCCGAGATGCTCTCGCAGATCGAGGTGGTGGCCGACGCGCGGCGGCCGCTCTTGGCCTATGCCGCGCTCGTGCTCGAAAATTTGGTGCGGATTGCGCGGCCCAAGGACATCGTGATCTCGGCGCTTGGCGTGCGCGAGGGCTTGCTCTATTCGATGCTCGATGCCAAGGAGCGCGACAAGGATCCGCTTATCGCGGCCGCGAGCGAGCTCAACGTGCTGCGCTCGCGCTCGCCCGCCCACGGCGAGGAGTTGATCTCCTGGACCGACCGCTTCATGGCGTCGTCGGGGCTCGAGGAGACCGCGGACGAGCGGCGGCTGCGCCACGTCGCCTGCCTTTTGGCCGACATCGGCTGGCGGGCGCATCCTGACTACCGCGGCGAGCAATCGCTCAACATCATTGCCAACGCCGCTTTTGTCGCCGTGGACCATCCCGGCCGCACCTTCATCGCGCTCGCCGTCTTCTTCCGCCACGTCGGCCTCGTTGACGAGGAGCTCTCGCCGCGGCTGCGCGAGCTGGCGTCGACTCGCGTGCTCGATCGCGCGCGTGTCCTCGGCGCGGTACTGCGCGTCGCTTATCTCGTTTCCGCGTCGACCACCGGTGTGCTGCCGCGGACACCGATGGTAGTCGAGCGTGGCCGCTTGGTGTTGCGGTTCGACAACGGCCTCAAGGCGCTCGCCGGCGAACGCGTGTTCGTGCGGCTGCGCCAACTCGCGCGGCTCGTCGGCCGCGAGCCGGTGATGGAGACGGGATAATCGGCAGCGCCTGCGTCACTCCTGACGCGGGCGCACGGCGCTCCCTCAGTACAACGGCTCGCTCGATCCGAATGCGATGGCGGCGCGGGCTTTCGGTCCCATAGTGATCGTCATTCGCGCTCCAGCATCACGACCCGGCCCTTCTCGATGGCCAGCGAGAGCCGCCCCTGCTTGAGCGCGAGCGCCTTGTTGCCGAACAGTTCGCGCCGCCACCCGGAGAGCGCCGGTACATCGGCCGTGTCGTCGGCGGCGATGCGGTCGAGGTCGTCGACGGTTGCAATCACCTTGGCGGCGACCCCATGGCGTTCCGCCGTCATGCGCAGCAACACCTTGAGCAGCTCCACGGTGGCCTGGCCGTTGACGGGCGGCCTGGGGCGGTCGAGCCGCGGCAGGGTTTTCGTATCCCGCGCGAGCCCGCAGCTGACCGCCTCGATGATGGCCTCGCCCCATTTCGAGCGCTCGAATCCCCGCGGCAGCGAGCGCAGCGCTGCAAGACGCTCGATTGTCGTGGGCGCCTGCACCGCGATATCGGCGACAACGTCATCCTTGAGCACGCGACCGCGTGGCACGTCGCGCTCCTGCGCCTCCCGTTCGCGCCAGGCGGCGACCTCGATCAGCACGGCGAGCTCCTTGGGTTTGCGCACCCGCGTCTTAAGCCGCTCCCAAGCATGCTCGGGCTCGAACCGGTAGGTTGCGGGAGAGGTGAGGACCTTCATCTCTTCGCGCATCCAGTCGCTGCGTCCACGCTTCTCGAGGTCGGCGGAGAGCTTGATATAGACGTCGCGCAGGTGGGTGACGTCGGAGGTCGCATAGGCCAGCTGTGCGTCGCTGAGCGGCCGGCGCGTCCAGTCGGTGAAGCGGTGCGACTTGTCGAGGCTGTCGCCGGTGATTCGTTGCACCAGCTGGTCGTAGGAGATGGAATCGCCGTAGCCCAGCACCATGGCCGCAACCTGCGTGTCGACGATGGGGGAGGGGATAATGCCGGCTTCGTGCCAGCAGATTTCGATATCCTGACGGGCGGCGTGGAAAACCTTAGTGACGTTCTCGTTGGCCATCAGGGCAAAAAAGGGAGCGAAATCGATACCGTCGGCGAGCGCGTCGATGACGATCGCCTCTTCCGGGCTCGCCATCTGCGCCACGCAGAGCCGGGGGTAATAGGTGCTTTCGCGCAAGAATTCGGTGTCGACCGTCACGAACGGATGCCTGGCCATGCGCGCGCAAGCATCCGCGAGTCTCTTGGTCGTCGTAATCGACTGCATGAGCGCTAGATAGCGCAGCCGGCCCGTTTTGTCAGGGGCACAAGCGGACGCCGCGAGCGGTATCAACATGGCCCGCCCCATCGGCCCGCGGCGGCGTCGGCCGATGCCTGATCCCGGCCCCAGCGGCCTTGTGGCTCAGCCAGGCCCGCGCACGCGCGGCATGTGGATGAATTCCCAGGGCGAGGGCATTTGCGAGACCGGCACTTCGATCAGACTCGGCCCGTCGCGCCGCTTGAACGCACGTTTAAGCGCCGCCCGCAGCTCTTGTGGATTGCGCGCGCGTTCGGCTTCGGCGCCGAAGCTCTGCGCATAGCGCACAAAGTCGGGATTGGCGAGATCGCTGGCGATGACGCGATTGCCGAACTGCTCCTCTTGCGTGCGCCGCACGTTGCCGAAGGCGCCGTCGTTGAACACGACCACCGTCAATGGGATGCGGTGGCGGATGGCGGTGGCAAGCTCGTTGGACGTGAAGAGAAATCCGCCATCACCCGCAATCGAGAGCACCGGCACATCGGCGCGCGCGTGCTGCGCGCCGAGCGCGGTGGCGTAACCCCAGCCCAGGTTGTCCTGATATCCGGGCGAAAGGAAGGTTCTCGGCTTATAGACCGGCAGCAGGAGCCGCGCGGCGAAACCCATCTGCGTGACCTCGTCGACGAAGACACCCTCCTCCGGAAGCTCCGCGCGGATCGCTTCGAGCAAGGCGATCTGCGGCGCGAGCTTGGCAAGGCGGCTGCGCATCTTCGCCTGCCGTTCTTCCATTTCGGCGCGGCGCGAGGGGCGGTGATGGGTGGGAAGCGCATCGATCAGCCGACGCAAGATCGGCTTGGCGTCACCGATGAGCGCCGCCGCCGGCGGCGCGAACCTTTCCGGTTCCTCGGGATCGGCATCGATGCGAATGACGGCGAGATCGGCATCGATGCCCCACTGCGTGCAGCCATAAAAAAGCCGGGTGCCGACCCCGAGCACGAGGTCGGCTTCGCCCCACAACTCGCGGCCGAGCGGCAGTGTGACGCTTAGCGGATCTCGGCTGTCGAGCACGCCGCGACCGCGGCGATAGGCGAGCACCGGCGCTTGCAAGAGCCGCGACAGTTCGGCGATCTCCGCCGCCGCGCCTTGCGCGCCGCCGCCGGCGACGATCAGCGGCCGTTTGGCGCCGGCGAGCCGCTTGGCCACCTGGGCGACGGCATCTTCGTCGATCGCTTGCTGCGGCGCGGACGTGATCGGCGCGGGCGGAAAGACGAGGCCGCTGCGGCCCCAAACATCAATGGCGCATTCCAGCACGGCCGGACCGGGCCGACCGGTTCGCATCGCGCGTAGCGCTTGCGCGACAAGCGCTGCCGCCTCGTCCGGCGCGCGAATACGCGCGGAAAAATCGACCAGACGGGCGATGATCCCCGCCTGATCGCGAATCTCGTGCAGGTGTCCAAGTCCGCGGCCGATCGCGGATTGCGGGATTTGCCCGATCAGCGCCAGCACCGGTGCGTTCATGCCGTAGGCGGTGAGCAGCGCGGCCGCCGAATTGAGCAAGCCGGGTCCGGGCACCACCGAATAGACCTGCGGCTTGCCGGTCGCGAGCGCCGCGCCGAGGGCGAGATAGGCCGCACCCTGCTCGTGCCGCGTGTGAATGGTGCGGATGCGGTCGCCGGCCTTGAACAGCGCGTCGAACAGCGCGTCGTTGTGCACGCCCGGCAGCGCGTAAATCGTGTCGATGCCATGGGCGATGAGCGCGCCGACGGTGGCTTCCGCCGTGGTCATGCGCGCGGTCGCATCGACGGGCACTGGCTTACGCGGTTTTGCCTCGTTCATGATCTCTGCTCGCAACGCCGCCGAGTGTGCAGATCAGCGATGCGCTGTCGAGGGCTCCGATCGGTTTGCTGCGGCACGCGGGGCAATCGAGATGAACCTTTCTCGGCAAGCCTTCGACCAACGGTCGAAGGGTTGGCAAGCACAGCACGTGCCCATGCTCGGAAATCTGCTCATTGGCGCAAGTCTCGTTGCGCTCGCGGTGATGGTGGCCGGCTCGCTCGACTCCGCGAGGATTGCCGCGGGCCCCGAGGCACGCCTCTCGAGTCCTCTCGAGCGCGCGGTTGGAGGCCCCGCTTGGCAGCGCGGTGTTGCACCCATGCGTGCAGGCGCGGCGGTGGAGCAAGGTGGCACGGTGTCGAGGATACCCTCCGGAAAATAGCGCGCGCCGATCAACCCGCGCGCTTCGCGCACCGCGACCGCGCGAGCCTTCCCGTTCTTGACAAGCGAGCCCGCGCATGTGCCTTTCCGCGCGGCATAAAGGATCGGGAAGGCATGCACCGCTATCGCACCCACACCTGCGGCGCCTTGCGCGCAAGCGACGTCGGCAAGGAGGTGCGCCTTTCCGGCTGGTGCCATCGCATCCGCGATCATGGCGGCGTGTTGTTCATTGATCTGCGCGACCACTACGGCGTCACCCAGGTGGTGGCCGACCCCGACTCGCCGGCGTTCAAAACGGCCGAGACGCTGCGCTCGGAATGGGTGGTGCGGGTCGACGGCAGGGTGCGCGAGCGTCCCGCCGGCACGCAGAATCCGGACTTGCCGACCGGCGCCGTCGAAGTCTATGTCAGCGACATCGAGGTGCTCGGCCCGGCCGGCGAGCTGCCCATGCCGGTGTTCGGCGACCAGGAATATCCGGAAGACATCCGGCTGAAATACCGCTTTCTCGACCTGCGCCGCGAGCGCCTTCACCAAAACATAGTAACGCGCGGCAGTGTGATCGACTCCATCCGTCGGCGCATGAAGGACCAAGGCTTCATCGAGTTTCAGACGCCGATCCTGACCGCGTCCTCGCCTGAGGGGGCGCGCGACTATCTCGTGCCCTCGCGGCTGCATCCGGGAAAATTCTACGCCCTGCCGCAGGCGCCGCAGCAGTTCAAGCAGCTGATCATGATCGCCGGGTTCGACCGCTATTTTCAGATTGCGCCCTGCTTCCGCGACGAGGATGCGCGCGCCGACCGTTCTCCCGGCGAATTTTATCAGCTCGATCTGGAAATGAGTTTCGTCACCCAGCAGGACGTATTCGATGCGGTCGAGCCGGTGATGCGCGGCGTGTTCGAGGAATTTGCCGCCGGCAAGCCGGTGTCGCCGAAGTTTCCGCTCGTTCCGTATCACGAGGCGATGCTGAAATACGGATCGGACAAGCCGGATCTGCGCAATCCGCTGGTAATCGCCGATGTGACGAAAGAGTTCAGCGAAGCGAGCGTTACGTTCAACGCTTTCCGGAACGTGATCAAGGCCGGCGGCGTCGTTCGCGCGATTCCGGCGCCAGGCGCGGCTCGCCAGCCGCGGTCCTGGTTCGACAAGCTCGTCGAATGGGCGCGCTCGGACATGGGCGCGGCGGGGCTCGGATATATCGTCTGGGAGGGCGAGGAGGGCAAAGGTCCGATCGCCAAATTCGTGCCGCCGGATGTTCAGCAGGCGCTTCGCGCCAAGGGTGGTATCGGCTCAGGCGATTGCCTGTTCTTTGCCGCCGATAAGCCGGTGGCGGCGGCCAAGCTCGCGGGCGCCGCGCGGGCGAAGATCGGCGAGGAACTCGGGCTGATCGACAGGGGCCGCTTCGAGTTCTGCTGGATCGTCGACTTTCCCATGTACGAATGGAACGAGGAGGAGAAGCGAATCGACTTCTCACACAACCCGTTCTCCATGCCCAACATGGCGCCGCAAGAATTCCTCGCGCTCGATCCCGCCGATCGCGAGCGGGTTTTGTCGATCAAGGCGATCCAGTACGACATCGTCTGTAACGGGGTGGAGCTCTCCTCCGGCGCCATCCGCAATCACCGTCCCGACATCATGCGCAAGGCGTTTGCCATTGCCGGCTACGACGAGAACGCGCTCGAGCAGAAATTCGGCGGTATGCTGCGCGCGCTCTCGCTCGGCGCGCCGCCGCACGGCGGCATCGCGCCCGGCATCGACCGCATCGTGATGCTGCTGTGCGGGGAAGAGAACCTGCGCGAAGTGGTGCTCTTTCCGATGAACCAGCGCGCCGAGGATCTCATGATGGGGGCGCCCTCGGAGGTCTCGGCCAAGCAGCTGCGCGAGCTGCACATCAGGCTGGCGTTGCCGGAGAAGTGAGTCCGCCAGGCGTATGTCGCGGCGGAGCAACCTTCCTGCTTGATTCAATTCCCAAACAGGAGTTGAATTTTTACAGTGAAAAGGCAGCCGCCGTCTTTCCCGGGACGGACCGCTGGCGATGATAACGCGCCCGATGTGGGCGCCGGGGGAGGAGATCATGCACGACATCGAACGGCGCGCCCTGATCAAGGGCGCGGCAATCGGCGCGCTGGCGTTCACGGTCGGTGGCGCCGAGGTTCTGCTCACACCGCGGGCGGCCCGCGCCCAGGGGGTTGCGCTGCGGACACTCACGGCCGCGCAGGCCGCCACCCTCGACGCGATGGGCGAGACGCTGGTCCCAGGCGCGCGCCAAGCCGGCATATCTCATTTCGTCGATCAACAGATATCGATCCCGGCGGAGGAGGCACTGCTCGAGGCGCGCATTCTCAACGTGCGCCCGCCCTATGCGAATTTTTATCGCGCTGCGCTGGGGACGATCGACCGTGCCAGCCAAGGCCTCAACAATGGCCGGCCCTTCGCGGAATTGAGCGAAGCCGAGCAGCGCAACTTCGTCGACAGCATGCGCCAGAACAAGGTCGAGGGCTGGCAAGGCCCGCCTGGACCGTTCGTCTATCTGGTGCTGCGCAGCGATGCCGTCGACGTCGTCTACGGCACCATGGACGGGTATGCAGCCCTTGGCATTCCCTACAGACCGCACATCGCGCCGAGCAAGAGGTGGTGACATGGCGAACGAAAAAGTGGACGTCGTCATCGTCGGTGCCGGCGCGTCGGGCTCGGTCTTTGCCGCCGTGCTGGCGAAAGCAGGCAAGAAGGTCGTCATCTTGGAGCAGGGACCGGACTGGCAGCTGAGCGATCTCATCAGCTCCGATTTCTGGGGACGGCGGATCAAGCCGGCGAGCGGCCCGTTCCTGCTCGAAGGCAAAAACCCGTTCGGCTATGTCTACCAGGCGGGATGGGGCGTCGGCGGCGCGGCGCTGCACTACTTCGCGAATTTCCCGCGGCTCCTGCCGAACGACTTTAAGATCAAGAGCGAGCACGGCCGCGCGCTCGATTGGCCGATCTCCTACCAGGACGTCGCGCCCTATTACGATAAGGTCGCGCAAGACGTCGGCGTCTCGGGCGACGCCAAGGCGGAGGAAATTTGGCGGCCGGCGGGCGCGCCATATCCCATGCCGCCGATGAAGACCTTCCGCAACGGCGAAGTCTGGCTCAAAGGGTTCGAGGCGGCCGGCATCCGCATGGTGCCGGCAGCGGTTGGCATGAACTCGGCCGACTACAAGGGCCGTCCGGCTTGCATTTATGACGGCTGGTGCCACGTCGGCTGCCCGACCGGCGCGCTCGCCAATCCTTTGGTGACGTATCTGGGCGACGCCAAGAAGGCGGGTGCGGAAGTACGTCCCCTCTCGACAGTCACTCGCGTCCTTACCAACACGCAGGGTAATAAGGTGACTGGCGTCGAGTATTACGACGCGAAGAAAGAGCGCCAAGTGCAGGAGGCGAGTGTCGTCGTGCTCGCGGCCTGGTCGGCGCAGAACCCGCGCCTCCTCTTCAACTCCGCAACCGACAAGCACCCCAAGGGGCTCGCCAATTCCAGCGGCCTGTTGGGCAAATACATGATGGCGCATTTCTCCTCGGGCACCTGGGCGCTGTTCGACGAGGATATCGAGAGTTACATGGGCACTACGGGCGCCCAGCTCATGTCGTACGACCGCTACGGCAAGACCAGCCATAAAGGCGCGTTTGGCAGCTCGTTTATTGTCGCGGGCACTGCGCTCAAGACGAGTGATCTCGGTGGGTTTGCGAACGCCCGCCTCGACCTGTTCGGTCCTGATCTCGCCGCCTTCATGAAACGCGCGGCGCGCGGACTGACTCGCATCGGCGCGTTCGGCGAGGAATTGCCGAACATCGAGAACCGCATCGAGCCGGCGAGCGACAAGGACGAGTTCGGCATGCCGGTCGCGAAGATCATCCATAGCTTCGACCAGGATGCCGTCGCGCTGTGGAACGCCAACTTCGAGGAGGGCCTCAAGATCGCGAACGGCATCGGCGCCAAGGAGGTGTGGTCGGCGCGCGGCAACATGCCCACCATCCACCTGATGGGTGGCACCATCATGGGCGCGAACGCCGGCGATTCCGTCACCAACAGCTACGGCCAGACCCACGAGATCGCGAATCTCTATGTCGCCGGGCCGGGCATCTTTACGACCGCCGGTGCATCGAACCCGACTTACACGATCCTCGCGCTGTCGTTGCGCGGGGCCGAGCAGTTGGCGGGGAATTGGAGCACGGTCGCGGGTTGAGACAGGGCGGCGCCGGTTAGCTCGCCCTCAGGCGCGGCAACAGCGCGAGCGCGTTCTCTCGTTCGATTGCGCGCTCGTCGGCCGGCGTGAACCCCCATTCGGCGATGCCGCGGTTGACCTCCGCGCCGTCGCGGAACGGGTAATCGGTGCCGTAGAGCACCTGCGAGATCGACACCATCTTGAGCAGCGCGGCGATCTGGCCCGGCGTATTGCCTTGCGCCAGCTCGTAATGGAACTTTCTGAACTCGGGCAAAGGCCCATCGGGAAGATTAGCGAGCTTGCGCTCCTCGGCCAGACGCACGAAACGGCCGGTCAGGAAGGGCAGCGTGCCGCCGCTGTGGGAGAATATCCAGCGAATGTCCGGAAACTTCATCGCCGTTCCGCTGAATACGAGGTGCGCGATGGTGCGCGTGGAGTCGGTCGCGTATTCGATTGATGACGGCGGGATGCCGGGAACGAGCCCTTGGCAACAAGCCGGCGAGGTCGGGTGGACGTACACCACGGCCTTGCGCCGGTTGAGCTCCTCATAGACCGGGGCAAACGAAGGCTCGCCGAGATATTTGTTCTGGTAGCTGGTCAACAGGGCGATGCCATCCGCCTTGAGGGTGTCGAAGGCGTATTGGATCTCGTTGAGGCTCCCTTGAACGTCGGGCGGCGCGATGACGGCAAACAGGCCGAACCGCCCCGGATGATCCCGCACCAACCGCGCACCATAGTCGTTGAGCTGGCGTGCGAGGGCGCGCGCCTCCTCGACATTGTCTCCGAACCAGACCCCGGGCTGGACGACCGAGAGGACGGCGGTCGCAATTCCGCTCCTGTCCATCTCCTCGAGCGAGGATGCCAGGGACCATCGCGGCGGGGATCCCGCCGCGCGGCGTCCCGGCGCCATCATGGCATCGACGTGAAATTGCGGAAGGAAATGATGATGCACGTCGATGCGCGTCTTGGCGGCGGGAGCCTGCGCGGCGGCAGGCGGGACGCGGCCAAGGACGAAGCCCGTGGCAGCCGCCCCGATCAAGAAGCTCCTGCGCGCGGGCGCCGCCGGGGCCTGCAGCGGATCGCAGCACAGGCAGGCGCGAACAAGCCTGCGTCTGAGCGAATTGGCGGACATTGCGTCCCTCGTGATTCGTCCGACCTTAACGGTTGCCCGGACCTGCTTCCAGGCTCGGCGTGCGCGCATGCGAGCAATGCCGTTGCCGACCGCCGCGTGCAACGTGCCGCGGAGGTGATTCGCGGGCCGCGCCTTGGGCGCTGCTCGCGCTCTCCGCGCAAGTATTCTGCTCGTGCGGACTCATCGCGCCGAGGTGCACTGATCAGCCGCATCACTCCCCGCTAGCAGTTTCTCAACCTCTGCGCTGCAGAATCTCCTTGACTCCGGGGGCTTGGGCCTTATGTGGGGGAAAAGCCGCTGTGATCTGGCCTCGTGTAAGGCTGATCGGCGGCATTCGCTTGCCTGACGCCGCTCGTCGGCACTCGGGTTGGATCACTCGGTTGGGGAGGACGGCAAATGCGCCAGAACGCCCTCTTGCGATCGGGGAAGGGCTTGGTGAACCCAGGCACCACCCGCAAGAACATCGCTCACGTCGCCGTGGTCAAGGCCGCGACGGGGGAAGGCCGTGAAGGACATTTCGCTGTGCGTAAGGGCGTGCCTTGCGCCGGCGTGCACCTGATCGTGGATCTGCACGGAGCGGAAGGCCTCGACGACATCGATCTCATCGAGGCGACGCTGCGCCGCTGCGTGGACGCGGCCCAGGCCACGCTGCTGCACATCCACGTGCATCACTTCCAGCCGAATGGCGTGTCGGGCGTGGCGGTGCTCGCCGAGAGCCACATTTCGATCCACACCTGGCCCGATATCGGCTATGCCGCCCTCGACGTGTTCATGTGCGGTAAGGCCATCCCCGATGCCTGCATCCCGGTGCTGCGCAAGGCCTTCAAGGCCAAGCGGGTCGAGGTCAGCGAAATCTTGCGCGGACAGCGCGCCTGAGCAGGCGCTAAACGCGGGCGCAGGAACGGCTGGCTTGTTTCCCGCCGGTGCTCCGCCGGCCGTCAGCTGACGTCTCGACCATGGCCGAAAAACGCTGGATTCCCGAGACGCTGTTCGACGAACTCGGCTTCCGCATGGCCTATGAGGTCAAGCGCGTTCTCTACGAGTTGGAGACCGAGCACCAGCATCTCGTTCTGTTCGAGCACCCCTTCTTCGGCAAGATGTTGATGCTCGACGGCGCGACGCAGGTCACCACCGCGGACGAGTTCGTCTATCACGAGATGATGAGCCATGTGCCGATCTTGGCGCATGGCCACGCCGAAGAGGTGTTGATCGTCGGCGGGGGAGACTGCGGGGTCGCGGAAGAGGTGCTCAAGCACAAATCGGTCAAACGGCTGACCCAGGTGGAGATCGACGCCTCGGTCGTCGAGTTCGCCAAGCGGCACTTCCCCGAATTCACTGGGCCGGTGTTCGCCGACAAGCGCTTCGACCTCGTCATCGCCGACGGCATGAAATATGTCGCCAAGACCGACCGTCGCTTCGACGTTGTCATCGTCGATTCAACCGACCCGCAGGGCCCGGGCAAGGTCCTGTTCAGCCAGAAATTCTACGCCGCCTGCAGGCGCTGCATGACGAAGGGCGCCGTAATGGTCACGCAGCGAGGGGTACCGATATTCCAAGCGGATGAACTCACCGAAGCCATCGCCCATTTCCGCGCGCTCTTTGGCGACGGCTATTGCTACGTGGCGGCGATCCCGACCTACGTGGGCGGCCATTTGGCCATGGGCTGGGCGACCGACAACGTCAAATTGCGGCATGCCTCGGTCAAGACTATCGCCCGGCGTTACGAGCGCGCGGGGCGCTTCCCCACCCGCTACTGGACGCCCGAAGTGCACGTGGCGGCCTTCGCGCTCCCGCGGTTCGTTGCCGAGAAGGTGGCGAAGGCAGCCGAGCGGCGATCACGCGCGGGCGGCCGACTCAGCGGGAAGGCTTCTCGTTCGCGACGTCGAAGTTGAGCTCGATGAGCACGTTGTTCGGATCGGTCAGGAAAATCTGCCGGCGCGTGCTGTTCGGTACTTCGTTGACTCGAAACGCCACCCCCTTGCCCGAGAGATGCTGCTTGATGGCCTCGAAGCCGCGGCTACCGAAGGCGATATGGTCGATGACGCCCGAATCCGGCCGCTGCGGCTTGTCGGTGGGCGAGATGTCGTTGAGATGCAGCACGGGGTGGCCTTCGCTGTAGAGCCAAGCGCCGGGGAAATCGAACGGCGGGCGCGGCCCGTTCACCAAGCCGAGCACCTCCTCGTAGAACCGCACCGTATCGCGCAAGTTACGGGTCGACACATTGTAGTGATCGAGCATACCAACGCTCATGCTCATCTCGCTTCTCCTTCCTCGGGACTTGGCGCCAAGTTTGGCGAAGTCAGCTTAGCGCGAAAACGGCTGGGTGACGAGCGTCCAGCTTGCTCGCGCCAGGAGCAGCAATGAAGAAGACGCATGCGCGCGCGTCGTTGTGCAGGCGACGCGTCGTGCGATGGATTAACGAGTCGTCCGCCGTGGCCGTGGCCGCGGCGGCGGTTAGAACACCGCGAGAT
>DASSGH010000017.1:0-2154 GCA_035693615.1 Xanthobacteraceae bacterium
TGGTTGCGGGGGTAGGATTTGAACCTACGACCTTCAGGTTATGAGCCTGACGAGCTACCGGGCTGCTCCACCCCGCGTCAAACCGGCGAAAACGGGAAGCGCGGGAACGACCCGCGGCGGGTTATGTAGCAATCGCGACGCCGATTGAAAAGCCCGCCGGCACTGGTTTCGCGGCCCCTTCGCGCACCGGCATTTCCTCAGCGGACGCTCGCGGCTTGCGATCCCCGACGACCTGGTTCACTCAATGGCATCGAGCAGCCGAGTTATGAACTCGCGTTGCCCCGGCAACATCTTCTGCTGGGCGTCGGTGAGTGAAAACCACTGTGCGCGGTCGACTTCGGGAAAGGACGTCTTACGCCCGCTCTTCGGCGGCCATTCCAAATCGAAACGGTTCGAGATCAATGCCGCGGGGTCGAAATCGCCTTCGAGCGCCCAGGCGGTGACGATCTTGCGTCCGGCCTGAACGATCTCGCCGAGGGGAAGGAAAACACCGCGCGGGCGAGCGCCGGTCTCCTCCTCGAATTCCCGCTGTGCCACGGCGAGCGCGTCTTCGCCTTCCGCGTATTCTCCTTTTGCGATCGACCAGGCGCCGGCATCCTTTTTCGTCCAAAAAGGCCCGCCCGGATGCATGAGTAAGACCTCGATACCGCGCTCGCGGCGTCGGAACATCAAAATGCCGGCACTGCGTTTGGCCATGGCACGCTTCTTCTTCGCACGCCGCAGGCGCGCGGCTCACAGACGGTTATAGCGGGCGATCGCCTGAACCACTTCGACAGGCGTCGCGGCGTCGGCCTGCGCGCGCAAGGCCAGCGCCGTCCGCGCCGCCGGGCGTTCGAGGCAGCGCCTGAGCCACTGCGCAAGACGCGTCGTTGCGGAAAGATCCATATCGATCGCCCGGCTGATGACCGCGGCGACATTGAGATCGGCCACGGTGAAGTCCTCACCTAGCAAATGAGAGCGACTGGCAAGCGCGCCATCGAGCACCTTGAAGGGCGGAGCAAGCACCTTGAGCGCCTCGGTGAGCCGCTGCGGATCGCGATCGGCCGGCGGCAGGCGGACGGCGTGCAGCGACCAGATGTTGACGCCGCGGTCGACCTCCTGCACCGCCCAGAGGCTCCATTGCCACGCTCTGGCCTCGCCTTCGAGGCCCGCCGGATAGAACCGGCCATGTTTCTTGGCGAGGTAGAGCGTGATCGCCAGCGATTCCCATAAGACGAAACCGTCCTCCTCGATGGCCGGCAGGCGGCCATTGGGGTTGAGCGCCAGATATTCCTGCTTGCGCGCGCCCGCAGCGCCGATCTCGAGGGGAACATGCTCGTAATCGAGCCCAAGCTCCTCCGCCATCCAGAGCGCGCGAAACGCCCGGGTACGGGCGACGCCGTAAATGCGCAACTTGGACATTGCAAACCTCGATTGACCCACGGCTTCAGCGACCCTCCGTCCTCGCAACGGCGGTTGATCGCTTGCTTCACAATAGTATCAGGAAGGCCGCAATAAAAAGCCCGGGATGCACGCCGGCATCGAAAGAAGTCAGGGTGCGAGCTAGGCTCGCAATCGCACGTCGGCAGTGCTTGGGACGTTGGTCAAGCGATCAATCCCCGTCGTCGCCAGGTTCACTCCAAACGTTTCCGACAGGCCCGTTCTGCCGGCCGCCGTCAATCGCAGCGCGCGGCCGTCGCGCTCCCGGATGAGCCAACCAAGATCCAAACAGCGGCGCCAGATCTCTCCGCCCACCAGACCCGCGATGTGATATTTACGCTCGCTCCAGTCGAGGCAGGGGCGACAGAAGATTCGTTTGCCGTGCGGGCGCAGGTCCGCCCCGAATCCCGTCAGGAAACGCGTCCCGGCTTGCGTCACCTCCCCCCCGTCGTCCGTGAGGACAACGTATCCATTGGCCATGAGGGCGTCAGCGATGGCCACGCCGACCTGCCCAGCCAGGTGGTCGTAGCAGGTCCGCGCGAAGCGAAGTGCGTCATCCCGCATCGAGCGCGGCTGATAGCGCGTCGGGACCTCGATCGCGGCGACGGCGATGATACTTTCCAGCATGCGCGCGACCAAAGGCGAGGCGATCCGATAGTAGCAATATCGCCCCTGTTTGATGACGGCGACGAGACGCGCCTCGACCAGCTTGAGAAGGTGCTCGCTTGCGGTGGG